>DSEQ01000031.1 GCA_011056555.1 Candidatus Zixiibacteriota bacterium | reverse complement strand
GTGCGAAAACATGAACTCCTTCTCATATATCTGGGTCATGCCGGCAGGATTGTAATATACCGCCGAGGCATCATCAGCAATCGATATAAACGACTCACCCATAGCTACCGCCCGGGCTGATACGCCTATCTCCAAAAACTGCGCCCCCGCTGTCGCCACCTTGGCCTGACCATACAATACCCCAGGCAAAAGCAGCAGGATCAAAAACAAACCAAATCTAAATCTCATAATTGTCACCTTAAGCGCTTAAGCCTCCCTCATTATTTAATCACAACAATCTTTCCAAGCTCAGTACCCCTCTCGGATTCTATACTATAAATGTAGATTCCGCTTACAATCGCCTGTGTGTTACGGGTAATCAAATCCCAGTAAGCCTTGGAATTGGTTTCCGAGAAAGGCTCTCCCGGACCATGCTTGATTTCGCGTACCAGGTCGCCGTCGGTGGTCCAGATCTTGATCGTGCATTCCTCCGGAAGATTGATGAAGTGAATCCGGCGCTCATATTCCACACCGCGCCCGCGGGGATTTTCATAACCATCCTCGGAGTAACCGGCATCGATACGGTACGGGTTGGGATATACCGAAATTTCCGCCCCGGTTTCCTCCGCAATTTCAGCTGAGTAGATCGGATATACTTTAATATAATTGGATAGCGGTGATGATTCCAGGGGCAGCAGGTCATTTTCCGGATTACCGTAATCGAAGGAAGTTACAGCAAAATATTTGAATTGTGATGGCCTGAGACCCTCGATTTCGTATGTATATTCATAATATTTGTGGTAAGTCTGGCCGTCTGAGGGATCGACGTAATAATTATCGGGATGGTCCATCTCGCCTGTGTCAGGCGTAACAATACCCTGGTCAATCTCATCCCGAAACACCTTACGGATTCCATTGGGATCGGAGAAATACTGGTTCCAGTCGACTTTTTCAAAGTAATATTTAGTGCCCTCCTGATCAATATAAGGATTCGACTTGGTATAGTCGAGCGGCTCAAATCCTTCACCGTATATGGACTCCAGCTCCTCCAGAGAGAAGGGGATCGTCCTGAGATACCATCGTTGCTTACCCGGATCCCAGACATAACGGTTGAAATCAACTAAATCGTGCGAAGTTAGCAGGGCGAAGGCGTCAATTTTGATCTCCTCCCCCATATACACACGATAACCTTCGAAATCCTTTCTCTGGGAGAAGTCATCGAGGTAGTTTTCTGTCTCTAATCCATTCCATCTCAAGCTCACCTTGCCCGGCACGGCCTCGTAGCGCAACACCGGAGGAGGAGGAGGAGGAGGACCCTTAAAATCGGGGACGCCGTCGCCTTCATAGTAAACTTTCGTTTCGGCATAGGTCGTATCAGTTCCCTCGATTATAGTATCAATCCTGATGCGATACTGTCCGGAATCGCCGTCACCATCAGTATCGACACCCGGATTATCATACATCCAGGCCGCCCAGGTAGCATTAATTGCCAGATCCGTGAAATCAAGCGCCCCATATAAGGCATCCGGATTCTGGGGATCATACAGCTGTGAAAAGTCTGATGGCTTCTGATGGAAGTCTGCTCCGGCAGTGTATGCACATGTAATCAGCAGCGAGTCTCCCGGATCTATATTGAATGGCCCGAATGAGAAAAGGTACCTGGTATCGAAACCGTTGGCAATATTATTTGCCAGATCAGAAGCGGGCGGCGGAAGCCAGCCCTCATTCGAATAATCGACAGCTGCATAAAGCTGATCGTAATCGAATTCATTATTTGAAAGGATATAATATTTATTTCTGTCCCTTTCAGGGGTACCCAGACCGCCGGTACCAAAATCACGATAATTTTCCTGCTTCATCGGCCCCCAATCGTAATTGACATCGTCACCGTTGGAGGTCCACCAGTTAAAGGAGTACTGCAAATCCGGATTGGGTGATCGAACCACCCTTGTTCCGGCTACTCCGGTCGGGCTGAGCTGGTTAAAAACACCGCCCAAAGGATTGCCGTCATTATCTGCGGTCCAGGCGATATTAATCGTATCTTCCAGTCCCCCGCCGGCAGGAGAGGGAACAGCGACCTTGAAACCGGAATAATCATCCTCATATCCCCGGGGGTCGTTGCCAGTCGGTCCGGCCCATATATCAGCGTCGATATAGAGCCCCATATAGGCCCTTCTGATTGTCTTCAGGCCGATATTCCTGAGCATGAAGTCGATCAGGATGAAATCCTCGGCATACTTATAGCTCCAGGCATACGACCTCTGGTTCACCTCAATATTAATAGGAATATGGGCGCGATTCTCGATCGGATCCATAGAGACATAGGTCTGGTCAGTTAGAGTATCGGTATAGATTGCGTAATAATCATCCTCGGATATCGCGTCATCCGCATAATACGGCGAACCCTTACGATTGGATTTTCTTTCGATCGCACCGTCCGGGATAGCGGCCGGCCACATCTCATTAACCCATTGCCAGCCATCCGCTCCAACGCTACAGAGCGTATCATCTTCTAAGATCGCTGCGAACCACAGCGCTCCCTGGAAAAGATAGTTTATGCCGGAGCCTGCCGGAAACTCAAAAGAGGGAGCTTCCATACGGGAAGGTTCATTTTCACTTCCGTAGGTACAGTATTCTTCCCTCAGCGGGTCCTGCCAGAACTTGGCTCCGAAAAACCCATAATTGGTTATAGTCAGGAACACATTCCCGACTCTATGGCTGCAATTCTGGGAATTTGGTATGCCTGTTTCTGTCGGCTTGAAGAAGGGATCGTTAACCCAGCTTTTATAACCCGGGTTATCTTTCATCTTGCCGGACGCGAATTGTCCGGCAAAAATCAGGAAGATCCCTAATATTAGTATTGTCAATTTAAATAATTTCATTACTTAATAATCCTGCATCTTCCATTAGAAATTCAAAGCAAGGCCTAACCGAATGTTACGGCCCCGTCCATAGTGGTATGGATTATTTGCATACTCGGAACCTTCCTTGACCTGCCCTCCAATATTGGTTCCTGTATCCGGACGACCGGTAGCTCCATAAACGGTATCCCAATTCTCCGTGTTGAACAGATTTGTGATCCAGAGTTCGAAGACATAATCCAGCCCTACCAGATTGAAGTTTTTCCGGAAACGCAGGTCAACATTCGAGTAAGGCGGATAACGCAGGCTGTTCTGCTGCGGGTCCTCGCCCGGTACAAGCCTCAGACCGGGATAATCCCTGGTCGGCGTAAACGGATATCCGGTTCCATACTGCCAGATAACCGTGGCGTTCCAGTCATTGGGAATCCTAAAGCCAAACAGCTTTGGCTTGTCTGATTTAGGCACGTTCAGTGAGAATTGTAGGGTCAACTGGTGCCTCACATCCCAGTTCAACGGGAATTCGCGGATCGGAATAGCCCTGTTGTAAAAATCATCAAAATAGTTTGAGGATTCAGAAGAGCTCTTACCATAAGCGAAGGCATAGACATAGCTTGCCCGTCCGGAAACATAGTTACCATAAACCTTTCGCAGCTCGAACTCGAGACCACGTGTCCTGGCGTAGTCTGAATTCTCATATTCGTTGCGCTGGAACGGTCCATAGGTCTTTCGCTGGGAGTTGATCAGGCCAAACCAATCATTGTAGAAACCGGCCATTTCGAAGATATAGTCATTGGAGAGAGTATACGTCATACCGATTTCATACTGGATATTTTTTTGATAATCGAGATTGAAATTGCCTACGATACCGAAAGCATTGGAAGCCTGAGTGGCGCGTCGGTACATATACTGGAAATCAGGAAGCTGGTAGAAGTGACCGTAGTTGAAATATATTTTAGCTTTATCGGTAATCGGATAACTGATACCTACACGGGGTGAAACCTTGTAGCTTGTTTCATCGGCGGTCTTACCTTCCAGGTCCTCAACCTCCAGATCAGTGACATTGTCGGACTGCTTGAAGATGTCCAGTCTGGCTCCCAGCTGGGCGATGAGCGAACCGAACTCCAGTTTGAAAGAGGTATAGAAAGCGCCTTCCCATGGATACTGCGTATAGAAATCACGGAATACACCGATATCCGGCCAGGGACCGCCATCCGGTCTCCCGTCATAGGGCTGCCAGGGATAACGCAGGTCGGCCATTCTCATCTCATTGTACTTTATCTCAAAACCGGTTTTATTCTCGAGCTCGGTGAAGAGCTGCTTGTTAATTTTGAAATCGAGAGTATTGACAATTGACTTACGATTCTGATAGAAGGCCCACTGATTATAGCCATAATCAAAGAATCCGTCGGCAGCATCCCATTTACCGTTGTGATTTAGATCGACAAAGGGTTCGCCATAGTCATAGCGTCCGTTGGGCGGATCATATATTCCATTGCCATTTAAATCCTCAAAGGGTACCCCCGGGGTCCAGGGCCTGTTGGGACCATCGTATTGCGAATTTCTGTTCAGATCCATGTTGACGGCCGGATCCGAAGACATGACGAAATCATCGATACCATTGTCAAAAATACCGTTTTGATTGATGTCGACAAAAGGTTCGCCCAGATTTCTGTCGCCGTCCACATAAGGCTCGGGTCTGTCGACATTGATTACCTGGCCGCGTTCATCATTATAAACACCGTCACCATTGGTATCCCAGCCCTGGTAGAAGAAATCGCCGGCATCCCATTGGCCATTGCCATTTAAATCGACATAGGGTTCGCCGTCGGCATTATCAATGAAACCATCTCTGTCCCAATCCCAGTACATGGTGTCAAACACAAGCTGGGCCTGCTTCCAATCCACTTCGCTATGATTTTCCTGCCCGGCAGGTCCCAGAAGATCCCAGTAATCTCCAATGTTATACCAGAGCCCAAAATAGCCCATAGCATCACCATTGGTATATTGAGGATCTCCAAGATATGTCGTATCACCGGTGGCATTGATAAACGGCTCCGGAGGATCATAACGGCCGTTGTTGTTCTGGTCCTGATAAAACTCCCAGTCCGTGTAAAGCATGAAATCATCCGGCATTAACGGCTCACCCGGGTTTAACGGGTCATCGGGAGCCTGGAAATATTCTTTCGAATAGCGGGACAGTACGACCTCGTAAAATGTGCTCTGATTGAGCTGATGGTTAAATGTCACGCTGAATAGATGCGAGGTTTCTTCCACATAATGCGCGGTCGCCGGGGTATACCGGTAATCCCAGGAATAGTTATCAAATGGGTTGAAAACATCCCAGGTTCCGCTGTAGTTAAGAGTAAGCTTAATACCACCACCGGGATTGAACGTAAGCTTGGTCTGCAGCTGATAGTAATTGTACTGCCGGTCGTTGATCGTCAATCCCAGAAAATCATGTGACTTATAAGACCTTTGGTGAAGCGCGGGCGCATAATCATTATAGGAAATGACCCCATCGGTTTTCTGCACATCGAGATTTATAAAATAGGCCAGTTTCTCGCGGAAGTAGTCAATCCCCAGGGCGGGAAGAAGATGCTGTGACAGGATCGGCTCGGGTCCGCCTATATTGAAGGATATCTGATCGTAGTTTCTGGAATAGTCATTCAATTCATCTACTCTGAAATTATCGGTCCAGTATTCTATACGTCCCTTGGTCAGCTGCATGTCCCCTTCACGGGTGACAACATTAACAACCCCGGACATAACACCGCCGTACTCGGCATCAAAACCGCCCTTGATAATCTGGACTTCCTGCAAGGAATTGGACTGCAGGTTGACACCTACGTCTGTCGCGCCCAGTCCGCCCAGCGGGTCCCTGGTCTCGACACCATCAACAATATAGGATACCTCGCCGGAACGGCCGCCGCGGATATGGATTTCGCCGCCGCGGGTTACCACACCCACCTGGACCGCGAGAATCTGGTCCACATCCTGTACCGGCATAGCACCGATTTCGTCAACGCCGACGGTTCTGATATTCTGAACCTCGTCGATTTTGACATGGTCGATCTTGGCCGTTACAATCTGTTCCTCTCCTTCAATTACCGTCTCCTCCAGTTCGGCGTTCAGACGGAATGTCTTATTTGTCTCAACCGTAATATCCGGGTAAATTTGAGTTTTATAACCCACCAGCCGAATTTTCACGGTGTAAGTCTTGGGAGGGATATTCAATATTGTAAACTCGCCGTCAATGTTCGTCAGGGCACCTATCTTAGTCCCTTCCAGCTGAACAGCCACTCCGGGTAATGGCTCCTGAGTTTGCTTGTCAACCACAACACCGGAAATTTTTCCTGTTGTGGCTGCAAAAGCTGTATTCGTCAGCAATACAAATAAAAACAGGGCCACCAAAAATAATGAAGCTCTTTTGGCAAACAGCATCAGCTAAAACCTCCTGAAATATTTTAAAAAACTAATTTTTCCAACTTTTATTTTCATCAAAACTATGATGTTATCGAAACCTATTCCAACCTTCTTCGTATAGTTGATTTGAATACTATTTTCTCTCAAAAACAAGGTCCAAAATACGGGCATAAATCTGTCTCCATGACAGCATTCAAACCTGTAATTAAAGGACAATTCTGCCTCTGTGTCAAGCGCTTTTTGGCCTGCACAGAGAGGTAATTCTGCCGCAATATAGACCTCGGATCACCCTGTTACGTTCAAAAAAATATTTAAGGGAGGATTTGTATCGTTCTCTCAAATCTCACCTTCATCTATGTTTATTACGCAATATCTGCCATCTGATTTTAATGCTTTCAACAAAGCATTCCTTAATTGCTCTTCCGAAAAGCATCGACCTGTCTGCTCCTCGAGCGAGGTGATGTGGGCCAGCACAGACCCATCTTTGCTCAATCCCTTGAAAAAATTGAAATCATCCGTCAAATAGGCGCAAACTCTGACCGAGGACTGAACAAGGAATCGATCCCGTCCAACATAAAGAGCAATACCGGCGATTTTCCTGCCCGCGGCCAGAAGCTCATAGGGCGTCGCGCTCAGAAAGCAGGGAAGTTTCCCGATTCCGCTTCGATTTCCAGTCGGAAATCTTGGCCCGCGAGCCAATATCGTTTTCGTATTAAGGTTTTCAAAGAACAACTTCAATATGTCCGCAAAGTTGTCATATATCTCTCTGGCAGTGATCCCGCCGGCATGGGCGCCGCGCAAGCTGCCCGCCGACGAAATACAAACATCATTTTTGTGGTAAATGGCCCGGCCACCAGTGGGCCTCTTTACGACAGTGACCCCCGCCTTTGTGAGGTATTCCGTATCCAGAACTCTGCCAATCTCCTGATTCTTGCCGAGCGAGACAGCCGGAGGGTCCCAGGTGTAAATTCTAAAGAACTGCTCCCGGCCCTCAAATCCCACTTTCCCCAGCATTTTCCGGTCGAATTCCATGTTGAATTCGCCCGAACGGCGGAAAGTAGTCAGAAAATGACAGATTTCTCTTTTATTCACAACAGTTTACGCTAAATATACGCAACAAATAACATGCCAATTTGAAATATCCCGGAAATGCTTCAAGTTGCGAATTTACAATAACTTAGGTTAAACCGCAAGTACTATTTGATCTATGAAAAAAACCGGTATTATCGCAAAATCTGCGAGAGAAGCCTATTTTTATATTGCGGCAGTCATAATCTCATGGAAGACAACAAAAAAAGCCCGGGGCAGAAACTGCGCCGGACTTTTCAAATTTAATCATCATTTTTTATTCTTTGGAAATCTTGTACTCTTTTATTTTGAGCCTTAATGTCGATTCTGGAATACCGAGGGCATTTGCCGCATGCTTTTTCACCCAGCGGTTTTTGGAGAGCGCTTCCTTGATATACTTCTTTTCAAACATCGAGATATAATCATAGAGAGTAAATTCCTGTCCAAAATTCTCTATTTCAGGGAAATCGATTTCCCGACGGTTACCGGAATCCTTGAAGAACTTTCTGGAAAGAAGCTCTTTCGTGATCCTGCGGCGATCCCCACACAACAGAACCATCTTCTTGATCTCGTTATCCAGTTCGCGGACATTTCCGGGCCAGGAGAAGTTTATGAAGATCTGCTGCACCTCCGGATCAATCGATACAGAGGTGTCATATTTCTCGAGGAAATGATTGATCAGAAGCGGTATGTCATCCTTCCTTTCACGCAGCGGCGGTATCCTCAACTGCATGGCGGAAAGACGGTAATACAGATCCTGACGGAACCGTCCCCCGTCCATCATTTCCTTTAAGTCACTGTTAGTCGCGGAGAGCAGACGAACATCGACCTTGCGTCCCCTGGTATCGCCCAGACGAACCACCTCTTGATCTTCAAGAACCCGCAGGAGCTTGGCCTGGATAGAAAGGGGCATTTCGCCGATTTCATCCAGGAAGAAAGTACCGCCATCGGCCTCCTCGAACAGGCCCGCGCGATCACGGTCGGCACCTGTAAAGGCGCCCTTCTTATAGCCAAACAGCTCGCTTTCCAGGAGGGTCTCAGGGAGCGCGGCGCAATTCACCGAAATAAACCTTTTCTCCTTGCGCACCGAATTATAATGAATCGTCTTGGCCAGTAAATCCTTGCCGCTCCCGGTCTCGCCCTGAATAAGGATGGAAATTGGAGAGTCTTTGACCTGGATCACCTTTTCCAGCATCTTGAGCATGGATTTGTTGGTGGTTATAATATTCGGAAAGGCGCAGCTATCCTCGAGCTGCGTGCGCAATCTGAAATTGTCTTTTTCTAGGTTGACCTTCTCCTCTTCAATAGCCCGGAAGGCCAGAATATCGGCAAAAGCGATTGAAAGGTTCAGGTCGGTGTTGCTGAAAAATCCGGATCTCTCGGAATCACTGTTTCTCTGCAGAAATACGACAGCCGATTTTTGCGACCCGAGATCCATGGGGATCAGGATTATACTCCCGGCATCCCTGAAAGCATCAAAAATCTCAGCGCTGCCATTGGAGGACTGGTAGGGAGCAGTGATGTAATAGGGCTTCAGGTTGCCGGGCCGAATTCCGGTATAACTGATGATCCCTTTTAAATCCTCCAGTTTCTCGAGGCTGAATTCATAGTGGGCGAGAGGTGTAAAATCCTTCTGTGCAAAATCAAGCAGGCCGATAAAAGCCGTATCGGCAAAGACCCGCTCGGCCAGAAATTGCAGGGTATAATTCAGATCCGCCTGCCTCAGCTTCATATATTCACCCGGCTCAATAATTGACCTGACCAGGTTATATTCGTTTGCATCGGATGTGGCGATCTCAAGCATACCGCTTTCGATTTTTCTTCTCAAACCGTGCACCGCATTGATATCATCCTCATTGCCGGATTCCTCAAAATATTTTTCGGCCGCAGCAACGGCACTAAAGGCTCTATCGAATTCAGAATTTTTGTAATTTAATTCGGCCTCGATCAAGCTGCTTACCGCAATATAGTATCCGGCCCCCAGCTCATTGAAGAGCTTGCGGGCTTCGCGCAAATGATTGCGGCACCACTCCAGCTGTATCAGATCATTATCTTCAATTTCAATGCTGGAGAAGGCCAGGTGCATACGGGCAGCTTCATATTTCTCTTCGAGCAATGAAAAGGCTCTCTCGGCCTCAGAAAAATAGTCAGTCTGGTCCTGGGCAGGCCGATATCCCAGGGAGGCCAGAGCCAGCACCTTGAGACTTGCGGCAACTTCAACGCTCTCCCCGACTTCCTGCGCGGCCTTATGCGCTTCCAGCGCATCCCTGTAGGCCAAATCGTAGCGAGCGGTGGCGAGATAAAGCTCGGCCCGTCTGCGCAATGTCTGTGAAAGAAGAGTGTTGTTCGAGGGCATTTTTCTGGAGATCATCAGAGCTCTCTGAAATGCCTGCAGAGCCAGATCGAATTTATTGAATTCTGTGTAATACTCGCCCAGATATTCATAAAGAATCCCCTCTTCACGAGGCAGCTGGGTGGAATCCAGCAGAGATTTAACCTCCGCAAAACAGTCCTCGCAGAGCCTTTGATTTCGCAGGCGGATGCCCAGATATCCCAGCGAGAGCAGGTTACGGATCAACGAATCGGCTACTTTATTGTGCCTGTTATGCTCGACGCATTCCCGCAGAAGCTTCTCGGCCTCCCCCCAGTTCCCGGTAAGTATGTAGATACGGGCCAGGTTACCATAATAGCGTTTCAATGTTATCTCGGCGTTGAGATCATCACGGGCCGAAGACTTGAAACTTTCAATCGCTTTGAGAAGGTAATCAGCCGATGCCCCATAATCGCCCAGGATAAATTTTATCTGCGCCAGCCGGTTTTGACATTCGAAAATACCGGTCCGATCATCAATTCGCCTCCAGGTGGCCAGACAATCATGATAGGTCTGCTCCGCTTCGGAGAGATTTCCCATATCCATCTGAATCCGGGCAATCAATTTCTGGAGCCGGCCAATCTTCTTATTATCCGATGTGGATCTAAAATATTCGAAGGAGGACAGCGCCTTATCGAGAGCTTTTCGGTACTCAAGTTCGGCATGCTGTACAAGTGCCTGATAATAATCAAGTTCAGCTTTTGCAGAAGCAGGTTCATGGGTATAATTATCCATTTGAGCAGCCAGAACAGTCCTGGCCTGGCTCAATTTGCCCTGTATGACAAGTAATTCAATCTGGTTCAACTCATCAAGGACAACCCGCTTCCTGTTCGAGAGGTGTGGATTCATAATCCTTTCAAGTTATAAGTCTTGGTTATCTTTCTAACAGCTTTTTATGAGCATTCTCAGCATCTCTGTACTGATCCTCGGCCGCCTTGTTCTTGCGCTCCAGTTTGATCTCTTCATCCTCATCGCTTCCGCCCAATAATCCCTCAATCCAGTTACTGAACCAGCTGAGCCAGGATTTTCTTGGACCCACACCCTGATCTCCTCCGTCATCATCGGATGAACCATCATTTGTCCCTGATGATGAAATCCTCAAAGTATCAGTTATCTTGGTTCCGTCCCAGGGATGATCCAGCGCGCTGGCCGGAGTTGACCAGAAAATGACTGCAAGCAGAGCCACAATTACAAGGCTGCATAACCTTGTCTTGTTCATCTATCTTCCTCCAGATAAATTGAATTCTTAAGTCGGGAAAAAAGAGCGGTAAGGCAAGCCCGTAATCTTGTTTTCGGGCATACCTACCCGCTTTAAAAATATATACCTTCTAATGGGTTGTCAAGATTTAAATTGATATTTTTGTAATAACACATCATTCAATAATTTATAACATCACGACATAGCTATTTTGTTCCTGTCAAAAGCGCAGAAATTGCGCCAGAAAACATCAAAAGACTTGCAGCATTTTGCGCCGAGGAAGGGTCGGAATCCCCGTCAATGCTGATTTTGCTATATCACCTGATCTTCGCGAAGCTTCTTGAAAAGCTTCTCGGCAATCTCTTCTGGTGTTTCGCCCTCTATTATCTCGCCGGCAGGTCGGGGCGGAGGATTGGAGGCCTTTTCCACCAGCGTAGGCGATTGCTTTCCCAGGCCAGCAGAGTCAAGGCCGAGATCAGCGGCGGAAAGCTGCTCGATAGTAGCTTTCTTGGCCTTCATTTTGCCCTTCAACGAGGGCAGGCGGGGCTCGTTGATTTCCTTGACCACCGAAAGGACTGCCGGAAGACTGACATCCACCACATCATGTCCATCTTCAGTGGTTCGCTCAACCGTAATTGAGCTCCCGGAGATCTCCGTAATTTTGCGCACAAACATAGCCTGAGAGGCTCCCAGCCTGGCAGCCAGAGCGGCCGGAACCATGGCATCATCAGAATCGATTGCCTGCTTGCCACCCAGAACCAGATCATATTCGCCAATTTTTTCCAGGGCGGCCGCCAATATTTTTGCCACAGCCTGGTTATCAGAATTTTCAAAAAGCGGATCGGAGGCTAGGATGGCCCTGTCTATTCCGAGCGAGAGCGCCTCTTTCAAAGCTACCTCACTTTGTTTTCCACCCACGCTTATGGCGACAGTCTCAGCGCCGTTTTTTTCCTTTATTTTCAGAGCTTCCTCAATGGCGTAAGAGTCAAAGGGATTGATTACGCCGGGACCCTGCGGATATTCGACCTTGGCAGAACTCTCATCCACATTCACCAGGGCAATTTCGGGGACCTGCTTGACGAGTACAATAATTTTCACTTTCCCTCCAATTTATGAAAGAAATCCAGATTTTGCTTATCCATTTTGGCCAGCTTTTCCAGCCCTTTTTTGGCGGCATTCTGCTCCGCCTCCTTTTTACTCAACCCGTTCCCGCTGCCAATCTTTTTGTCGCCCAGATACACTCCCACAATGAATTTCTTCATGTGGTCGGGACCCTCGGTTCTCAATATCTCATAGCGGGGAGAAAGTATGGACTTGGCCTGCACCAGTTCCAGAAGTTCACCCTTATAGTTACGTAGAGACTGATCGCTCAATATGTCAACCATATTTTTGAGAAAATGTGCATTGATGAATTTGCGCACGGCCTGGATCCCTGAATCGAGAAAGATAGCGCCTATTACCGCCTCAAGACAGTCTGCTATAATGGAATTCCGCTCCCTGCCTCCAGCCCTTTCCTCCTCCTCAGAAAGCCTGACGGCTTTATTGATGCCTATTTCCCTTGAAATTCGGGCCAGAGTATGCACATTCACCAGGATTGCCTTGGTTTTCGTCAGTTCCCCTTCCCCCATTTCGCCGAATCTCCTGAATAAGTGATCCGCAACCACCATTCCCAGCACCGAATCTCCCAGAAATTCCAGGCGTTCATACGACGGAAAGGGGGCCTTTGGGTCTGTTTGCGTATAGGAGCGGTGCGAAAGCGCCTCGGCCAGCAGCTCGGGTCTCTTAAACTTGTGTCCCAGGCTCTCCTGGATTTTATTCAATGCTCTCTTTTTTAAGAAATGGGCGGGTACCCGGGAACCGAAACCTAAAAAAGTGAAGCCTGACATTATTTCATAACACCTGGTTATCCGATTTTTTTCAGGGCCAGAGTGACATTATGGCCGCCGAATCCAAACGAATTGGAGATGGCGCAGTTTATCTCAAAATCCCGCCCTTCCAGGGCAACATAATCCAGATCACATTTTTCGTCGGGATTTTCGAGATTTATTGTGGGATGTAAATAACTGTTTTGCATAGAAAGACATACTGTAGCTGTCTCCATCGCACCCGCGGCTCCAAGCAGATGACCTATCATCGACTTGGTGGAGTTAGCCGGAATCTTGTAGGCCCGCTCTCCAAAGACTGTCTTAATCGCTTCAGTCTCGGCAAGATCGCCCAGTTCTGTGGAAGTACCGTGGGTATTGATATAGTCGATTTCTTCAGGCGCAAGCCCGGCGTTGCGAATAGCCGCCTGCATAGCCCTGGCAGCCCCCTCGCCGCCTGGAGCGGGAGCGGTTATATGATAGGCATCACAGGACAGTCCCGCCCCTACAATTTCCGCATAGATTCGAGCGCCGCGTTTTTCGGCATGTTCCCGGCTTTCCAGTATCAAACTGCAAGCCCCTTCTCCTATTACGAAGCCGTCCCGTCCCGAATCAAACGGTCGGGACGCTTTTTCGGGTGCATCGTTGCGTGTAGAGATGGCCTTGGCTGCGCAGAAACCCGCGAATGAGGCCGGAGTCACAGCAGCTTCGGCTCCTCCGGCAACCATAACGTCAGCATCTCCTGTGCGAATCAGCTGATAAGCATCCGCGATAGCATTGGAAGATGAAGCGCAGGCCGACAGAGTCGAGTAATTCGGGCCTTTCAGACCGAAGGTTAAAGCTACCATGCCCGCGGTCATATCGGCAATCATCATGGGGATGAAAAATGGAGAAACGCGGCCAGGCCCTTTGGTTAAAAGGACTTCAATCTGATTCTCGAAAGTTGAAATACCCCCCACTCCTGAACCATAGATAACTCCTGTCATCTCCCGGTCGATATTTTCCAGATCCAGGCCGGCGTCCTCGAGGGCCAGCTTCGTTGCCGCCACTGAAAACTGCTGGACAAGATCACTGCGTCGAGCCACTTTCTTGTCCATGTAATCGGTAACCTCGAAGTCGGGAACCTCGGCCGCCACCTGAGATGGATAAGGACTGATATCGAACCGGGTGACTTTGCGCACCCCCGAAATTCCTTTTTTGAGCGAATCCCAGTAATTATCCTTTCCCGTACCGATAGGTGATACAGGTCCAATTCCGGTTATTACACAACGCTTTAAATCCATCTTACTCCGAGGTGTGGGATTCGATGTAGTTAATGGCGTCCTTGACAGAGCCGATCTTTTCCGCTTCCTCATCGGGAATCTCCAGATCGAACTCCTCTTCCAGAGCCATGACCAATTCCACGGTATCCAGAGAATCTGCACCGAGATCATCGACAAATGTTGCTTCAGGTGTAACCTGTTCCGGATTCACTCCTAACTGTTCTACAATAATATCCCTGACTCTAGATTCGATTGACATCAAAACCTCCTGTTTTATTACACTTTATTCTTTTCACATCAACATCCCGCCATCAACCTGAATAACCTGCCCGGTAATATAGGAGGCCAGGTCGGAGGCCAGGAATAGGGCTGCATTGGCAACATCCTCGGGCTTGCCGCCGCGCTTTAAGGGAATCTGGTCCATAAAAGCCTGGATGGCTTTCTCCGGAAGGGCCGCGGTCATTTCAGTCTCGATATAACCGGGAGCGATGGCGTTGACAGTGATACCCCTTCCCGCCAGCTCCTTTGCGCTCGACTTCGTCAGACCCAGTATCCCCGCCTTGGAGGAGGAATAGTTGCTCTGACCGACATTGCCCATCAGCCCGACGACAGAAGATATATTGATTATCCTTCCTGACTTCTGTTTAATCATGGCCTTCGCAGCCGCCTGGGTTACCAGGAATGCTCCTTTCAAATTGACATTGAGCACAAAATCCCAGTCTTCCTCTTTCATCCTCAAGAGCAGCGTATCTTTGGTGACTCCGGCATTATTTACCAAAACATCAACGGAGCCGAAATGCTCCAGTGTATTCTGGATAAGGTCATTTACCTGCTGCGAATCGGTTACGTTGCAGGTGATGCTTTTGACCTCGCCCTGAGAGGCGAGCTTTGTCTCGGCATCGTCCAGAAGCTCCCGGCTGATATCGGTCAGTACAATTTTGGCGCCGTTTTTTATGAATTTCTCGGCGATATCAAGTCCGATACCACGGCCGGAACCGGTGATTACTGCAACCTTATCCTTTAACATTATGCTGAAACAAACTCCTTGAACTTTTTCAAGTCTTCGACCGTATCTATATTGCCAATATCAGCGCTTCGAACGGTTCTTTTAACCAGCCCGCTCAGGACCTTGCCGGGGCCGATTTCTATAAAACGCTCAACTCCGTTTTCAACCATATACTCGACAGATTGTTTCCATAAAACCGGAGAAGTGATCTGGCGGATCAAAAGTTCCCGCAAATGATCAGAATCTGTTTCGCCCCTGGCCTCAACGTTAGTGACCACAGCAATACGGCTGTCATTGAATTGCATTTGATTGAGAACCTCTGCAACTTTTTCACGAGCCGGCTCCATCAGGGGCGAATGGAATGCTCCGCCCACCTGAAGCGGGATGGCTTTCCTGGCGCCATAATCCTTGGCAATCTCAATCGCTTTCTCGATCGCCCTGCGCTCGCCCGAGACCGCCACCTGCCCGGGCGAATTGAAGTTGGCGGGCTGAATTATACCGGCTTTTGAGGCCCCCTGAACCAGATTATCCAAATTCTCGCCTTCACATCCGATTAATGCCGCCATAGTCCCTTCGGCGGCATCGCAGGCAGCCTGCATGGCACGGCTTCTTTCCCGCACCGCCAGAACGGCATCCTCAAACGTAAGAACTCCGGCAAATGCCAGGGCCGAGTACTCGCCCAGGGAATGGCCCGCGGCAAATTCGACCTCTCCATAATCATCGCCCATATCCCTCAGCACCGCCAATGAATGAACCAGAATAGCAGGCTGGGTATAGGCGGTTTGAGTGAGCTTCTCGATCGGACCATTAAAGGAGACATCGGCGAGATCGTAGCCGAGAATCTCTGAAGCCCTCTCGTATAATTTCCTTACTTCCGGTGAGGAATCGTAAAAATCCTTCGCCATCCCCACATACTGTGAAGCCTGGCCCGGAAAAATGAATGCTGTTTTTCCCATAGTTCTTTAAAAATTTGGGGTTATTTAATAATTTCAGAACAGTTTGTCAATTCAAAACTGTGATTGAAAACATGTCCCATCCGATGACATAAGCTCGAATTTGATTTATTGTGCGTATAGTATACTTCCAAGATTTGTGCAAATCAGAATTATACTCCTGCATCACCATCTGACCAAGGATGCTCCCCAGGTTAATCCTCCGCCGAAAGCAACCATGAGAATATAATCACCTTTCTTGAGCATCCCTTTTCGATTGGCTTCATCCAGTGCAATCGGGACCGAGGCCGCCGACGTATTTCCATATTTTTCTATGTTGAGATATACCTTACGGTCCGGAATCTTCAGCCGTCTGGCCACTCCCTCAATTATTCTGATATTGGCCTGATGGGGGATCAGCCAGGAGATTTGCTCAGTATTTATTCCGACCTGATCCAGGGCTCTTAAGGCGGCATCACACATTGCACGAACCGCGAGCTTATATATCTCGTTGCCCGACATCATAATATATCTTTCGCGTGCCTCGACATTGTGTGGAGTGATGGGATTTGTTGAGCCACCGATGGGAATCCAAAGCAGTTCTTTCTTGCTGCCGTCGGCCCTCAGATACGAGGAAAGCAAGCCTGAGCCGTTCTGATCACCGGTCTCTTCGGCCTCCACCACGACAGCTCCGGCCCCATCTCCAAAAAGCACGCAGGTTGAACGGTCGGTATAATCAGTGATTCTGGAAAGCACTTCGGAACCTATAACCAGAACCCGTTTGACATTGCCGTTTAAGATAAAGCCCCGGGCAATTGAAAGGCCGTGCAGAAAACCTGCGCAGGCCGCCACAACATCAAAAGCCGCTGAATTAAGAGCCTTCAGCTTGTCCTGCACCAGGGCGGCGGTGGAAGGGAGATAATAATCGGGGGTGACCGTGCCGACTATTATCATGTCCAGATCCTCTGCTGAAATGTTGGCCATCTCCAGAGCATTTTGCCCGGCTTTAAAACAGAGATCGGAATTGCTTTCTCCGCTGGAAACTACTCTTCTCTCTTTTATTCCAGTGCGGGAGACAATCCAGTCGTCTGAGGTATCCACCATTTTCTCGAAATCGGCATTTGTGAGGACTTTTTCGGGCGTACAGGCGCCGGTACCCCTGATAACAGCATTCATCCGAAGGCTCACGATTTTACATTTTCTGCAATATTGTGTCCAGCAAGCTTCCCGCTGATATGCTCATTGACATTCTCATTTACCATTCTTACCGCGACCCTGATAGCATTCCTGATAGCCAGATCGTTTGAGGAACCGTGAGATATAATCACCACGCCATTTACTCCCAAAAGCGGGGCTCCCCCGTATTTGGCCGGATCAAAAGTATTCTTCAGGCGCCTGAGGAAGGGCGCCAGCAGAAATGCTCCTGCTCTTGAAAACAGGTTTGAGGAGACCTGTCTCTTCATTTTGGTGAACAGATAAGTCTTGATAGACTCACCGAATTTCAGGATGATATTTCCGGCAAAGCCATCAGTAACGACGACATCACATTTTCCGGTGAGGATATCGTTCCCTTCTATATTACCGATAAAATTAAGCGATGATCGCTCCAGCAGCTTATAGGCCTGCAAGGTCGACTCGTTGCCTTTAACCTTCTCTTCGCCGATCGATAAGAGCCCTACGGTGGGTCTGTTCAGCTGGTTGATATACGAGGCATAAATCGAGCCCATGACCGCAAACTGATACAGGTTCTGCGGGGGTGAATCGACATTGGCTCCGACATCCAGAACCACGACGCTTTTATCCTTGAGAGTGGGAAAGGAACTGGTGATCGCCGGTCTGCTGACGCCCTCCAGGCGTCCCAGGCTGCGGATGCCGGCGGCCATACATACCCCGGTGTTTCCGGCAGAAACGACCGAGTCCACCTCGCCCATTTTGTGCATTCGCAGGGCCACTGCAAGCGATGAATCACGCTTTTTCAAACCGCGCGAAATCGGTTCGTCCATGCCGACGATCTCGCTTGCATGCACAAATTCTATTGGAAAGCTGTCGGTCTTTTTAAAAGAATTCCAGATATCGGAAAGTAAATCCTTTTTACCGACAATGTGCAGTTTTACACCGTTTCCAACATGATCCCTGAGGTAGTTATATGCGCCTTGAAGCACAACCTCAGGGCCATTATCGCCTCCCATCGCATCTAAAGCAATTCTGACAGTTGTTTTCAAATTCTACCTATTCTGATGAGGGGTTATAAATCTCTCTTCCCTTGTAATATCCGCAATGGGGACATACATGATGGGGCAGCTTAAGCTCGCCGCAGTTGTCACATTCACCCAGGTTCGGTGCTGAAAGCTTCCAGTGAGTGCGTCTTTTCCGCCCTCTGGTTTTGGAATGGCGTCGTTTCGGAAGTGGCATACTTTAACTCCTGTCTAACAGATCTCTGAGCGGCAGCCAGCGCTCATCGATTTTCTTTTCTGAACAGATACATTCTTCATTATTTAAATTTTTGCCGCAATCGGGGCATATTCCACGGCATTCTTCCCGGCACAAGGGCTTCATTTCAAGAGCAACTATCAGCTGTTCCCGAATATGCCCGGAGAAATCAAATTCCTGTGTACCCTCGGGAATAAAATAGAAATCCTCCGAGGCCTCCTCTTCCAGCTCCTGGTAGTCCTTTTCCGGCACCAGGGTCAGGACAAAGACCAGTTCTGACCTGAGATTTCTCTCGAATTCTTCAGCACACCGGGAACAGGTCATCCTGACCGGAGCGACAAATTCACCCCTGAAGATAACCTGGTCGTTGGATTTCGTAACATTACCATAGGCCCGGACATCGCCGATGACCTCAACACCTTCGTAATCGAGAGAGAGTTCCCCGGGACTGCTTACAAATTCCTGCCGGGAGACATCCTCAGGTAAATCCTTTATTTTCAGGATGAACGCCATAAACTTACTATTTTACAATTTTTGCGGTATTAGTCAAGATATTTGTGCAACCGGGGCTGCCATAAAAAACCCGCTTATCTATATCGGCTCGAATCTTTTGAAGTTAAACACCAGGTGTATTAAAAATTTTTGAGCATTATTTACCAGCATTAACCTATCAAGCCACAAAAGGTTCCAAACTGTCTTCAATCATACGAAAATAAATGTCAGCTATTTGAATGGAAGCGATTCTGCGATACGATTTCAGGAACATATCTCGGGCACATGTTGTATATAATTTGACGGAATTTTAATTGACATAAAAGTGCAGATTTCTATCATATTTATGGAGGTAATAAAATGAATCGCGTAAAAACCGTTCTCTTCCTGACAGCTCTGACGATCCTGTTTATAGTGATCGGGGGAGCTCTGGGAGGGCGTACCGGCATGTATATAGCGCTGGTATTTGCGGGTATAATGAATTTTGCCTCCTATTGGTTTTCCGATAAAATAGTCTTGAAGATGTATCGGGCTCAACCTCTGGATCCGAATTCCAATCACAGGCTGGTGCGGGTAGTCCGTAATCTGGTCGGACGGGCCGGATTGCCCATGCCAAAGGTCTATATTATACCGAAGAATTCCCCCAATGCTTTCGCAACCGGCCGAAACCCGAAACATGCCGCAGTTGCAGCGACGCAGGGGATTTTGCAGATACTTGACGATGATGAGCTCGAGGGCGTCATGGCTCATGAGCTTTCCCATGTTAAACATTATGATATATTGATCGGCTCGATTGCCGCCACGATCGCCGGGGCCATATCTATTCTGGCCACAATGGCGCGCTGGGCGGCGATATTCGGAGGCTATGGCGGAGGCGACAACCGTAACAGTGGAGGCATCTTCGGCCTGCTTGCGATGACAATCATAGCGCCCATAGCAGCGCTGCTGATCCAGACGGCAATTTCAAGATCACGCGAATTTCTGGCCGACAAGGGCGGGGCCGAAATCAGCAGGAAGCCCCTGGCTCTGGCCTCGGCGCTTGAAAAGCTGCATAATGCCTCCAGGCGGGTTCCCATGCAGGCTAATCCGGCCACGGCCCATATGTTTATCGTCAATCCGCTGCGGGGTCAAGGTCTCATGTCACTCTTCTCTACCCATCCGCCGGTCGAAAAGCGGATTGCCAAACTGAGAGATATGTCTTATGGACACTGATTCGGACCAACCTCGATTGTCGGCATCGGAAAGGCTGGTGCTGGCCCGTGGCTAACTGGCCGATTGAACTGGCTGTAATATTTCTTCTTCTGATATTGGGCGGACTGGTATCCGCCCTCAAATATTCCCTGGTATTCGTGCGCAAATCCGAACTGGAAGCTTACATAAAAGAGGCTGACGGCAGGGCGCACTATATTTTAAAGCTGATCGATTCCTCCCGCCACAGCAGTGTATATTTCCGAATTATATTGACCATTATTGTTTTCACCGCGGTTTCGCTAAGCCTGGTTTTTCTGTGCCAGGATCTTTCAGTTCTGATCGAGCAGAATCAAGATGTTGTCAAAGGGGGATATTGCACCGGCGCCTCAATTGCAATTATTATCCTGCTCACAGGCTTTCTCAGCATGCTGATAGTTGAATCCGTCCCCAGGCGCATCGCTGAATACAAAGCTCTCAGAATCGCTGTCTCCTCATCCTGGGCAATTCGGTTCTTATCAATATTGGCCTTTATCCCGGGCAGAATCCTGGACTTTTTTACGAATCTGATTTTAAGTGTCCTGCGCATCAAGCCTCCTCCTGCGACAAATAGCGCCACCGAAGAGATGATCATAGATATGATTGATGAGGGCGCCCGTACAGGTGAGATTGACCCGACCGAAAAGGAGTTGATCAAATCGGTCTTTCAGTTTTCCGAGACGACGGCATCCCAATGCATGACCCCCCGCACAGAGGTCAGCGCCGTCAATATCGCCGACAAGGATGAAAAGATCTTGCGCTATATTCGTAAAGAAGGCTATTCCAGATACCCTGTTTTCCGGAATGACCTGGATCATATCGAAGGCGTTATTTACACCCGCGATATCATCGACCTCCTGCATGACCGCAAATTGATCATCATACATGATATAATCCACCCGGCTTACTTTGTGCCCGATTCCAAGAAGATCGCCGAGCTTTTAAAGGACTTTCAGGCCGGCCAGGTGCATATGGCTGTTGTACTGGATGAGTTCGGGGGCACCGCTGGCATAATTACTATCGAGGATATCATCGAGGAGCTGGTGGGCGAGATTCAGGATGAATTTGATGTTGAGGAGGAAGAGTTCCGGCTTTTGACCGATGGTCTGGCCGAGGTTCATGCGGGCATGGATGTGGATGATTTTAATGGCTCTTTTGATGCCCAACTGCCTGAGGATAAAGCAGATACGATCGGAGGGCTGATCTTTACACATCTGGGGGAACTTCCCGACCGCCGCCAGAAAATCCGGATTAATGGCATCGAATTCACCATCACCACCCTGAAGGGCAACCGCATCGAAAAAGTGCTTGCCCGCCGGATTGAGGGTCCCGAGGATCAGCAGAAAATTTAATCGATTTATGGCATAGCGCGTCAACTCCTCCCGGGATTCTGGAATGCAAGGCGCTTCATGGTGTCAAATTTCGAGAACTAAAGCAGTTTGGGCTGCAAACGCGCGCACCCACTGGAGGCCCGCCGCGATCAGATCAGGTTCTATCTTCTTCTTCAAAGTGGCGGGTTTTGATGCGCTGGAGGAGCTTTTTGAACTCGCTGTACTCTTCCTCGGAACGTGCCTGTTTTTCGTCTAACTGGAGAACATTTTCCCTCAGATGGTCCAGCTCTTCGTTTTTCATTCGAATTATATCCTCGGCTTTTTCGACATGCTCGCCGTAAATCTTGCAGGAAACCAGGCTGATGCGCATCAAGAAGCGCATCATATCGATCATGCAGTGGGGAATCATCAGCTTCTGCATATCATTGACCGGGGCAAGAGCATTCAGGGCCTCATGCTCGGAAATAAATTCGTAATTGGCATGCGTGAACTTGCTCAGGTCGCCGTAGGTCTTCTGGCCGGGGTCGAAGCCCTGCTTTTTGAGAGTGCGCCTGATGATATTCGGTTTTATTTTTTTCTCTTTCTGCCATTTCTTAAAATGTTCTTCATCCATATACACATATGTATAGAGATTGCTGAGTTCAAACAATGAGCGGAGCAGGACAATCGCCTGGGTGATAAATCCCTGACGCAGGACGCACAGGATACTTTCAATATACTCCAGGGTCAGGCGCTGAACCCTTATGGCGGTTTCGATAATGGGCTCCTTGTCGGGATGGCTTGAAAAACCGTCAATAAAATAATAGCAGATATCCTTACAATCACCGATGACGTTCAGATAATCGCTATATTTGCTGTCAATCAACTGCGCGAATTTTTCGCTTGCTGCCTTCTGCTCACTCATAACCATAATATAATACGATTTTTGGCGGAAACAAATCTGGATTTGATTCGAAAAGGTCACTGGCAAGTGTCAGTCTCGATTTGACTTCAACTTATTCTCGATCAACTCGTACACGTCCGGGTTGCAGAGGAACTGGCGGCATAAAATCTGGATGAAATCATCGATAATTGCGGCCATCTGGCCCTCCGTGAAACCGGTCAAGCGTCGCGCATCTTTGCGGTACTCCGGCGTAAATTGCATATACTGCAAAATTTCGTTCGAGGAGAGCTTCTTTCTCGGCTCAAACTCATGATCCACAGAGGGATACTTGCGATGGAACATGCGCATCAGCAGAAATACAAAGGCATCCTGCAACGCGTTCCGTCTGTGCAGTTCAGCAAAAGTTGTAAATATCAAGGGGGCGAGATCATCGCCGAACTTGTTCATAACATGTTCTCGGCCGTGGGAGAGTCCGCAAAGAAGTATATTCCCGGCCACCTCTTCGCGTTTCATATCAAGAAGATAAACAATAATTTAAAAAAAAGAAACAAAAAACCTCCCAAATTGAATTCGGGAGGCTTTTATATAAGATCAGTTTAAAATTATAATTCAATCAAAGGAATTACCTCAACCTCGCCATACTTCTCGAGCTGCGGCTTAACCTCCTCGGCCTTGCCGACGACCACGATCAGCATGCTGTTGGGATCAATATATTTCTGGGCAGCATCCTGCACATCCTGCCGGGTTGTATTGCTGACAGTGTTTATATAGCGGCTGTAGTAATCTTCGCCCAGATCATAAAGATAGATAGTCTCCACATAGCTGGCGATTTTGTCCGGAGTCTCGAACTGAATCGGTATATATCCGCTGTAGAAATTGCGCGTGTCATTGAGCTCTTCTTCGGTCACCATCTCTTCGCGGATACGGCGCAGTTCCTCGAGGATCAGGTCAATCGCCTCGCCGGTCGATTCATTCTTGGTAAATGTCTTTACCGCAAACGCTCCCCTGTATTTGTTATAGTCGTACATGGACTGGATACCGTAGGTTAAACCGCCCTCTCCTCTGACCTCTTTGGTCAGACGGGAGGCGAATCCGCCCCCGCCCAGGATATAGTTCATGACCCTGCAGGCAAAGGCATCGGGACTGAGACGGCTTATCCCGAGATGGCCCATGGCGATATAAGACTGTGTGGCATCCGGCTTGTCGATCAGAACTACCCTCGTATTTTCGATCTGGGCGGGCTCGGGAATATCAATTGTCGGCGGTGTACCCGGCTTCCAGGGGCCGAAGTACTTTTCGACTTTTTCGATGGCTTCTCCAGGCTGAACATCGCCAACAACTAAAATAAAAGCATCATTCGGGATGATATACTTGTTGTAAAAATCCTTAATATCGGAATCGGTCAGAAGCATTATCGTCTCTTCCGTTCCGATCATCGGAAAGCCATAAGGGTGCTGGCCAAAAAGCAATCTGTAGAACTGCATTTCGCGAATGGTGGTAGGATCGGATTTATTCTGCATGATAGAACCGAGGAACTGGTCCTTCTGCTTTTCGATCTCCTCTTCGGGAAAGATGGGATTGATCATTATATCCGCCAGCAGTTCCATACCCTTATCCAGGTGCTTGCTGAGGACTTTACAGGTGGCATAGATGGCGTCATTGCCTGCCCCTGCACCAAGGCTACCACCGATGAAATCAATTTCCTCAGAGATCTCGTCGGCGGTCCGGTTCGTTGTGCCTTTGCGAAGAAGGCTGGAAGTTAAATTTGCAATACCTATGGTTTCTTCGGTCTCGTACAGGGTTCCCCCGCGAACAACCAGCCGCATGGAGACAACCGGTACCTCATGCTGTTCTATAACGTAAACATCCAAGCCGTTATCCAGCGCTTTATGTTCAATTTCGGGAAGCTCCATTTCGATTGTTAAGCCCGAGCCTGTAAAGGCAAAGAGCATTACCAGGCCAATAATAAACAAGCTTCTATATTTCATTTTTAGCACCTTCCTAAAACCCGATATTGGGTGTTGCGCCGGATGTTTTCGGTACCAGCGTTACCACCGTACGGTTAGTCTCGTCGAAATACTCACCGGCCACACGCATAATATCGTCAGCGGTAACAGCCAGATAGTTGTCCAGTTCATCAAACATCAGGCTGTAGTCACCCCTGATCGTTTCAAACCAGCCGATAGCATAAGCTTTATTTTCATTCGATTCAAGCTGATACCACTTCTCGGCCTCGATCTGGTTCAGGGCCTTCTGCAGAATCTCTTGCGGCACCGGCTCAGTTTTGAGCTTCTCAATTTCCTCGTATAGAATTCCTTCGGCCTCCTCGGTGCTCTTGTCGGGGCTTTTCATGACAGCGATGAGATAGAACAATCCTGGATCCTCGAATTCGAACATATCCCCGCCGGCATAGAGACAGAGCTGCTCCTCATCCACCAGGCGTTTATAGGCCCGCGAGCTTTCGCCCTGGAAAAGGATTTTGCCCATGACCCGCAGCGGATAGACATCAGGATGACCCGCTTCGACCACCTTATAACCAATGAACACGCCGGGGAGCTGAGCCACTTTATTGACTTTCGCGCGGCGTTCACCCAGCTGTTCGGGTTCTTCCGTAACGGGCCGATAAGGATTGTCGGGTCCGGGAGGAATATCGGCATAGTATTTTTCTACAATTTCAATCGCCTCGTCCGGGTCCACATCACCAACTATAACAGCGGTAGCATTATTGGGCTTATAATAGGTATTCCAGTAATCTCTCAATTTGTGATGGGTATAATTCTGGATGTCCGACATGTACCCGATTACGTGCCAGTGATAGGGATGCGCAATGTAGGTGAGATTCAGGAGCTGTTCCAGCAATGGCCCGAAGGGAGAATTATCGATAACTGTTCTGCGCTCCTCGGCCACAACTTCTTTTTCCGAGGCCAGTTCGGCGGAATCCAAAGCAAGATTGGCCATCCTGTCGGCCTCGAGCTGGGCCGCGATTTCCAGGTCCTGGGCGCCCAGCACCTCATGGTAAGCAGTCATATCGAAATGAGTGAAGGCATTCGATGTCCCGCCCCGGGCCTGCACTATACGTGCATGTTCTTCCGGGCCGATAGTATCGGTGCCTTTGAACATCATATGCTCGACCATGTGTGAAATTCCGGTGATTCCGGGACGCTCATTCTTGCTCCCAACATGGTACCAGATCTGATAGGCCACCGAGGGTGTTGAATGATCCTCCAATACGACAATATTCATGCCGTTATCAAGCCGGGTCTTGGTGATCTTCCATCCCAGCGGATTGTCCTGCGCCACCAGATAAGAAAATAGAAATAGCAGCCCTGTTGCTGCAATCAGGATTGACTTCTTCAGCATCCTTCCTCCAATCCAATATGTAAAACAATTTCAAGCATTTTTCCACTTATATAATTACGGGCAAGCATTACAAGAAGTTATTTGGTTCCTCAGCAATTACAGACGGGTAAATTAAGCAATTGTTTCAGTAGAATCAATAGATTTTAATGGAATAGGGAAGAATATAATAATAGCTGGAAAAGCCTGAATCATTGGCCGTGTCTGATAATATGCCATTACCAAACATTAGCGATTTTATAGTCTTTGCGGCCGAGGAAAGACCGCTCCAGAGGTCGAGAAACCGGAAGGGCCGTTTTGGAAAGCTGACGATTTCGACCTCGTCATCGGATATTCCGGCACGTTCTTTGGCATCATGAAGAGCATCCCAGAGGCCGCCGTAATCATCCACAAGCTTCAATTCCCTGGCCGCTGAGCCGCTCCAAACCCGCCCCTGGGCAACAGATTCCACGTAATCATAGGATAGATCGCGGCCCTCGGCCACAATCTGCACGAAATCCTCGTACATCAGATCGAGCTGGCGCTGCAATTTCTGCTCCTGTTGCTCGGTGAAACCGGTATTCCACGAGAAGAAATCGGCGTTTTTTCCGCGTTTTAGATGATAAGTCGTGAAACCGATATTTTCGCGCAGGTCCGAGAGGTCCAGCTTGCCATAAACAACTCCGATCGATCCTGTGACAGTCGAAGGCTGGGCATAGATATAATCGCCGGCCGAGGCCAGATGATAACCCGCGGATGCGGCGACATTTCCCATCGAGACTATCAGGGGCTTCTCCTTGCTCAGGAGTTCCAGTTCACGATGGAGCAGGTCCGAGGCCAGGCCGTCTCCGCCGGGCGTATTCAGTCTCAGCACTACGGCGCGGATGCGGCTGTTTTTGCGGGCATATTCTATGGCCATGGCCAGATCTTTGGAGCCTGTCGTTTTTCCATAAAACGGGATCTCGCCGCTGGAACCCGACATCAATGTTCCCTCTACCGGGATGACTGCGATCTGCGGAGGCAGGCCCCATCTTTCGCGGTATGGTTTTCGTTTTGAGTATTCTTCGAAATCTATCGAGCAGGAGCTTCCAAACCGGCTTTTCTGCCAATCCGGGATTTGATCCTGATATAGTATTGTATCGACCAGCCCGGCCTGCACAGCTTCCTCCGAAACATGAGGAGCATTATCGATCAGCGAGATCACACTATCCCGGGTTAAATCTCTATCGAAGGCGAGATCATTCACATATTGCTCGAATATATCATCCAGGAGCTTATTAACAGCTTCACGGTGATGCCGGGACATCGAATCGCGGGTCAAAATATCGGCGGCTGATTTATATTTGCCCGCAGCATAGATATCAGCCTCGATCCCCAGCTTATCAAGCGTGCCTTTGTAAAAGGTAACCTCTCCCAAAAGTCCTGTGATAGCGAGATCATCCACCCGGTGCATGGCGATTTTATCGGCGCTTGCAGCAAGGTAATAGCTGGCATTGCCGGGCAAATGTCCAAGATAGAACAGAACCGCTTTACCTTTATTCCGAAACGAATGGAAGAGGGTACGCAGTTCCTTGATCTGGGCCCAGCCCAGGCGCGGATTTCTTAATTCGACATAAATGCCGCTGATTATCTCATCATCGAGCGCACGATTGAGGGTCTGCACGAGATCGAGAAAAGTGGTCCGCTCGGGAGCGAGAAAGAAATCTTTTTCACCGGTCTCAGGGTATGAACCGGAGAGAGTCAGCTTCAAAAATTTTTTTTTTACAGGAAACACCCAGCCCTGGGGACGATAGCTGTAACCGCTGTAGAGCAGGCCCGACCAGTCATGACCGCCGTTGGTATATGTATGGTAGGTGCCGATCTGATTATATCCGAAACTGAAGTTGACTCCGAAGCCAAAGTTGCCGTCTTCATCGACTGAACCGAGAATGCCGATGCCCTCTTTGATTTTCAGGTTGAAGAATCCCCGAAAAACACCGTCGGAAAATGCCTCTCCCCCGCTCCATGACCAGTCGGCGGAAAGGGTAAGCAGTTCTTGAAGCGGCCTGAACCCGGCGGAAAGTTTATATTCTATGTCGGTCTCCTCCCCGGCGAATTCCATGCCCTTCAGGTTTTCAGCCACAAAGCCAAGCGATATTTCCCGGCTGTATCGCCATAATAACCCCAGGTTCCAGAAATGATCATTGTGGTAGGGATTTCCGTCTTCAGCCTTAATAAACTTGTAGGTTGCTCCGGCGTAAATTCCCTGCGAGATATGACCCGAAAATCCTATGGTGAAAGCATTCATGGCATCATCCACGGATAGCCGGTAGTTCTGGTAGGCCAGCCCGAGACCATTACGAGAAAATAGAATGCTGTTATCACCGGAAAATCTATCCGAGTTGAAAGAATGCAAATACATCAGTTCCATATCCGGATTGATACCCAAAGCCGCAGGATTCTGAAAAATCGAGAGAGTGCCAAACGTTACAGCCCCCGAATATTCCGGCAGGGGATAGTAGGGATAGGGATACCTTTCGGATGCCAGACATGCCGGCAGAAGCCATAATATTATTAAAACAGCAATAGCCTTCTTCACAACCGCCTCCTTATCAATTTACATATATATAGAAAAGCGATGAGATGCCATCAACAAAAATAAATAGACAGGAACATTATTAGAAGTCTTTACGGCGCACAGTGACCTTCCCGGTCCCGCGGGTATCCACCACTATACGTGAATCATGATGAAAAGTGCTGGCGATCAAGGTGCCCCAGTCAACCTGCTCGGTAACCAGCGGAACGCCGGACATTTCAATCTCACCATCATCAGGATCGGTGGTGATATTAAACTCGGCCTGGATATCGCGCGGCAATAAAAGCTGAACATCGGCCGCCTTATTGATTATCTCCAGACGGGAATCCCTGATTTCCTGGACCTCGACATAGATATCACTATTGATCCCCGAGTTAGATATGAACGCCCTTGCTCCATTCAAAAGGGACAGCTTTTCGAGAGTGATCCTGCCCTCCCGCGAGATACACCTCAGCTCATCTCCGGTGAAGCCGTCGATAGAAATGGCTCCCCGCTCGTTTTCGAAAGTAGCGATGCCGATACCCGTCCCGGTATCCAGGTTTCGGGCGGTGATATTTGCGCCTTCCCCCTCGATCAACATGGGACCCTGGATATCGCGCAGTATAATCGTGCTGTTGGTGGCCCTGACCGTAAGCCCCAGATCAATGCGGGAGATCCTGATTTCATCGTAATAGTCACCGGCCACATAGGCCTGCGGGAAGGGGCCCCTGATGCTGAGGTAATAGCCCACCACGCTGTCAATACTGATGGAGAACCGGCGGGGCAGATAAATTTCACATTCGATCTGGCCGGAAAGGTTGGCTGTCCTGCGCCAGGGAGCATCGCGGGGAGCATCGGCGGAGATGATCAGGCTGTTTTCTTTTACCTCATGACTCAATGAAATCTGGGAGGCGAATGTTTCCGCCTGCTCGCGCGAATCGGCATAGAGCACCTTGTGATAAATAACTTCGATACTGTCAGCATCGGTTGAGGAAATCTCCAGACGCCCTCTCAAGGCGGTGGAGGACCGGAAAATCAATTCGGCAGTCGGGGGTAACTCGTCGGGGCTCAAAAACAGGCGGCTCTCATTAGTCTCGTAGTTGTTATCAGAAATTGTCCGTATGCTCTCGGCCTGCGATTGTCCCGCCGGACAAACGAAGATAAGCAGCAGAAATATGTAAATACAAATCTGTTTCATATATCCAGTTTACGGTTCTAATATAGTAAGTTCCAAACCGATTTGACAATACTATTTTGTAATACCCATTCTCTCGGAGATCCTCTGCATCAGAATACTTGCGGCAATCGGTGCAGAAAGTGAATCAACCCTGCTTGAGATGGGAATGCCCACGAGTTTATCTAGCTCATTTGTTATATCATCGGCAAGACCGAAAGCTTCATGCCCGATCACCAGGGCGATTCTCGCCGGCATATCCTCAATCATGCCGATCTCCTGACCATTTTTGTCCGCCCCCCAGACCACAAAAGAGTTTTCATGCAGAGTGCTTATTTCCAATAAAATATCCCGGACAGTTTTGACATGGGCTTTGAAGAGATATCCGGACGATGCCGAAATCACTCTGGGAGAGTAAAGCTCTACCGATTGCGGACCGATTATCAGCTTTGCGCCAAATGCAACCGCAGATCTTATGATCGAACCCAGATTCGAGGGATCCGACATCTTTTGAATCACGAGCACCAGCCCATCAGGCTCAAATTCAGGCTGGCCCGAATCGGCCGCCCGAGCGACTGCAATTATACCCTGCGAGGTCTTTTCATCGGTAATCTGATTGAATTTCCTTGTGGTCAGTTCATACACCTGGAAGCCTTTTAGAGAATCCAGAAAATTCCTTCCAGTTTCGGTTAAAAGATTCCGGCAGACGATTATTTTTTCGCATTCATAATCAGAGGAAACAAGTTCCTTTACACATCTGACACCCTCGACTAAAAAGCGGCCGGATTCCTTTCGTCCTTTCCTGGAGTTCAATTTGCGAAGAGCAGACAATTCTCTTTGAGTGAGATCCATGGGATGAAATTATCATGCCTCGCAGGAAAGTCAACAATATTGACAAAATCACTTGCTTTTTATGCGATGGGAATTAACCTTTCAGCGTGATGATAAAAGCGCTCATAAAAAGTCTGGTTTGCATTCTGCTGCTGGTTTCGGGTGCCCCGGCCCAATCCGATACGATCGCCCTGCTGAACCTGGATATTTTCAGCAGCAGAGCTGCAAATGACAGCTTTTCCGATACCTCTGTGGGAAAACCTAAAATAGCTCTGGCGCTTTCGGGCGGAGGGGCAAGAGGAATCGCTCAGATCGGAATAATCCGGGTCCTCGAAAATGAGAATATAGGGATCGATCTCATCTGCGGGACAAGCATGGGCGGGCTGATCGGGGGGCTGTATTCAGCAGGCATATCGATAGATTCGATTGAAAATATAGCCAGAGCGCTGGACTGGACCGATTTTTTCTCGAACCGTCCACAGCGCTCGACCCAGTTCATCACCCAGAAAGAATACGGCGAGAACAGCATAATCACGCTGCGCTTCCGGGGCACAGATATTTTTATTCCCAGCGGTGTAACGAGCGGGCAGAAACTCAATTCGTTGCTGTCTTATGTAACTTTGCGGTCCGATTACGTATATGAAAATTCATTCGACAGCCTGCCGATTCCGCTGAGGATATGTGCGGTCGATCTCGTCTCCGGAAAACAGGTGGTTTTTGACAGCGGCAGTCTGGGAAATTCAATTCGGGCCACCACTTCATTTCCACTGGCATTCGAACCATTTGAGATGGACAGTATGCTGCTTGTTGATGGCGGTCTGCTGCAGCCCATTCCTGTCGAAACCGCCCTGGAAGAGAAAGCCGATTTTGTAATTGCTGTAAATACCACCTCCGACATTCTGGCTTTCGAAGATATCAACGATCCCCTGGATATTATCAATACAACTACCACCATCATGCAACTGGAATTGAAGGAAAAGGAAATAGAACTGGCCGATGTGGTAATCAAGCCGGAGCTGGGCGACATCGAGGCGACCGATTTTTCGATGGTTGAAAAATTGATCAGGGCGGGTGAGAAAGCGGCCGCAGAAGCGCTTCCCGAAATCCGGAAAAAACTCTCGGAATTAGAGGGCATAAGCAATCATGATTCCACTGTAATAGACAGCATAAATTTGATGGCCAGCCCGTTTCTGATTGAAACCGAATCTTTTCTGAGGCCTGAGGGAAATGGACAATATGTACTTTCTCTCAATGCCGTCCGCAGACATCTTACGTCCGCCATACAAAACGGTGTACTCTCGCAGGCTGAAGTATATATCACCAACAGCGCCATGAGAACTTTGCATATCAGCGCCCAACCGACATTCAGACTGGATAGACTCGTAATCAAGGGTACAGATGAAATCACCGAGGCTGAAACCATGAAGGCCGCCGGGCTGGATTACGGAGATTATGTCAACCTCACAAATTTGCAGCTCCTGCGAAAAACAGCCACGGAAATGATGCTCTCCAAAGGGTATGATCTGGCATTTGCGGAAATTAGACGTGCAGACGATAAGGGGGGGACAGTGATTCTGGATATCAACGAGGGACGGATCAGCGGATTCAGGATCAGCGGTAACAGCAGGACCAGAAGCTGGGTTATAAAGCGAAATTTCCTGTTAAAGGAGGGAGAACCGTATTCAGTTGCCAGGGCGGACAGCGGGCTCGCCAACATTTATGGTTCCGGGCTTTTTACCGAGATAAGATTGAACCTGGAGCATCAAGACGAAGGTCCGCTGGTGCATATCATGGTGAAGGAAAAATATTCGGGATTTATGCGTCTTGGGTTACATTATGATGAATATTACCGCACCGAAGCGTTTTTCGATGTTGGAAATTCCAACCTTTTCGGATTTGGGCAAGAGGCATTCCTCGGCATTCTATATGGAGAATTTCGCAAGGACTTCTCAGTCAATCTCAGGGCCGACCGCATTTACGAAACCTGGTATAATTATTTGCTGAGAATATATCACAACCGGCTGGAGCGTGAGGTTTACGAGAATAATGAGTCTCTGGGAAAAAGAGAGGAAAGACGCAGCGGCTTCGAGTTTACCCTTGGCAGCCAGCTCAGCGGACTCGGAAATCTTGGCCTCAGCTTCGGTATATCCAGAATCAGGCTGGAGCATACCGACCGCCGTATCACCCATACCGGGATAACCTGCCTGGCGCTCAGCTCCCGGGTTGACACACGCGACCGCTTTGTTTTCCCATCCCGAGGATCACGCTTTAATATAAAACTGGAATTTGCTTTCGATCTATTGTGGGGCGAGGAGAGCTATCAGAAGGGTGAGGTCAGCTGGAAGGGATATTATTCCTTAACGAACTTCATGCATTTGATGCCGGCTTTGCGGCTGTCGATCTCTGCCAATCCCCTCCCGCCCTCCGAAAAGTTTTATATGGGCGGATCGAGAACCCTGTACGGCTTCAGGCAATTTGAACTGCAAGGTGATAAGCTTTTCAACGGTAATCTGGGGCTGCGCTTCAAGCTCCCATACCGCTTTTATGTATCCTCCAGATTCGATCTGGGAAATGTCTGGATCAACTGGGACGAGGTCAGAATCGATGACCTGCTTCATGGTTACGGCCTGATGATCTCGTACGATTCCTACCTGGGGCCGCTCTCCATCTCATATGGACGCAACAATCTCGGCCATGACCGTTTTTATCTCAACCTCGGCTACGACTTCTGAATGCTCCGGATGATTTCTCTCATTCTATTGCTGCGGCTGTTGACCCTGCGCAGCACCGTAGAGGTTCTGCAGCCACTGTAAGGCTCTGCTGTCATCAGGATGGACTTCCAGGTAAACGTCCTGCACGATTTTGAAGGCCTCCGGATCGCGGCGGGATAATGTGAACTTGATCATCTCCTGGAAGACAAACAGATCCTTTCCAACCGCACGGAAATATGATCTCAGCAGAAGTTCAAGGTGTTCATAATCCTTGGCATTTATGTAATCGGCCGCAACCAGGTAGAATGGCGCATAATAATCGGCAGGATTTTGATGAGCATATTTCTGGATGAGCCCTATCAGCTTGTCAGTATTTTGCATTGCTACATTGCCCTTGATAATATTTTCGAAGAGCAACTGGCTCTGGGGACTCTCCTCCACCCCCTCCTCCAGTATTTCCAGAGCCTGCAGAGTATATTCCGATCCATCTTCGGTCATCCTGTCCATGTCAAACAGAACCTCGGAAACAAACTGCCGGTAATAGAAATTATAGGGATGGATTTGTATCAATTTATTCATGTAATCGACATATTCCTGCTGATACTCGGTCAATTTGCTTTCGGGCACGCCTTCAAGACTGTCCCTGATAGCTTTCCACTCGGGCCAATCCGGATGTTCCGGTGTGTTCTGAATGGCCACGTCGAGTAATTCAGACAGACGAGAGGTGTCGCTTCTCCCGACCAGGCTGTCAATTATCATATCATATTCGGAAGCGTAATAACGATGAACCATCATGGCGGTGAATTCACCCCGTGCATATTCGGGATCGCCCATGCCGTCAAAAATGAAGACATCCGTGAGAAGTTCATGAGAGCGGTTAATATTGTATGTAAACGGCTCCGGGCCGGCGGGCGGCGGAGTTACCCCCACAATCACGGTATCCTTGATCTTATAGAGATTCGTCACTCTCTCAAGGTGCCTGTATTGATTCCTGAATCTGATATTTCTGACCGGTTCGCTCAGGCTGGTGAAATAGACAGGGTATTCCATTATGAGCGTATCCCCCTCGGAGGGACTGAATATATTACCGGTGGAGCCCCCGGCCATGAGAGAAGCCTCGATAACTTTTTCGATGGTCAACTGTGCCATTTCAATTAAGCCGACCTGCTGCCCCTCCTGGTTATACCTCGGCCTGGAGCCGAAGTAGGTTCTCGCGCCTATAAATGGATCGGTGTACATCTTCTCGGGGCGCCTTTCAAGACCTCTTTCCGTCCTGATCTCCTTCACCTCGATCTGATCGCTTTCAATTGCCATGGGTGCGCCGAAAACTTCTTTGCAGTGGAGCACATACCAGTCAACATTGGCCAGGGAAAGATTAATAATCTTTACATCTTGTCTGAAGCCATAAGCCTCCTGCAGGGCCCAGAGCGGATAGGTATCATTATCACCTGCCGTGAATAATATGGCGTTAGTGTCGCAGGCCATAAGCATATCACGCCCAAATTGATAAGGCAGCCATTCATTCGACCTGTCATTATAATTATAATTCTCGGCAATGGCGAAGGCCGGTAGAAATATGGTCAACGAAAATAAAAGCGAGACCGGCACAATGAACTTCTGCGTCCCCTTCCTGGACCTCAAATACATCAGAAGCGAATGCAGAAATCCTGCGATCCCGAGGCCGATTGCCCAGCCGAACATGCCGAAGCCATGTGTCCAGAAATAGTCACGATCCCTTACTTCAAGTCTGGCGTTGGGGTCCTCCATCACCTGGGTGCCATCGGCAAAATTCATGTAGAAGGTAATGCCGATAGTACCCGCGAGTACAATCAGGAAGATCATAAGCCCGGATTTCCATCTGGTTTTCATAGCATAGTAAAGTCCCCAGAGGCCGACGAACAACCAGAGAAAGAATATGCCGGAATTCGAATACTGCTTTTCCCAGAAACCCAGCATACCCATACGTGGATAATCGCCGAACTGATTCGCCAGCTCGCCGCGCCTGTCGAACATGCGGGTAATCATATTGCCCTGACCGTATTGCTTCCTGGCCAGGTAGTCGTTCATGCGGGTAAGGGTATCAGGCTTGGTCATATTAATCCGGGGACGATGCTGGGAACGCACAAGAACAGTATACTGAACTGAGAAGGCCAGCGCCATCATAGTAGTGAAAACCATTGCCCATCTCCAGTAATAGCTTTTGGTCTTAAAAGCGACAACCAGAAAGATCGGCAGCCCGATCAGATTAATCCAGACCATCAATTCCATCGAGATATCCATGATTATCAATGATGCAATAGCGAAAACAGCAAAGAGTGACTGCCACAATCGTGAGCCCGTGGAATAGCCGGTGAAAGTCCGAATCACAAATGCGCCCAGGCCGATTACGGCAAACCAGACGAAGGCCTCGGGGGCACGCTGCTTTATGATAAGACTGAGTGCGACAAAGGCCACGAATACGACCATCCAGGTCCAGTCGAAATCCTTTCTGCCCAGGGCGCTGATGATGCAGACCACCAGCCAGATAAATGTAGCCCACAGAAAGTAATCATAGGCGACCAGTAGAACCAGCCCGCATAACATCGAGACCCAGACCCGCGGCTCCTTGAGCAGACGGGGTGATGCCAGAAGCAGGAAGAGAAAGATAGCCGGAACCACAATAAATGCCGCCAGATGTGCTCCTACTCCCAGCATCGCGATAAAAATCATCAGAAATAGATACTTATCGCTGCCGGGCTGTTCGCGCTTTTCGTACCAGACCAGCGAGAGATAGACTGCCACGATTGATGTCAGAAGCGTCAGGCCATAGACCTCGGCCTCCACAGCATTTGTCCACCAGGTTCTCGAAAAAGCCATGAACAGGGCCCCGACAATTCCGCCGATATACATCGGCAGCCTGTCGACAAAGCTCTCTTTTTCTTTTAGCCACCAGCTGATAATCTTGGATACTGTCAGATAGGCGAAACCGGCCGAGAAAGCGGAGGAAAGGACCGATACAAAGGTGATCCTGTGAGCAATATCGTTTCCCAGGAATGACAGCATGGAAAAGACCCGACCGAATATAATAAACAGCGGAGTCCCGGGAGGATGGGCGATGCCGAGTATCCGGGAACATGCGATGAATTCCCCGCAATCCCAGAGAGAAACAGACACAGCCATTGTTCTGAAGTAAACAATAAAAGCTACAAGAGTTACCAATCCGGCCAGGAGCCAGTTCAGTCTGTCTCTATTCGTATTTTCCATCCGATCGATCCTTTCCTAATCTTTCACGAAAATTTACCGATAAGGATATATAAAACAGGACAAAATATCAACTCAAATCTCAATCAGTGGGTAAGTATGTTTGTATGGTGTGCCATATTATTTTTGTTAGGAATTGCAGCTTTTCTCGACAGCCTTTTTAGTTATGGCGACATATTCAGAAAGGTCAACTCGGTTTTATTCATGCTTGTATCCCTGGGCCTTCTGGTGCGCACCACGACCAAGATGAGGATGCGCAGGCTTGAGGGATATCTGGAAAAAATCGATGAGCTCGAGCACAGGATCAATGAGCTGAGGGCTGAGAAAACCAAATCCGCAACTCCCCGTTAGAGATTTAAAAATCGGACAGCTCAGCAGGAATAAATCAGAATTCCTTGGTCCGGAAACTTCTCTATTTTATAAAAGCTGGGATAATCCTGGTTCCTGAATCGAATTGGGTATTCTGCCGAATTTTAAGAACTTTCGATCTTGCGAAGCTGACGGCGGGCATATTCGTAAAGTACCTTGTTGGGGTAATTTTCCAGGATTACGCGGTAGGCTTCACGAGCCTTCTCGTGATCATTGAGATGGTAATAATAAAGATCCCCCAGATATTTCTGCGACTCAGCAGTGTAGAAGCTCTCCTCGAAACTCTCGAGCACACGGTTGAAATATTCAAGTGCCTGCTGGTATTCCTCTTTTTCGTATAAAATCTCGCCTGCCAGGAAGGTCGCCATGGCCGAGAGGTTGGAATTGCCCCGGCCGGACAGGTCGACCAGCTTTGTCAGCGCCGAATCCGCCTCGTTCTGCCAGAGCAGACGTTCTGCGGCGGCATACATATCCAGGTCGATAACACCTGTACCCTGGTTCTCATCGATAATAAGGATCTTCCTGAGACAGTCATTGACGTACATGCTGCGCGGATATAGGCCGGTCAAGTGGTTATATAGTCCCCTGGCATCGGTGAATTCCTGTTTGAAGAACTTAATCTGAGCCCTTTTAAAAAGCAGTTCCTCCTTCATATCATTCTTCAGGCCATTTGTATTAATGGATAGAAAAATGCTGTCGGCGGTATCGAGTTCATTATCGATTATATATGATTCAGCTATCTTAATCTTGACCATCTCCGCCCAGGGCTGCATCTGGGGACTGTTCAAAATTCTGTTGAAATAATAGCGTGCCGAGTCGCTTTGATAGAGTTCCTGCAAAAACAGAATCCCCAGCAAATATTCACCGTCGAACTTCAGTTTTGGAGATGGGCTTGATTCAATTACCTGGTGATAGACAAGCACGGCCGAATCAGGCTGGCCGAGCTGAATCAAAGCCGCCGCCAGGGTAAGCTGAGCTCTTTCCCTGTAGCCCTGTTCGGGGTACTTTTCCAGCAGGTAGCGGCAGGTCCTGGCAGCCATCTCAAATTCGTGGTCGTTTAGAGCTGCTTCCGCAAACCCATACAGGTGCTGACCATTCCTGAAGTGCAGGGAATCGACAATTTTATAATTTTCAAATGCGCTGTCGTACTGTCCTTCCCGGACCAGGAGTTCTGCATAAAATTGATAGGACTGATAGTTGTCGGGATAGCCGGCAATTATATCCCTGAATGCCTGCTTCAATTCCTCGATCTCATCGGCATTGTTAATCAGGAACCTGATCTGTGCCTCACCCGTCCTGTGCATGGCGGTATCATAGACCATGAACCTGAAATACTCTCGGGCGGCGTTGGCATACTGTCTCTGGCGCTGATAGAGGTTTCCAAGTTCGAGGGCAAACTGGGCCGAATCCATTAACCTCTCCCGGCCGTCGAGATAAACCTGGGTCGCCTCGGCATAGTATCCATTGTTCAATAAGGCCTGCGAGATTTCTCTGTAAGCCTGGGACCCGCCTCCGCGCTCCTTCAGGAAAACTTGAAAAACCGAATCGGCAGATTCCATCTTGCCCATCTTAAGAAAGATGTCGGCATAATCCAGGTACAGCCGTCCGCCATTGAGACTGACCTTCTTCTGCATATCCAGAATCTTAAGGGCCTTCTCATAGTCCTTGGCTTCCAGATAAATGCGGTGTGCCGAGGTCAGCAGTTTAAGGTCGGCCGGAAAGCGATCCAGAAGCGGTTCTATCATCTTTATGGCTTCTTCGACACGCCCGAGTTCAGCATATCTCTGGGCCCGCTCTACAGTTCTGGTCTCGGCCGGTGGCAGAGCATTAACGGTGATCGAAAAAACAAATAGAGATATAATAACAAGGAAAAATATATTCTTTTTCAGCATCACTTATCCCGGTCGTTGTTTATAAGAGCTTTGTAATAATCCTTGATCAAGGCTTCGTATTCCGGCGGATAGGCTTCATCAAGGAATTTTTCCAGCCTGGCCCGATAGGCGGACTCCTGCATGCGTTTCTCCAGTTCCAGTTCCGCCGGAGACCTGCGGACAACATCCGCTCCTGTATCCGCCCTGCGTTTTTCGGAATAATCCCGTCTTTCAAGTGAAAGCTGGAAATCGAGCATGCGCGAATAAACGCGTTTCTGTCTTTCCAGTGTAGGACTGCCCACATCACCGGATTCAAGAGCCTCGATAACTTTCTTCATCTCCTCGGCCATCTTATCCAGACGACCGGCGACATCCTTGCGGTCGCCGAACTCGTCGATCATCTCGCTGATCCCCTGCCTCAGGCCCTGCTGCTGAGCTGCCAGGCGGCGCATCGCGTCCTCGCTGGGCTTGCCCGGTTTTTGTCCGGGATTGTCGCACATGCTCTGGGTCTGTTTATTTACCTTCTGCTGTCCCTTGGACAACTTGTTCATTTTCTGGAACATGGATTGATTATTGCTGCAGCTCGAATTGCACTGTGACTGACTGTTTAAGGACTCGATCAATGTCTGCGCTGACTGATTGAGAGAATAGATTCCATCGGACTGGTGACTGGCGGCAGAGCGCCCGTTCTTCTCGGTCAGTGATGATATCGAACTCTCCATCGAATTGCAGACACCCTTCATATACTCGTCCAGGGCGTTCTGGATGAAGACCGATTGCTTGGCAACCTCCTGAAGTTCCTGGCGCAGACGCTCCGCCTCACTTCTCAGATCCTGCTGCTTCTGGGCATACTCCGGCAGTACCTGGGAGTGGGGATTAAGCGGAAGGATCTCGTTGTATAGTGCTTCCTGCTCATCCGAAAGGTAGAGGAGGTCGTCGATCGCCTCGCGCATCTTCTGGGCCATCTCGGCCGACATCTGATTGTTGAATTTCGCCTGGGCATTCTTCATCTGCGCGAGCATATCCTCGATCTTGGCTGAAGCGCTCTGGCCGGAATTAGTGGCCTCCGGCTTTTGCTGGTTCTGCAGGCTCTCAGACATCTCGTTCATATCCATATCGGCGTCAGTGTTTTCCACTGACTGGCAGAATTCCCCTGCATTGGGTTCCATTTCAAGCTGGTTTTCCGCCAGCATTTCACGCAGCCTGGATGCTTCCTCCTTGAGCTGTTTGGTATCGGAGGCGTTCTGGTCTTCCCTGCTCTTGAGATTAGGCAGCTCCGATTCCTCAGACTGCTCGGCTTTTTCGTTTACGGCATTCTGATTCTCGAGAATTTTTTCAGCCATGGCAATCATGGCCTGCATCTTCTGCTCGATCTGGAATCGCTTGAGCTGAGCTATGGAGCGTTCGATATTCTGGATCATCTCCTCGGTGGACATCTCGAAATCCTTCATGGCCTGCTCGAGCTCACTCTTATCCATATTCTCCAATGCCTCCTGAAGCTGTTTCATCGCCTCTTTCATTTCCTCGGTAGCGACCTCATCGAAAAGCTTCTGGAGCTCGTTTAACTTCTGAATCATTTCCAGCGTGAGAAGGTCGTTTTTCTTGGCTTCCTGGTTGAGCTTGTCGAACTGCTCGGCCATTTTTTCCAGGTTATCCATCACCTCCTGCTGTTCCTGCTGCATCTTCTCGATATCTTTTTGTGTTTCCCATTCGGTCTCATCCTGGAACTGGAGGTCCTCACGGAGTTCCTTGGCGCGCTCCTGCAACTGCATCTCCTGCCTGAAAGCCTCGACCATTTCGGAGATCATATCCTCACGCGCCTCCTCGATATCAACGAACATCTCCTCGATGGTAGGATGACGCGCACTATAGGTTCTGGAAACTGCCGACTTGGGGCCGGAAATATTATCATTGTCCCAGACTTCGAAGTAATAATCGACATAGCTGCCGGGATAGAGACCTTTATTGGAGAGATCCCAGTAGAATTCTATCAACTGATCGGTTTTTGATTTGTCAAATTTGAACTCGATCGAATCACTGCTTGCCTCCATCGGCGACAGATGTACAGTGTAATGCAGTACGAGGCGCGAGAAACCATAGTCGTCGGAGAGCGTGGCCGCCAGATCGAAGGCCAGATAATCATCGAGATCGATATTATTTCCAGGCCTGACCACCTCGACCGATGGGTAATTGTCTTCGGTCATATAAATTTTGTACTCGATCGGGTCCGGATTGGTATGACCTATATTGTCGGTAACTTCAAGGTGGTACGAGCCGTTTCCCATGATCTTTAATGTCTTTCCAATCCTGTTATCGTCGATCTGCAGTTCATCACTCTCACCATCTTCATAGACAATTCTGCCCTCCACGACAGGCTTGTTCAATTCTCCCTCTATTTTGACCCTGGTCCCCTTTAAAGCCTGGATTGTGCCGTCATTTTCGTCCAGCACCACCGGCGCAAGGCCGGTATATTTGGGATAGAAATATGTGAGCTTGATATTATTGATACGGGGCTTATCCACAACGCGCACGTTGTATATCTCTGAGATCCTGTCGCCCGCCTCGACATAGTACTGGAAATCATGCCTGATCTCTTTGAAATCATACTTAAAGAGCGAGGTGTCGGGAGCCCCCGCCAGCAAGCCGGACTGAGTCTCAGGAACATTCTCGATTCTATCCTGTTTCTCAATCTCGTCTGAACGCCAGTCATCTGCCAGTTTCCAGTGAATTCTGGCTTTATTGGGGAGCTTACTCCCGAATACAAAGGCATCGATCTCCAGGTCATCAAATTTGAGAATATCGGCATTTTGGGGAGATACCTGCAGATCATATGTCAGTACTCTGGGAATCTCTTTTAACGGATTGGAGAAAACCTCCATTGAAGAATTGAATATACCCGGAGAAAGGAGCCAGAACGCAAATGTCATTATCAGGGTCGCACCGAAATATTTGAAGCCGCTGGACACTTTGCTGGATTGATAGCTTTTTTTGAATTCTATCTGGTCTGACAATTCCTCAGCCTGCCGGATACACTGTTCGATCAGAGCGGGAGAATAATTCTCTTTATTGTTCAAGAGCTTTCGTTCCAACTGCAATGCTGCAATCATCCGATTTTTCAGGTCGGGATACCGTTTCTCGACCAGAAGAGCCAACTCTTCATTTGAGGGTCTTCGGATTATGGGCCAGGCAATAAACCACAGGAAAAGGCCCACACCCGCGGCCATTACCGCCGCCACAAATGCGGTACGGTACCAGGCGGGAAGATAGAACACGGCATGACTCAATGCGGCCAGAAAACTCGCTGCCAGAAAAAGCGACAGCAACAGTAAAAGGCCGTACAAAATTCTTTTTCCAAGGATGTAGCCCCCCAGCCTTTTAAGGCGCGATGTTATAAGCGCAATTCTGTTGTCGTCGGGCATACAATCCTCACTAATTTAAAAGTACCCAGGTTAATATATTGGCTCCCATGCGCAAAGCGGCCTGGCGCTTCTCGGGGGGATCATTATGAACAGATGGATCTTCCCATCCGTCCCCGATATCCGATTCATAGGCGAAAAGTGCCACCAGGCGGTCGTCTAAAAACCATCCGAATGCCTGCGGCGGCTTTTCTTCATGCTTATGTATTTTCGGCAGACCGTTGGAGAAATTGTAATAACAATTGAATATACCATAACTGAAAGGAAGCTCGACCGGATCATTTTCCGGGAAGACCTCTTTCATCGACTCGAAGAAGGACTCTTTCATACCGTAAGAATCGTTGGCAAACAGGAATCCTCCGGCGGAAAGGTATTCCCTTAATCTACCGGCCTCTTCCTCGGAAAAGCGAATCGGGCCATGTCCGGTCAAAAACAGGAAAGGATAATGAAAGAGCTTTTCATCAGTCAGGGTCAACCTTACCTCCTCCGAAGCTATCTCAATCGGACAGTTACGGTTAACAAAATCTATCAGGTTCGGCAGAGCTGATGGTCCCCAGTACCAGTCCCCTCCGCCGAAATATTTTAAGCGGGCAATCTGCACCGCGCTGGGATTATCATCAGCGGTTTGAGCAGAGATAGGGACTGTAAATAGTATCAAAGCCGGAAGTATCGTGCAAAAACAGAATCTGAATGCCTTTGTCATAGTATATTAAACAGCCTTCCGAAGTAAAAGTTTGGAATCAGCCCTGAAAAACCTAAAAGATAAGTAATCTTGTGCTATTTCTATCTATTGTACGCAAAAATACAACTTTGTCAAGTCACTAAATTCTTCAAGATTATCTACTGCATAAAAGCAATTATTCCCCATCTTTTTTACATTCCCGCTAAAGAAATGACCGCAGTCACCAGGAGAGTTGACCTGTTTTCATTTCAGACCGCGGCCATTAATGGGATTTTATCAAACTATCCACAATCACAAACGCCAGGGCTGCTTGTTCATTGCGGTTCAAATCCGATTCAATCCTTTTCAAGTGACTCTGAATCCTTTCAGAACTCTCCGGATTGTTATTCGCCAGTTCCAGCGCTTTCTTCATCTGAGCTTCATTGAAGCAATAGACCGATTCCCCGCCGGAAATGTCGATTGGCTTCATACTCATATAAACAACTCAGGTTTATAATGTTAAGCCTCAAATGACTGCCCGCATCCGCAGGATTTCCGGGCTCTTCTGTTGGCGAAACGAAAACCGGAATTGATAAGATCATCCGAATAATCTATCTCAAGGCCATGGGTGTAAAGCGCACTTTTCATATCCGCAACCACCTTCAGGCCACTATTTTCATACAGGACCACATCATCATCCCCCATTTCGCAGTCGAAACCGGGACGATAGGTCAAACCGGCACATCCGCCTGTAATCACCCTTATCCGCAGAAAGTCATCCGGATCGCCCTTCAGGCTGAGCAATTCGCTCCGAGCCTTCCTGCTAATCTCTATATTCACCGGTACAACTCCTTTCGGTTCTATCCTATTTCACGGGTATATACGGCAAGTATACAGGATTATATTTATCCTGTATATATTAATACCGATTTCCCCTGAAAGTTCCGGAAAACTGGCGCTGATTGCTAATTCAACGGGGTGAAACTCAGCCCAGGGCGACATCGAGGGTCATCATCACCGCAAAACCCAGGATTACACCAGCCGTAGCGGCATGGGAGTGTTCCCTGCTGGCCTCCGGCACCAGCTCCTCAACCACCACGAAGATCATAGCGCCGGCTGCAAACGCCAGAGCATACGGCAGAAGCGGCTTTGCGATCAAGACCAGGGCAGCGCCCATTACGCCCGCTACAGGCTCGACCACACCTGACAACTGTCCATAGAAAAAGCTCTTCAGGCGGGATCTCTGTTCTCTTCTCAATGGCAGGGAGACTGCCGCGCCCTCAGGGAAATTCTGGATGCCTATTCCTAGAGCCAGTGCCACCGCTCCGGCAATTGTGGCTTCCTCGAGTCCGGCGGCAGCAGCTCCAAAGGCTACCCCCACCGCAAGCCCTTCGGGGAAATTATGGAGCGTGATAGCAAGGATGAGCAGTGTTGTTCTCCGCCAGGTTGTGCTAATTCCTTCATATTCATCATTATACATGGCGTGAAGATGCGGTAGCACCATGTCGATCAGGCGTAGGCATATGGCGCCCAAAATAAAGCCGACAAGTGCAGGCACATATGCGGGTACGGATTTACCTTCCGACATTGCAATTGCAGGAGCCAGCAGTGACCAGTAGCTGGCGGCTATCATCACGCCCGCGGCAAATCCAAGCATGCCATCCAGAGTCTTGCGACTGAACTCTCCTTTAAAAAAGACCGTAGCGGACCCGGCGGCGGTCATAAAATAAGTGAATAATGTTCCGACCAGCGCCTGGACAATTGGATGTAAGCCTTCGAAAAAATGTATTATATTCATTATATATTTACGTTTTTCTTCTACTCCAGCTTCAACTCAATCTAGAGACCTCCAGCATTGACTCAGTAACTCGATGAATCCAGTTTTACTTTGCCCCGGAATATCCAGTATATGCTGCTGGTATATGCGATCACCAGAGGCATACCCAGTATCGCGATAATCAGCATGATCTTCAAAGTTTTGGCTGAAGAGGCCGCATTATATATGGTCAGGCTGTTGGCTGCCAAGGGATTAGACATAATAAGATCTGGATACATGCCGATTCCAAAGAGCGCCAGAAGGGCAGCCATGGCCGCACAGGAGGAAAGGAAGGCCCTGAATTCCCGGCCGTGATGAATCTCCCGCGGGATATTCGCAATCGCCAGCGCATTTAAGAGCGGGATTACCATCAAGGGCGGAAAAGCCTTCAAATTATCGGACATGTGAGGGACATAAAGCAGCGTGGCCATGGTTGTCAGTATATAACATATTATAAAGAAGATTATAGTTGGATTAACCCATGCCCTGATCTTGCTCTGTAGTTCACCCTCAGTTTTCATCAGGAGGTATATGGCCCCATGCATCATGAATAAAGCCACGGTGGTGATACCGACAAGAAGTGCATAGGGATGCAGAAGGCGGATGAATCTGCCGGCGTACTCAAAATCCCCATCGAGCGGAATCCCCCAGGCTATGTTCCCCAGCGCGATGCCGATCAGGAGGCTCGACAGGATACTGGAAAAGCTGAAGCTTATATCCCAGAATTGGCGCCAGGTTGTGCTTTCCCTCTTGCTTCTAAAATCAATCGCCACGGCCCTGAAGATCAACCCCAGCAGGAGCAGCATAATTGCCATATAAAAGCCCGAGAATGCGGTGGCATAGACTTCCGGAAATGCCGCAAAGAGCGCACCCCCGCCGGTCACCAGCCAGACCTCATTACCATCCCAGACCGGGCCGATGGCGTTAAGCATGATGCGTCTTTCTTTATCGGTACTGGTAAACAGATGTAATGCGCCGGTGCCCAGATCAAAGCCGTCCAGAATGGCGTATCCCGTAAAAAGCACACCCACAAGAATAAACCAGATTGTATTGAGATCGAGACTCATGCCATATGCCCCTCTTTAAGTTCGTACTTCTCCGGCCCGCCCTTGATCTTCTCATTCAAAAGAAATATAAACAGGGCAAACAGAAGAATATATATCAAGGTAAACATAATCAGCGAAAGCAGGACCTGGCCGGAGCCGACACTGGCGGAAAGGCCGTCCTTGGTCCGTAGCAGCCCATAGACAATCCAGGGCTGCCGCCCGACTTCAGCAGTGAACCATCCCATCTGATTCGCAATTTGCGGCAGCACCACCGAAAAAACCATGACGTATAAGAACCACCGTGATTCGAACAGCGACCCTGTTTTCCATTTAAAAGCTGCTATCAGCGCCAGAAGTATTAAGAGCATGCCAATCGCCACCATGATATGATAACTCTGAAAGACAAGATTGACCGGGGGCCGATCTTCGGGCTCAAACGCATTCAATCCGGTTACCGGCTCTGCCGGGTCCCAGGAAATTAAGAAACTCAACAGGCCCGGGATTTCAATGCCCGTTACTTTTTCCTCGCCTTCGTCCACCCACCCGAACAGATACAGCCCGGCAGGAGCGCTTTCCGGGTAATGGGCCTCCATAGCGGCCAGCTTGGCAGGCTGATGTTCGGCCACCATATTGGCGCTGGAATGGCCGGTCACAAGTTGAAGAATAGACGCTATGAGTGCGATCACGATGCCGATTTTCATCGACCCTCTGGCAAAATCCTTGTGCTTGTTTTTCAACAGATAGAAAGCGCTGACGCTCAGCACAAAAAAGGCTGCGGCCTGCCATGCACCCATGTAGACATGGCTGATGCGATCCAGAAAGGATGGATTGAAAACCACCTGCCAGAAATCCACAATCTCGGCCCTAGCATTTTCGCCCGTTCCCACTATATGATGCCCGGCGGGCGTCTGCTGCCACGAGTTGGCAACCACGATCCAGATGGCTGAGAAATGTGCTCCGAAAGCAACCAGGATAGTCGAGATGAAATGGGTGGTCGGCTTGACCTTGTCCCATCCGAAAACGAGTATGGCCAGAAAACCGGATTCGAGAAAAAACGCGAAGATGCCCTCGGCCGCGAGCGCGCTGCCGAAAACATCGCCGACAAAGCGGGAATAGGTGCCCCAGTTTGTGCCAAATTGAAATTCCATCACAATCCCGGTAGCCACCCCGAGAGCGAAGATTAAAGCGAAAATCTTTACCCAAAAGCGGGTCATGCTGTGGTACATCTGGTTCTTTGTCTTGAGGTAGGCACCTTCCATGATAACCAGAAAAAGGCCGAGCCCTATACTCAAAACAGGGAAAAGATAATGGAAGCCAATCGTGAAGCCGAATTGAATGCGCGATAAAATTTCCAGATCCATCAGCCGGGCACTCCCCCAGATTGCAGCGCTGATCTCATTTCCAAGCGCCTGTTAGTCCCACACGTAAATTTTAATAATGTTTAGAAATTTGGTCAAGCCAAATTATTCTCACTGCAGTCCACCGCAGTTCGATTATTCCATATTAGTTGAATACGCAGTGTGGAAACCCTCTGGCGGGAATATTTAAACCAGATTATATGGTTGGCAATTCTAAAATTCCCAGTTGCCTTCAACCACCTCAAATGGCCGGCATCCTTTCTCGACAAAGCCCTTAAGAGCCAGCATATATGCGTGCCAACCCTGATAGTAGTCCTTGTTATAACGGCCGCGCTTGAAACCCTCATGAGTGAGCCGCACACGTGTGCCATTCTCATCAGGCGTCAACTCCCATACAGCCTGACTGCCTCCATCGGGATCATAAAACCAGCTGTATCCAAGCCGCCGATTATCCTCCAGCTGGGTGATTTTTATCGGACCTATCTGCTTGCCGTCACTGCTGCGCCAGCCGACATCATAGACACCCCCGATTTGCGGATCTACTTCCCGGATCGTATCGGTAAACCACAGGGAGAGAGAATTCTTGTCGATCAGGGCCTTGAAAACTGCCTCCGGGGAACTCTCAATCTTAATTTCGCGCTCGATCTTCTCATCAGTTATATCGGTCAGGTAATTCAAGCGGTGGCCGGCCATTCCGGTCTCGACCAGATGTACGAGGTTGGAAAGCGAGACTATCAGGGCATCCATCATCAAGGATTCACGCGGTATATCTCGATGAGTCAAAAGCAGGGAGGTCCTATCCTGCTCTGCAGTAAGCTGAAATTCCATACTGGTCGGACTGCCATTCAGACTGAAAGAGAATTTGAAAAGGGCGGGCGGATTATATTCTTCTATTACGGCAATTCCTGCTTTCTCGATGAAAGTGGACATGAAGGAATGCGGGCCGCCAAAGACAAATCCGCCTCCCACCCGCTGTTCGATTTCAGCCTCGTCGCAAAACCACCGGCACAAAAGACCGGGGTCTGTCAGATGCTTGAATACAACACTATCAGGAGCGTTGATTACCACTTTGAGGCCAATAGTGCCTTTGGCAAACATACCACCCTCCTTGAAATTAAGTTTTATTGATTTACTATAATATAACAGTGTTTTTGAAAAAAAGCCCGTAAAAAAAGCCCTCCTGCCGGAGGGCCTTAATACACATTCAATTTATTTAAACCGTTTGGGTGAGCGGTTCTCCCATACGACAATCAAGGGCGAAGCCATGAAAACAGATGAGTAGGTACCGACTATGATACCCAGCATCAGTGTCAGCGAGAAATCTCGAAGTATTTCTCCGCCGAAGATAAATAATATTGCCACCACAGAAAATGTTGTAATTGAGGTTACCAGAGTGCGGCTTAAAACCTCATTGATCGAAAGATTAACCGTCGAAACAAAATCTCCCTTTCTACGGAAGGTTTTAAGATTCTCCCTGATCCTGTCGAAAACCACCACAGTATCCGTCAGGGAATATCCGGCCAGGGTCAGCAGCGCTGTAACCATAAGTATGGAGACTTCCCGCCCCATCAGGAACAATATACCCAGCACCAGCAGCACATCATGGAAAGTCGTAAATGTTGCAGCTACGCCGAAGCGGAAATCGAACCTGATCCAGATGTAGATCAATATCCCCAGGATTGTTGCCAGCACCATCCAGCCCGCAGAGCTCTTCAGCGCACGCCCGATAGATGGGTCCGTGATGCTGGAGGATATTCTGTGGAAAGGATTATCGGGAAATTCGGTTGCCAATATTGACATAATTTTGTCGGCAATAATCTCTGAGGTGTTAAGCTCAGCAACCATCAAACTGTCCCCTCTTTCGGTTTGGGCCTCCGCCGCCACCTCGGAAACATCAATCATGCCGGATTTGAGCTTAATCAGGAATGCCAGCGTATCACCCACATGCACAGTCTGAATCCGGGCCTTGGCCAGACCCTCGGTTGCAAGAGCTGATCGAAGCTCTTCAGTTGTCATCGGTTCCTCAAATACGCCTGTAATCTCAGCGCCACCCGAGAAGTCGATGCTGAAATTGGCCCGGCCCAGCACAATCATAATGAAGGCGGCAATCCCTATCAGAAGGAGTATACCGGAAACAGTAAAAGAATATTTTCTTTTGCTGATAAAATCTATACTTGTCTTACCTATTATTCTGAACATCGCGCATACTCCTCCTAAATACTCAGCTTCCTGTAGGTTTTTCTGAATTCGAATATCGTACGAGTAACAACCAGAGCCGAGAAGAGTGAGATCAATATACCGATCATCAGAGTCACGGCAAAACCTTTAACCGGCCCGGAACCGAGGGAATTCAGAATTATGGCAACGATCAAGGTGGTTATATTTGAGTCAACAATGGCCACAGCGGCACGGCTGTAACCGGCGTCAATGGAGGCGCGTACAGTCTTGCCGGTGCGCAGCTCCTCTCTTACTCTTTCAAATATGAGTACCGCGGCATCGACTGAAATACCCACCAAAAGCACGATACCCGCCACCCCGGGCACAGTTAACGCCACCGAGACGTTGGGCATCCGATTAAGCATGGCCAGCACACCCATCAAAACGAACAGGTTGAATACCAGTGCGATAACCGCTACAATACCTGACGCGCGGTAATAGAAAATCATGAAGAGTGCGACCAGGGCCAGCCCCAAAAGCGAGGCTGTGATGCCGTTCCGGATTGAGTCCCGTCCCAGAGATGGTCCCACGATAACGTCCTCACGGATGATCAGCCTGGTCGGCAGGGCACCGGATTTAAGCACATTGGAGAGCTGCACAGCATCCTTGTAGCTCGCTCCCGAACGCATTGTGATCTTACCGCTGGTGGTAATCTGGTTCTCGATCGTGGGGGCCGACTCAACCCGGCCATCAAGGATGATCGCCAGCGGTTTCTGGAGGTTGTTTCCTGTTACGCTTCCCCAGCGGGCGCGGTAATTCGATTTAACATTAAACAGGACCTCGGGACGTCTGAATTGATCCGTGCTGGGGGTAATCCCTTCCAGCGATTCCCCTGTAAATTCGACACGCTTTTTGACAAGGTAAAGTTTATCGTACAAGACCCCATTATAATCCACAGGGCCGGTCGAGAATAAAAATTCAGAACCCGACGGTATCACTTCCTGGACCTCGGGGTGGCGCAAAATCATCTGTATTTTTTCCTTGCTGGCACCCCTGATATAGAAGGCCGATCTTTCTGCAGGCATTAAATAAGCTGATAGCGAGGTCTCCCCTTCGAGAGCCTGATCCAGGTCCACCACCGCGGTATCACCGATGGGAACCTTGGCTTCTTCCTCTTCAGCCATGGCAGTCTCTTGTTCGCCCTCTTCAACCTCTCCGGTATCCGCCATTTCGGCGGTTTCTTCTTCAGCTTCGGCTTCTTCTGAAACGGCGGTATCTGTTTCCACCGCCGCAGTATCGGTCAGCTCCTGGGCAGTATCCAAATCGGTTCCGAACTCGGCGGCCATAACAGCGTCAATTTTTTCGACGGTTTGGTCAGTGACAGTCGGTGTTTCCAGAAAGCGGAATTCGAGTTTCGCAATCTGGGAGATCTGTTTCTTGGCATCCGCCACCGAAATTGAATCTATACCTGGAATTTCGACCACGATTTGATTATTCTTGCGCTTACGAATTTCAGGCTCGATCGTGCCCATACCGTAGATACGGTTGGAGATAATTGTCAGAGCCTGGTCGGCCGCATTTGACGCCCCGGCACTTGACAGGTCCGCAACATCAGGTTCCAGCACAAGCCTCAGGCCGCCCTGAAGATCAAGGCCCAGCTTAATTGACTGGCGGACCAGGCTGACGTAGCCCTCCGGGTCGGTTCTTCGCATCGCGGCCTTCTCTTCCTCACTCATGATCAAAAGTCGAATGCTGGGGAGCAGGAAGAAAAACGACGCAATCAGAATGACCGCAATAGCCACAATTCTTACCGTTTCAGTTCTTCGCATTCAGATGCATTCCTCCTCACTAAGTCAATATAGAAAATTAGTTTGACAATATAGTATGAATTCGGATGATGTCAACGAAAATATGACATATTAGAATTCCCGTACTTTCATACAAGATAAAGGGTTTTACGGCAATATCTTAGTAAAATTATCTCATTTTTAATTGAAACTTTTCATAATTTCAGACGAACAATAGTTCGATTATAGTAACAGGGGTGATTTATGCCTGGAACCTGGGATTTTATTTGACTATTATACTTATGCAGGCTAATTTAAACAGCTTTGGGAACAGGATTGACCCGGGAGAAAATGAATGCTGAATAAAATAATTCTACTTGTCTTTGCTCTGTTAGTTATTGTATCGGGCATATACGCTCTAAGAGACGATAAGGAATACACCACATCCTCAGATGAAGCGCACCAGCTTTTTCTTGAATCAGAGGACCTCGTGTATAAACTTTATTTTATGGAATCCAACGACAAACTTCATCAGGCCCTGGAGCTCGACTCAAATTTCGCCATGGCCCTGATTACCTTGGCTCAACGCAATCATATGTACGGCCATACTGAAAAGCGCGATGAACTTGTGGAACGCGCCATGGCCCAATATGACAGGCTTAAAGACCATGAAAAGGCCTATATCGATATCGTCAGGAGTTCTTTCGGAAATGATCCGGAAGAAGTGCACAGCTTGATCAAGAAATATGTGGAAAGATTCCCCGACCGTGTTGAAGGCCATAACTTTCTGGCCATAAGCTACTGGGAGAGAGGGGAAATCAAGCAGGCAATCGAGGAGTATGAAAAGCTGCTGGAAATTGATCCCGATTTTACACCGGCCTACAATCATCTTGGATATCTGGAGTACAGCAACGGCAATTTCAACAAGGCCCTGCGCCATTTCGATAAATATTTGCAGCTCTTGCCGGACCAGGCCAATCCGCACGATTCCAGGGGCGAAATTTTGATGGCGGTGGGACGTTATGACGAGGCCCTGGATGAATTCAAAACTGCCTACCAGATAGAGCCGCAGTTTGATTTTGTGTTATATCATATGGCCGAGGCTTACATGGCCAAGGGTATGTATTCCAAGGCCGATCAGATCTTCCGGAAAATCAAGGACCTTACCCGCGAGACTCAGGACAGTTTGAATTTGATGGTAAATAAAGGACGTTCATATTGGAGAAGATGGGATCCCGAGATGGCCAGAACAATGGCCGATTCGCTTTATCGATTTGCCGAGAAAAGAGAAACCGTGGATGCAGCCCGCTTCTGGGGAGATATGATTCACGGCTTCGCTTATCTGCTGGAAGATGATTATGATAAGGCAGAAGAATACTTAAATAATGCCAGGAAATTCACCGGCGATTCCGGTGAAAAAAACGACCTCGAATCATCCGTAAATTACGTCGGCTGGGTCGAATTACTTCAGGCTTATATTAGTATGGGCCGCGAGAATTACGAAGATGTGCTGGTGCTGGAAGATCTGCTGGATAACCGGCAGTTCTGGCGTCCGGACCAGAAAATTGACACCAGAAATATACTCGCTCAGGCCTATTTAAAACTGGGCCAGAAAGATAAAGCTTTCAGCCTGGTGCAGGAGAACCTGGACTTAAATCCAAATCATTCATACACACTAATAACTCTGGCACGGCTTTATGAATGGGACGGCCAGACTGAAAAAGCTGTCGAGACACTTCGGAATATTCTGACCGGTGTTTATGCCAATGCCGACCAGGATACCCCCAGAATCGAGAAACTTCAGGAAAAGCTGGCGGAATTAAGCCCGCAGGCTGCCGGGCTTTGATATTCGATCATCACAAGAATGCCGTCAATACCAAATCCGGGAACTATTCTCGATTTCTGATTGTACATACATAAATATATTTACAAACCGGTGAATTTGATTATCTTATCCGCCTTATGCTGAAGAAACTGCCCGTACAGATAGTAATACTGCTTCTTGCCGGATTGATTCTGGGAGTCGCCAACAATCTTCTTTCACCCAATGGGATTCCATGGGTTCAGGAATACCGCGATCCATCTACTATATCGCAAGCCGACACAGAATGGATGCCGTATTCATGGGAACCGTCAACCGACTCCGCTTTTGACCTGCTTAACACCGAAATGGCATACATGAGATTTATAAATCAGGATGCCTTGTTTATCGACGCGCGTTCAAGCGAGGAATATGCCGAGGGCCATATAGCCGGAGCGATCAACATAGATTTCGAATTCGCTGATGACCGGACATTCGAAATGCAGATGGATTCTTTGAGAAGATCCGCCGATCCGGGATATCCGATTGTTACTTACTGCTCGGGGACAGAATGCGACGTTTCACTGCATCTTGCCCGCTACCTGAAAGATACCGAAGGATTCGAAAACATCTCGATATTTTTCGGAGGCTGGAATTTCTGGACAGAAAATGACCTGCCGATTGAAGCCGATGTTAAACCGGAGGGGGCAGCAGCAGAATGAAAGCGCTCATCAAAAATAGATGGATCACCTTTGCGGCACGGATTATCATCGCTTTCGTCTTTCTCTTTGCGGCTTTCGACAAGTTCGTCTATCCCCGTAATTTTGTAGGTGATATCGGAGCATACAAAATTGTTCCGTCAAGCCTTCTGAACCTTACGGCAATACTGCTTCCCGGTGTCGAAGTGATCATCGGCCTGGCGCTGCTGTTCGGTTTCATGACCAGGGGTGCGGCGGCCATTATGACCGGCCTGATGGTAATATTTATCGGAGCCTTTGCTTTCAGCAATCTGCTTGGAATCGAGCTGTTCGACTGTGGATGCTTCCCTGTCCATCAGGAGCCGAACCTTTTCTACATTTTTGGACGAGATATTATCTTCCTCGCCCTGGCACTCGTGGCATTACTGGGAAGACATAAATACACTCTTGATGATGCTATAGGCCATACCAAAAATCAATAGCCGCCTATTCCTTCAGCGTAAATCTCCAGTGGCAGAATTTCTCGCCGTCGTATTCATCAGGAACGCATCGTACACATTCAGTCTCAATCCGTGAATCGATAGCCTCTGCAAAGGTGGTGTATTCCACAATACCGACATCCTTGCACGGAAAGAGCGGCATATTCTTTCTCTGACGAGCCGACTGCACCCGGCAATTAATCATCTTGAGCTCAAGGGTATTCTCAGAGACACGTTTAATCGACTGCTCGTTTATGAAAGCATAAAGCCTGAATTTCAATGCCTCTGCCAGTCCCTCAAGCCCGGAATTTTCTGAAAGATTCAGGAATTTCTTTATTCGTTTAGCTTCAATCGGCGAGAACCGTCCCCAGGCCTGGGCATCGAGCTTCATCGCCTTCTCGATATCGAACTCTCTCTCCACCGCCTGAAACCAGAGCCCGTCATGCGCCAGCCACCTTTTGGCAAAGCATGATAAAAGCTCCAGCAGGTCCTCCCGTTCAAGCATATCTGTCTGCGGAAATTTGCTCACTTAGTACCTCCCAAATGCTGCGTTTACTTTGATGAATAATCGACTGGGCGCTGGCGGATGATCGGAATCGAATAGCGCATCAGCATCTCTTCACCAGCATACACCTCAAGCGTGACCGAGCCATTGACAGTACTCATATTACTCATCGGAATGAATTCAAATTCGAGTTCGCTTTTCTTACCGGGTTTGATCCTACCCTCTTTCAGCTTCGGCTGTCCCAGATCATCCGTATAATCCACAATCTTGACCGTCAAATCCTTATCGCTGTTGTTGACAAGCTCAACTTCGGCAACTCCCTCTGCTTCAGTATCGGGCGGGGTATACTTTATGCTCCTCGGTTCGGCCGTAAGATCGGGAGTCTTCATAGTGGGCGATTCAACATAGGCCTTGATAGAAAGCGGGAAAAGCCCTCGCGGCTCCATATCAGTTGTTATATTCACCCCTTTTTGAGTCTTTCCCGAGGCCCTGCCGGTTGAAAAAGTCACAGGCATAATGGTGGAATCATTGACCTCCAAAACTCTCTTGCCGACCGGTGCGGTTGTGCAGGCACATCCGGCTTTTATATCCAGTATTCTAAGGGTATCATGGCCAACATTCTTGAGCACAAAATCATGCACTACTTTGGCCTCACGAGGAACGATACCAAAATCAAAAACACGCTCTCTCAGGTCAAGTCGTCCGGACTTCCGGTCGCTCTGTGCAAATAAAATATTGAAGGTGAGCAGGAACCCGAAGAAAACCGCTATGCATAAATTAAGCTTTTTCATCATCACAATCCTCATCTTTAAGCCGTTTAATGTAATTGAATTTATACGTTCATGACGATAGTTCGATCCGAAATTTAATAAGAATGCAGAATATAGCCCAAAAGCACGAGTCCGTCAAATCTATTATTTTTTAGTGTCTCCAAAATATTGTTGATTATCTTGATCTATGATATTAAAATTTGTCAAACAGTGATCTCCATTACTCTTAAACTGAGACCAATCGAGCAATGCCAGGAAAAAAAGGCAAATCTAAAAAAAGGAAATCCCCTAAAGCTGGTAAGACTGGCGGTACACCCAAACCCGGCAAAGCCAATCGGCCGGGTAAGATTCCTCCTGACAAAAAAGGCCCGTCGTCAGGAAAGATTCCGCCTGATAAACAGAAACCCGATGAGGAAAAGGATTTAATTCCCCAGGAGGAAACCCAGGAGCAGAAACCGGACGAGGCCGAAGACATCCTGAAAACAGACAAGGAAAAAGAACAACCCGAGAGGCCGTTTCCGCTTGATGATGAAGAAAAAGGCCCCAACCGGCCTGAGGAAACCGAGGACCTGGTCAAGCAAAAGGCATCTACCGGAGAAGAAAAAGAGCAGGTCGAGGACAAGACTGGAGAGCCGCCGGATAAGCCGGAGGAAGAGGAAACTCCCGAAAAGGAAGTCCCGGAGCAGCCCGACGCAGAAGAAGAGAAGTCTCCGGTCGAGGAAGTCAAAGAAGAAATAGATGCCGCCTGGGATGAGATCAAGGAAATCAAGAGCAAGGTCGAGGATGCCAGGAAACAGGCGCTGGAGAATCTGCCGCCTGAGGTCAAGCAGCTCTGGGAGGAGAACAAGGCCAGGCTCGAGGAATTAGACGGCGGTATTATTGATAACCTTCGGCAGGCCTATGAGGATGCCCGCGATCTGTGTGCCGACTGGGAGGCGGCCGGGAATGATGTTGGCGGCGCAGTCGACGAAGCCGAGGAGACATTCGATCTCGCCCTGGAGGCCTTCGATAAAGGTCGGGAGGCGATTGAAACCGCCAGCGGGTATATAGAAGACGGCACCATATTGGATAAGCTGGGTGAGGTCTGGAGCCTTGTGCAGGAAGCCAAAGATAAGGGCATGGAGGCCAGGAACAAGGCTGAATCCGCCTGGCAGAAGATTCAGGACGCCCATGAACACTGCTCGGGGGATGAAGAAGGCAAAGAAAAGCAAGCCGAAGAAGAAGAAACCGCGGAGGAAAGCCGAGCCGAGGAATCTGAAGAAGAAGAGGCAATGGACGAAGAAGAAGCTGAAGATGAGACCGAAGAAGAGCAGCAGCCGGAATTTGCAGTAGCTCCCAACCTGACTAATACGATTGTACTGGAGGGAATATCCCCCGGCGAAGAAGATGAGGAAGAAGAGGAAATAGAGCCGGGCGAGGTACGTGTGATAGAAATTGCAGACGTTCAATTCAGGACCAACAGCGCGGTGCCGGCGCCGCTTGAGACTCCTGCTGCCGTGGGAGGGCGGGTTCCAGCCCTCCAGGCAATACGCTTGAGCTACCTCTTTGCAGAGCAGAATAACCAGCATCAACTATTGATAGCCGGACATACCGACACAACCGCCACGGCCAGGTTCAATTTCGAGTTATCGGCTTACCGCGCAAAATCGATCCATGCCCTGACCGCCGGGGATGTCGAGGAATGGCGCGAGGCAGTAATAGCCAAAAATACAGTTGAGGACCGTCAATCTATATTGAAGTATTTTCACGGTTACGAGGGAATCAGTTCCGATCCCGGCCCGATTGATGGCGTCGAGGGACAACATACCCGCAACGCTACGGTCGGATTTCAAAGAGGATATAACAGAATTTTCAATGACCAGATTACTGTAGATGGCGTCTGGGGAAATCAAACCTGGGGCGCGGTTTTCTCGTTCTATGAAAGATTGCTGGCGGATAGCCTCGGCCGGGAACGTGAGACCCTGGCACATTACCGCGGACAATTGACCTGGTATCCCTCGCGCCGGATATGTGCCTGCGGTGAATCGATCCCCCGGGATCATCCGGGAGCGGATGAATACAGGAGCCGGTCCAACCGGAGGGTCGAGATTCTATTCTTAAGCCCGGAGGCAGAAATTGAGTTTACATGTTGCACCGAGGAGGGTCCGTTTGCGGAGGAGGTCTGCGATCGGGATACATGTCCTCTCTATGGCCTTAACGAAAACCAGCAACCGGCACATAATTTCAGCAATATAACTGAAGAGGGATTGATCAATACTGCAAATATAAAGGTCTTCCTGAGAGATGTCTTCGGGAAACCTCTATCCAATTTTGGATATACCCTCAGGTATCTGGGCGGAGAGCGTGAGGGCAGAACCAACGATCAGGGATTGCTGGTGGAGGAAGATGTTCCTGAGGGTGAGGTCAGGATCCAACTTGAAAATGGACTGTATGCCAACTTTGAAGATGATGATGCCGGCGAGGAGGTCCTGGATACATTCGGGGATGAGGAGCGTCCTCCGTCGGGAGGTGAGGGATCATGATAGTGTCCTGCGACGACTGCAGCTGGGGCGAATGTGTGGACGTGGCGCCGTTCGAATGTCCTGAGTGCGGCAGTACCAGCCTTACGGTGGAAGCCGATGTGCCCCTGCCGGAGGAGGCCAGAACCGAGGATGGGGCAGTTGCTGTTGTACGGCAGGATACCGTTTTTCCAACCGCATACCCGGCCCCGCAGAGCTACGCTCAACGAGCTAATGAGATGAGCGCCCAGGATTGCCTGCAGGAACTGGCGGATATGGGCGTTGATTTTGACTGGGTGACGCGGGCTCCGATACCGGACGCAATCATCCTCCCCAGGCCAATCTGGATTCAGGGTATACTTCTGAAATATAACGCGAGCTGCAGGCCGGAGCGCAACTGGGAGCCTTCCCAAGCGCCCGCCGGGGAACGGGAGCCGTTCGATCTATCCGCGGGCCCGCAGCGAGGCGGAAGACGCGGGCGTGTAATCGATGTCAAGGCGGCACTGGCAATGGCACGATTCTTCAGGTACCTGCGGGATCTGAACGTGAAGCAGGTAGATCACGCCGGCATCTTTCCCGGCCGGGGTGATATCAACCGTCCTCGGCCCAATGTGCCTCATGTCTGGGGCAAGGCGATCGACTTCTGCTGGTTTTATGTCAGCGACGGCAGCCGTCACGAGGTTGCCGGCTTCAGGGGCATTCCCATGGCGCAGGCCCAGGCGGGCCATAACTGCCCGGACTGGGGAATCCTGGAGGATGTTCCGCGTACCCCCAAGGAGAGATTCCTGCGCAATCTCGATACCGAATTGAGGCGGCACTGGACACTGGTTTTAAGTCCGGATGATACCTCACGCGGAGTCGGTTCGGGAAACCATACCACACATTTCCATGTTGATGTTCATGAATACCGGAGTTATTGACGGCTCTGGCAGGTTTCAATAAAAAGCAGGGAGGCGAAATGTTTGAAGGCTTTTCAATTAAATCGAGCATCTATGTCTTTTCAATAATTATAATAATAGCATCTCTCATCGCCGGCTGTGGTTCAGAGGATGAGCCTATCCAAAATATGACTGAGCCGTTATCATCAGATGAATTCAGTACAGCCTATGACAGCGGTCAACTGGACAGAATTTATTACCTGACCGATGAGCAGGCCGAGAAACTATCTGGATTTCATGGAAACTACCTTGATCTGATCAACCTCCAGCACCTCACAGTCGAGCAGGCCTCCAGCCTGGCAGAATTCAAAGGCAAGGGGCTGGATCTTTCCAGGCTGGATACCATTTCTGCGGACCTGGCCGATGAACTTGCAAAATCCAAAGCATACCGTTTATATCTCAATGGTTTAAAAGGTATTTCGCCTGCCGTGGCTGCAGAACTGGCAGATTTCGAGGGCTATGAATTGTTTTTGAACGGTCTTACCTCGCTGGGGGCGGAGCAGGCCGCATCACTGGCGGGCTATGACGGTAAGTCACTTTACCTTAATGGTTTAAAAAGTGTCAACGATGATGAGGCGCAGGCCCTGTCGCAGTCTCAAGCCATGTACCTCACTCTGGATGGACTAAAATCCCCCGGCGACCGTCAGGTTACGGTGCTGTCTGAATTCAGGGGACAGGGTCTGTCCATGAATGGCCTTGAGGAAACCACTGATGCTCAGGCAGGACATTTGGCGTCGTTTGGGGGAACCGAACTCTTCCTGAATGGCTTAAAGCACATTAATGCAATCCAGGCCGAAGCATTAGCTGATTTTGGCGGTGATCAGCTCTATTTGGTGGGACTCGAATCCCTCACAGAGGAACAGGCAAAAAATCTGGCCGGATTCGAAGGCGAGCTTTTTGTCGATAACCTCGATCCCCAATCTATGGCCCTGTATCAAAAATATAGAGGACCGGGGACCAGGTAATCTGCCAAGAACATCTCAACCGGATATTGTGAAAAAAATATCTAAATGCATCCAAATCAACAAATATTGGTTTGACTATTCAGGTTATTTTCTTATATTCTTCACTTAAAGTTTAGCGAATCCGTTTGGATTATTCGTATATTTGTAGATGGCAGTAATATATATACTTTAGCACTCTGATAAGGATTTGAGTCACAGCTTAAGCGAGGGTTTCATGTCAGTAATTCAGATTCTGATTTATGCAGCAGTTTTGGTTTTTCTTGTGACAAATATCACAAGATTCATACGAATGGCATCCACACCAATACATCTCCGCTGGGAATTGTATCCGGTCGCCCATGATGTCAAACGCTTCAAATACGGTGGGTCATTTCTGGAAGAATCCGACTGGTACACCAAGAAATTACACAAATCGATGCTGGGAGAGATCCGGGTCATGCTTCCGGAAATATTTCTCCTGAAAGGAGTCTGGGAGTATAATCGCAGCCTCTGGCTCTGGTCGTTCACATTCCATATCGGGCTCTACCTGCTTACTGCGCTGATCTTCGTTTTGATCCTGGGCGGGATCATTATTGGACCAAATATTTTTAATGTCGAGGCGGGTTATGGCTCGCTGTCCACGATTGGACAGATCATTCACAGTCTCAGCTATGCCATGTTAATCGCCGGCTGTGCGATCGGGACGATAGGAACTCTGGGGCTGATTATAAAGCGCTCCACTGACAGGGAGATGTCCTCCAGTTCAAGTTTCGGATCATATTTTAATCTATTTTTCATAGCCGCCATATTCATCTCTGGCCTCGTCTTCCTTTTCTCTGGCAGCGCGGTGGATAAATTGATAAAATGCTATTACAGCTTGATAACCTTCCAGCCGATGCCGAATCTGGGCGCTGCTTTTGCGGTGCATGCAGTTATCAGCGGGCTGTTTATTCTCTATCTACCCTTCACCCACATGACCCACTTTTTCATGAAATATTTCACTTATCACAAGGTTCGCTGGGAAGACACTCCCAACATTCGCGGCAGCAAGCTCGAAAAGAAAATACAGGAACAGCTTTCTTACCCGGTGACATGGTCGGCTCCCCATATTAACGCCGACGGTAAGAAAAATTGGGCCGACATTGCTACCGAGGAGGTCAAGAAAGATGAAAAGTAGAGTTAAAATAGAAGACATCAGCAAGCCGTCAAAGAAACTCACCCACCTCGACATTGACGATTTAATGCCCCTGCCCCCTCCCTACGACAAAATTGAGGAGCAGCCCGGATGGAAGGCCCTTTCCGAGGATGCACTCGAAAATCTGGAAACCAGTTTGGACGATACGATTGCGATAGGTATTCCCAAGCCAAAAACACAAGAAGAAGAAAAGGAATTGGTAAAGAAATTCCTGAGCGGACTGGAGAAGCTTCTGACCAGGGAAAACAACTGGACTTTCCTGCAGCCCCTGCTTCTTTCTCTGGAGCATTGCGCCAAGTGCCAGACCTGCACCAAGGCCTGCCCCATATATGAAGCCAGCGGCAAGCAGGATATCTACCGGCCCACCTATCGTTCGGAGGTCTGGCGCAGGATTGTGCATAAATATCTCAAGCCGGGCGGGAAATTCTTCGGCCGCCTTTCTCACGGTGATATAGATCTGAACTGGACAACCGTTGCCCGCCTTATGGAACTTTCCTACAGATGTACATTATGCCGTCGCTGTGCCCAAACCTGCCCGATTGGAATCGACAACGGGCTTATCACTCATGAGTTGCGAAAGGTATTCAGCCAGGAGATGGGCATCGCCCCCAAGGAGCTTCATGAAAAGGGTTCGGTTCTTCAGCTGGAAGTGGGCTCATCTACCGGAATGAACGCCGAAGTGGTCAAGGATAATATCGAATTTATCGATGAAGATATGAAGGATCTGACCGGAATCGAGGTTCATACACCCTGGGATAAAGAAGGCGCAGATGTTCTCCTGATCCACAATGCCGGCGAAATCCTGGCCTGGCCCGAAAATCCCGGGGCCTTTGCGATTGTACTGGAAAAAGCCGGTATCAGCTGGACCCTGTCATCGGATATCGCCGCCTATGACGGCATCAATTACGGGCTCTGGTATGACGATTTCCAGCTCGGCAGGGTGGCTATAAAGCATGCCGAGGCAGCCAAGAAGCTGGGTGTAAACAGAATAGTGGTAGCTGAATGCGGGCATGCTCATAAAGCTCTGACTGTGATCGCCGACAGGGTCCTGACAGGTGATTTCAATATCCCCCGGGTCAGCGCCATGACCCTTCTGGAAGATATCGTGTTCTCCGGCAAGATCAAGTTCGATCCCTCCAAGAATGATTTTCCGGTTACTCTTCATGACCCCTGCAATATGGTCAGATTGATGGGCATTGTTGAACCGCAGAGAAGAATCTTGCGCTACCTCTGTCCGCAGTTTCGCGAGATGGAGCCGCATGGGGTGGACAATTACTGCTGCGGCGGCGGATCGGGGTTCGCCATCATGTCCGGCCATAACTTCCAGGACTGGCGCCTGGCAGTTTCGGGACGTATGAAACTGAAACAGGTGATCGAAGCCTTTGATGATCACCCCGAACCGGAAACAAAAAAATATCTCTGTGCTCCCTGTTCAAACTGCAAGGGGCAGCTTCGAGATCTGTTCCGATATTATGGAGTTCAGGAAAAATCCGGTATAATCTACGGCGGCCTGGTAGAACTGATCGTCAACGCTATGGTTGACATCAAGCAACCGTTCATTAACTTTGATGAGATGCAGTAAAAAATATAGCGGGAGGTTAATAATATATGTCAGACGGCAAACTGATTCTGGTAGTGGATGACGAGGAGGATGTGGTATCTTATCTTACCTCTCTTCTGGAGGACAACGGATACGAAACCATCTCCGCTCTCGACGGCGCCGAGGGATTCAAGCTGGCCAGGGAGAAAAAGCCCGCCCTGATAACTTTGGATATTACCATGCCCGAAGAATCGGGCGTCAGGATGTTCAGAAATCTGCAGCAGACAGAAGAAACCTCTAAAATCCCGGTGATAATTGTAACCGGCGTATCCTCGGACTTCAAGCAATTTATAGAATCAAGAAGACAGGTTCATCCCCCCGAAGCATATTTTGAAAAACCGATTGACAAGGATGAATTTCTGAAAAAGGTCAAGGAGCTGGTCAGCTAACATGTAGCCACGGAAATTTGAATACAGGCGGGCAAAATTATTATTGTCCGCCTTTTTATTTATAACAGTAAAAAGCCGCCCGGTTTTAGCCGGACGGCTTTAATTGTATCATTCGAATGAGAAAGAATTGCCTTTTCTCACTCTGATGACTTTTTATTTAGAACGGACAACAGTCTCCGCCGGGCCATGATCCAGGTGAGCAATTGTTAGGAGGATCACCGCCGACAAAGGCGTAGTTGATGACCCAGACCGCATCGGATACGTTAACGGATGCGTCTGAGTTGGCATCACCG
>DSEQ01000032.1 GCA_011056555.1 Candidatus Zixiibacteriota bacterium | reverse complement strand
CGGACGGCGCCGTCCGATCCCGATCGAGGGCTCCAATTACGAGATTCCGGTTGATACAGTTATAATCGCTATCGGAAATTCATCAAATCCGTTAATACCGCAATCCACTCCGGGTCTGGAGACCAATAAATGGGGCAACATTATAGTTAAAGATGATTCCATGTTGTCCTCACGTGAGGGTGTATATGCCGGCGGTGATATCGTGACAGGCGGAGCGACAGTAATCCTGGCCGCAGGCGCCGGCAAAAAAGCCGCCCGCGCAATTCATGATTACATTATGAGCAAGAAATAGATCAGGACAAACTTACACGGGAGCCCACTTTTTCAGGAGTGGGCTTTTTATTTGTATTGCATAAATTGTCTAAGGTGGCCCACGTTTTAAGTTGGGTTTCTAATCTTAGTTTATTGATTTTTGGAAACCCACCATTAATGGTGGGCCACCGGACCGGACCACTTTCAATTAGTAAAGATAATAATGATGTCAGAAAAAAAATAGCAACATGTTTACCTTTTGGTGCCCCACTGCATAAGCGGTTGCATTTTAGTCTTCATGGAATTCAATTATTTAACATAAGTCCCACCCCTTATGAGCCGTGAGCGGCTCAACGGGGATGGGGCACCCATAACAATAATCATATCACCGCTCTTAATATCCGAATATCACCAGCGGATTGACGGGCTTGAAGCCGGTATAGACATTGCTCGAAAATTCCATGATCCAGGGCCATTCACGCATAGGGATTGGCTTGTAGATTCCATAGATCGTTGATTTGACCGAGCGCCGCGCACGCATATCGGCAACATACTCATCGATCCTCTCTTCCGGTATGCTGTCCAGACTGTAATTCAACCTGTATCTCTGTTGCTGAAGAAACTGGCCTATCTTGTTGGTGCCGGTGAATTCCTCAATGAGCAGATTGACCTCGCGGCCGGAACTGGCACTCGAATCAATAAATGCAGTATCCTGTATGATTGAGTCCTCAGGCGCCGCTTCACTTTCACCAAGCTCGCTATCCTGCGCACAAAGGTATCCTCCATATAGAGCCGAGATAAACAGAAGAGCAATCATGAATCGAGGACACATGATATTCAATCCGCCTTTTAAATGGCCATCGATCGTTATACTGTTTTACAATATAATGGAAAAAGCGGCCCGCATTTTCAAAAAAAATCCCGCAAAAAAGATTGCGGGAAAAAGTTCATTTTCGGGATACAATAGAATAAAAGAATGTACTCTACTAGAATTTCATGGGCCATGTTTTCGGACTGTTGTCGTTCGCAGAACTCCAGATTTTCATAAGGATAGCGATCATCTTCTCGACTTCATCCGAGACATTTTTTAGCTGGTATCCGGTCTCATACATCTTGGTATTGTTATTCATCTTGCACCATCTGCTCTCGGCCTCGAAGACGATATAATCATGCCCGTATATCACCTCAGGCAGTTTCATTCGGCAGCTGAAGAGCTTCTCGATTTCCACCGGACCCTCGGAGACCAGCATCATACCGCCCAGGGACATATTCAAGAGGCGCCCCATGAATTCATTTTTTTGATGTTCATAAACCAGAAAGTAATCGTTGGGAACTTCTCGTGACTTTCTTTTGATGTTATCCACAGCTGTATATCCTCATTTGACCAGGATCAATTTGCAGGCCGGCTAATATGATTCTCGTCAGATGCCTGCTTGCGACCCTTTTTTATTTCTGAGATCCTTGATTTCAGCCCTGAGGTCATCGACCTTTTCAATATAGTTTTCCATCCTGCGTGTTTTCATTTTCGTGGTGGTGCGGACAAGGAGACCCAGAGCAATCAGCATAAAAAGAACAGAATTTACACGCCTGAATATATCCCCGTAATTAAAGAGACTATCCAGAAAGGCCGCAATTCCCAGTGAAAACAATATAACACACCAGATAAGCATTTTAAAAGCCTCATGCACGTCTATAGTTATCATTGATCTTATCGGCTATATAATTCCAAGTTTTAATAGTCTTTGTGATACTTTTCCGGAGGTTCAACTTCTCATCCGGGCAGGATGTGTCCATTTTCGCTTGCCTGGCGAATTTTATTGCTTACCTTGGCTTTGATATTTCGCTGCGGATCAGATTACCCTTAAACAGGAGCGCTGAAATGATTTTGGTAACCGGAGCCACCGGTAAAATCGGGAGCCGCCTGGCAAAACATCTCATGGAATCAGGAAACCGGATCCGGGTAGTATCCAGGAGCGAGGAAAAAATCGAGGATTTTAAGAAAAAAGGGGCCGAACCGGCGGTTGGAAATCTGCTCGATCGGGATTTCTGTCTCAGGGCTTTCGATGGATGTGGCCGTGCCTTTCTTCTGGTGCAGGGGGATCCAGCCAGCGGCAGACATTACGAAGAGGAAGTCCAGATCGGCAAAAATTACGCGGAAGCGCTGCGGACCACGGATATCGAGCATGCAATATTCATCAGCTCCCTCGGGGTTGAGAAGGGTACCGGGTCAGCATTGATCGATTCCAAAATACAGATCGAAGCCGATCTTAAAGATACGGGGATTCCGGTAACCGTGATTCGCCCCGGGAATTTTCTGGAGAATATGTATAATTTCTTTGAGACTATTTCATCAGCCGGATTCTTCACCTATCCCATGCCGGGCAATATCAAGATTCCGCATGTTTCTGTCGATGATATCGCCGAGATTGCTTTCAAGGCTTTCCGGCGCGGACCCAACGGATGGGAAATAATCGATATGCCCGGAATTGAATACAGTTTCTTCGACATTGCCATGGAAATTTCGGAAAAGTTGAACAGAATGATAAAGTATATGCGTGTTTCGGATGATCAGTTCCGTGAAGTTTTCACTGGATTCGGAATCTCCGATAAATTTTGTGATGATTACCTGGCTATGTTTAGATATTTTGAAGAAGGGGATTTCAATTACGATCCACAGAGCATGCCGTCAGAATTCGATTACTCCCCAAAGACCCTGGAGGAATTCGTACCGGAGCTTGTAAGGGCAATAAAGTAAACAATTTGCGAGTATATACGATTTCTGCAGGGGAAATAGGACTTATTTTATGAAGATTACTCTGACCTTTTTGGGGGTTGGTGAGTATAAAAAATAAGATTGCGAAACAAGGAGTATTGCAGTATAATATTCTTGACAAATTTATCGTGTTTAAGCGGCTGGCGAGGGTGAGACAATAAAAGCACGGGCTGTAACCACTCATCCTGAGAATACCAATAAAAGAAATGGCTTGATTAAGTTAGCTATGGTTTTATCTTTATAGAGCATATTTTGGGAACTTAAAACTTGGAGGAGTTGTTATTTTAGTCAGAAGTGTGACTCTTCACTCTGGCTGAAAACAACTTAGAAATTTGTGAGTAAGTCGGACGATCACAAGAAACAGAGGGAATTCGAAGAGACAGCCATGGATCATACCGATGCGCTGTATCGAACCGCCCTCAGGATGACAAAGAATACTAAAGATGCGGAGGACTTGGTACAGGAGACTTTGTTAAAGGCCTACAGATTCTTCGACAGATTTGAAAAAGGCACTAACATAAGGGCCTGGCTCTTCAAGATAATGATGAACATTTTCATCAATGATTATCGGCAGAAGAGCAAAAAACCAACCTCCATGTCTTATGAGGATGTTGATGATAACTATCTTTACCACCAGTTGAAATTCCAGAAAACGGAGGACGGCGATCCGGAGGGATCTCTATTTTCGAGGATTTTTGACGACGATGTCAAAAGGGCCATCGAAGAGCTCCCTGACGACTTCCGAATTGTGGTGGTACTGGCATTTTTGGAGGAATTCTCTTACCAGGAAATCGCAGAAATAGCGGGTCTTCAACTTGGCACCGTCAAGTCCAGGTTGCATAGGGGGCGCAAGCTTTTGCAGAAGAGCTTATGGGATTATGCAGTGAGAAATGGTTTTTTGAAAACAAAGAATAAATCTGTGAAGGGTGAAGAAAAATGAAGTGCCGTCAAGCATTGAAATTACTCTATGATTTCCTTGACAACCAGCTTGATAACAAGTCAGTTGAAGAAGTGAAAGAACATCTGTCCCAATGTAAGCATTGCTTCGAGACTTACACCTTCGAGGAACATCTCAATCAGTTCATCAGAACAAAATGCTGCCATCAGGAGCAGGAACAGCTCAGCGCTGTTGATCGTCTGAAACAGCAGGTTAAGCATCGCATTGAACAATTGGAAGAAGAGCCGGAAGAGAATCCTGAGGAAACCGAAGGAAACTCCCAGCGTTTTTTTCTATTTAGACGGCCGGTTTTTGCTGTGGGGTTCTTTGCGATAATCGCTATCATATCATTTGCCCTTTATATCGGCAATTCGAATCAGACAGCCTGGGCAGATGACTTCATAAAGAACCATGACTTAGCCGTCAGGGGAGAAAATCTGCTGGACATTACCACTCATGACCCACACATGATCGATTCATGTCTTTCGGCCAAGATGAGCCTGCCCAAGGGCATTTTCCTGCGGGAAATGGGTTTTCAGCCCAATGGCGGGAAAGTCGCTGACGATAACGAGAGACCATGTGCCCAGATAGTATATAGTGTCCAGGGGCATCCGATATCTATTTTCGTTATGAATCTTGGGGATTTTACCCGACCCGCCGGTTTGCAGAAGCTCCCCGGTGACGAGGGCACATACTATTATAAAATGGGCGAACACAGGCTTCTGCTCTGGAATTGCAGCAAGTACTGGTATGTGGCGACAGGTGATGCGGATGATGATCTGATGCTTGATTTCAGATCGCACTTTGCCAACTGATTTTCGGGGATCTACATCAAATAAGCTAAAAGGGGCTAAGGTCGCTGACAGTTTGTGCAGATGAAAGTACCTCTCTGCGCCACTACAATCCGCTTGATCTTCCTTTTACCACAGAGACTACATAGCTTTCCGGCATTATTATAGGCCAGCAGATAATTCTGATTCCTGCCCGGCTCCGAGTTGACGCCGGAGAATGAGTCAAATGTTGTACCCATATTTTCGATCGAGAATCTCAGAATCCTTTGCATATGGTCATACATCTCACGCAATTTCCGGGAGGCTATGCCTGAGGATATTTTTTGCGGGTGTACTTTGCTCCTGTGCAGGATTTCATCAACATAGATATTCCCCAGGCCGGCCACGACAGATTGATCCAAAAGCAGCGGTTTGATCATCCGCTTTTTTGATTTCAGTACCTCAACAAAACTGTCCGCCTCAATTTTCAAGGCGTCCTCTCCCAGGCCCATGCTCTCTATGTATGCCGATTTTTTCTTGGCTGGAATATGGATGAAATGCCCGAATTTACGCACATCGCGAAAGAGAAGCGCCTCGCCGTTACCCACAAAGTTCATTTTCAGGTGATTGTGGTTATCTTCCGGGACCTGCTGGCAACAATACAGAAGCTGGCCGGTCATCCTGAGATGGACAAGAAACACCGCGCCGTCATCAAGATTAATAAATATGTTTTTCCCGATTCGGTCGATCGAATCAATAATTCTTCCCGCAACTTTGCCCGCAAAGCCGCGCAGGTTCAGTTTACGCAGATGCGGTGCGCAATATTCTATTTCACTTATGGTCTTTCCGGCAACGCAGCCCTGCAGACCCCTGACCACTGTCTCAACTTCCGGTAATTCAGGCATAATGCATGTAAATACTACAAATTTTCCTTACTGGCAATTAATTTATGCGCTTCATGATTGACTACTAATCGTATTTAGATATATTAGGCGATCTATGAATAAGTTCCTGGAAAAAATCAAATCCGACTTGAATCCCGAGCAATTGAAGGCGGTGGTCTATACCGACGGCCCGCTCTTGATACTGGCCGGCGCCGGATCGGGCAAGACCCGGGTACTTACCTACAAGGCGGCTTACCTGGTGCATGAAAAGAACATCCCTCCATATCGCATCCTGGCGGTGACATTTACAAATAAGGCCGCCAATGAGATGAAAACCCGGCTTATTGACCTGGCAGGTCCCTCTGCAGATCAGATGCGGGTATCCACGTTTCATTCATTCTGCCTGCGGGTGTTGAGACGTTATGCCGACCGAATCGGATATGAGAAGAGCTTCGGAGTCTATGATCAGGATGACTCGCTGAACCTGATCAAGCGCTGCATGGAATCACTGGATATATCCGTAAAAACTCATGCTCCTCGGGCGGTGGCGGAATATATCAGTCGGGCCAAGGAAATCATGGTCGACCCGGAGGAATACGAAAAAACAGCCGCAGCCTATTTTAATAAAATAGTCTCAAAAGTCTACAAAGTGTATCAGCAGCAATTGCGCAAAAGCAATGTCTTCGATTTCGACGATCTCCTATTCTGGACAGTTTACATTCTGCAGAATCATGAGGACGTGCGCGAAAAACTGCAGAATCATTTTCAGCATGTTCTGGTTGATGAATACCAGGACACCAACCACGTCCAGTTCCTGCTGGTGAAAATCCTGGCTGAAAAATCACGCATGCTCACGGTGGTGGGGGATGATGACCAGTCTATCTATGGCTGGCGGGGAGCGGATATCAGAAATATCCTGGATTTCGAAGCCAGCTTTCCGGACTGCAGGATCATAAAACTGGAACAGAATTACCGCTCCACAAAGATGATCCTGAGGACCGCCTCCGAGGTGGTAAAATATAACCGCTCCCGTAAAGGCAAGACATTATGGACCGAAGGAGAAGAAGGGGAGCTTATCAAACTGATCAAGGTCAACTCCGACCGCAACGAGGCCGAGATGATCTGCGAAGATATAGAAAACATGGTTGCCTCAGACAAGTATAAGAGACGTGATATCGCAATTTTATACCGCACCAACGCCCAGTCCCGCGCGCTGGAAGAATCGCTCAAAAACAGGTTCATTCCCTACACCATTGTCGGGGGCATCCGTTTTTATCAGCGCAAGGAGATCAAGGATATTCTAGCGTATTTGAAGATGCTGGTGAATCCTTATGATATTATATCTTTTAGAAGAATAATAAACTTCCCCAAACGAGGCATTGGTCCGGTCAATATCGCGCGTATCGAGCAGGCGGCAGTCCGCCGCTCGACTTCGCCTCTTGAACTGCTCTTAAACGCCGAGGAGCTCGATTTCCTCAAGGGCGCGGCCTTGAATGGTGCAAAACAATTTCAAAGAATATATAAAGAACTGGTCAGGGCCAAAAAGGAGCAGTCGCCGGTGGAACTTGCTGAGACCGCCGCGCGAATCTCAGGGATTGTGGACAGCCTCAGCGAATACGATCAGATCGAGGCTGAATCCAGAAAAGAAAATATTGACGAGTTGATAGCGGCGGTACAGGAGTATTGCGATAAGGTCGAAAATGCCACACTCGAGGGCTTCCTGGAGGAGATCGCGCTTTACACCGATGTCGATACCTGGGACAGCTCACAGGACGTGGTGACGCTGATGACCCTGCATAGCGCCAAGGGACTGGAATTTCCGAAAGTCTTTATTACCGGCCTCGAGGAGGGACTTTTTCCGCTCTCACGCAGCATGGAGAAGCCGGAGGAGCTGGAGGAAGAACGCCGTCTCTTTTATGTCGGTATTACCCGCGCCGAGAAGAGCCTGACGTTGAGCTATGCACAAAGGCGCATGAGATTCGGCGAGATGCTCTCCATCAAATCCCGTTTTATCGATGAACTTCCGGAGGAATGCATTGAATTTGAAGATCAGACTTTTAGCTCATCCTATCCCGGAACCTACACCGGTTCAGAGCGGGCCCATTATGATGAACAAAACTATGTCGCCCCGAATGATAAATACAGGGATTTGAAAGTTGGAAAAAGAATTATTCATCCTACCTGGGGAGAAGGCAAAATTGTCTCACGAACCGGATCATCCGACAACACCACAGTGGAAGTGCGTTTCAGGTGGGGAGGTAAAAAAAAGCTGTTTGCGAAATACGCCAATCTAAAGCTTATTTAATCGTCCGTATACGAATTGCCGCCGTTTTTTATCGATTCCATCACTGCCGACTCAACTCGGCTCCGGACCGACTGGCTGTTAGCGGGATGAATTGCACTGGCGGCACCTTCCCTCTCGGACTCCCTGAACGATGACAGGAACCATTCCACCCAGCGAAATATATCGTTGCGCTTGACTTCGGATCGCAGGAGAGTCATCCTTCTTTCGCGTTCAGCCAGGTCCATGTGGAAGGCCTGGTAGATTGCATCAGCGGTTTCCTCCCTGTTATAAGGATTTACCATTATCGCACCTTTGGAAAGCTGCTCGGAGGCTCCGGCGAACTCGCTCAAAATCAAGACACCGTTATTATCGACAGTGCTGGCGCAAAATTCCTTGGCCACCAGATTCATACCATCCCGTAAAGGTGTCAGAAGCCCGATATCGCTGGCGCGGTAAAATCCCAGCAGCTCTGTGCGGCTGACCGAACGGTAGATATACTGGATCGGCTGCCATCCGAATTCCGAGAAACGGCCGTTAATCCGGCCCACCATCCATTCCAGCGTTTCGCGAATATCCTGGTAAGCCGATAAATGTGAGCGGCTGGGGACAGCCAGTTGTAAGAGGCAGATATTTCCCCGCAATTCAGGATACTTTTCCAGCGCACGTTCGTAGGCCAAAAAACGTTCGGGTATTCCCTTGGTGTAATCGAGACGGTCGACCCCCAGCATGAGACTTTTGGACTGACATTTCTGTTTAAGATAATTCGCTTCCTTCTCAACTTCTTCGGTTTGAGCGCCGTCACTGAACTCGGAGAAATCGATGCTGATGGGAAAATTACCAACCTTGATCTCGCGCCGCCCAAAGCGCACATTCGAGTGCCGGTAATAAGCCTTGATATCGAGGCTGGGCATCAATTCCTTGGCGCAGCGGCAAAAATTCCGCCTGTCCCGCCGGGTCTGGAATCCGACCAGATCATAATCCAGGAGTCCCCCGATAATGTGATCCTTCCAGGGCAGTCGGCGTAAAAGGTCGTAATTGGGGAAGGGGATGTGCAGAAAGAAAGCCAGGGGATGCTGCACATTCATCTGTCTCAGGTAATGGGCCACCAATATGAGATGATAATCATGAATCCAGATAAGATCGCCGGGTTCCGCGCTCTCCACGATTTTTTCCGCGAATCTCCGATTGACATTTCTGTAGTATTCCCAATGTTCCCCCTCAAACTTGCATTGTCCCAGCAAGTCATGAAAAAGCGGCCAGATAGCCTCATTGGAAAAACCGCGATAATAATTTTCTACTTCCTCCGTGGAGATGTTTATGGCCTGCAGGTTGAAGAGGTTTTCGATGTTGTAGTCGCTAATAAGTCTTTCTACTTCGGAAGTCACTTCACATCCCGGCCACCCGATCCACACCCCGCCGGTATTCCTGATTATCGGCGCCAGCGCTGTTACCAGTCCCCCCGATCCCGATTGAATCTCCATACGTCCGCCATCGGACTTGATACAGATCGGCAACCGATTCGAGACAACCAGCAGCCTCCTTTTGCTTCTCCTCCATGTTATTCCGCTCATTTTCCTGCTTCCCTTTATTAAATGACAAAACAGTCCATGTTTTTGTCAATTTTCTCCCTTTATTAATTAGAGCAATAAAAATCCTTTTAAATACAAATAAATATGACTGTAAAAGAGCTAAAAAATGTTGCTGTCAGGTCAATGCCGGAGGACGACTATGCATAAAGATGTAAAATGGCATTCGAATCACTTCTAAATCGTAATATAACCCTTTACTAAATGTAACGCCCCTTAAAAATTATTGTTCGTTAAAAAAAATTTTATGGCATCTATCTGCTGCGAGCTTCATGCCAACGTCGCAAGAAATAGAGGAGCTCATCGGGCGGGATTATCCACAGATCAGCCAACGTTTCGCGCCGCTCCTGCCTTACCAGAACACGTAGCCCCTTGCCCTGCAACGCCCTAAAAGCATCCTCATCAGTAAAATCATCGCCCAGGTAGGCGACTTCCTCGATTTCATCGATTTCCGTCAGAATTCTTTGCACCGCATCACCTTTATTCCGTCCGGCAACCTTTATTTCGATCCCGCCATCAAAATCCAACAGCTTGAGATTATAATAATCCTTTACAGGCTCCCATGTGTCCCGGACATTTTTCCTGATTTCATCGGCCCGGCTCTTGTCCAATCCGCGCCAGTGAAAGGCCAGACTTGCGGGCTTCTCCTCCAGATTAGCGTCAAGACCCTGTTCTTTTGCCCACTTCCGGGCCAGATCCAGACCCCGGGATTCTCGTTCAGACAATTTTGACAGAATATATCTCCCATCTCGGAGCAGCCTCTCATTTCCATGCGAGCCCCAGATTTCGGGCTGTTTTTCGAGTTTCAGCAATGCGGTCAAATCGTCCACACGCCTGCCGCTTATGACGAGAATATGGGTATGATCTGCTCTCAAAATCTGATTCAGGATCTCTCTCACACCGGGATAGGGAACGGCCTCGTCTCTTTTTACCTGGAAGGGGGCAAGAGTACCGTCATAATCCAGCAGAAGAATTGGCTTTATGGCTCCGCTGAGATCGGAGAAGAACTGATCTAAATCGAAGTTGTCCCTTAAAACCTGCATTTGCGGTAATTTACTCAGTAATCAGGTAGTTGGCAAGCCCTCTTCTCAAACCAAGCATCAAAGTGAGGTATTCACGCAGATGACGGGTTAGCAGAAAATTCTCCTGCACGAAGCGTTTTCCGGTTTTGCCCATATATTCAAGTTCCTCCGGATGCCTGAGAAGGTAACGCATGCGCAGGGCCGCGCCCTCGGGGGTATTTACAAGAAAACCGGTGTGATGATTATGCACCTGCAGCCTGATTCCGCCCACATTTCCGCCGATAACCGGTTTTTCCTTCCACAGAGCCTCAGTCACGGTCAACCCGAAACCCTCCTGCAGGGACTTTTGAAGGACTATGGTCGATGCCCTCTGAAGGGCGTTAATCATCCTGTGCGCATCCCCGGGAAGATTCAGGATATGAATCTGCCTGTCGCCGTTGGCCGCCTCCAGGACTTCTTCCAGAACCATCTGTCCCTCCGGGTCATCGCTGGCGCCGCCTCCGGCTAAAATCAGGTCGGCATCGATCGTCTCCCGGAGCATATTGAAAGCCTGAATGACTCCGATGGGGTCTTTGAAACGGTCAAAACGGGATATCTGGGTCAGGACCGGTTTTGAATTTTCGATACCGTAGGTTTCCAGGGCCGATCTTATCTCGGTCGGATCGAGTTCGCAGTTTTTATTCGAGAGCGGGTCAATACTGGGCGCGATGATGAATTGCGGATGGGGAAGGCGCTGGGCGAAGCTGGGCATGGAAAAGATACTGGCATCATATTTCTCCACTTTCTCCTCCAGGTATTTCCAGACCCGCCTGTAGGGCCTGCTGGCGTCAATGTGACAGCGCCAGATCCACTTTCCCTTGCGATTGGGACAATACTCCAGTAGAGCCGCCGGCTGAGGATCATGAACAAATACGAAATCCGCATCTTCAAGCGTACCCCGCAGTTTATCGGCAGTCTGCCTGTTGGTCTCTTCATAGGCCTCAACCATTGTCTTGGTAAGGGAAGCGGGTTTGCCCTGCAGAGCATTATGAAATGTCTTGGTGGTAAAATAGAATTCCGGAGGTCCCGAGATCACCTCCCATGATGCCTCCAGGCCCAGCTCATTCATGAGGGAGATGAGCCAGTCCAGTATTTCCGCCACTCCCCCGCCCACACGGGTCGAGTTGACATGCACCACCCTGGCGCCCTTTAAATTTTCCGCCAGTTGACGCAGGATCGAGATATTGATCTTACCAACTATCTCTTCATAATCCAGTAGCGATTTAGGCACCAGGAACCTCCGCGCCGACAATTGACTCGATAGCCTTCTTCAAGGCTAAACGGAGTTCATGAAGATTCAAAAAGTAAAAATCTATTCTCGCGAATTCCTCAATTAAGGGCTGGTATTCATGATTGAAATCCTTCAGAAATACGGTAAAGTCGTCAGTACTTTCGGGAGTCCTGCGGTGAGCCTCAACAAAATGATAATAAAGGCTGCTGTCGCTCATAAAGGGAATATGGCGGATCAGGTCGTCGGGAGAATGAATCTGCTTGCCGGTATCGAATACCACAGTTACGGCCCGCATGAATTGAAAATCCTCGCCGATCTGGGCCGAGGGAATATAATAAAGCTCGCTCAAACGTTCATCGATGATTTCCATCATCTTCGCCCGCAGCTCCTCCAGATTATTGAAATCGTAGGGATTCAATATTCCGAGCTGCTCTGCCAGTTTCTTCTCCCCCAGATTGGTAGAGCACCAGATGGAGAAATCGTTGCGGAACTCGGGGTCATCAAATGTCGGGCGGATTACCGTTTCACAGAAATGATGGTAGAGACATTCAATAGGACAAACCGCCACCCGTTCTCGCATTTCGCGAATGTTAAGGGCCGAATCCAGGCCGGCCATTCGGGTGATCAGGGCGCAGTCCTTAATGCTGAATACTGGCTTGTCGTTCATTCATTAAATCCTATTTCATCCAAAGCGGGCAACATTCCCGCAAAATATACCCCATACCTTACTTATCGTATGTAATCAACAGCACTTTATCGCAGTTTAGGATAACCAAAGCTGCATATCCCGAAAATACGGTCCCCTTTTGGAATTCGCCAAATAGTATAACAATTCTGCGCAATATAGTTCCATGCCGAAAGGAGGCAAGCCATAATCAAAAATTAGGGGATCAAAATGCAGAATCTGCGACAATGCGGGACTAATATTTAATGCACAAATTGAGCCACAGGGTCAAATCCTGCCGATTTTCATCAAAATCGGGCGTAATATCAACATCGAAATTCTTCAAGTGGGCATCCACATAAGCATCGAAAATTGAATAAACGACGGTTATTCCCAAAAACCATATATGCTGATTGCGCAAGTCGCGATAACGGTCAAACTGCAGAAATTTATCATACCTGCTGACAGAGTTGGTGTCGCTGGTATAGAGATCCTCATAGGTGGAGGTCTTATCCCAGTAATAGGCGGTCTGATAGATTAAAAATGATTCCAGCCCGGCAATTAATCCGGCCTTGATATATTTATCATTGTAGAGCTGGCCCCAGCCGGGAATAACCAGCGAACGAAGTAATGCACCTGTGGGGGAGTGCCTTTTGCGCTTCTCGATTACTAAACTGTCCTGAGCGGACACAGAGACAGCGGAAATAATGATTATCCCCGACATCAGGAGTATAATCGCCATATTTTTCGATTTTTTTCCCATTTCACCTGATTATACAATAATAAATGTGTATAAACTATAAAACTGTAATTTTTGTATAAAATGCAATTCTGTAAATAACTTGACTAAATAATTCACATGAAGCATATTGTTCTGCTATGTTTTCAGAGACTTTAATTGAACTGCTGAAAAAAGATCCCAAAATCTGTGTACTCACCGGAGCGGGGGTCTCGGCTGAATCCGGTGTGCCCACATTTCGCGGCAAAGAGGGAATCTGGAAAAAGTTCAGGGCCGAGGAACTTGCCACAGTTGACGCTTTTCTCTCAAATCCGGAGCTTGTCCTGGCATGGTATCAGCACAGGCGGGATATAATCGATAATATTGAACCCAACCCGGGGCATTACGCACTGGCGAAAATGGAAAAGCATTTCTCCGACTTCTGCCTGGTTACCCAGAATGTCGACGCCCTTCACAGAAAAGCCGGCTCCGAGCATGTGCTCGAGGTGCATGGCAACATAATGCGCAACAAATGCCTGACCTGCGGTAAGCCTGTAAACAGGCTGGATTTTAAGGAGGGTGATGATATCCCCAGATGTGAGTGCGGCGGGATGATTCGTCCCGATGTAGTCTGGTTTGGAGAGATGCTGCCGGCGGATGTTTTTGCCGAGGCCAACAAAAAATCTTTCCAGTGTGAGCTGTTTTTATCGATCGGAACCTCGGCCATAGTCTATCCCGCTGCGGGCCTTCCGATTGCCGCCAAACAGAGGGGAGCTTATCTGGTAGAAATTAATGTCCAGGAAACGGAGCTTTCCACTTATGCTGATGAGGTTCTGCTGGGACCTTCGGGAGAAATCCTTCCTAAACTCCTAATGGCCGCCGGAATCGACATATAATTTTGAAAACCATGATCTTGACTCATCGGAAAAATACAAAAATACTGCTCGATCGCCTGAAAGACTGTGATCTATGTCCTCGTGAATGTCATGTGGACAGGACCATGGGCGAAACGGGCATATGCGGGCAGACCGACAAAATTAAGGTTTCTTCGGCCAATCTGCACTTCGGCGAGGAACCGCCCATATCCGGCTTTAACGGCAGCGGGACTATCTTCCTGACCGGCTGTAATTTGAATTGCGTCTACTGCCAGAATTATCCGATCAGCCAGATGCAGAACGGGCGTGAGGTATCCCCTCTGACCCTGGTCGACTCAATGCTCCGGCTGCAGGAACTTGGAGCGCATAATATCAATTTCGTGACCCCCACCCATTTCAATGCGCAAATAGCAGATGCCATCGTTGCTGCCAGAGATCGAGGATTGAAGATACCGATAGTCTATAATTCTTCGGGATATGACAGGGTCGAAGTTTTGCGTATGATGGAGGGCCTGATAGAGATATACATGCCGGATATGCGGTACGGGGATGAAAATGCGGCTCAATGCTATTCGTCCGCCGCTGATTATCCCCGGATCAACCGCGCGGCTGTTGCTGAGATGCACCGGCAGGTAGGAGATTTGCAGACTGACGAAAACGAAGTCGCCACCCGGGGGCTCCTGATCAGGCATCTTGTGCTTCCCAATAATCTCTCCCGCTCGGAGGAGATATTCAAGTTTATTTCAGAAAAAATATCGCCCGATACGTATATCTCACTGATGTCGCAGTATTTTCCGGCCTTCAGGGCTAATGAATATCCGCAGATTTCGAGACGTATAACTAAAAAGGAGTATGCTGTTGCCAAAAAGCTAATGGAAAAGTATAATCTAAGCAATGGTTGGTTCCAAGATGAGATTCTTTAAGATTACAGCAATAGCATTAGCGATAATGCTCCTGTTCTCGGGATGTGTTTATTTCAACACTTTCTATCTGGCCAAGAAGAATTTCAATGAGGCCGAGAGTAAACGGGAAAAGCAGGGCTCCGAGGAGGCGGTCGGCGGATCGTCCGCACAGTACCAGGCGGCAATAGAGAAATCACTGACGGTAATAACCGATCATCCGGACAGCAAATATGTCGATGATGCACTTTTCATTATCGGCAAATCCTACTATCACCTGGGGGATTTCTCCAAGGCGGAACGCAAATTCCGTGAATTACTGGCAGCCTATCCCGAATCGGATTATTATGACCGGGCCCTCTTCTACCTGGGCAAATGCCGCCTTAAACAGGAAGAATATATCCTCGCCCGCCAGTCATTCATACAAGTCGATTCGGTGACAAAAAACAGGAAATGGAAGGCCGAGGCGCAGTACATGATTGGCGAGATTGAATTCAATGAGCGCAATTTCGAACAGGCCGTGAAATACTTTTCAAGTTATCTTGAAAAATTTGCTGACGCCAGCATGGCAGCCCAGGTGCAATTCAAAATCGGCCAGGCATATGACTCCCTGGAAAACTATGAAGCATCAAAAGACGCCTACCTGAATGTGGCCGATTATGGTCCTTCAGACAGCCTGTATTTTGAATCGCAGTTTGAAGCGGGAGAATCTTATTATGCTATCGACATGATTGATTCGGGCTACGCGATATTTGAAAAATTATCCAAAGATGAAAAATACTACAGCTCGGCCGGGATGATCAGGCTCAAGCTGGCGGAAGCGCTGGAGATGAAGGGCGAGCTGGAAGCGGCGATCGAGGAATATGCCAAAATCACAGAGGAGTTTCAAAGGTCTGATCCTGCGGCCCGCGCCTTTTACAGAATGGGCGAGATTTACATGCTCGAGCTCAGCGACCTGGAAACTGCAAAGGCGATGTATGATTCCTCCATAACCGCCAACCGCCGTTCTGAGATATATCAGATGGCATTAGAAAGAAGCACTAATATCAGCAAGCTCTCTCAGTACCGCCAGGAAGCATCGGCGGAAGACCTGGAAAGTGCTGCCCGAAGCCAGTTTCAACTGGCGGAGCTGTATGTCTTCGAGCTCGAGAACCCGGATACCGCCCTGCATGAGTTCCAGGTCGTAATCGACAGCTTCCCTGAAAGTGAATATGCCCCTAAGGCACTTCTGGCGCGAGGCTATATCTTCGACAAGCATCTGGGTATGCAGGACAGCTCCCGTGCCGAATACAGAAAAATAATTGAAAAATATCCCACCAGTGACCAGGTGGAGGAAGCCGCCAAGGAGCTGAATATAAATCTGGAAAGCATTGATACCGATTTTGCCGGGCAGAGATACAAAAACGCAGAGAAGCTTATATTCAATGAGGGCAATGTCGATTCGGCCCTGGTCATCCTGCAGAGCATAATCGATGAGTTCCCCAACTCCAGATATGCTCCCAAAGCGGCTTATGCCAAAGCCTGGCTGACCGAGAAGCATGTTGCACCGGATGAATGGGATCCGAATGACTCGACTTCTGTGCCTGATTCGACTATTATCATCGCCTATCAGAATGTGGCCGATCAATATGCCGGCACACCATACGGGGATTCCGCATTGGTCAAACTGGGCAAAAAGGTGGTTCCCAAGCCCAAGGTCCCTCAGCAGCAGCAGGACACAATTCCCCAGGACACATTATTGGCGGGGGATCAGGATGAAATTGAAGATGACCGCGATATGGTCATAATTGGGCAGGACACCCTCATTGCCAATGAAATCGCCACTTTGATTGACACCCTGCATGTGGTTGATGGAGATCCGATAAAAGAGGGAGATTTTGTTTATCCGCCCTCTGCATATTACTCGCGCTTCGAAGGTTATGTCGGCTTCATGGTCAGGATTGACTTTCTGGGCAAGCCCACCGATTGGCGGATTTTGCAGCCCTCGGGGATAAAAGAGATTGACGAAGCGGCTGTCGAAGCATTAAGATACACAGAATTCGATGTTGGACAAATACCGCCGGAGTATATTGAGCAATGGCAGTTTTACAGAATAAAGGTGGAGCTGCCGCCCGAGATCAAGGGACGACAATGATCTTTAATCCCGGTGTGAGGGTGGTAGAGAAAAAACAGCTTCTTCCTGACCTGTTTCATCTGAAGTTCGAGGGAGAAAGCCTCGCTTCTCGTGCTGTTCCCGCCAATTTCGTGCAGATTAAGGTTTCCAAAGGTCTGGATCCAATATTCCGGCGCCCCATGAGCATTCATTACGCTGACGGGAAAACCTTCGAGATGGTTTTCAGGACAGTCGGGAGGGGCACCCATATCCTCTCACAAGCTGAAATAGATCAGGAATTCGACTGTATCGGTCCTCTCGGAAACAGCTTTAAACTGCCGGAGGATGGGGAACGGGCAGTTATGGTGGCGGGCGGAGTCGGTTTTCCCCCACTCTATTTTTTCAGCAGGTTTCTGGTAGAAAAGCATAACTTCCCGAAAGAGAATATCCTCTTTCTGCTCGGCATGAAAACCGTCTCAGAAAAACCAATGGCCGATGATCTGCTCAAACTCGATATTCCCTTAGAGTTCTCAACCGATGACGGGAGTTTTGGTTTTCACGGTTTTGTCACGGATTTATTCGAGGCCCATTATGCTAAAAAGCTGAGACATGAGAAGATCAGGATTTATTCCTGCGGCCCCAACGCGATGATGAGACGGCTGGGCCAGATTGCCCTCAGTTTCAAAGTTCCCTGCCAGCTTTCCCTGGAGGGCGCGATGCCCTGCGGGGTCGGCACCTGCCTGGGATGCGCTGTTAAGATGCGCGGCAGGAATGATTACTACCGTGTCTGCCAGGAGGGACCGGTTTTTGATGCCGAAGAGGTGGAATTATGAGTATTGCCAATCTTTCGATCGAAATTTGCGGAATCAGGTTCAGAAACCCGATTTTGACCGCCTCGGGCACATTCGGCTACGGCGAAGAGTTCAACCAGATCATCGACCTTTCCAAACTGGGCGGGATAGTTACAAAATCAATAACCAAACATCCCCGACCCGGCCATCCCCCGCCGCGAACACATGAAACCGCAGCGGGTATGCTTAATGCCATCGGTCTTGCCAATGTGGGCGTGGATAAATTCATCGAGGAAAAAATCCCCTTTCTGAAGACTCTGGATACGCGCATTATCGTTAATGTGGCCGGTTTCTCTATTGAGGAATATACTTATACAGTGGAACGGCTGAATGACACAGACGGCATCGATATGCTTGAGATCAATATCTCCTGTCCCAATGTCGGCGCTGACGGCCTGGAGTTTTCGTCCAGCGTCAGACGGGCCAGCGAATTAACGACCGCGCTCAAAAAGATTTCACGCTATCCGCTGATAATAAAGCTTTCTCCCAATGTCACCAGCATAGCGGAGATCGCCAGAGCGGCCGAGGAAGGCGGAGCCGATTGTCTCTCGCTCATTAACACTCTGGTCGGCATGGGAGTAAATCATTGGACTTTCAAGCCGATTTTAACCAATATTACCGGAGGATTATCGGGTCCGGCAATAAAACCCGTAGCCCTGGCAAAGGTATGGCAGGTCTATAATGCTGTGAAGATCCCGTTGATCGGAATTGGCGGGATAATGAACCATTTTGATGTGGCCGAATTCATGATCGTGGGAGCCTCGCTGGTTCAGTTCGGAACGGCCAATTTCATAAATCCCGACTGCACGGTAAAAGCTGCCGAAGGTCTGACCGATTATTTAAAACAAACGGGTATATCTGATATATCCGAATTAATAGGAAAATTGGGTGGTAATCATGAAATTCAAGGAAAGAATTTCCCAGCTTGTCAAGGAACGTAAGAGCCTGATATGTGTCGGGCTTGACACCGACCCGGATAAAATTCCAGATCATCTGAAATCGACAGAAAATCCCGTACTGGAATTCAACAAACTTATCATCGAGGCTACCTCCGACATTTGCGTGGCGTATAAGCCAAACTCCGCTTTCTACGAAGCGCTGGGGCCGAATGGGATGGAAATACTGAAGGCGACAATTACGGCCGTCCCTTCGGAGGTCCCCGTAATTGTGGATGCCAAACGCGGCGACATCGGCAACAGCTCGCGCATGTATGCCAGGGCGGTCTTCGAATACCTGGAAGGAGATGCGGTTACAGTCTCACCCTATCTGGGAGAGGATTCGCTGGCACCGTTTTTCGAATATAAGGACAAATTTGCGTTTGTGCTGGCGCTGACTTCCAATCCCAGCTCTCAGGATTTCCAGCTTCGAAATGTTGAAGGCAAGCCGCTTTACGAGATTGTGGCTGAAAATGTGCAGAAATGGAATAAAAGTGATAACCTCGGTCTTGTGGTAGGGGCATCGCATCCGGACAAGATCAAAGAGATGCGCAACATTTCCGGCAATCTTCCCTTCCTGATCCCGGGGGTCGGAGCCCAGGGAGGCGACCTGGAGGCATCCGCCAGGTTCGGCACCGACAATGGAAAATCGATCGCGCTCATCAATGTCAGCCGTTCGGTTATCTACGCATCCGATGGCGTGGACTTCGCCGAAAAGGCGCGCGAGGAGGTACAGCGCCTGAACCGCGAACTCTCCGAGTTCGAGATATTTTGATTGGGCTGCATAATCTCAATTTCTTGATGGAGCAGATATTAAGATAATTGGATTCAAAATATAAAAACAAGCCCCTGTTAATCTGGCTGGCATTATTTGCTCTCGTCTTCGCACTCTCACCATTTCTCGGCCATGCCCGCCTGTGGGGAATAAACCATCTCAAATTTCTCAGCGATTACGGCAAAATCATCTTTATCGGGCTTGTTATCTTGTGCTTCATGCCGGGAATTGCGGGCAGAATCAATGGCGGGGTTAATTCTATTCAGAGCAGGTATTTGAAGCTTAAAAGCATCAAAAAAGTCCTGGTCTCAGCACTGATATTCATAGTTTCGATCGGGATCTTCTATCTATTCCGCAACTCAACTCATCTACTGGGCGATGGTTTGCTTCGCGGGGATGAACTGACCTATGGTTTCGGTTATCTGCCTTTATCCACCGAGCCGTTAACCTCAATCCTGCACTATCTGTTTTATAAAATAGTGAACCCGCTGTTCGGCGTCCAGAATCATGCCAGCATACAGATTTTCAGCTGCCTGCTGGGCGGCGCCTTTATTCTACTGGCTATCAATATTTTTAAACCCAAAAAAGAATCAGGATTCTCCCCGCTCCTGGCTGTTATCGGAATCAGCGGAATCCAGTTCTTTTTCGGTTATGTCGAAAGTTATATAATACCTTACATCGGCCTCCTGATTTTTGTCTGGCTCAGCTACAAATATTTCTCGACCGGAAAAGCATTCGCCGCTGCCTGCATAGTCTACATGATAGTGTTTATTTCTCATTTTTCAACCATCTTCACATTGCCTGCATTTCTTGTATTCCTCTATTTTGGTCTGCGAAATCCCGAGCTTAAACCATCGCATAAAATTACCGGGATTATATCATTAATTGTAATGGGGGCAGTATTTGTTTACTTCCATTATATCTATGTTCCTGCATTCGGTCATATCGAGGTGGGATTTCTTCTATCATTCACTCCTGATGGCTACTGGATTCTCGATCCCGCACACCTGCTGGATATATTAAATAACTTACTTCTTTCCTCAACATTTGGGCTATTGCTGCTACCAGTCATCATAAAGCATAAGCTCTGGAATAATATCAATATTCCCGCAAGAATATTTTCATTTCTGCTCGTTTGCGGATCACTGGGCTTCCTGGTTTTCATTGACCCCAAGCTGGGATTTGCCCGGGACTGGGATCTGTTTGTGCCTGCCGGGGCGGTAATTGCGATTATCGCGGTTCGCATGGCGCACAGAGCGAAAGAAATTACAGCCGATTATCGCGCTGAAATCAGCATAGCGGTCCTGCTACCCATGATCTTCTCAGCCTCATTTATAGCGGTCAACCAGAATCTGGAAAGCAGCTATCGGCGTTTTGAACATATCCTGCAATTCCATGCCGAGCGAAGCGCTTTCGGATATGAATCACTGGGCGGTCACTACAAGCGTTTTTACCGCAATAAAGAAGATCTGCGCAGGGCAATCGAAAACTACAAAAGAGCTTTCGAGCTTCTTGAGAATCCACGCTACTTGACGGATATCGCCTCGGTCTATAATCTCTACTACAATAGCTACACCGATCAAAGCATCAGCAGAAGATTTATTGACTCCATAGAATATTATTCGAAGCAAGCCTTGAAATACAATGATTCACTGCATTCCGCTTTTGAATACCTGACCATGGCGAGCATGTATCGAGAGGATTTTGAAAGGGCGCTGGAATACAGCAACCGGGTCCTGCGTTTCGTCGAAAAGGAGAATGAGGCCGAATTCAGGTATAAACGAGCGGCCATTTTCCTGAACATGAATGACCTGCGTGGAGCAGAAAAAGAATTTCTGAAAATAATCGAACTCGATCCCGGGTACAGTAAAGCATATGTTATGCTCGGCCATATCTACAGGCAAACCGGACAAAATCAGAAGGCTATCGATTATTACTCTCAGTATCTGCAAAAATTCCCCGACGGCGAATTCAGAAATGAAGTTGAAAAGATTCTGCGGAATCTCCGATACTAATTCTATGGAACATTCCGGTTAAATTAAGTATCTATACATTGAAAAAAGGATTTCTTTATACATTAAAGCTATGGATGGTAGAATGCAGATGGTAAAAAGCGAACTTAAGAAAAATATAAAGGAAGTCACACTTCTGCCGCTCAAGGGTATGGTCGTTTTCCCATACCTGGTTATGCCCCTTATGATCAGCAACCAGAAATATGCCAAGATGGTCGATGAGGCTCTTCTGGAGGGGAAAACAATCGGCTTATTCACCCAGAAACCCGGCGAAAGTGCTGACGAAAATGAGGACAATATATACAGAATCGGCACCAGCGCCTCAATTTTGAAGATGCTGCGGTTTCCTGACGGTTCGGTGCGTTTTCTGGTCCAGGGTCTGTCACGTATCCGGCTCAGGAAAATAATATCGAGTGAGCCCTATCTGACCGCCGAGGTTGAGGAACTGGAGGAAGACAGCAGGTCCGATGTCAAGCTGGAAGCGCTGACGCGCAATGTGCACGAAATTCTGAAAAAGGTCACCGAGCTTGCGCCGTATCTGTCGGAAGAAAATTATATCTCCGCCATAAATCAGGAGAATCCTTCCAAGCTGGCAGACTTTGTGGCCTCCAATCTGAATCTTAATGTCGAGCAGAAACAGGAGATGCTGGAGACAAGCGGTGTTCGTGAACGTCTCGAGAAACTCCTCGCTCATCTGAACAAAGAATACGAAGTGCTGGAGCTCTCCAGAAAAATCCAGGCCGAGGCGGCCAGCGAGATGGGCAAGCTCCAGAAAGAATATATCCTCAAGGAACAGCTCAAGGCGATCCAGAAGGAACTGGGGATGACCGATGAGCGCACGGAGGAGATCAATGAATTCGAGAATAAGATCAGAGATGCACGGATGCCGGAAGTTGCTGAAGAAGCCGCTATAAAAGAGCTTGACCGCCTTTCGAAGATGAATCCATCGTCGGCGGAATATACTGTTTCGCGTTCATACCTCGATTGGATGGTTTCGCTTCCGTGGCGCAAAGAAAGCGAGGATAAGCTCGAGATCAAACCCGCCAGGAAGATTCTGGATGAGGATCATTACGATCTGGAGAAGGTCAAGGATCGAATTCTGGAATATCTGGCGGTACGCAAGTTAAAGACCGATCTTAAAGGACCTATCCTCTGTTTTGTCGGCCCTCCCGGAGTTGGCAAGACCTCCCTGGGACGGTCGATTGCGCGCGCCCTGGGACGAAAGTTCGAGCGGATTTCCCTGGGGGGCATGCATGATGAGGCTGAGATCAGGGGACATAGAAGAACCTATATCGGATCACTGCCGGGCAGGATCATTCAGGGTTTGAAACGTGCCGGCACAAAAAATCCGGTCTTCATGCTGGATGAGATCGATAAGGTCGGCAAGGATTTCCGCGGTGATCCGGCCAGCGCTCTTCTGGAGGTGCTCGACCCGGAACAGAACGACACATTTTCGGATCATTACCTCGATGTGCCCTTTGATCTTTCCAAGGTGATGTTTATCACCACCGCCAATATGCTCGATACAATTCCGGATGTGCTCCTGGATCGTATGGAGGTCATCCGAATTCCCGGGTATACCGATCTCGAAAAGGTGCAGATTGCGAAGAAATTCCTGATACCTCGTGAGCTCGAAGAACATGGATTGAAAAAAAGTGATCTGAGTTTCACCTCGAAAGCATTGAGAAATATAATCAACAACTACACCCGCGAGTCCGGCCTCAGAAATCTCGACCGTGAGCTTGCCACTGTTTGCCGTAAGGTCGCCAAGGATGTGGCAATGGGCAAGAAGGGCAAAGTTACGGTCAATCCGGAGGATGTCCAGAAATATCTGGGCGCGCCCAAATTCGTGCGCGAGTTGGCGGAACGTGTGGCCCGTGTGGGCGTAGCGCCCGGGCTGGCATGGACCCCGACCGGCGGTGATGTACTCTTTATCGAGGCTACCAAGATGAAGGGCAAGGGCAACCTGTCATTGACCGGTCATCTGGGTGATGTTATGAAGGAGTCGGTGCAGGCGGCTTATTCGTATATCCGCACGATTGCAAAGAAGCTCGATCTGGATGAGTCGGCATTTGAAAATGTCGATGTTCATGTTCATGTGCCCTCGGGTGCAGTTCCCAAGGACGGTCCCTCGGCTGGAATCGTGATGGCCTCGGCTATTGCCTCGCTCTTTACCGGAAGGCCAGTGAAGCCGAGAATTGCCATGACCGGCGAGATAACGTTACGCGGTATGCTCCTGCCAATCGGCGGGCTGAAGGAAAAGTCGCTGGGCGCTTACAGGGCAGGTATCAAGACTATTATCCTTCCAGAGGCAAACAAAAAAGATATTGATGAGATCCCGGAAGAACTCAAAAAGAAGCTGACGTACAAATTTGTCAAAACCATAGACGAAGCCATAAAGCTTATCTTAGAACCACCGAAGAAAAAGAGCCGGAAGTAGAAATAGATTTAGGGTATTGAATATATCCCTGTGCCGTCGGGTCTTTGATCCGGCCAATGACGAAAACGCATTCCCGACGGCTCGGGTGACCCAATCGTCAGGACTTGTTAATAAACCTGAATGTACCGGAATACGTCATCGCGAGGAGCGAAGCGACGTGGCGATCTCCGCGGTCATTCTAAGGGCAAACGCGGAGATTCCCACGGTCGTCCTCGACCAAAGGTCGGGACTCCCTCGGAATGACGTAATACACACTTTCCTGATATTGAGGCTTTTTCAGCAGGCCCCAAAGCTTGGGGCGCCCGACAACTGATGGATTTCCTGTTTTCAATAATCCCACCCCTTACGGGCCGATAAATCGGCGCGACGGAGATGGGGCACCCACATCAGCTTTCCCGGCTCCAAGCTTCACCACTCCTTCCCATTTTCTCCCAAAAAAATCTAAATACCGGCAACATTTGTTATAATTTGATGTTATATTGAAAATGTTGAAAACGTAGATTATTACGGCCATAAATGCAGCCGTTTGCGGGCATAAAAGGAGGAGATTCGATGCCTGATAATGTGAGCTTCTATCAGCAGGTCAACGACTATTTCGAAAAAGCCGCACAATACACCAAACATCCACGCGGGCTTCTGCGCCAGATCAAAATCTGCAACAGCGTCTACCATATGATGTTTCCGGTCAAGCGGGATAATGGCGAGATCGAGGTGATCCATTCCTGGCGCGCCGAACACAGCCACCACCGTCTTCCGGTCAAGGGCGGAATCCGCTACAGTCCTCATGCCAACGAGGACGAGGTTATGGCGCTGGCGGCCTTGATGACATACAAATGCGCAATCGTAAGCGTGCCCTTCGGAGGCGCCAAGGGCGCAATCAAGATCGACCGCCGCCAGTATTCGCAGGCGGAACTGGAAAGAATCACCCGTCGCTATACGTATGAGCTTATTAAAAAGAATTTTATCGGGCCGGGTGTTGATGTGCCCGCACCCGATTACGGCACCGGCCAGCAGGAGATGGCCTGGATCGCGGATACGTATCGTGCGATCTCAACCGATACCCTTGATGCGCCGGCATGTGTAACCGGCAAGCCGATCACCCAGGGTGGTGTCAAGGGACGTGTCGAGGCAACTGGCCGTGGTGTCTTCTTCGGTATTCGTGAGGCCTGTTCCGATACCGATGATATGAAACGCCTCGGGCTCTCATTTGGACTGATCGGAAAATCAGTGGTTGTGCAGGGGCTTGGCAATGTCGGGTATCATGCCGCCAAATTCCTTCAGGCGGGCGGAGCAAAGATCATCGGCCTGGCGGAATATGAAGGCGCAATTTATGATGAGAAGGGTCTGGATGTTGATGCTGTGGTGGCGCATCGCAAGGAATCCGGCTCAATCCTGAACTTCCCGGGCTCCAAAAACATTGAGAAGACCCACGATGCGCTCGAACTCGAGTGCGATATCCTTGTACCCGCCGCACTGGAAAATCAGATCACTGAGGAAAACGCCTCAGGGATCAAAGCCAAGATAGTTGCTGAGGCTGCCAATGGTCCTGTTACGGCCAAGGCCCATGAAATACTGCAAAAAAGAAATACAATGATCATTCCGGATACATACCTCAATGCCGGCGGTGTTACCGTTTCATATTTTGAGTGGCTGAAGAACCTCTCGCATGTCCGTTTCGGACGCATGGGCAAGCGTTTCGAGGAAACCACCCAGAGGCGAATTTTGATGGCGATCGAAAGTGCTACCGGTAAAGCATTTACGGACAAAGAATGGCAGTCGCTTTTGCATGGCGCAGATGAAGAGGATCTGGTCAACTCCGGACTGGAAGAGACCATGATCGGCTCATACCGAAAAATCAGGGAGATAAAAAAGCAGCATAATGATGAGATCGATCTCAGGACGGCCTCATTCATAAATGCAATTGACCTGATAGCACAGGCATATATGGAACTGGGAATATTCCCGTAATACGACGATTATCGTCATCCTGAACGCACTGAAGGATATGGTTTAATCGGAAAGATTCTTCGGTCGTCCTCGCCTGCGGCGGGACTCTCTCAGAATGACAATTCAAATGTTGCGTCATCCTGAACAAAGTGAAGGATCTAATTCGTTAGTAAAAGCAAAGACTCCCGGTAAATAGCCGGGAGTTTTTTTATTTCCACCATATGAACAAATAGAACAACTAATCCTGACAATTGTTGTATGATATACAGGCAACAAAATAAGAGAGAGAGATTAAGAAATGAGATTTTTCACGAGTACAATTATGCTTCTGGCATTGATTTCAGCCGCCCTGGTCATCGCGTGTGATGCTCAGGCGCAGAATGATGTAGAAAGTGTGAAAGTTATGATAGATGATTTTCTGGAAGGAAATACTAACGCTCCGGATTTTCCCGAGGGGATGGACTGGCTGAATTCTGATCGCGCTTTTGCACTGAAGGATTTTCGCGGTAAGATGGTACTTCTTGATTTCTGGACATTCTGCTGCATCAACTGCATGCATGTCATCCCCGATTTAAAAAAACTCGAAGAAAAATACGACGAGGAACTGGTCGTAATAGGAGTTCATTCAGCCAAATTTACAAATGAAAAAGGCACCGAGGCAATCCGTCAGGCGATACTTCGCTATGGTATAGAGCATCCGGTTGTCAACGACAGGGACTTCAAGATATGGCGGAAATATGGAGTCAGCGCATGGCCCTCATTCGTCCTGATCAATCCCAAAGGCAAAATTATCGGGGTCCATTCCGGTGAGGGGATATATGAACCGTTTGATAAAATCATCGGACAGGCAGTTGAATACTTTTCCGCCCGCGGTGAACTTGAACCGCGGCCATTGAAGCTTGATCTTGAGAAAGCCGAAATGCTGAACACGCTTCTCTCATTCCCCGGCAAGGTGAAAGCTGATTCCGCATCGGGCAGGCTTATTATCACGGATTCCAATAATGACAGAATTATTATAACTGATCCTGACGGCAGGATTTTTGAGGTTATCGGCTCGGGCAATAACGGTCAGGAAGATGGCTCATTCGAGGAAGCGGAATTTAATCGTCCCCAGGGAACATATATGGAAGATAACATCCTCTATATCGCCGATACAGAAAACCATTTGATCCGCAGGGCCGACTTAGACAATAGAACTGTGGAGACAATCCTTGGATGCGGAGAGCAGGCCGACCGTTACAATATTCCCGGTATAGGCACCGATGTTTGTCTCAATTCTCCCTGGGATCTGGTCAAGGTTGGCGATATTTTATATATCGCCATGGCGGGATCACATCAACTATGGACAGCCGATCTGAATACACTGCAAGCCAAACCATTCGCCGGCTCGGCCCGTGAGGCACGTATAGACGGTCCTCTGGCTGAGGCCGCCCTGGCTCAGCCCAGCGGAATTGCGACCGACGGCAGGAAACTTTATTTCACCGACAGCGAAATCAGCTCGATAAGATCAGCAGATATAGATCCGGATGGTGAGATCAGAACTATCGTAGGCGAAGATCTTTTCGAATATGGTGATATTGACGGCGATCATACCAAAGCTCGCCTCCAGCATCCATTGGGAATAGTCTACCATGATGGAATCCTGTATGTCGCCGACACTTATAATTCCAAGATCAAGAAAATCGATCCAGAGAAGCGGACAAGCTACACATATGCCGGTACCGGCGAACCGGGCCATCAAGACGGCAGATTGAATGATGCGAAATTTTATGAGTCGGGCGGGATAACATATCTCAATGGGAAATTATATGTGGCCGATGTGAATAATCATGCTATCAGGGTAATCGATACAAAAGCCGGTACAGTCAGCACACTGCAATTTTCGAATCTGGAAAGACTGCAGCGTGAAGAAGAGGCTGAATTCACCGGACGTATTGTGGAACTGCCCAAACAGAATCTCAAGGCGGGCGACAGCAAAGTAATATTCAACCTCAGACTTCCCGAGGGCTACAAATACATCGAAAACTCTCCATTTTCGATAGATTATAAATCAGACAACGGCAGCCTGGAGTTCACTCAAAAACCGTCAGAACTGAATATATCCCCGAAAAGTCTGCCATTGACTCTTGCAACTACAGGCATGCCCGGTACGACAGAACTGGATTTTGATGCTGTGGTATATTTCTGCAGTGATAAGTCGGGCGTATGTATGATCGACGATATAAAAGTAAAGGTGCCCGTTGAAATCACAGAATCAGGCACCTCGGAATTATCGATCGATGTAGATATCGAAGCAAAAGATTAGCGCTCTTCTTTAAAAAGCACATGCTTGCGCAGAATCGGATCATACTTCTTGAACTGCAGGCGATCCGGATCGTTACGCCGGTTCTTGAAAGTATGATAAACGTATGTACTCTCGGTACTGCGCATCTTTATATGCGTGCGAATATCTTTTTTCTTCTTGGCCATAAGAACCTCACTATACTAAGCGACATTTACAAATATTGTCGGCCGGTGACAGTAATAACATCCATACGGCGGAACCGTTCACCGGATTGCATAATTTAATCCCGAATCGCCATAAGTCAAGCTGTTTCAGCCGTTTTTAGCCGCCAAAAAAATGTCGCCGGCGTGTCTGCTGCGGCTAATCTATTGCATTTCAATATATTACGTTTTTTTCTCCACATAAATTCTATAATTCCTGAAGATATTATTTGACAATATCCCCTCTATTGCGTTTAGATTTACTGGAAGGGACAACAGAGTAGAATTCAAACCGAAATGATATCCGGGACTATATCAATTATATCGGAAACTGAACGATATAGTGAATATATTACTGTCCCGATGACATGGAGGCTATTATGTATAGGAAAGCATTGATTTTATTTTATTCGATATTCCTGCTGCTGATCATGCAATGCAGCGACACAGCTATGAAGCCCGGCCCGATCGATCCGCCCAATCTGACACCGGCGCAAAGAGAAGTTATAACAGCGTCAAACAGCTTTGCATTCAATATCTTCAAGGAAATTGTCAACAACGAGGCCGATACCAATATCTTTATCTCCCCATTGAGTATCTCCTATGCACTGGGGATGACGTACAACGGCGCCGAGGGTGAGACCAAAGAGGCGATGGCTGATGTTCTCGGATTTGCGGGTATGGATGATTTAGAGATCAATGAATCATACCGTGATCTGACAAAGACGCTGATAACAATCGATCCGGAAGTCATAATGGAAATCGCAAATTCGATCTGGTATCGCCAGGGATTCGAGGTAGAGCAGGAATTCATCGACATTAACCAGGAATATTTCGATGCTTATGTCGCCGCGCTCAATTTCAATAATCCCGGCGCCAAAGATATAATAAACGACTGGATCGAAGAAAAGACACATGACAAAATCCAGGATGTCATCAAGCAAATAGATCCCCTGACCATGATGTTTTTAGTCAATGCTGTGTATTTCAAAGCCGCATGGAAATATGAATTCGATCCCGACGACACAGAGGTAGAAGATTTTTATCTGTCCGGCGGCGCTGCGGTCGACTGCGATATGATGCATCAGGAAAATGAGCTTTTCAGATATTTCAATGACAATTTCCAGGCGGTACAGCTTCCCTATGGGGATGCGGGCTTTTGTATGTCGATCTTTCTGCCTCGCCAGGGGCATCCACTCGATGATCTTATCGACCAGATGGATGATGACGCCTGGTCGGATTGGATGGGGAATTTTACAGCGGATACAACCATTATCAAAATGCCCAAATTCAAACTGAAATATGATCGAGAACTGAAACCCGATCTTGCCGCCCTTGGTATGGGAATAGCATTTGAGCCATACGATGCCGATTTCAGCCGTATAAATCCCGAAATTGACCTTTATATAACTTCAGTCCTGCACAGCACTTTCGTGCAGGTCGATGAGGAGGGCACCGAGGCTGCCGCTGTCACAGTGGTGGAAATCGGAACCACCTCCATCGATCCCAATGAAAATTTAATGCACATAAACCGGCCGTTCTTCTTCGTGATCCACGACCAATATACCGATGCCATCCTGTTTATGGGTAAAATCTCAAATCCAGTCTGGGAAGATTAGAGCTTGCAATTTCTAATAAAAAGCTCGCTTTTCCAGCGGGCTTTTTCTTTTTTTACTCAGTATAGACTATTTACCCGTTACCAGTCCCGCAGGATCTTTTATTTTTTATACCAATTTGACGGGAATAATATTATTTGTAGATTGTAATGCACATGGAATAAAATTATCAAAGGAGGAGTAGCATGAGGTTAATCTCATTAATATCTATTTTCCTGGCCGTGTTTTTTCTGAGCGCATGCGGCAACGGTAATGCTGATGACGCAGAAGAAGAAGAAAAGCCGGAAGAAGTCCTCATCGATCAGGCTATGGTCGTTGATATCAATCAATTCTCATTCGAGCTGTTCCAGCAGACAGATCAGACCGAACCCGACAAAAATATATTCATCTCGCCCATGAGCATATCTCTTGCGCTGGGTATGACCTACAACGGCGCCCAGGGTCAGACTGAGACGGCTATGCGTGAGGTACTGAAATACGGTGAAAGAGAGAATATCGAAATCAACGAATTTTACAAGTCATTGATTGACAAGCTGACAACACTTGACACCAGCGTAATCATGAAAATCGCCAATTCAATCTGGTTCAGGTAAAACTACCAGCTCAAACCGGAATTTCTGGAGTTGAACAGAAAATATTTTGATTCCCGTGTGGAGGGGATAAATCTCGATGCTGAGGAATCAATTGATATCATCAACAACTGGGTCTCTGAAAAAACCAACGGCAAGATTACAGAGATCATCTCCTACCCTGTTCATCCCAATATTATGCTCTACTTGATTAACGCCATCTATTTCAAGGGCACCTGGACCTACGAATTCGATCCCGAGCGTACGAGCCCGATGCCGTTTCATATAACCGCCGAAAAAGACACTACGGTGGATATGATGTACCAGAAAAATGAATTCACGATTCTGGAAAATGAGGATTTTCGGGCTGTTGAACTGCCCTATGGCGATGAGAATTTTGCCATGACTGCAATCCTGCCTGCAGAAGACAAGACGCCGAATGATATCATCAAAACTTTGACCTCCGAGAAATGGGGCGACTGGTCAGACAGCTTCGATACGGAAGAGGTCAGGCTCTACCTGCCGAAGTTCAAGATGCGTTACAGCAAAACTATGAATGATCCACTGGCGTCCATGGGCATGGGAGTGGCCTTTGATATGGATGCTGCCGATTTCAGCGGCATGGAGCCGGAGGGCGAGCTTTTCATCAGTCGTGTCCTGCACAAGACTTTTGTGCAGGTTGATGAGGAAGGCACCGAGGCGGCGGCTGTCACCGCAGTTGAGATGATGACCAAGGCCATGCCCCAGTCAAAGGAAATCCGTTTCGATCGGCCGTTCGTGTTCGTCATCCATGAAAAGACCACCGGAGCGATAATCTTCATGGGCAAGATCATGCAGCCTGTCTGGGAAGATTAAAAAACTGTGCGCGACGTACGTCTCGTGCGCCGCGATAAATCCCGGGCGCACCCGGAGGTACGCCCGGCACAGTACTTAAAATAAAAACATTGGAGGTGTAAAATGCGAGGGGTACTGACATTAATTGTTGCCGTTATCTTAGTTCTGAGTCCGATATTGGCAGGACAGGATCAGGCAAAGGTGAGTTTTACCAATGATGAATTGGAGCAAATCGAAGCAATCAACTGCTTCGGCTTCAAGTTCTTCCACACATTCTGCGAGCTCGACACCGCCGATAATATCGTGATCTCGCCATTCAGCATGCATTATGCCCTGGGGATGACCAATAATTTGGCGTTTTCTGACACAAAAGACTCAATAGATGAGGTTCTTTGCGTATCTGGGACAAATGTACGTCTTGTTAATAACAGATACTTTGGTTTGATGGAAAAGATGCCTGCTCTGGATTCTAATGTAATTCTCGAAATTGCAAACTCGATCTGGGTAAGAGGGGGTATTGCAAAAGAATACAGTGACCTGTTCACAAGGAGATTCAACGCAGACGTGAACACTAGGGATTTTGACGACCCCAAAACCAGGGAGGAAATAAACGATTGGGTTTCAAAAAAAACGCACGGCAAAATCAAATTCGCATTGGAAAAACCCATCCCGGGGGGTGCAGTAATGTACCTAATGAATACTGTATATCTGGAGGCATTATGGTCGTCACAATTTTCGATAGAAAATAATTTGACGGGTAAATTCTTTGTCACAAACGAAGAAAGCCTGCAATGGGAAACAATGAGCCAAAAGAGTAGCTATTCGTATTTTATCAATGAAGACTTGCGTGGAATCGAAATCCCCTATGGAAAAGGAGTATTCAGTCTGCTGGTCTTTGTTCCGCCCAATCCCAGTGACATTGACGAACTCGCAAAATCATTCATCCAGGACAGCCTAGAGAGCTGGACATCACGAATGGAGACTGACTCTGTGACCCTATTCCTCCCGAAAATCAAGGTAATATATGGCGGAGACATTGGCGGTATTCTTGCAAATATGGGGATGAGTAAGGCATTCAATGGCGGCACAGCATGTTTCCCGGGTGCGTTATATATCGGTCAGGCATTACACAAGACCTCTTTCCAGATGGATGAGGAGGGCACAATCGCGGCAGCGTTTTCCTCTATTCGCTTGGATTCCATAAGGGAACCCAACAGCGGTGCCAAGTTCTATGTGGACAGACCGTTTCTCCTTGTCATCAGAGACAATTATACACACGGCATTCTATTCATTGGCAAAATAAAAAGACCTGTCTGGGAAGATTGATAAGTGTATCAGTGAATAATCCCCGTTCCGTCAGGTCCTCAGACCTGACGGACGGCAGATCTGAGGATCTGCCTCAACGCGGAATTAGATTTCCGCATGGGTGCCCGCCACAAATTCATTTTCTAACCGATGGTTGATTCAAGGATTCGAAAAAAATATCCCATCCCTTATGGGCCGAGATCGGCCCACCGGGGATGGGGGCACCCAAAATCACATTATTTACTGTGCTCGATCACAGTGACCTCGCCGGCGGTGACCCGCAGGATTTCCTTGCGGTGCCTGGCCAGAAGCGCGCCGTCGGAATCAATATCATGCGCCTCCGCCTGAATAATCTTGCGCCCGATCTTGAGCTTGATCTTCTTGCCCAGTAAGAGCGAATGTCTTTTGATGCGCGGAAGGAACGGCTTCAGGCCCTTCGTTTTGAAAATATCATAATTTTTCTCGAAAGCCTCGAGATATCTCCGCAGGAGATCCACCCGCCTGATCTTATCGCCGGTTTCGAGATAGAGCGAGGTTGCGGTTGACCTTAAAAAGGGCGGAAAATCTTTTGCCGCAAGGTTGACATTGATCCCCATCCCCACTATCACAAAATCGATCTTATGATTCTCGGCCGAAAGTTCGGTCAGGATTCCGGTCACCTTGTGGTTGTCGATCAGGCAGTCATTGGGCCATTTGATGAATGATTGCAGTTTATATTTCGAGCGCAATATCTCACTCAGGGTCAGCGCGGACAAAATCGACAGGCTGGGAGCTGCTGCCGGATCGATATCGGGACGCAGTATCAGCGAAAACCATAACCCGAGTTTGGGCGGCGAATGCCATACCCGTCCCAGACGTCCCTTGCCCCCGCGCTGCCGTTCGGCAATCACCAGCGTCCCCTCAGGCGCACCGCTTTCAGCCATCTGATGCGCAATGGTATTGGTGGAAGTCACTGTATAATGGGACGATATTTCGCTGCCGAGATATTTGGTTTTCAAGCCGTATTGGATCTCAAAGGGAAAGATGGCATCCGGGGCAGAGAGAAATCTGAACCGCGAGCGGTCATCGAGTTCGAACCGATATCCCCATGCCGAAAGCCCGCCAATCACCTCACGGGCAGTCTTATCCGGGATGTCGATCTTCTTTGCGATATCCCTGATCGAATAGGTCTTCTCCGGATTGTCGCGCAGGAGACGCATAACCGGGTCGAGCAACTCCTGTGAGTCATGTGATATTTTGTTTGTCATAGCGGTACTATTTCCATGCTGAGATCGAGAGCGGGCGCCGAATGAGTGAGCTTCCCGATCGAAATATAATCAACGCCAGTGTTGGCGATTCGTCGCACGCTTCCAAGACTGACATTGCCGGAGGCCTCGATTTCCACATCAGAATTTTTAGAGCGAATATATTCAACGGCTTTCTTCATCTGATCTAAGCTCATATTATCGAGCATGATCCGGTCGATTTTGTATTTCAAAGCCTCTTGGATTTCCTCTATGGATTTTGTCTCAACTTCGATCTTCAGTTTCTTTCTTCCCCTCCATTGGAGGCAGCTTTCGATAGCTTTGCTGATCGATCCGGCGGCCTCGATATGGTTATCCTTGATCAGAAACATATCGAAAAGACCGATTCTATGATTCTCTCCTCCGCCCGCTTTCACCGCCGCTTTTTCCAATAATCTCAGCCCCGGAATAGTCTTGCGGGTGTCCAGTATTTTTACATTTATACCATCCACAGCGGACACAAATCTATTTGTAAGTGTCGCAATGCCAGAGAGATGCATCAGAAAATCGAGCGCCACCCGTTCACCGGACAGAATCGTTTTCATGCCGGCGCTGATCTCGGCAATAACCTCCCCCTTTCCGACCCTGGCGCCATCTCGGGCTTTTGCGGTGTATTTTGCTTTGGCATCCAACTGGTTATACACCTCGCGGGCCGCCTCATGGCCGAAGACGACTCCCTCCTGCTTGGCTCTTATGACACCTTGGGCAGGCTTATCTTTGGAAATTACCGCCCCTGTTGTAATATCTCCGGAACCTATATCCTCCGAAAGAGCGTTATTAATAATGGAGGAGAGATTTTTTTTACTTATCTTCATGGCTCCTAAGAATAATCGTAATCTTAAATCTGTCAAATGGAAAAAACATTTGACCAGAAAATGAGGTGTGTTAGATTGTATATTGAGGAGCACACCATGACAGATAAAACGCAGGAAGTTCATTGCAAGTATCTGGGTGATACCGAGGAGCTCTGCTGGGTATTTCAGCCGGACAAGTTTGACCAGGAGGAGCTTACACTTTCATTGCGGGAAACTATCGCCCGGTGCTTGAAATGTCCTGTATTTGATGAAGCGATCAGGCGTTCCACCGGCAGGCGCAAATCCGACAAGCTCTTGACATTGACGCTGCACAGGCTTCTGGGGCAGCTGGTGGATTACGATACCGAGCTGGTTTCGATCACGGGTTCGCTTCAGAAAAAAGTCGAGGAGCTGGCCGTATTGAAATCCGTCTCCGAGGCGCTCCTGAAAACCCAGGATCTCAGGAAGGTCATGCTGATTACCCTGACCGGGGTGACCTCGGGTGAGGCTTTTGGTTTCAACCGCGGCATGGTTTTCCTGGTCAACACCGATACGAAGACGATCGACGGCCAGATCGGACTGGGGCATCTGGAGCGTGACGAGGCCCCTATGGTCTGGAGCCAGATCAGCAGTCAAAAGCTCACTTTTGACGACCTGATCGACCGCATTTTGAACGGTCCCGACCTTCCTCCCAACAGGCTGACCACAGCAATTGAAAAGATCTCGATACCATTGCGGCCAGAATACGGGATTTTGCCCAGGACTATAATAGATAAACAGTCCTATTTCGTGGAGAGCTTTGAGGGCGATATCATAGTGGACAGGGGCTTGAGGCTGATTATGAAGGACACGCCCTTTGCAGCCATTCCCCTGATTTACGAGGGTTCGCCCCTGGGAGTGATCCTGGTCGATAATTCCATAAATCACAAGCCTATCACCGCCGAGGATATTGCCACACTCGAGACTCTGGCCAACCAGGCAGCTTCCAAGATCGAGAATGCTATCCTGCAGAATAAGCTTGAGGTCAGATTTGCGGAACTCCAACATATACACGCACTTCTGATGGACAACCAGAAATATCTTGTGAAATCTGAACGGCTGGCCGACCTGGGGCGTCTGGCGACCACAGTGGCCCATGAAATCAAAACTCCCCTTATCACTATAGGAGGATATGCCGATCGCGTGCTGAAAAAGGCCGAGGCAGGGCAAATCGATCTTCAGAGCATGAAGACAATGCATGATGAGATAATGCGATTGGAAAGAATTTGCAAAGAAATGCTTGATTATTCTCAAAAATCTCAGTTAAATTTAGAGCAGAATGACCTTAACCAGATTATATCTGAAACATTACATCTGGAAGCGGGTAAACTGAAATATCAGAACATCAATTTCGAAACGGATTTCTACCCCGAGAAGCTGCAACTGCTTTCAGATAAAGACAGGTTAAAGCAGGTCCTCTACAATTTGATACATAATGCCGCCGAGGCTATGGCCAATGGCGGAAAGATAAAGATACAGACCGGGAGGAAGGGCGATTATGTTTTCCTCCGGATTGAGGATAATGGCTGTGGCATGGAGAGTGACGTGATGCAAAAACTATTCACGCCGTTTTTCACCAACAAAAGAAACGGGACCGGACTGGGGCTGCCGGTTTCGAAGAAGATTATTGATGATCATGGCGGAAACATAGTTGTCGAGTCCGAACCGAACAAGGGCACGGCGTTCACGATCAATCTGCCATGCAAAAACGAAAAGCTGGGGAAGGAGTTATAAAATGTCCAGGGTATTAGTTGTTGAGGACGAGCCCCATCTTCTCGATCTCTATCGTATGGAGCTCGAGGATGAGGGCTATCATGTTGAGGTCGCCAGGGATGGACCGACGGCTCTCGACATGGCCGGCTCATTCAAGCCCGACCTGGTGATACTCGATATCAAGCTGGGCGGCATGGAGGGGCTGGAGGTCTTACAGAAACTCAAGGAACTGCGCAAGGACAAGCCGGTGATACTAAACTCTGCCTACTCCCATTACAAAAACGAGTTCACCTCCTGGCTGGCTGATGCTTATGTCACCAAGTCGGGAGATCTGGATGAGCTCAAGACCAAGATACAGGAACTTTTAAATCCGATTACTGTCTGAACATAGAATTTTGATCCGGGAATTGTACCCTCGTTAATTGCGGGGGTATTTTTTTGGTGATTATGAAATCAGAGGACAGCCTGCCCGAGATGGACCCGAGAAATCTGAAAAATCCCTTGACATCTGTGAGAAGTGCGGTATAGTATTTTTGAGAACTTCACAAATTATTGGGAGGGTCATGCTTCTAATCATTAGATATTTTGACTTTACCTCCACGAGGGGTTTTTAGTTTCTTAAAACACCTTTGTAATCTGCAGCCAAATGGGGCGCACCCTTCTGAATCTACAATCTAATTTTTATCCCGGGAGGAGGGATATCATCATGCGGATCAATTTTCATCTCCTCGCCCTTGCCACAATAATCGTCTTTATTGGATTAAGCACTAAAAATTTGCCGGCTCAAGATATTTGCGGAGATGCGAACAATGATGCCTCTGTTAATGTCAGTGATGCAGTCTGGATTGTTAATTATGTATTTATTGGTGGACCTGAGCCTGACCCCTTCTTATCTGGTGAGGTAAATTGCGACGGATCAGTAAATATCAGTGACGCGGTGTGGATAATCAATTATGTATTTATAGAAGGAAATGATCCGTGCGACGTCAATGGCGACGGTTTTCCAGACTGCGATCCCAACTGTCCATCCACAATAACCGATTACGATGGAAATGTCTATCAGACAGTTTTGATCGGTGATCAATGCTGGATGATGGAAAATCTAAAGGTTACCCATTACCGCAATGGCGACCCCGTATCCCATGCGCCCGACAGCGCGACCTGGCAGGATTTGACATCCGGTGCCTACTGCAACTTCGACAATAATGAAGATCATGTCGAAACGTATGGCAGATTATACAACTGGTATGCAGTAGATGACAGCCGCAAGTTGGCACCGGAAGGATGGCATGTGCCGACTGATGGTGAATGGAAACAACTGGAAATGTATCTCGGCATGGATCAGGCACAGGCGGATTCATGGGACTGGCGCGGCACGGATGAAGGCGGCAAGTTGAAAGAAGCCGGAACTGATCATTGGGCAAGCCCCAATGAAGGAGCCACTAACTCAAGTGGTTTTACCGCTCTTCCTGCAGGCTACCGGGGCGAATTCAGTCAATTCCACGATATTTATAATGTTATCGCATTTTGGTGCTCTACGGTGGACTTTAGTGGTGAAATTATTATACGTGCACTTGCTTACTCCTACTCACAGATTCAACGCGAGGATGTCTTTGAAATTTTCGGACTATCTGTTCGATGCGTGAAAGACAGCCCAGGCAGGATCGCAGTCAACCCTTCGCCTGATTTTATCAACGCCCCATGGTCACTCTCAGGCCCAAATGGATATACCGCAAGTGGAAATGGTGATGATACGTTATCTAACCTTGAAGCCGGCGAATATATACTAACATGGGAACCCGTGTTCGGATGGCTGCGGCCCTGCGGCTCAACTCGTAATTTCGTGCCAAATCATACCATGATTTTTGCAGGTACATATTCCGAAGCGCCAGATTCGACCGGAACAGTATCCGATTTTGATGGTAATGTCTATCAAACCATCAAAATCGGCGATCAATGGTGGATGGCTGAAAACCTGAAGGCCACTCACTATCGCAACGGTGATCCTATATCCCATATTCCAGACAGTGCCACCTGGGTGAATCTATCAACCGGAGCCTATTGCAACTACGACAATAATGAAGAAAACGTTCCCGTTTTTGGAAGGCTATATAATTGGTTTGCCGTAGATGACAGCCGCAGTATTGCGCCGGAAGGATGGCATGTGCCTACCGATGCTGAATGGAAACAATTGGAGATGTTTCTTGGAATGCCCCAGGCAGAAGCCGATGGATTAGATTGGCGCGGCACTAATGAAGGCGGCAAATTGAAGGACACCGGAACAGTATATTGGGATAACCCTAACTCTGGAGCGACCAACGAAAGTGGCTTTACAGCTTTACCCGGGGTGTATCGTCATGACAATGGAAGCTTCCTCCATGCTTGGGGCTGGTATGCAGCTTTTTGGTCGTCCACAATTGCGGGTGATTATAGCGCATGGTATCGACAGCTATATTATCAATATGCTCAAGTTCGCCGCAACAGCATCCATTGTAGGTATGGTTATTCAATACGCTGCATCCAAAATACACCCGGCACGATATTTATAAATTCAATACCGGATTCCATTAATGCACCATGGTCAATCACAGGACCTGACGGTTATACTTCAAGCGGAAACGGAGACGACACATTGACCAATCTTGAAATCGGAGATTATACGATCTCCTGGGGAATTGTCCCCGACTGGATAAGACCTGCAAATCTTCGATACACAATAACGTGGGGCGAAACGATAAATATTGATGGAAATTACATGGAAGCTCCCGACTCAACCGGAACGGTTTCCGACTATGACGGCAATGTATATCAAACAATCAAAATCGGCGATCAATGGTGGATGTGTGAGAATCTGAAGGTCACGCATTATCACAATGGCGATTCCATACCAAATGTGACCGATGATATAGACTGGGAAAATCTAACAACGGGAGCATATTGCAGCTATAACAACGATACGGACCATGTACCTGTCTATGGCAGACTATATAACTGGCATGCTGTAAATGACGGCCGCAATGTCGCCCCTGATGGCTGGCATGTGCCCACTGATGCCGAGTGGAAACAGCTTGAGATGTTTCTGGGCATGAGCCAGGAATCGACTGATTCTTCCGGCTGGCGTGGTACCGATGAAGGAGGCAAGTTAAAGCAAATCGGCACAACGCACTGGCTCGATCCCAATACAGGTGCCACCAATGAATTTGCTTTCACAGCACTCCCGGGAGGTTACAGGCTTGACACGGGAGAATACACTTTTTTGCATGAGATGGCCCGCTTCTGGTCTTTCTCCGAATGCGATATTGACCATGGGTTGTTTAGATTCCTGCATTGCGGGATGTCGCAAATCGGTCGCGGATGCGCACTCATGTATACGAAGGAAGCCGGATTATCCATACGCTGTATTAAAGACACACCTGGCACGATATTTATAAATTCAATACCGGATTCAATCAATGCACCATGGTCGATTTCAGGACCTGACGGTTATACTTCAAGCGGAAATGGGGACGATACCTTGACCAATCTTGAAATCGGAGATTATACGATCACCTGGGGAATTGTCCCGGACTGGATAAAACCTGCAAATCTTCGATACACAATAAGCTGGGGCGATACAGCAAATTTCGATGGAAATTACATGGAGGCTCCCGATTCAACCGGAACTGTTACCGACTACGACGGTAATGTATATCAAACCATAAAAATCGGCGATCAATGGTGGATGTGTGAAAATTTGAAGGTCACTCATTATCGCAATGGCGACTCTATTCCGAATGTGACAGACGGCGGCACCTGGTCAGGACTTTCCACCGGGGCCTATTGCGACTATAATAATGATCCGGCCAATGTTGCTATTTATGGGAGATTGTATAATTGGTATGCCGTAAATGACAGTAGAAATATCTCACCCGAAGGCTGGCATGTTCCCAGCGATGCGGAGCTGAAGCAATTGGAGATGTATCTTGGCATGAGTCAGGCAGAGGCTGATGCTATTGGCTGGCGAGGTACCGATGAAGGAGGCAAGTTAAAGCAAACAGGCACAACGCACTGGCAGAGTCCTAACACTGGCGCAACCAATGAAAGTGGTTTTACCGCGCTGCCTGGCGGATACAGTTCCATCGATGGCGCCTTCAACGGTCTGGGTATCTACGCTCACTATTGGTCGTCTACAGAGGGCGGCAGTGACTACGCATGGTACCGTGGCCTGGATTACGACTATTCCCAGACCCACCGTTACGGCAATTATAAGCGGAACGGTTTTTCTGTTCGTTGTGTCAAAGACTAGTTGACTATTTGATAACTTGCGGCAGTTTGCTTGAAAAAATGGGAAAGCGTAGGTCAAAAGTCTGTGAGATTTGACCTACAAAATCTCTCACGCCGAAAGGATAGTAGGGCAGGTTCCCTGCGAACCTGCCATCGCCGACAAACAAGTTTGTCGGCGGCACCCATAAAGACAGGCATGATCACAGGGATCATGCCCTACAGGAAGGCTGGCCGCCTCTACCAATATCACATTCTCCCGCCAATGAGTGAAAAACCTTGCCCGTGATAGCCTATTTTTATATATTGACCAGTTGAAATTTGACCATTTTTTGCGAAAGTGGCGGAATTGGTAGACGCGCTGGACTTAGGATCCAGTGGCCGAAAGGCCATAGGGGTTCGATTCCCCTCTTTCGCATATTTTAATTTGGAACAAATTGTCCCTTTATGACATATTGTGAAAGTGAAACAAATTAATCTCCCAGGAGGATAATTGAAATACGATATCAAAGAAGAACAGAACTGGCGCAGGAAAATAACAATCACAATTCCCGAAGAAGATGTCAGCAGCAAATTTGACGAGGTTTACAAAGTCCTCAGACGTGAAGCCAAAATCCCCGGATTCCGTCCCGGCAAAGCTCCTCTGAATATAATCAAATCCCGTTACGGAAAACTGGCCGAAAAAGAGGTGCTGGAGACTATGGTCCCGGACGCCTATACCGATGCTATCAAGGAATCGGGCGTCTTTCCGATCAGCGAGCCGGAATTTTCCACGATTACAATCGAAGAGGGCAAACCGATCGAATTTTCGGCCGAATTTGATGTAAAGCCGGAATTCGGGGTCGAAAAATATACAGGGTTCACATTGAAAAAAGAGCCGGCCACTATTAATGAAGGCGATGTTGACAAGGCTTATAACCGCATAATTGACCAGCATTCATCAATGAAAGCCAAAGATGAGGGCGCCGCGGCCGAGGAAGGCGACATTGTGATTGTGGACATGGAGAAAACCTCCGATCCTGATAATATCATAGATGACGAAAAGATGACCGATTTCACCTTTGAGCTCAACAAGGAAGTTACCTTACCCGAGTTTACCGAGAATCTGATTGGCACCAAACCGGGCGACGAACGTCAGATCAGCGTCACCTATCCCGAGGATTATTATGATAAAAGCATGGCCGGAAAGAGCCTGGGGTTTAATGTTAAGGTCAAGGAAATCAAGGAGATAGTTCGTCCAGAGTTGAATGAGGAGTTTTTCAAGCAATTCGACGGCGCCAAAGATGAAAAAGAGCTGAAGGAAAAAATCCGGGCCGATCTTTTGGAACGCCGCAAACAGGAAATCGAGGGCGATATCAAGGATCAGGCGGTAAAATCAGTGATAGCGGCCAATGATTTCGAGCTGCCGAAGTCGCTGCTGGATAATTACCTGGATTCAGTTGTAGAAGATGTTAAGCAGCAGTACCCGGATCAGGAGGCCGATGAGGCCGAGATTCGTGAAAAATACCGGGCTACCGGAATCCGCTTTATTCGCTGGAACCTGTTGTACCACAAGATCGCCGAGAAGGAAAATATCACTGTCACCAAAGAGGACACAGATAAGTGGCTGCAGAGATTTGCCGATAGAGCAAATATGGAGCTGGAAAAGGCCAGGGAATTTCTGGCCGCCCAGAAAAAAATCCAGGATATAAAAGAAACGATTCTGGAAGAGAAGGTTTTAAACTATATTATAGAAAATTCCGAGATCAAGGAAATGGATTAGAAAGAGAAAGGAAGCTTATGCCTTTAGTTCCCATAGTAGTAGAACAGACAGGACGCGGCGAGCGCTCATGGGATATATTTTCACGGCTTTTAAAGGATCGAATTGTATTTATCGGCACCCCCATAGATGATCATGTTGCCAACCTGGTAATCGCGCAGCTTTTGTTCCTGGAAGCGGAAGATCCGGATAAAGATATCTTTATGTATATCAATTCACCCGGCGGTTCGGTTACTGCCGGAATGGCTATATATGATACGATGCAATTTATCAAACCTGATGTTGCCACAACCTGTATGGGTATGGCAGCCAGTATGGGCGCGCTGCTTTTGACAGCAGGCGCCAAGAGCAAGCGCTCGATCCTGCCCCATGCCCGTGTGATGATTCATCAGCCCTGGGGCGGCGTGCAGGGTCAGGTAACCGACATAGAGATACAAACCAAAGAGTATCAAACACATAAGAAAATCTTAAACCAGATTTTATCGAAACATACCGGCCAGGATTTGAAGAAGATCGAGAAGGATACAGACCGAAATTACTGGATGTCCGCCGAGGAGGCCAAAAATTATGGCGTGATCGATGAAGTCTATGAAAAAAGAGCTTGATTTAAATTCGCAGAGAATATAAATTCGCAAGTTGGGCTTCTGGAAAGCCCAATTTTTTTGGAGATTATTTATGACCAAACCACCACTTGTCGATAAAAGATGTTCATTTTGCGGCCGCACCAGCCCGCCGGTGGCAAGACTATTTTCCGGGGACAATGCGCTTATCTGCAATGAATGTATCACGCTCTGCAACCGTATCCTGCAGGAAGAGGAGCGCCGGGTCAAGATATCGCGTGACTTCAAACTCCTGAAGCCAGCGGATATCAAGGCCTTCCTTGATAAGTATATTATCGAGCAGGAAAAGGCCAAGAAGACCATCTCGGTTGCAGTTTATAATCATTACAAAAGAGTGATGGCTCCGCATGAAAAAGATGATGTGGAGATGGATAAATCAAATATCCTTGTCCTGGGGCCCACAGGTACAGGCAAAACACTCGCCGCCCAGACACTGGCACGAATGCTTTCAGTGCCGTTCTGTATTGCTGATGCCACCGTGCTGACCGAGGCCGGTTATGTGGGCGAGGATGTAGAGAATATACTTGTGCGCCTGGTTCAGGCAGCCGACTATGATGTCAAGCTGGCTGAGTACGGTATTGTCTATATCGACGAGATCGATAAAATCTCGCGTCGTGACGCCAATCCCTCGATTACCCGTGATGTCTCCGGGGAGGGTGTACAGCAGGCGCTACTTAAGATGCTTGAGGGTACCGAGGCCAATATTCCCCCCAAGGGTGGACGCAAACATCCCGAACAGCAATTTATAAAGATCAATACCAGGAACATCCTGTTCATCTGCGGGGGAGCCTTCGACGGCCTGGAAAATATTATTCTGCGGAGAGTGGGAAAGAAAGCCCTGGGATTTCAGGCCGAGAAGGCCAGTATCGACAGCAAGAAAACCGGTGAAATTCTGGACCTGTGCCAGCCGGAGGACCTGCTAAATTACGGACTAATTCCCGAACTGGTGGGGCGCATGCCGGTCATCAGCAGTATGCATGAGCTTACCACTGTTGCGCTGAGAAGAATATTGACCGAGCCTGCCAATGCGCTGGTCAAGCAGTACGAAAAGCTCTTCAAGATGGATAATATTGAGCTGGAATTCGAGGAAGACGCACTCGATGCGATAGTCGAAAAAGCCCAGCAGAGGAAGACCGGAGCGCGTGCATTGAGAGGAATCATGGAAGAGGCCATGCTCGAAATTATGTACGACCTGCCCTCAAAAGAAGACATCGTAAAATGCATCATCACCGAAGATGTGATTCGAAATGCATCCCAGCCAAAGCTGATCCATAAAGAGAGACGCAGTGCATAAAGGTATTACCATAGGCCATAATGGCGAGAAGATCGAGATTCCCCACTCTCTGCCGCTTTTGCCCCTGCGTGATATGGTGATTTTTCCCAATATGGTTGTGCCTCTTCTCCTGGGACGTCAATTCTCTATCGATGCTCTGCAGGAAGCTATGGTCGGGGAAAAGCTGATTTTTCTTTGTACGCAGCGCAAGGCCGAGGTCGAAGAGCCCGAGCAGGAAGATCTGTACAAAGTGGGTATGGTATCTCGCGTGCTTCAGGTGATGAAGCTCCCCAACCAGATGATCAAGGTGCTGATAGAAGGGCTGGTCAGGGCGAACCTCGCGGATATGTACCTGGATGAAAACTGCTATACCGCGGAACTGGAATTTTCCAAAATATCCCTGGGAGCGCAGAAGAACGATATTGAAGCACTTTCACGCCAGGTCTCGCGCTATTTTGAGGAATATGTGCGCCTGTCCCACCGGATACCGGATGAGGTATTGATGTATCTGGGACAGATCGATGACAATCAAAAACTGGCCGACACTGTGGCGGCTCATCTCGAGGTCAAATTAAAAGTCAGGCAGACTATTCTGGAGGCATCCACTGTCTTCGAGCAGCTCAAAATGCTGGATGGTATTCTGAAAAATGAAATCGAGATCCTTAAAATACAGGATTCAATTGACACCAGTGTCAAGGAATCCCTGCTCAAGAGCCAGCGCGAATATTACCTGCAACATCAGCTCAAAGCTATCAAGGAGGAGCTGGGACAGTATGAAGAGGGCGGAGCGGATATTCAGAAGTATGAAAATAAGCTGAGGAAGCTCAAGGCCCCCAGGGAAGTCAAGAAAAAGGCCCGGGATGAAATCGAACGTCTCCAGAAGATGCATCCATTTTCAGCCGAGGCCGCAGTTATCAGGGGCTATCTGGACTGGATTCTGGGATTGCCCTGGCTGAACTATACCAGGGACAATGAGGACTTTGACAAGGTTAAGGCGATTCTGGACGAGGATCATTACGGGCTTAAAAAACCAAAGCGGCGCATAATGGAACATCTGGCGGTAATCCGTCTGGCCGGCAAGGTGCGCGGGCCGATCCTCTGCCTGGTGGGGCCTCCGGGAGTCGGAAAAACCTCCATCGGCAGATCGGTGGCGAGGGCATTGAACCGAAGGTTCGTCCGTATGTCGCTGGGCGGGATGAAAGACGAAGCCGAAATCAGGGGCCACAGAAGAACCTATATCGGCTCACTTCCCGGGCGGCTGATTCAATCCATAAAAAGAGCGGGATCATCAAATCCGGTATTCATGTTAGATGAAATCGACAAAGTCGGCGCCGATTACAAGGGCGATCCGGCGGCGGCACTGCTGGAAGCCCTGGACCCGGAACAGAACAAGAATTTCTCGGATAACTTCCTTGAGGTCGATTATGACCTCTCGCAGGTTTTATTTTTGACCACCGCCAATACGCTTCAAGGAATACCTCCCGCGCTAATCGACCGCATGGAGGTTATCAGGCTTCCCGGATATCTTGACTTTGAAAAAGTCAATATTGCCCAGGATTACCTCATTCCCCGCCTGAAAAAAGAGATGGGGCTTGCCAAATATACTATTAACCTGGACCAGGCTGTTCTACTGCAAATCATCCGGGATTACACGCGTGAATCCGGAGTGCGTGAGCTGGAACGAAAGATAGCGGCGATTTTCAGGAAAATCGCAGAGGATGTCCTGACACATCCCAGGAAGAGAACTTTCAAGATAACCAGGGCCAAGGTAAGGCAGATTATGGGCGCGCCCAGGTTCATTGAGATGGAGCGGATAAAAGACAACGTCGTGGGGCGTGCCTACGGGCTGGCCTGGACCGAAAGCGGAGGCGAGATTCTTCCGGTTGAGGTCTCGCTGATGCCCGGTAAAAGCAAATTGAATCTCACCGGCAAGCTGGGAGATGTGATGAAGGAATCTGCCGCGGCGGCACTCTCATTCATCCGCAGCAACTACCAGAAACTTCATCTGGAAAAAGAGTTTTACGAAAGACAGGAAATCCATGTTCATATTCCCGAGGGGGCTGTGCCGAAAGATGGTCCCTCGGCCGGCATAACATTACTGGCAGCCATGCTGTCGGCCGTTACCGACATTCCGGTTCCATCGGATATTGCCCTGACCGGCGAGCTGACATTGACCGGACAGGTGCTTCCAGTGGGCGGATTGAACGAAAAATTTATAGCGGCCAAAAGGGCCAAAATCAAAACGATAATCTGCCCCAGCAAAAATGAGGCGGAGATAGAGGAACTTCCCACAGAGATTACAGACGGCCTGGATATCAAGCTGGTCAAGGACGCGGACCAGGTCTTGTCGCTGGTATTTCCAAAAAAGAAGCGCAATGCTCGAACTAAAAAACGCTGAATTCGTTACTTCCGTTTTCGATCTCAGACAATTCAAAGGACGCAATTTACCCGAAATCGCATTTGCCGGGCGTTCCAATGTGGGCAAATCCTCAATGATGAACAGGCTCATGGGACGGAAGAATCTGGCCAAGACCTCACAGACTCCGGGAAAGACCCGCTCAATAAATTACTTCATCATCAGCAACAGATTTTATTTCGTCGATCTTCCCGGGTACGGTTACGCCCGGGTATCAAAAAAAATGCGGGATGACTGGAGCCGGCTGATGGAGGATTATTTCACCAACTCACAGAAACTAGCCGGGGTGGTACAGCTCGTGGACGCCCGCCACAATCCCACTGAGCTGGATTTGCAGATGCATGAAATGCTCGAAAGCTATGGTATATATTATATAATCGTGCTGACCAAAGCTGATAAACTTTCCAATAATCAGCTGGCACAGTCAGTAAAAAAGTCGAGAGAAAAATTTGGTCTTCCGCCTGACCTCTACCCGGTGCCGTTCTCGGCAGTCAAGGGAACCGGAAAGAAACAGGTCTTGCAGTGGATAGAGTGGAGAATAAAGGAATGCAAAGGATAGGATCATGAAGCACACAGCAGTGGTTGGAAGCCAGTGGGGTGACGAGGGCAAGGGCAAGATTGTTGATCTGCTCTCGGAAAAAGCGGATATAGTGGCGCGTTCCCAGGGCGGCGCCAACGCCGGTCACACTGTAATCATCAATGGTGAGGAGTTTATACTGCACCTGATACCCTCGGGCATATTGCACCCCGACAAAACCTGCCTGATCGGCAACGGGGTCGTTACCGATCTATGGCGTCTTTTTGACGAGATCGAGGGCCTGGAGAAAAGGAGCATCAGTACGCAAGGGCGCCTGTTTATATCGGGACTGTCACATCTGGTGATGCCATACCATAAATGGATGGAAAAGCATAATGAAACGATGATGGGCAAGAACTGTGTGGGAACGACTCTAAGAGGTATCGGGCCGACATATACTGATAAATACTCACGCTTTGGCATCAGGGCGTACGATCTTTTCTTCCCGGAAGTTCTGAAATCGCGGCTGGAAATGAACTATAAATTGAAAGCCGCTACAATTTCGGAATATGGCGAAGGCCAATTTAAAGACTTGTATAAATTGTATGATCAGCTGCTGGCTTTCGGAGAAAAACTTAAGCCGATGGTTGTGGATGGTCCAATTTTCATGGAAAAGGCCAACCGCGACAATAAGAGAATCCTGTTCGAGGGCGCCCAGGGAACTCTTCTGGATATTGACTACGGCACTTTTCCTTACGTTACCTCATCCAACACAACTATTGCCGGAGCATTGACCGGTCTGGGTGTGCCTCCCAGCTATATTCACAAGACAGTTGGTATTGTCAAAGCATACCAGACCCGTGTGGGTAACGGCCCCTTCCCTACCGAGCTGGATAACTCTCAGGGGGAGGCGCTGCGCGAAGCCGGCAAAGAATTCGGCGCCTCAACCGGCCGTCCCCGGCGCACCGGATGGCTCGATCTTGTGCTTTTAAAATATTCTGTCCGTATCAACGGTATGACCGATCTGGCCATTACCAAGCTGGATGTCCTGGATGATCTGGATGAGATCAAAGTCTGCACGCGCTATGAGCTTCCCGAGGACAGAGGGGAATTTTTAATTTCGAACCTTGATGTTGTCAAACCAATTTACAAAACACTCAAGGGCTGGAAAAAGCCGATTAAGGGAATGACTGCCTACGAGGAACTTCCCCGGGAAACCAGGGACTACATAAAATTCATAGAGGATTATGTTGCCTGCAAAGCGACTATTATCTCCACCGGTGCGGGACGCGAGGACACGATTGTGATACCATGATGATATGAATATCCCTGACAGGCCCGGCTCCTGCCGGGTTTTTTTATTGGGCTGTTTAGAAACATTGCATTCTCAGAAATGTTCTTCAATATTGTGAAGCTAAAAAGGAGGAATAAAATGGCTTTGACAGATAAAAAGTGTGTGCCCTGCGAGGGCGGTGTGGAACCGTTTGATGAAGAGAAGATCACGCAGATGCTCAAGCAGGTGGAGGGCTGGAGAGTTAAGAATGGGCATCTCTATAAAGAATATAAATTCAGGGATTTTGTCCGGAATATGGATTTTCTGAATAGGGTTGCGGACTTAGCCGAGAACGAGGGGCATCATCCGGATTTCTGTGTGCACTACAACAAGACCGAATTTGAGATCTGGACCCATGCGATAAATGGCCTTTCTGAGAATGATTTCATCATGGCTGCCAAAATTGATGCGCTGAGGGATTAATTAATTCCAGCGGGAGACAAAGGCGGCTACGATCAGAAACACTATTCCGAATCCAATGAGGATCAGCAGGCTCTTCAAATCCTGTGCAAGCGCCTTGCCCTCGAAAAGTGTACGCTGCAGGATATTCAATAGATGTGTGGCCGGAAAGACACTGGCAATATCTTTCAGCCATTTCGGGAATAAGAATACCGGAATTGCTGCCCCGCTCAGGAACAGCATGGGCATGAAAAGCAGATTGGCGGCACCGATAGTTCCCTGATTTGTCTTCATTATACCGGCAATACAAAAGCCCAGGCTGCTGAAGACAAGAATGCCCAGGCTGGCGATTATGAATAACTCCAGAACGCCGCCGCCGAAATCGGCATTATACGGAATAATGGCCATCAAAAACAGGACCGCGGTTACTAGGAGCATAAAGAAGTACTGGCGCACAACGATGCCGGAGACAATCGTAATCGGCCTCACGGGAGTTACTTTGTATCTCCTGAGAATGCCCTTTTCTTTCATGACAGAAACCGAGATTGCAAGCGAAAACAGCCCGCCTGACATGATCGTAATTGTCAGGATTTTAGAGAAGTTATCGGCCACAGTTCGGGATTCAGGAATTTCACTTGGATAGACTCCGGAGAAAACGGTGACATACAGGATAAAAAGCGCCACAGGAAAAAGGAAATTCCAGAAGACCGCCTCGCGTGACCGAAAGAGAATCTTGGTGGCCACCCATGTAAACATGAAAAACTGTCTCAATCTCTGATTCTCCTTCCGGTCAGCTTGATGAACACATCCTCGAGTGTGGGACGTTCCAGATGAAGGTCGATCAGCTCATTGGCTTCTTTTTCAAGCAGCTTAATAAGATGTATTAATGGCTTTCCGGCTTGATCGGATTTCATACTGTAGATATCCCCATCGAGATTAATATTTCCATGTTTTTCAGAAAGCTGCTTAATTGTCTGGTCACTTACCGGGTTTTCAGTTTTGAATTCTATGTGATGTGAGATACCTGAGTTGTCGATCAGTTCCCGTGGCGTACCCTCGGCGATGATCCTGCCGTGGTCGATGATCGAAACACGGTCGCAGAGATGTTCAGCTTCCTCGATGTAATGTGTTGTAAGAAGAATGGTTTTCTTTTCGCTGCGGAGCTTATTGATGATCTCCCAGATACTCCGCCGGGCCTGGGCATCAAGCCCGGTAGTAGGCTCGTCGAGGAACACCATCTCGGGATCATTGACAAGCGCTATGGCAAGAGACAACCTTTGCTGCTGACCCCCGGACAGGTTCTGATAATAAGTGTTCTTCTTTTCTGAGAGGCCGACTAATTCCAGAAGTTCGTCAGCTGGCATAGACTTTTTATAATATGATCCATAGAGCTGCAATGCTTCGCGAGCTTTTATTCTCTCCTCCATGGCTGACTTTTGAAGCTGAACACCAAGGATTTGCTTGAATCTGAAATCGTTTTTTCGCGGGTCGAATCCGGCGATCCTGACCTCACCGCTGGTGGCACACCGCAGCCCTTCCATTATCTCAACAGTGGTGGTCTTGCCTGCTCCATTAGGCCCAAGAAGCCCAAATACCTCACCTTTTTCTATATAAAAGGAGACATCATCGACAGCCTTAAGAGAATTATAGTTTTTCCTGAGCCCTTTTACTTCCACGAATTTCTGCTGCAAGACGACCTCATTTTCTATCTAAGCCAATACATGCTAATATAATACAAACAAAACTGAAACAATCAAGTTTAGAATCGACTCGATTCATAATTTCTCCGGCAGCAATATAATCGCTGCGGAACATATAATACACTACAATTGTTGTCCTGTTTATAGCGGTACGTTTTAGTTTGCATGCAGCATGACGGTTGCAGTCAGAATACTTATCAAAAAACCACATTCTTAAAAAGGAGGATGTATGTTTAAGCACAAGCTTATCATCGTGGTTTCAGCATTTTTGCTGGCAGCGGGGCTAAGCGCGACCGGTTCAGCGCAGGTGGGGCCACCGGCCCCGGATGCGATCTGGGCAGATGATGTTCTTTATTCGACGGTGGGCACGCCGACGAGCCTGCCCGATCATGGCCCCAAGGACAGCCTCTTTGTCTTCCAGAATCTGGGCGGCCAGGTGCCTGTATCAGAGTCCAAGCCGGGTGATACTGATTATAATGGCGGCCGCTGGCAGGTGATTCTTCTCAGCTTCACCCCCGAGGGTCTTGGTGTCCATGATCCCGATAATGACGGGGAAAGCGATCTCATATTGACAAGCTGGGAACAGGTAAAACAGCACATAGACCTGGGTCATCTGGTCAGGGATGGTTTGGGTGACAGCTTTGTCTGTCCGCTGAAAAAGCAGTAGGATCAGGCGCAAATTCGATTCAAGCGACAAAGGGGAAACCAGATTAATGGTCTCCCCTTTTTTCTCATTTTGAAAAGCCAGATTATCGTCAGATTTATTTTGATTCCTGGCCGCCATAAGCGCCAATGTTAGATCGACTGCCGTCAGGATTGGTGTAATATGGATCCCCTGCAGCATTCAGAGGAGATTCAGGCGAAAGACGAAAATCCAGCGAGTCGATGAAGAGCGGATCGACAGAAATATTGCCATATCGTCCAGTCCATTCGGGCATGCCCAAGTACTGCCCGGCCGCATTATCATAAACATCATTGTATGATACCGGGAAATTGGCCAGCTTGCCATTCATCCAGACACCCACACAGGGACATACCCATTCCTCGCGCCAGCCGTTGAAGGCGATAATATTGTTCTTCAAATATCCGCGCGCCTCATTTGACCAGGCGGCAAACCCGCAGTTGCCATTTTGCACGATCGTATTGTTACGCACCTCCATCATGGAAAAACCTGTGGCGATTACACCCCATCCGAGATTGTCGTGGACCACATTGTTCAATACCACTGCGTACGAATTTCCGAATGTGCCGATTCCTTTCCAGTAATTGGATACATCATTACGGATCACGATTGCTTTTGAATCCCAGGTAATACCGATCCCTGCCCCTCTGCCCTTGTTTATGATATTGTCCGATGTGAATGCGCTTGCGCCTCTATAAAGAGCGATACCGTCCCATCCGTTATTCTCTATCAAATTGCCCCTGATCGTGATTTGGGAACTTTCCCGGCCGAAAACGCCGCCGATTCCAACCACGACCGTATCGAGCTGATGATCGTTGTTTATAATCTTACAGTTTTCTACGATAACCTGAGAGAACCTGACAACAACCGCAGCATCTGTAGCATTTCCGTCAGGATCACGCTTTCCGCCGGTGATTGTTACATTTGTTAAGCTCGAGCCCCGGCTGTGGTCAAACAGGATTCCGTAGCCCGCATTGGTAATCAGGATGACGCTGTCGGCATCTTTTCCAATTATGGTCAGAGCCTTGTTTTTGATATGAAACCCGGAGGTCGCCCTGACCTCGGTTCTATGTTCGGTGCAGTTGCCGCAGAGCGGTTCAACGAATAATTGCGGCTCGGCCTCGTATTGTCCGGGCAGAATATATATTTCGTCGCCGTCATCGGCTCCGGCGATCGCAGCTTCCAGCGAACTGTAAGGTGCATATTCACTTCCATCAGGCTCTTCCACTTCAGAAGAGGCATCCACAATGATAGTACGGCTGCCTGCAATTTCAATTTTTTCTGCGCAGGAAACGAATAAAACTGCCGGTAAGCACAGAAACATAATCAGATAGACAGATTTCATGAACCCTCCCGGATTTTTTGAATCTAAGCTAATTTCGGCTTGTATGCAAGATAGAATAGTAATAAATTCAGGGCATGAAATTGAGCAAAAAACAGCAAAAAGCACTACAAGCAACTAATGTCGACATGTTTTTCGATCTGCCGGTACAACACATCGAAACCCAACAAACAGTTAGACTTCCGGACGAAAAAGCGCTCAGCAGGATATATGATACTCTAAACTATCGATATTTCGACGGCAAACTCCCGAAAGTGAAGATCGAATGGTCGAGCCGTATGCGGATCGCGGGAAAATGCTATGTGGAACATAGGCTTATCAAGCTGGGCAGAAAATATCACGAGTATTTTCCGGATGAGGTGGAGGATACTCTCAAACATGAAATGATACATATTCTCTATCCCAATCATGGCAAAGAATTCAAACGCGAGGCTGAACGCCTGGGGGCAACACGCTACGCCAAGGAGTATCCGGGAGGCAAAAGCCCCCATAAATATATCTATATTTGCCCCAGCTGCGGCCAAAAATACTATCGCCACAGGCGCATGTACAATTGCTCCTGCGGAATATGCTCCATTCGCGGTTACGATCCCCGATACAAATTGAAGCTGTACTGGTCGGCCAAAAGCAGGAGGAGGTCAAGATGAGAAAAGCAATTTATGCGGCCTTGGTAATATTTCTTTTATCTCCCGCGGCTTTGTACTCACAGGTTAACAATCCCGTCATATTCTCTGTCGAGGATACCGACAGCCTGCTGCATGCGGAATTTCATTTTTCTCCCCTGCCGCGTTACGACCAGATTTGCACACTAACAGTCAGACTGATTTCTCGAAGCGAGGAAGTCAATGCGCACGCTTTCAAAACCCCGGCAATTGAAAGGAAAAAACCTGGCTCGATAAGGCCGGAGATTTTTGTAGCCGGGAAGGAACTGGATTTAAACTTTATAGCCGGGCCAGAGAGCTATGTGAGGGCACCCGATACTATTATCAGCTGGGTGCCGCCGATTGAAATCGGAGACACCCTGACCGCTGAGATTCCAATCAAATTCAATGGGGTGGGTGAATTCATCGTGCAACTCCTGGAGATGGACAATACCAAGGATATGATCAGGATGATGGTCTCGGTCGTGATCGACGAGAAAGGCGAACTTCATTATCTGGGCCAATATCCGCCGCCTGATAAAAATCCGCTAAAGGCACATCACTATGTATTCGGCGGGGAAATCCGTGCCCATGTTGAAGGCAGGGCAGTAAGAACCGGGATACAAAGACAAACCTGGCCGGAACCATTTGATATTGATATGACATTCTCCCCTTCACCTGAGGTCGGCAAAAGATCCAAAGTCGAGTTTACAATATCGCCGCTGATTTCAGATGTTGCCGATCTGCAATACCAGATTATCGGGGCGACTAATCTTCAAATCGATTCCCTCTCTCCTTCTCCGGGAACAATGCCTGAAAATATCAACAGATTCGAGGCCTCTTTCCAGATGATTCCTCAGAAGACCGGGAGATCATACATCTCATTTGAAATTTTCGGGCATAGACCGGACGCGCTGCACGGCAGTAGGCCATTTTCCAGAATAGACTATCATTTAGTGTTTGGAAGTGACAGCAGCCTTCTTTATATGGGTGAAGTCGATCCATTTGCTGTTGGTTTCGAGACTGGCAATCCGGCTTATGAGGCAATTGACGAGATCGCAGATTTCTCTGAAACCCTCTACGGCGAAAAAGTTTACCGATCAGAGCCGGACTTTGAGTATGACCGCATAAATCAGCAGCGGATCATAGATTCGATTGAAGCCAGCAAGCTGATCGATACTCTGGATACCGGGGACCAGGAATAACCCGCAATAACGCCGTCATCACATCAGCAGGGCGGTTTTCCTTGAAAAACACAGCTTCTTTTGTTACATTCGTAAATTAAACTTAGTGCTACAGGTGCGAGTATTTAAAAAAAGGAAAGGATAGATTCATGGCAGAAGATGCAAAGAAGCTGTATGAGGAGCTGATAGAAAAAAGGCGCAAAGCTGCGCTTTTGGGTTCGGCCGGAAGTATTCTGGGATGGGATGAGCGCACATATATGCCGCGCGGAGGTGTGGAACATCGCGCCAATCAGATGGCTCTCATTTCCGGCATGGCGCACGAGATGTTCACCTCTCCCGAGATCGGGGAATTGCTTTCGAAGCTGGAGGATTCCGAATTGGTCAAGGAGCGGACTTCCCCGGAAGCGGCAAATATCAGGGAGATCAGACGTTCTTACAACAAAGACACAAAGCTGCCCAGAGAACTGGTGGAGGAGATTTCCTCGACCACCACGAAAGCTCAGGGAATCTGGCAGGATGCCCGCAAGAAAGCAGATTTCAGCATTTTCAAAGACATTCTCGGTAAAGTCTTCGAGCTGAATTTCCGCGTGGCGGAAGCCTACGGCTACGAAAAAGACCCATATGACGCGCTTCTGGATGATTACGAGCCTCATGCCACCACTGAAGAAGTGGCAAGGGTTTTTGCGGGACTGCGTGATGATCTGGTACCGTTTGTGGAGAAGATCAAGGATTCGGGCAAACATCCGGACATGTCCATTATCGAAAACGACTACGACATTCATCGCCAGAAATTATTTGCCAAAGCGGCCTCGGCGGCAATCGGATTCGACTATTCCAAAGGCCGTCTGGACGAAACCACTCATCCATTCTGCACCGGAATCGGATATGGCGATACCAGGATTCTGACCCGCTACAATCCCAAACATTTCGGCCAAGCTTTCTTCGGTGTGATCCATGAATCGGGGCATGGCATCTATGAACAGGGCCTGCGCAAGGACGAGAATTTCGGGCTTCCGATGGGCCAGTCGGTTTCACTCGGAATTCATGAATCGCAGTCATTGTGCTGGGAGAATATTGTCAGCCGCGGCAAACCGTTCTGGAAGCATTTCTTCCCGCGCGCCCAGCAGACATATCCCGAGATTCTAGGCGATGTGAAATTCGATGATTTCTATTTTGCGATCAATGACGTACGTCCTTCATTCATTCGTGTCGATGCAGATGAGGTGACATACTGCCTGCATATTCTCCTTCGATTCGAGATCGAGCAGGGTATTATTCACAAGGAGATCAAGGTTGCGGATATTCCCGGTATCTGGAACGAGAAGTTTACCGAGTATTTTGGTATCACTCCTCCGGATGATGCCCAGGGGTGTCTGCAGGATATTCACTGGAGTATGGGTGCGCTGGGATATTTCCCGACTTATGCTCTGGGGAATCTTTATGCGGCGCAATTTTATGCCAAAGCATTGAAGGATATGCCGAATCTGCATGATGAGTTCGAGAAGGGTAATTTCTCGAGTTTGAAGAAATGGTTGAATGAGAAGATACATTTTCAGGGCAAGCGTTACCCGGCGACCGAACTTGTAAAAGAAGTTACCGGCAAGCCATTATCGCATAAACCGTTTATGGAATATCTCGAGAAGAAATTCTCGCCTTTGTATCTGGATTGATAGAATTGTGATGGCAGGAAAGGATTCCTGAAATTGTAGCTGGAATTATTCGTGTGCGGCGTACCTCCGGGTGCGCCGCATCAGGGTGCCCCACAGCGCAGCTGTGCAATTTTTTCATCGAGCGTAACTTTATCCCACCTCTTTTGGGCCGAAATCGGCCCTAGGGATGGGGCACCCTCAGTAAAAATTTGCCGGGTGGCACACCCGAATTCACCTTGGGCGTGTTTTTTGCAGGCCTGCCAAAGCAAGTTTAAGCAGGCCACCCTGTCATTATTTTCAAGAAAAATATCTAATAATCTTTCACACAGCGAATCGATGAGCCGTAGGTTTTGCCGTAGTTCAGGCGAGCGCATTGTGAGAATTGGTAATGCAGACGCCGGGTCCATGAACGCTCACTGGAGTATTCCGTGGCTGTCCAAAAACTGGCAACACTTCCCAAATTATTGAAACTCCCATCATAGTTGCGATAAGCTCCGGGCAAGGCGGTAAAACCGCTTTCATTGGTGGCGCCTCCGTTTGGACTGGTCCAGTACGTTGTGCCTGTATCTTTTAACATGCCGCCCTCATTGGTACCGCGCCAGCCGCTGGCATCGACATCGGTCCTGCTCATCCCAAGATACATCTCCAGTTCTTTCCACTCTTCATCGGTCGGCACATGCCAGCCCTGCGGGGATATACCACGGCTGTCATTTACAGCATGCCAGTTATACAATCGCCCATAGGTGTTGACATTACCTTCATCATTATCATAATTGCAATAAGCTCCGCTTATAAGATTTTCCCATGTGGAATTGCTGGTTATGTTCGGAATCTCATCACCATTTCTGTAATGCGTCACCTTCAGATTCTCCATCATCCACCATTTATCGCCGATTTTGATGGTCTGATAAATATTACCATCAAAATCGGTTACGGTGCCGGTGGAATCGATTGCCTCGATGTAAGTCCCAATGAAAGTCATGGTATCTTCCGGGGGCAAGGTCAGTGTTGAATCAGACGGTTTTATCCACTCAAATATATATCCCCAGGTTATCGTGTAATCACCCGGATCAAGATCAGGCAGTGTGTCATCCCCGTTACCATCGGCCAGATATCCCTCAGGACCCAGCAATGACCAGGTAGCATTGAGGGAGTCAGGTGAAGGGTCGATTACGATTGTGCCCGGGCCCGCTTCAATATAGATACCACTGAACGTTACCGTGTCCTCCGAGGTCAGGGTATGTGTAGAATCCGGCGGAGTCAACCAGCCGAACACCTCACCCCAGGTGATCGTGTACTCGCCGACTTCGAGGCTGATAAGGGTATCATCGCCATTACCGCCGGCGCTGAAACCTTCGGGGCCCGCAAGTGACCAGGGTGCGTCGAGCAGGTCAGGTGAAGGATCGATTATAATCATCGGGCTGTTTGGATCGCATTCCGGAATGCCGTCATTGTCAGGATCGCAGGGGTCATACCCCCCGACAAAAACGAAGTTTATAACAGCCACCGCATCACTAACGTTGCAGCTGCCGTCGCAGTTACAATCGCCGGTTGCTACCGGATCAGGCGCATCTCCGCCCACGAAAACATAATTTACGATGTGGACTGCGTCACTGACATTCACACCCCCATCGCTATTGGCATCACCGCAGATATAATAAGCCCCTGACTCAGTTGTGGTTATGCCCATAAATGCGATAATTATCGCGAGCGCAAACAAATAAAAATTTTTTTTCATAACGATATCCCTCGAGTTCCGTAAAAAATCAGGTTAGAAATTTGCGGCATGTCCATATCAAGATAAGAATATGATTCTTTTTTAAATGTCACATTTCCGATTTTCATGGTGTTTCCGCCACTGAGGGCTTCAACATTTTGTCTCACATTAATATATTATAATATTCCGTTTTGTCAAACGGCTTTTCAATCCCAATTCTCAGGGTCTGAATATGCGCGCGCCGAGAACCGACAAACAGACCCGGCATACCGGTTCTCATCAATCCCTGATACAGCGAACCGAAAATCCCGCCGCTTTGGAATCGGCATAGCGGTAAATGGTTGCGACACCGGAACTGAGGAGACGACCCCATACCGTATAGGCGCCGCTTTCGGTGGAAGACCACAAGTAGGCGTAGGTTCCCATATTGAGAAAGGCGCCAGTGTTGACCCGATAGCCGCCGGGCAGGGCGGTAAAGCCGCTCTCATTTGTGGCACCGGTGTTGGGAGAATTCCAATGCACCATGCCGGCCTCTTTAAGCTTTCCGCCTTCGTCGGTGCCTCTCCATCCGGTGGCATCGGCATCAGCCTGGCTCATACCAAGAAACATTTCCAATTGCTTCCACTCGGCATCAGTCGGCAGGTGCCAGCCTTCCGGCGCGATATTGCGGCTGTCAATCAGGGCATACCAGTTATATAGCCTTCCATAAACCTCAACCTGTCCATCGTCATTATTGTAGTCGCAGTAAGCCCCCGATGTGAGCCCATTCCATGCACCTGCATCGGTCACATTCGGTAAGGGATCGCCATTACGGTAGTGAGTCACTTTCAAATTCTCAGCCATCCAGCACTGCTCACCAATTAGAATTGTCTGATATAGATTCCCATCTACATCCATTATCAGGGGACAATCCGGGTCGCAATCCGGACTGCCATCTTCATCGGGATCGCAGGGCAGGTATCCGTCTGTGAAAACATAGTTTATGATCACGATAGCGTCGCTTATGTTGCAGGCGGCATCGCAGTTACAATCGCCTACGCCTGTCGGATCGGGCGGAGCGCCGGAGGTAAAAACATAATTCATCACCCAGACCGCATCGCTGATATTAAGCGCGCTGTCGCTATTGGTATCGCCGCAGATATGATCAGCATGTAGATCAGCCACCATCAGGCTAATTAATGTGATCAAGACCGCAGAAAGAATGAAATAGATTCTATCAGGCATAAAGATATCCCCCAAATATGCATATAAGTTGTTTGAGAGTCACTCTGTTAAACTAATTCGAAGAGATGTTATCAGGATTCCTGATAACTGAAAGTTGTTTCCCCCCATAAATAGAAGGCCTTTCAAAAAATATACATCCGGCTATATCTGGATGTCAAGCAATATGTGGCCCTGGAATTGTTGTCATAAAAAAAGCGCCATCCCTGTCGGGACAGCGCTATAAGTACCACAGAACAAGCTAATTTTTAATCCATCACATGCATCATCGTAAATACGTAGGAGCTTGTCAAATCCCAGATGACCTGCTCCTTGCTGGAGCCGCCGTGCCCGGCCTCCATCTCCTCGTACAGGAGAACATCCTTACCCATCTTCTTGAGCACCGAAGCAAATCTCCTGGAATCCGAGGGGGGTACACGCGGGTCGTAGAATCCGGTCTTGAAAAAGACCGGGACATTAACATCCCCGGCATAATATATGGGCGAGAGCTTGACCAGGAGATCACTTCCGCGTTTACCATATTCCTTTTCATAGCCCTCGATAAATGTCTGCACGCCGGTGTATTCCAGGTTATGCTCAAAGTCCGAGACCGCAATCTGCGAGACCACGCAGGCGATCTTATCGGAGGCATTACCCGCAAGCCAGTTCACTGTATAGCCACCGTATGATCCACCCCAGATGGCAATCTTGTCCGGGCTTGAAAAACCTTCATTGATCAGATAATCAATAGCGCCCTCGGCATCCTTGAGGGCGGCGAATCTGCCTTCGCGGTTGTCAGCTTCCTCCCAGGCGGGACCATAACCGGTGGAACCGCGCACATTGGGAAACATCACGATGAATCCCTGGCTGAGTGCGAAGGCGATATTGCGCTGGAAGTATGGACGGCTCTGCGAGGGCGGGCCGCCATGATACTGGATTATGGCCGGATTGCCGCCGTCACGAATGATATCGGCCGGTTTATAAATCAGCGAGGGTATCATGGTGCCATCCTCAGATTCATAACGGATGACATCAACCTCAATGTCGGAAAAATCGAATCCAAATGTCGAGACCTTGCCGATCTGCTGCGGTCTGTTTTCGCCCAGCTTGAAGTAGAATGCCGTGGGTGGAGTGGTTGGTGATGTGAAGCTGAAAACATAGTCGTCATAATCATTGCTGGTAATAGCGGAGGCTGCATATTCACTGATCACACCAATATCTGTCTTCGGTACCGCAATATCATTGCCTTCCAGATCGAAACCCTTAAGCGTGGAATAGCCGTCTTTATTGAGCACCGCAATTACAACTCCAGTCTCGCGGTTGAAGGTCATGCCATCAGCCTCCATCATGGGATCATAAATGACTTTGTATTCCTTCGGTTTGGCCAGATCGATAAGGCAGAATTTCATAAATTCTTTTTCAGTGGATTCTGCCGAGGTCAGTAACAGGACCTGACCAGCGCCTGTGAATACTGCATTATTAATCTGGGTTAAATCGGTCAGGTCCGTCACTTCTTGAGTGGCAATGTCATACATTGCCAGCTGTGTTTCGGAAAATGAGATCGAGCGATATAATAAGATTTTGCCGTCATAATAATCGATAGCATAAAACGCTCCCGGCTCATGATAGAGCGTATCGAGCGCGCCGGTGGTCATATTGTACTCGGCCACATGAATATTAGGCCCTTGCATAATAAACAGAAAGAAATGTTCCGGATTCTCCTCATCATAAATAGGCCCGTAGTAACGACGTTCACGGCTCACCAGGAGAGGCTTAAAGGAACCGTCGCGTTCGAAGCGCCAGAGGTCATGCATCTCATCACCGAACTTGTTGGTTCGGACGATCATGAAATCACCGGAAGGATGAACCGCATAGGCGGAAATAATAATTCCCTCTTTGGGCCAGTTGTTTGGTGTAACCTGGATCGGCCAGCCCATAGGTTCGTCGACATGGAACAGAGCGCTCTGATCGCCGGTAAGACGCATCATAAAATAAATCCTGCCGGTATTGTCGATCTGGGGGGATGTTATCAGGTCGATTCCCAGCAGGAACGAGAGATCGCCCTCGACCTTATCCCAGTATTCCGAGGATTTCAGGGTCTCCTTGGCGACAGCATTGGTGCTGTCGATGAATGCTTTGATCTTGACTGTATCTGATGTCACCCAGGCATCGATATCGGTCAGCAGATTTTGAACCTCTTCGACGTTCTGGGCGGGCCCCATCGAGAAACAAAATAGCATGATTGAAACAGCGGCTAACAGGTACCTGATTTTCAATTTTGCCTCCTGTGGCTTGGTTTTTACAATTATTGGTAGAAAATAAGCAAAGGTTCATTTTGATGCAACCTATTTAAGTCAAAGTTGTTAGAAAGCTCTTGACAGGGCTGAAATTTATCGTCAATATAATTGACAAGGCCGAGTATTTATATATATTTGGGGTCTGATTTGGATGGGGGTGTAGCTCAGTGGTAGAGCATCTGCCTTTTAAGCAGAGGGTCGAAGGTTCGATCCCTTCCACCCTCACCATTTTGAATCGATCGGCCGTAGGTCAAATCCTGAAGGGATTTGACGATATCAAAACTCAAAGAGTTTTGACCTACATACATAACACAGATGCGCCATTAGCTCAGCTAGGTAGAGCAGCTGACTCTTAATCAGCGGGTCGGAGGTTCGATCCCTCCATGGCGCATTTTTTGACTGCTTTTTCTCTCAATTAGTTTCCTCCCAATTTAGCTGAATAGTATTATTCTCTTTTGATGCCCGTTTTTATTGATTTTTGTGTAACTTATTTCATGAAACATCGTAGATAAAAACAGATGTGGAATAGAGATTAGCTGGATTACCAAATGCAGTATTTTGTATAAATCCTCTTTTTCGTCCCTATTTTAATGGAATGCCACCAGGGAGATTTCTGCAATTGCAGAAATCTCTTTTTTTATTAATGAGATTTGCCTTACAGATCCCGGCAAAACGCCCGAAAATGAAAATGTAACGGATATTTGCATTCCGCTCAATTAGATGCTATATTATAGTCTGATTTCGGGGAACATTTGGGCAGTAAAATCGTTCAAGTTCTTGGAAATCAAGTAGCTTGCCTTAACTCGCGATATGAAGCATGGGGGTGACCCGGTTTCGACGGAGTGAGCGGGATTAGGCCTGCGTGCCGAGGTCTCCGACGATCTCGTAAAAAAGTCGGAAAACTAAAATAAATGGCGAAAACAACTTTGCCATGGCTGCCTAACTTAGATTAGGTGCCCGTTGCTCCGGTTTTTACCTTTCGGGACCGGATGTCAGCGTCGATTAGGAAGGTGCTCTCCTTAGGGACCGCCTGACCCGACGGAGAAAAGACTAATCAGGCTGGGTCAATCTGCGGTTCGCCGTTATGTCCTGGGTTGATCGAGAAAATAACATAATGGCTACGCACGTAGATGGCTTGGTTGCGTCGCTTTCGGACGGGGGTTCGATTCCCCCCACCTCCAATTATTATAATTCATTACAAATTAATAGATTACAACGGCAAGAGTGCTGGGTCATTTGCATATACCCCTCCACCCGTTGGCTATATCGTCAAGTATCATGCTACCACTTACGACGCCGGTGCTTGCAATCTGGTCACAATTAATCGTGGAGATTCCGGACTTTTGTTGGAGCAATGGCATGCTTATCTGCACCAGGCCGGATTTAAGGCAAGTATTTCTTAGCTGGTATTCTTTAAGCTAATGTTTTTGTGATTCATCCGCTTTGCCTTCCTGACCAGGCCTTTTCCGTCTATAAAGGTCTGCACCGGTGTTTCCGCCGTCAGCAGAGGCTTTTCACAAAGCGAAACGTCAGTAAATGTCCATTATTGACACGTGCCCAGATTTTTGTATATTTCTGTTGACCATATAGGGCCAATAAAACATTAAATTGGCGGGCTGCAGTCCAGGTCAAATAATTGGGGATCATACCTGATGGGGATCAGATACCAAGACAGGATTAACCATGATGCGGGAATAATTGTAGAATTTTTGAAATCGCCCCACAAGCATTTCATGCAATTCTATAAGCTCTGCTTTCACTACACAAAAAAGCACCTTTGCTCTCTCAAACGTCGTGGGGCTGTGCTTCCCAAGATAGGATCCAATCCCGAAACAAACCTGGATGACATTACAAACGACATACTCGGCATATTACTCAGTAGCGCCAGGGCGCCCTACAATATAGTCTTTGATTACTTTACGAAGCATGGCATAAGTCCGGAAAAAAACCAGGATGGATTCTTGATCTATCATCGGTTTACCATCCTGATAAGGGGTTTTGCCAACCGGGAGTTGTATAAAATCCGTGGTTACGAAAATCCCCAGACCAGAAAAATCAAAAGGCGTTTCAAGGATATATTGAAAGGCCCAGGTTATCACGAGAGTATTATTGGCGGTAGAGAATTCTTCACGCTTGAAGCTACCGGGAATCTCCGGCAGGACAAGCCGGTTATACCCTACGAGAAACTTTTGCAGATTGTCGAAAACACATACCATGAAAATATCAGCTATGTCAAATGGTGCCTAAAGATATTTGAAGCGATAGATAAATGCGGAGAATATCAAAACGGCATTTTCCGCCATGAACTTCTTCAGGCAGCAATTGAAATAAGCAGCAAGCATATGGAAATTAATTTTGGCGAGCGCGACAATCTATCCTCGATCGAGTTAGCATTGATCAGGCAGGCTGTGGAGAGGGCGATTCCAAAGACCCTTGATTGGGTTAGTGAAAATGTTAGCAGGGGATTTGTGGAAAAAGAGAGAATAACCAAAGAGGAATCCGAATTATTCCTGAAGGCGATTGAATTATATCTTTGGGATTTTGGCTGTGATGGCTCTCATGACAAATATCCCCGCTATTATTTTGTGCTTTTTCCTGATAAGGACCAGAATTTTTACCTGAAAAACCATAAATATCCGTTTGAAACAATGATAAATTCTGCCAGAGATTATTTTATAGATTTATTGAGAAATGATTCTACAATCAACGGAATTAGGGACTATTGATATATGTGTGGAGAAAGGCGGTAATTTGTGCACCCTTCCCGCTCTGAGATAGAGATGTATCTGGCCGGGAGGCTGGATGATGATAAAAAAGGTTTCGAGATCGCGGAACACCTGAAAGAATGTGAGTTCTGCGGTGAAATTGCTGAGGAATTCAAGCAATACCTTGATTTGCTTTACGAAGAAGAGGAATCCGAAATGCCCCTTCGCGCCTATCAGCAGGTCAGGACGCTTCATATTAGAGCCCTTGAACGGATGTCTATACCCTTGAAGCTTATAAAATCGGCCTATGATGAGGAGGTCGCTTACCTTGCGGCCGACGGCTCCGAGGGCGAAACGCCGGAGATTGTCAACCTGGCCACATTCTTTTCAGATCATCCGGAACTTATATTGAAGATCATGCGCAACAACCGGGAGAATCATGATTACGTGGAATTAATTGGCGATGAGCCATTTCAGGTAGCTAATGTCATGATCAGAATTCCGGAGATTGACAGGGATTTGATTACAGACTCGAATGGCGTTGCATCGCTGACCGATCTGAAAGACACTCACTACGACCAGTTTTCCTGGGAGATCAAGATGCCCGATGCTGTTTTTCACCTGGAGCAGCTTGAATACGATCCGGACAAGACCGAATACTCCAAAGAGCTGGAACTGGAGACCGACCATGGCGATAAAATCCGAATCAGGTTCGAGGGAAAGACTGAGGGTAAGCAAATCACTGTTAATATACTCCAGCTTGAGGGTGAATCTGATTTCGGAGAGCTTAAAGTGCTTATTTCGCAGGCAGATTTCAGGTTTATTAAGACAATATCCAGAAAAGATATCCTGGTATTCAATCTTGCTGATCCGGAAGCAGGAATAGAGATAAGGTTGTTTAAATAAATGCGCCATTCCCCGTTACAACTGGCTCGAATCTTTGAGGAGATTAAGGGCAAGCTCAGGAGAGCTCCTGTGTCGGATTCGAAGCTCCTGATCTTGATCAATTACTGGCCAGATCTTAAGGACGACCTGATTAGCAAATCCTATCAGAGCTATCTGCAGGAATATACTTCTCTCTTGAAACACTATTTCATTGCTGAATCATTATTGGATTTAAAGATTTCTGAAATCGATGTGATTATAACTGTTTTGGAAAATCTCACTAAGATTGATCCAGGGCTCGAATTAGATAAATGGGAAAAGTTGGCGCTTAGAAGATTGGCAACGCTCTATCTTTATGTCGGTGAGGTCGAGCCCGGCCTTAATGCCTGTCAAAGAATATTGGGACGTGAAATTGACAAGGGCATTGATCTTGAAAATGCTGCAGGTTTGAGCGAATATGAGAACTTTGAAGCAATCTGCCACCACTATGAAAAAAGTGATTCAAGACTGCATGAGATTTTGTTACGGATTAAAGACGAATGGAAGTCTAAATCGAGAGGTCTGGATTACGATATCGCGTTTTGTCTATTTGTCGAGAAAGATGATTCAGGCAACAACATGCGCGGACGTATGCGGACCTTGAAAGCCTCAGTTGAGCTGGTATCTAAAACCTCTCCGGATGACAAGGTTACCTTTGACAACCAGACCAAATCGCCGGATGATCCATTTGTCGGTTCAGTCTATAACTCACTGAAAGCGGTACGAAAAGTAATTGGCAGGTATGGTCACAAGGAAGCAAGCAAACGATTTTACAATGCACATTTCTCTATCGAGAACAGCAAGCAGACTTTCACCGGCGATTCAATCGGCCTGGCTGCGGGGCTG
>DSEQ01000025.1 GCA_011056555.1 Candidatus Zixiibacteriota bacterium | reverse complement strand
CTCGGCAGGCATGCCTGCCGAGCAGTTTGCGGTCTTTATCCAGAATCATGATCAGGTCGGCAACCGCATGCTGGGTGAAAGGCTGTCCTCTCTGGTCTCCCCTGAAGCCTGTAAATTGGCCGCGGGGCTGATGCTGGCGTCGCCCTGTGTGCCGCTCCTTTTTATGGGAGAAGAGTATGGCGAGGATAAGCCTTTTTTATATTTTGTGAGCCATCAGGACGAAGACCTGATCGACGCCGTCCGCCAGGGACGCAAGCGTGAATTTAAGGCATTCGGATGGGACAAAGATCCTCCCGATCCGCAGAGCGAAGAGACATTTAAGAAATCGATGCCGGATTTCAGAAAGGCCGAGAGTGGACGGCACAAGGCGATGCTGGATTATTTCAAGACTCTTATTAAGCTGCGCAAGGAGAATCCCGCTCTTGCGAAACTTGAGAAAACCTCATGCCAGGTCTGGGCTGAGAAAGGTCTGCCGATACTGTGTATGATCAGGCGAGCAGAACGGCAGTCAGTATTAACAGTCGCCAATCTATCGAATAATAAAAATAACTTTACGGTTCCGGACAAGACTGGGCGTTTGAATCTCGGGCTTGATTCGTACGATGAGAAATGGAATGGCCCCGGCAGCACAGTTTCTAAAAATCTTGATCCGGGAGAGGAAATCGGGCTTGAACCTTATCAACTATTGATTTTTGAAAGCAAGGTTTGAAGATGGAAAAAAATATAATTATACACGGACATTTTTACCAGCCCCCGCGGGAAAATCCCTGGCTGGAGGCGATTGAAATTCAGGATTCGGCCTATCCCTATCACGACTGGAACAGCCGAATCACCGCTGAATGCTATGCACCCAACACGGCCTCGCATATCCTCGATCCGGAAAGGCGTATTATCGATATCAGCAATAATTACTCAAAAATCAGTTTCAATTTTGGCCCCACTCTTCTGAGCTGGCTGAAGTGGTTTGACCCGGAAATTTACGAGGCCATTTTGCAGGCAGATAAGGAAAGTCTGGAAAGATATTCCGGTCATGGTTCGGCTATGGCGCAAACCTATAATCACAGCATCATGCCGCTTTCAAATGAACGCGATAAAAGGACCCAGATCATCTGGGGCATAAAAGACTTCCAGAGCCGATTTGGCCGTGACCCCGAAGGCATGTGGCTGCCCGAAACCGCGGTGGATATCGAAACGCTCGAGTTTCTTGCCGAGTACGGCATCAAATTCACACTCCTGGCCCCGCATCAGGCTAAAAGAATCAGGCAACTGGGTGAACAGGAGTGGACGGATGTCTCCGATTCATCGGTTGATCCGAAACGCCCCTATCTCTGCAACCTGCCTTCAGGAAATTCAATAGCGCTGTTCTTCTATGACGGTCCTATCTCACAGGATATCGCCTTCGGCGGTCTTCTGACCAATGGTGAAATTTTTGCCGAACGCCTGCATTCGGCCTTCGACGAAGAGGGAGATGAATCGCAGCTTGTGCATATAGCAACCGACGGTGAAACCTACGGGCATCACCAGACTCATGGCGATATGGCACTGGCCTATTGCCTCTATTACCTGGAGAAGGAAACCCCTGCCAAGCTGACCAATTACGGCGAATATCTCGAGCGGCATCCTCCCGAATATGAGGCCGAGATCATCGAGGATTCGTCCTGGAGCTGTGTGCATGGGATCGAGCGCTGGCGGAGTGACTGCGGATGTTCCACGGGTATGCATGAAGGATGGAATCAAAAATGGCGTGCACCGCTCAGGGGTGCACTGGACTGGCTGCGGGATAACCTGATTGAAATTTACGAGGACAGCGGTTCAAAGCTATTGCAGGATCCGTGGCAGGCCAGGAATGATTATATTGAGGTCATCCTGGATAGATCCAATGAAAACGTGGAGAGCTTCCTGAGCAACCATGCCCGTGAAGATTTAACCCAGGAGGATAAAATCAAGCTCCTGCGCCTTCTGGAAATGCAGAGACATGCGATGCTGATGTACACCAGTTGCGGATGGTTCTTTGACGAGGTCTCGGGTCTTGAAACGGTGCAGGTGATCGAATATGCCGCCCGCGCGATGCAGTTGGCGAAGGAAGTCAGCGGAATAAACCTCCAGAATGCCTACAAGGGCCTGATGGAAAGGGTGCCGAGTAATCTCGATGAACATAAGCATGGCGCAGATATATATGAAAAATATGTTGAACCCAGTATCCTCGAGCTTTTACGTGTCGGCGCACATTACGGCATCAGTACCCTGTTCAGGGATTTTTCCGAGGAGGATAAGATATATAATTATTCTGTTAAGGGAAAAATCTTTGACCGCTCAGAAGTCGGGCGCCAGAAGCTGGCCATTGGATCGGTGCATATTCGCTCCGATATCACATGGAGTGAAGAGCATATCAGTTTTGCCGCGCTGCATCTGGGCGGGCACAATATAATGAGCGGAGCGCTGGCAAGGATGGAGCAGGAGAAGTTCGACTCAATGCTGACCGACATTCATGGCAGTTTCATGAAAAACGACATCTCCGAGGTGGTGCGGCTTACCGATAAGTATTTTGAGAACAACAGCTTCTCATTGAGGCATCTCTTCAAGAACGAGCAGCGCGCGATCATGAGCGAGCTTCTGGATCGGAGCGCCAAAGATATCGATACTTCGTTTCGCCAGCTGTTTGAGAGTCAATATCCGGTGATTCAGGCCCTCTCCGACCTGAATATGCCCCTCCCCGACTATTTCTCAACACTGATGAAGTTTGTTTTGAACCGGGATATCCGCAGTAATCTCGAGAGCGACGAACTGGATTTCGAAAAGCTGGAAAGAAATGTCGAGGAAATTGGCCGCTGGCCGCTGGAAATAGATAAGGAGACCCTGGGATACCTGACCAGTACAAAGATAGATTCATTGACCTCGCAATGGAGAGACGAGCCCGAGAACCGGGAGCTGCTGCAAACTATAAACCGACTGATGCAGACCCTGGAACCTCTTTCTCTGCAGTATAACCTCTGGAAATCTCAAGTGCGCTATTTCAATACAGGCAGGACTAATTATCCTGAAATCAAGGACAGGGCCGAGGCCGGGGATAAATATGCACAGGATTGGGTGGAGCAGTTTAAATTGCTGGGCGAACATATAAGGGTCAGGGTGGAATGACGCACATCCCGGTTTCGACATACAGAATCCAGTTTAACCCCGGATTTGGATTCAGGGATGCGGAAAGAATCGTCGATTACCTTTCTGAGCTGGGAATAACAGATATATACGCATCTCCCATATTTCATGCCCGCAAGGGCAGTACGCACGGTTATGACATAGTCGATCCGTTGAGCCTGAACCCTGATCTGGGCGAGGAAGATGATTACCAGAATCTCATGCAGGCGGTCAAGAACAAAGGTATGGGATGGCTGCAGGATATAGTGCCTAATCACATGGCCATAAATTCTGATAATAAAATGCTCATGGATATTTTCGAGGCGGGGGAAAACTCGAAATATTATGAATTTTTCGAAATCGAATGGGATCATCCCTATGAAAATATGAAGGGTAAGATGCTGGTGCCGGTGCTGGGAAAACTTTATGCTGAATGTCTCCAGGTTGGAGAGATCAAATTAAAATACGACCGGAACGGCCTCAGCGTCAATTATTACGAACTCAGGCTGCCCCTGCGTATAAGCTCATATCCACGCCTGTTTGAGTACAATATCTCCTCCCTGGAGGAAACTCTGGGTCAGGACAACTCCGAGTACATAAAATTCCTGGGCACGCTTCATCTGATGCGCACGATTTCATCCTTAGATGGTCCCGATTCATTTTGTCATCAGGTTCAGCATGTCAAGAGAATATTATGGTCGCTATATCAGGATAATGCAGCCGTCAGAAACTTTGTTGATGAAAACCTGGCATTTTTCAACTCCGAATCCGAGGACAAGAGCGGAATAGAGGCGCTCGATGAGCTGATAGGTGAGCAGCTTTTCCGTTTATCATTCTGGAAAGTGGCCACCGAGGAAATAAATTACCGACGCTTTTTTACTGTCAATGACCTGATCTGTGTCAATATCAGAAGCAAAAAGGTCATGGAGCACACCCATCAACTCATCTTCAAAATGCTCGACCAGGAGAAATTTACGGGTTTGCGTATAGACCATATCGATGGCTTATTTGATCCGGAAACATATTTGCAGAGGCTGCGGGAGAAAACCGGCGACGCCTTTATAGTCGTAGAAAAAATTCTGGAAGAAGATGAGCAACTTCCTTCTGAATGGCCTGTACAGGGAACCACCGGATATGAATTTTTAAATCATGTTAACGGGCTTTTGTGTGATGAAAATAACCGCGACCGCTTCAGCAAACTGTATTATAAGTATGCGCGGCTCTCGCAGAGCTATGATGAGATTCTGCATGAAAAGAAGAAATTGATCATCGAAAAACATATGGCCGGCAATATTGATAATCTGGCGCAATATATAAAGCATATTTCCAGCCATGACCGCTATGGTCAGGATATCACGCTGTATGGATTAAAGCGTGCGTTGGAGGAGGTTATTGCACTGTTTCCGGTTTACCGCACCTATATTAATGATGAGTTCGTGCGGGAAACGGACAGGAAGATTATAAAAGAGGCGATTGACTCCGCCCTGGAGCGGAATCCCGATCTGGGCTATGAACTGAAGTTCATCGAGAAATTCCTGCTTTTGAAGTACGATGATTCCGCTCCCGAGGATGAAAAGAAGCGCTGGATGCATGTGATTATGAACTTCCAGCAATACACCGGCCCGGTAATGGCCAAGGGTTTCGAGGATACCATCCTGTATATATACAACCGCCTGACCTCTCTGAACGAGGTCGGCAGCAACCCGCACCGCTTCGGGATATCGATTGATAATTTCCATGAATTCAATAGACGGCGTACCGAAAAATTCCCGTATTCGTTGAATACCACTGCAACTCATGATACCAAGCGGGGTGAAGATACCCGCGCCCGTATAAACGTTCTTTCCGAAATACCGACTGAGTGGGAGCAGAACCTCAAGAACTGGATCAAGATTAACCGCAGCAGGAAGAAGAAAGTCAGGCAGAAGTACGCGCCGGATTACAATGATGAGTATTTCTTTTATCAAACTCTTTTGGGAACATATACAGGTCTGGAAGATATCGAGGTCTATAAGGAGCGGATCAAGGAATATGTCATCAAGGCTGTGCGGGAGGCCAAGGTACATACTGCCTGGATCAAACCGGACAATGAATATGAAGAGGCTTTTCTGGGTTTTGTTGATAAGGTTTTCGACAGGGTGAAGAATAATCATTTCTGGGAAGAATTTGTACCATTCCAGAAAAAGATCGCCCATTATGGAATCTTTAATTCGCTTTCACAGATCCTGCTCAAAATAGCCTGCCCCGGAGTGCCTGACTTCTATCAGGGTACCGAGTACTGGGATCTGACCCTGGTTGATCCGGACAATCGGCGGCCGGTCGATTTCGAAAAGCGATACAGCAGCCTTGAAAATATAAAGCAGGCTGTCGATAATGATCTTGAAGGGCTGATCGGGAGACTATTGGATAAAAAACAGGACGGGAGAGTAAAGCAGTTCCTGATTCATGCAATCCTGAGGGCCAGGAATAATAACCGAAACCTGTTCCTGAAAGGAAATTATATGCCATTGGAATGCGCAGGAGAATTCAGTAACAATATCGTCGCTTTTGGAAGGAACCTCGAAAGTTCTTTTGCTGTTGTTGCGGCGCCGAGATTTTTGACCGCTTTGATAAGAGAAGACGAGTTGCCGCTGGGTGAAAAAGTATGGAAGGACACAAGAATAAAAGTGCCCGAGGACTTCCCTCAAAACTGGATTAATATGATTACAAAAGAGCGGATAAAAAGCGAAGACAATGCATTCTCGACAGGCCGAATTTTGAATAGCTTTCCGGCAGCGTTATTGATCAGTGAGGAGGAATCATGATAAAGAGAGGCAGCGGGATTTTGATGCACATAACCTCTTTACCGTCACGATTCGGAATAGGTGATTTCGGCCCGGAGGCATATCGTTTTGCCGATTTTCTGGCAGACACAAGGCAAAGCTGCTGGCAGATTCTTCCCCTCACTCCGACCGATCCCATGCACGGCAATTCGCCTTATAGCAGCGCCTCCTCCTCAGCCATAAGTCCGTGGATGCTCAGCCCGGAATTGATGATCGAGGGTGGATACCTGAGTGATTCCGACCTGAATTCGGTTCCTGACTTTGATATCGAGAAGGTCGATTTTCAGGCTGTGGCTGAATACAAGAAAACCCTGCTGGACAGGGCCTTCGCCCATTTTCAGAAAAATAGTCATCGCGCCGAATACGATCGGTTCTGCCGGGATAATGTTTACTGGCTGGATGACTTCGCACTTTTCATGATTTTAAAGCGGCATTTTGAAGGTAGAGCCTGGAATCAGTGGCCGGTGGAATTTCGCGACCGGCACCGGGATGCACTGAAAAAGGCCGAGGCTGAATTCAAGGAAAAAATCGAGCGGGAAAAATTTATACAGTATCTCTGCTATAAGCAATGGTTCGCTTTGAGAAAATACTGCAATGAAATAGGGATCCAGCTTTTCGGTGATATTCCCATCTATGTCAACTATGATAGCGTGGATGTCTGGAGCAATCCGCATATTTTCAAATTGAACGAAGATAAGACGCCGACTTTTGTGGCCGGGGTGCCGCCCGATTACTTCAGCGAAACCGGCCAGCTATGGGGCAATCCTGTTTATAACTGGGATGTGCTGAAGGAATCGGATTATAAATGGTGGATTCAAAGGCTCAGGCACAATTTCCGCCAGTTCGATATCATCAGGATCGATCATTTCCGCGGACTTGTCGCATACTGGGAGGTCGCCAGCGGAGAGGAAACCGCGATTAACGGTAAATGGGTCAAGGTCCCGGTTGATGACTTCTTCAATACCATGCTGAAACATTTCTTCATCCCCCCCATTGTGGCCGAGGATCTGGGAATGATCAACGCGGATGTCCGCGAGACTTTGAAAAAATATTCGTTCCCCGGGATGAAGGTTCTGATGTTCGGATTTGGAGCCGATGATCCCAAACATCCTTATCTGCCCCATAATTATGAGGAAAACTATGTCGCCTACACCGCCACACACGACAACAACACAGTGCGGGGGTGGTTTGATTATGAAACCGACCCCGAGATCAGGGGGAGGCTGTTCAAGTATATCGGGCGGGAAGTTTCGGCCGATGAAATCCCCTGGGAGATGATACGTCTGGCCATGGCATCACGTGCGAAGCTGGCTATCTTCCCCATGCAGGATATTCTGGGCCTGGGAGAGGAGACCCGTATGAACCGCCCCGCTCACGGTAATGGAAACTGGCGCTGGCGGATGAAACCGAACAGCCTTGCTTCAGATATTAAAGAGAAGCTTGCCGATCTTACCTATATCTACAACCGCGCCTGAATCCGTTAAATACGTCCGCAGATATGAACCGCTGCCCCGGATGCTCCTAAATATCGGTTTCCATGTCCGCCGGTTCGTAATATTCTTTGGGATGCTGGCAGCAGGGGCATTTTCCGGGAGGCTGGGTGCCTTCATGGATATAACCGCAGACACTGCATTTCCATTTGATCGGCTCATCACGCTTATAGACGGTACCGTTTTTTACTCTTTCCAGTAATTTCCGGTAGCGGTCGCGATGATGCGCTTCCACTTTGGCAATCTGCATAAAAAGCCGGGCGGCCGCCATATTGCCGTCTTCCTTGGCCTGTTCAGCGAACTCGGGATACATGGTGATGGTTTCGTACTGCTCGCCGTTGATGGCCTCATCCAGATTGGCCGCCGTATCGCCGAGACCATCCAACAGCACAAATTCATCCTTGGCGTGACGCTTTTCGTTCTCGGCGGTTTCCTCAAAGATCTTGGCGATGTAATGCAGGCCCTCTTTCCTGGCCACCTGGGCAAAAAAGGTGTATTTGTTGCGGGCCTGGGATTCTCCCGCAAAAGCGGCTTTCAGGTTTTCATCAGTCTTGCTCATTGCTTGCTCCTTTTTTCTGCCTCTGCTTTTTGATATGGCTCCTTCTGCGGCATCTCCTGCATACCGCATTCAGTACAACTCTCTTGTTTAAAATTCTATATTCTTGTTTGATTTCCGGCGGGATTTCCAGGTTATCCAGCTCGTCGCTCTGAAAATCAAATATCTCACGGCATCGGACACAATGGATATGATGGTGGCTCTCAAGGTTGGGATCGTAACGGCGCGGCCCGCCGTGACCCTCGACTACGCCGGTCAGGCCGATCTCTGCGAATGTTTTCAGGGTTCGATTAACAGTATCAAATGAGATATTCGGATAGCTATTCCTGATTTCCGCATATATATGCTCGGCCGTGGGATGCTTCCGCGAACCGCAGAGCATTTCATATATGGCCGTGCGCTGGGGAGTGATCTTGAGCCCATGCTCCCGGCAGCGATTTAAAAATGATTGTAGTTGATCTTCTGCCATTTTGCCAACAGCTACTATTTAGTAATTACTCCTGTTTGTCAAGAGTTTTTTTCTATTTTTATTTTCTTTTCGCCGGAACCAATGCGGTATTATCCGGGTTACCGAGCTAGTACATTAGAAGGGATATGATGAACCTGATTAATCTGACTAAAGAAAATTTCAATGAGCTGCTTTCTAATTCAGAAATCCTTGTGATTGACTGCTGGGCCCCCTGGTGTGGAGCCTGTAAGGAATTTCAACCGGTTTTTGAAAAAGTGGCGGAGAAATTTCCTGAATATACCTTCGCAAAGCTCAATACTCAGGAGCAGAAGGAGGCAACCGACAAACTGGGGGTGGAGCATATCCCCACGTTAATTCTCTTCAGGGATGAGATTATGCTTTTCATGCAGCCCGGTTATCTGGATGAGTCCGGTCTGGAGGGTGTGGTTAATCAGGCTATGGGGGTGGATATGGATGAGGTGCGGGCCCATATCGAGAATCAGGAAGAAATGGAATAATTGCCGGGAACCATCTAAAAATTAAAGAGGTTTATCTATTTTAAAAATATTCGCAATGCTGCGAAGAATCAATAATTAGAAAAAGGAGAAATGGCATGACAGAAGAGATGAAAGAGTTCAAGAAAGAATTGAGCGTAAAGTGGATCAAGGCCGATTCAGGCAATACTTACCTTTGCCCGGTCGACTCCCTGAAGCATATTGATCAGGGTAATGAAGATCAGCTTAAGATGATCTGCGTCGACGAATCCGCCAATCCTCAGAACGACTAAAGATCTGAGAGGGCGCAGGATAGCGTCATGAATTTAATCTGGAAATAAATCCATGCCGGGATGACCGGCATGGATTTGCATAGACAGGATATTTAAATGTCATTCTTGGTGACCAAAGAGGCCCCCGATTTCATAGCCACCGCTGTCATGGGCGATAACAGCTTTGCCAGATTCAATCTCTCATCCATGCGCGGCATGTATGTAATACTGTTCTTTTATCCGCTTGACTTCACTTTCGTCTGCCCCTCGGAGATTTTGGCTTTCGAAGAGGCTCTGGATAAATTCAGGGAGAGGGAGACCGAGGTGGTAGGTGTCTCAGTGGATTCCGAGTATACCCACCTGGCCTGGAAAAAGACCGCGGTCGATCAGGGCGGTATAGGTCAGATTCGCTATCCCCTGGTGTCCGACCTCAAAAAAAACATCGCCCGGGACTACGGCGTGCTTCTGAGCGATGGAACCGCCCTCAGGGGACTGTTCCTGATAGATAAGGAAGGTATCATTCGCCATTGTGTAGTCAATGACAATGCGCTCGGACGGAGCATCCCGGAAGCGCTTCGCATGGTTGATGCCCTCAGGTTTCATGAGAAGAGCGGCAATGTCTGTCCGGCCAACTGGGAAGAAGGCAGGCAAGGCATGAAACCGACCACTGACGGCGTGGTTGACTACCTTTCGAAATTCGGCAAGAAAAGAAACTAAGTCCCCGGCTTTGAATTAAACTCAATCACCCTGCGGTAGTGCTCGTATCTTTCAAATATCTCCTTGACATATTTGTACGGCTCATCGCCTCGGCAGTAACCGTATTTTACCACTGCATCGTTATAATATTTTTTCTTCGATTTCAGGCGCAGGTATTTGGCGACATTTCCTTCCCAGAGATCAGGGTCGGCGCCATATTTATCGGCCAGCCGCCGGGCGTCACTGACATGATTTTCGCCCACATTATATGAGGCCAGGATGAACTTTATGCGTTCCAGACTGTCCGGGATTATTCCCCACAGCTCCTTTAGGTAGAGAAGATACCTGGTACCGGCTTCAATGTTTTCTTGCGGATCGGATGGGTCCTCTAACCCGAATCGCTCGGTCATGGCAGGCATGAGCTGCATCAGGCCTTTTGCACCAGCCCATGATTCCGTCTCGGGATCGAATCTCGATTCCTGATAAATCATGGAAGCCAGCAGGCTCCAGTCCCAATTAAGCATAGCGGCATGCTTCTTGATCTGATCATCATAGGCCGAAATCCTGCCCCCGGGGTATGAAGAGAATTCTTTACGCCGTTTGAAGGCCTTTGTGTTCTTGAAATATTTGTTATATAAAACATGATAATCCAGCCCCTTCTTCATTTCGTAAATCCAGTCATTTACCGCTTCCAGTAACTGCGGCGAGGATTTACGGATAGCCCAGGCTATGCGCTGAGGAAAACTTATGACGGTTTTTATATCGAGGTCGGGATAATAGGTCTTGTTTATAGCCGCTATATATTGATCAGCGACAGTATAATCGATCTCCCCTTCAGCCACCATTGCTATCAAATCCTCGGTGGCAAGATCGCCCGGGGCAAGTTCGATATCGATTTCGTCCCCTATCTCCTCGGAAAGATTAATAAGGCGCTGGTAATAGGACGTATTTCTGCGCACGTGCACTTTTTTGCCGATCAAATCTATCGGATTGCGGATCAGGGCGTCTTCTATCTCGTGCAGCTTCATATCGCGCCAGTTTTCGGGCAGCCTCTGCACCAGAACCTGACGGGTGACGGTGTGAGGGGTGGCGAATGCTACCCGTTCTTTTCTCTGCCGGGTTATTGCCAGGCCATGAGCTATGATATCGCCATCGCCCTTTTTCAGCATGCTTATCAGGCTGTCGAGATTTTTGGCAATCACTATTTCCAGATTGAGATTGAGATGCTCGGCCAGACGTGTCAAGAGCTCATATTCATACCCCATCGGCCGCCCGCGATATATGAAGTAGCTGGTGGCGCCATAGGTGGTTATAGCCCTCAGAGATCCGCTTTTTTTGATCGCAGCAAGATCCAGGTTTACTTCTTTGACGTCCGAGGATCTGTCATGACCACCGCACGACACTAAAAGCAAAGCCAAAAGCGCAACAAATATCTTCCAGAAGCATTTCATATTACCCATTATCCGGCACCAAATAAAATAAGTAGAAACAGGATACAAAAGTCGAGTTCATTCAACAAGTTTAAATTCACTGGTTTCCATTATTGGAATTATAAAAAAAGCGGACCGGCAGGTAGGAACCGGTCCTAGACACCACAATTTTAAGGTAGGTTTAACGAAAAGGGTATCTGAATATAATTATGTGGATTCATGATGTCAATGTTTTTGAACCGGAATCATCAAAAAATTTCATTAATCCGCGAAATATTTCTAAAAGTATAGTCCGTATCAACTTAAATGTCCGGAGTTCTTTGAGATTTAAGTATCCGGATCCTATTTAATGCCCAAAATGCAAAAAAACAAGGATGAATCGCACCCTGAATGAATGAAATGTCTATCTCGGAATTAAAGATTAAAACGGGGAAGACTTTGATGGGATGAATTTATATAGTTCCGATCAAATTTTTGATGCTGGCTGATCTCGGTCGACGAACAGTAGTGTAATTTTTCTGATAATTGTCGTTTATAGCGCAAGAAAACTGCTGCGATGCATAAGAGGAATTTCTTTTTGCACAACTTTCATATTTAAATAAATAAAAGACCGGCTAGCAGGAGCCGGTCCATAGACACCACATCTTATAGGGTAGGTTTAAATGAAAGGGGTAACATAAATGTACTATATATTTACCACTTGTCAACACTAAATTTACAATTTTTCAACTTTTTTTAATTGGGTTTCCGGCCCTGTTGACACTCCAAAACCTCCTTTTTCCGCAATCTCAAAATATGTCTAACCTGTTGTAGTATATATTAATCATTCAAATTAGACAAGAATAAAATTAATTTTGTTCATGCAGTAAGGGCCTTCAAAATGCTGAGGAATAACGAAAAAAGTTGAGAAAATAAAAAAAACTTAAAAGCCGTAAGCCGGGCTGTTTGAGAAAGCGATCTTTCTAATCAAATCGTCGCAGAAATTGCTTTTTTTATCTGCATCCATGTGTTAATATATCCTGAGATTATATGTTAAAACCATCTAAAACAAAGTTCAGGGGATGTCTTCTCGGCCAGTGCCTTGGCGATGCGCTTGGATTTCCGATTGAAGGCCGTGATGAAAATGACTGCAGCAGCTTCATTTTTAATAAGGCCAAGCATTGGTTTGACGGTTTTGAGCCGAACCGGATTGAATGGTCCGGGCAATATACCGACGATTCTCAGCTGGCCCGTGAACTGCTCGAGAGCATGATCGAAAAAGGCGGTTTTGATCCCAAAGATTATGCTGAGAGAATCGAGGCGATTTTCCGTGAAAACCGTATCGTAGGGCAGGGCCTGGCCACGGCCAAAGCGGCAAGGAATCTCGCCAGAGGAGTGAGCTGGAAGAGGTCGGGAGAACCGCCGCCCTCGGCCGGCAACGGAACAGCGATGCGCGCAGCACCGGTAGGGATGTTCCATTATGATGATGCCGAAGAAATGATAAAAGTCGCCCATACCCAGGGCTGGATAACGCATAAGGATACGCGCTGTTCGGCGGGATCAGTCGCCATTGCCGGGGCCACAGCTATGGCTCTTACCGGGCAGGCTGAAGACACTGACGCTTTTATCGAGAATATCGCGAAGTGGATGGCCTATTATGATGACGAATTTTCGAAGTTGACTCTGGCGCTCAAAGACTGGATACTTCTGCCTCCGCACAAGGCGCTTGCTCCTATTAGCCGTGCCGGTAAATCCCCGGATTATGTTGATGGATGGCCGGGGATATCACCTTTCGTGATAAGCAGCGTGCTCTGGAGCCTTTACAGCTTTTTGCGCTATAAGGACAGCTATTGGGATGCGATTTCGACCGCAGTTTCTATTGGCGGGGATGTAGATACCACGGGTGCCATGACCGGGGCTGTAGCCGGAGCACATAATGGCGAAGAAGCGCTTCCAAAACACCTGACAAAACTGCTTAACGACCGTGGCATATGGGGATACGAGGAATTGACCGCCCTCGCGGATAAGTGCCATGAAATTAAGACATCTTAAAAACATTCCAGACCTCCTGTTTTCGGGCTGATATATTTATAATTCTGTCATTACATTTTTTCATTTGACAATATCCTACCCGTCGGTAGCTTGGAGATAAAAAGCTGCAAGCGGGATATCAGCGTGCATGAAATGAGAGTGGCCCGGGAGATAATCAGTTTTTCCCAACAGGAGATGCAGAGCCGTAATTTCAACGTCTTAAAAGAGATCGGAGTCAAAGTCGGAAAATTGAGTTGTATCGACCCGGAATCGCTGCGCTTTGCCTTTGATATGTTGAAGAAAGAAACGGAGCTTTCGGGGACAGAGTTGAAAATCGAGACTGTTTCGATCGAGGCTGTTTGCCGGTCATGCGGCAGAGAGTTTATAATTGATGAATTTGTTTTTATCTGTCCCGGGTGCGGATCTTACGAAGTGGAAGTCCGCAAGGGTGAGGAACTGATAATTACACATCTGACTTTTGAGTAGCATTGAAGTATTGAGGAAAACATGGCTGAGAGAGTGCAGGTAGAAGAAAAAGTGCTGTCTGAAAATGATAAGCTGGCGGCTCAGATAAGAAAAGATCTGGGAGCAAGAAAAATATTGGCATTAAACCTTGTGAGCTCCCCGGGATCAGGCAAAACAAGCCTGCTGGAAAAAACGCTTTCGCTTTTGAAAGATGAATTCAGGATTGGCCTGATCGCAGGAGATGTCCAGACCGAGAACGACGCCATAAGGCTCGAGCGTGCGGGCGGAAAAATTGTCCGCCCGATTATAACCGGGGGCGCCTGCCATCTGGATGCGCGCATGCTGGGCAAAGCCTTAGAGAAGATAGATACCGATTCTCTCGATCTGCTTTTCATAGAAAATGTGGGCAATCTGGTATGTCCATCCGGGTTTGATCTGGGAGAGGATATGAAAGTGGTTCTGATCAGTACCACCGAGGGGGATGATAAACCGCTCAAGTACCCGGCCATGTTTCGAAAGTCATCAGCCCTGGTGATAAACAAGATCGATCTTCTGGGATTATCCGATTTCGATATCGATAAAGCTGAAAAGAATGCCCGGCAGATCAATGGCAGCCTGCATATCATGCGCATTTCCTGCCGCACAGGAGACAACCTTAATCTCTGGTGTGACTGGCTGCGCGAGCAGGTCTCACGAAAGAAGAACGCTTAGACCTGCAGAAACATTACCTTCAATTCCTCTAATGCGTATCAGCAATACGCATTATCTATACAATCTATTAGTATTGATTTTGCAGATAGATTCCCGTTTCTTATGTCAGCAAAGAAAAAGAGGGAAAAGAAAACTTGTTACATTTAATTGAAGAGAAGCCGAGTAAAAGAATCGAGGAATGGGGTCGCATACAAGCCGGTATGCCCTTCACGCAGGGAAGATCCAGTTTAACGCCAGGCATATCCCCCAGATTCAATGGCGGATTTTTCTGTCCTGACTATGGTTATCATAAGTCCGCCGGTAGTGGAGAGATCGCGGCTCAATATAAACCAAAAGGGTGGCCCCCCATTATATTCCACATTCCAAAAAGCGTTAAGTGTAGAATCCCAATACATTTTTACTGGGTCTCCCTGCGTGAGGGGCATCGTATAAAATCAAGCCCCGGGCAGTATTTCAGTTCGGAAGAGGTGATTGGCAGTGCAACGAATCTCACTGTGCACTGATAAGACCGAAAGTGGAATTAGAAACCGGGCCAATATCACCAACAACATCATCAAATCTGATTTTTCTGAAGATAATCGATTGATAAAAATGCGGGCAGCAGAATTATTTTTGCTGTTTCGAATCGGGTGTCAATCAAGAGCCATGCTAAAAATGGGCTTTATGGATAGAGGTGTTCGGAGATTTGCTAAACCTGTTTTCAGACGCTGTCTCCGGTAGCTTCAAGGCCAATTCAAGCTACCACGGAAGAGGTGAGGATATGAACAAAGAAAGCGGCCAATACATTCGATTGTTTGATGATTTGAGCTCCGATGATGTTTCCATCGTGGGAGGCAAGAACGCTTCTCTGGGTGAGATGATAAGCAATCTTAAAGAGCGCGGCGTCAGGGTTCCGGATGGTTTCGCCACTACCGCCGAGGCTTACCGCAAATACCTGGAAGAAAATGAAATCAGTGAGAAAATGGACGCCAGGCTGAAGGAGTTGAAAGAAGATGGCGGCAATCTCAGCAAAGTGGGAAAATCGATCCGGATGATGTTTCGAAAGGGTGAGTTCCCCAATGGTATTGCAGAAGAGATCATCAGCGCCTTCAATGAATTACGCAACCGCAACGGGAATCAGGATATCAGCGTGGCGGTAAGGAGCAGCGCAACCGCCGAAGATCTTCCGCATGCCAGTTTCGCTGGCCAGCAGGAGACATATCTGAATGTCAGCGGAGAGGAGGATCTTCTGGAAGCATGCAAGAGCTGTTATGCCTCGCTTTTTACAAACCGGGCCATAAGCTATCGTGAAGAAAAAGGCTTTGATCATAAGAAGGTTGCTCTTTCCATCGGCGTCCAGCGCATGGTCCGTTCGGACAAAGCCGGCTCAGGGGTAATGTTTTCAATTGACACCGAGACCGGTTTTGAGGATATGGTTGTGATCAATGCCGCCTGGGGACTGGGCGAAAATGTTGTACAGGGAAGTATCAATCCGGACGAATATCAGGTCTTCAAACCCCTTCTGGGCCGGGACAGCTATAACCCGATTATTGATAAGATACTGGGCGATAAAGAGAAGAAAATGGTCTATGCCCGCAGCAGCACCACAAAGAATATCAACGCTACAAAAAAAGAGCGAAGCAGCTTTGTGCTGGAGGATGAAGAGATCCTGACACTCGCTGAATGGGCGGTAGAAATCGAAAAACATTATGGCCAGCCCATGGATATTGAATGGGCCAAAGATGGTCAGAACGGCAAGCTCTATATTGTCCAGGCCCGCCCGGAAACTGTGCAGTCTCAAAAAGAGGCGGGCTCGATGAAGGCTTATGAGTTGAAGGAGGGGGGAAAAGAAATTCTTTCCGGCCTGAGCATCGGCGAGGCGATCGCTGCGGCCAAAGCGCAGGTTATAAGGGATGCTGACGATATTGACAAATTTAAGGAGGGATCGATCTTAATCACCGGCATGACCGACCCGGACTGGGTACCGATTATGAAGAAAGCGGCCGGAATCGTCACTGATTATGGCGGCCGCACATCACATGCGGCAATCGTCAGCCGTGAACTCAGTATCCCTGCTGTTGTCGGAACCGAGGAAGCTACGGAAAAGATAGAGGATAATCAGGAAATTACAATTTCCTGCACGGACAATGAGCGCGGGGTGGTATATGACGGTATCCTGGAATTTGAGGAATCGACCATAGATCTGAAAGAAATTCCTGAGACCAAAACAAAAATCAAGATGAACATTGCCAGTCCGGGAGCGGCCTTCAGATGGTGGCGCCTTCCGGCGGACGGTATCGGCTTGGCGAGGATGGAATTCATTATTAATAATGTAATCAAAATTCATCCCCTGGCGCTCTTACATTACGATGACCTGAAAGACAAGGATGCCAAAAAGACGATCCGTGATCTTACCAAAGGATATGATTCCAAACCGCAGTATTTCATCGATCACCTGGCGCGGGGAATTGCCAAAATCGCGGCTTCGCAATATCCCAAACAGGTGATTGTGCGAATGAGCGATTTCAAATCCAATGAATATGCTGACCTGATCGGGGGAAAACAGTTTGAACCGGATGAAGAGAATCCCATGCTCGGCTTCCGTGGCGCCTCGCGCTATTACAGCGAAAAATACCGCGAGGCCTTTGCGCTGGAATGCAAGGCAATAAAAAAAGTGCGGGAAGAGATCGGCATGGAAAACGTGGCTATCATGATCCCGTTCTGCAGAACAGTCGAGGAGGCCGATAAAATCCTCTCGGTTCTTTCAGATTATGATCTGGAGCGAGGCCAAAGCGCCCTGAAAATTTATGTGATGTGCGAGATACCATCCAATGTGATTCTGGCGGAGGAATTCGCCCAGAGATTCGACGGTTTCTCGATCGGTTCCAACGATCTTACCCAGCTTGTCCTGGGGATCGATCGGGATTCGGCTGAATTGAGCAGCCTTTTTGATGAACGCAACAATGCTGTAAAGGTTTTTATTTCGCAGCTCATCGAGCGCGCCAATAAACATGATTGCGAGGTGGGAATCTGCGGTCAGGCGCCCAGCGATTACCTTGAATTTGCGGAATTTCTGGTACGCGAGGGAATCGACTCGATTTCCCTCAATCCCGACAGCGTGATAAATACAATCAAACGTATAGCTGATGTGGAAAAAGGATTGGAGTAAAGCTGACGGCCATTTCCTATAGTAAAGAAACCAACTCAAAGCTATAAAGGAGATTAAATTGTTTGGCAAGGGCATAAGACTATTCACAATATTCGGTTTTGAAGTAAAGCTGGACTGGTCATGGCTTATTCTGGCGCTCTTGATTACCTGGTCACTGGCGGCGGGACTATTCCCGGCAATGTATGAGGGTTTTTCCACTTCGATCTACTGGTGGATGGGTGCGGCCGGAACAATCGGGCTTTTCTTTTCTGTCGTTTTTCATGAACTTGCGCATTCTCTGGTAGCAAGGAGGCATGGGATCCCCATGCATGGCATCACCCTGTTCATATTCGGCGGTATGGCCGAGATGACCGAGGAGCCGCAGAATCCGAAATCGGAAATCTATATGGCCGTGATAGGGCCGATAACCAGCATTATTATTGGACTGATCTGCCTCGGAGTGTATTATGCCTGGCATGGCGCGCTGAGTCAGAGCCCGGTAGGCGGAGTGATAAATTATCTTGGGTTCATAAATCTTGTGCTGGCCGGTTTTAACCTGATACCCGCATTTCCTCTGGACGGAGGGAGAATTCTCAGATCAATTCTCTGGGCCACCAAGAAGAATCTGAGGAAAGCCACCTCTATAGCCTCGAAAATAGGCTCCGGATTTGGGTTCCTGCTTCTGATCCTGGGTGTGGTCAATATTGTCAGCGGCAATTTCATTGGAGGTATCTGGATTTTTCTGATAGGTTTGTTCATCAGGGGAGCGTCGCAGTCATCATATCAGCAGCTCCTGGTCCGGCAGGCTCTGGAGGGCGAGAAGGTCAGCCGCTTCATGAAGAAAGACCCGATTACGGTCACTCCCGATCTTGCGGTTGATGATCTGGTTGAGGATTATATTTATAGATATCATCATAAGATGTTCCCTGTTCAGGAAGACAACCGCCTGAGGGGCTGTGTCACAATCAATGATGTCAAAAACATCAAGAAGGAAGAGCGCGACAGGCATAAGGTATCCGAAATCATAGATGAGTGCTCAGACAGTAATACAATCAGCCCCGATACCGATGCGGTCGAGGCGCTCTCGCGCATGAGAAAGAATCAAAAGACCAGGCTGATGGTTGTGGAGAACGGCAATCTTGTAGGTGTCCTGACCTTGAAAGATATGCTGGAATTCCTGAATATGAAGATGGACCTGGAAGAGGAACTGGGATAAACTGATTGGTACGGACTGATGAAGCTGACATTCCTTGGTACAAGAGGAAATATCGAAGCCAAAACAAGCCGTCATCGCAGACACACCAACCTGATGGTCTCCTTCAAAGGTAAAAACGTCCTGATCGACTGCGGCGAGGACTGGAAAAACAAGGTATATGATTTGAATCCGCATGCGATAGTAATTACCCATGCCCATCCGGATCATTCCTTCGGCTTAAAGGAAGGTGCTCCGTGTCCGGTCTATGCTCCCGAAGATGCATATTCGGAAATTAAAAAATATAAAATAGATAAGCTGGAAAAAGTCGGACATCGGAAAAAGTTTAATGTGCGGGGAATATCATTCGAGGCTTTTCCTGTCGAGCATTCGATAAAAGCACCGGCAGTCGGGTATCGTGTCAAAGCCGGAAAACATACGGTATTCTATGCCCCTGATCTGGTTTATATCTATGACCGAAAAGAAGCCCTCGAGGGAGCGGCGCTTTATATCGGCGATGGCGCCACTATCAGGCGCTCCTTTGTCCGCAAACGCGGCGACACTCTAATTGGACACACGCCGATTCGGACGCAATTGACATGGTGCCGGAAAGAAGGCGTGCCCAAAATGATAATAACCCATTGCGGTTCCGAGATCATCAAGGGGGATGAGCGCAAACTGGGAAAGAAAATCCGTGAAATGGCCCCTGAACGCAGGGTCGAAGCTGAAATAGCTTACGATGGTATGGAAATTTTACTGAGATGAATAATCGAGGGGAGGGTTGAATAATGCCGGAATTACCTGACGTCGAGGTTTTTAGAAAATATCTTAACAGGACCGCATTGAATAGAAAGATCGAGAAGGTCGAAGTCCGTGACAAAGATGTGCTTGGTGCTCATAGCGCCCGCAGCCTGCAGATGAAATTGAAAGGCAGGAAGTTCAAAGAAACCGAGCGGCGGGGAAAGTACATGTTTGTCAGATTCGAAAAAAATGCCTGGCTGGTGCTGCATTTCGGTATGACCGGTTTCTTGAAATATTACAAGAATGAAGACCAGGAACCCGATCACGCAAGAGTGATATTCAATTTCGCCAATGGCTATAAGCTGGCTTATGATAATCAGCGCAAGCTCGGAAAGGTCGATATTGCGAAGGGGTTAGAGGATTTTGCTGCGGAGAACGATATCGGCCCGGATGTTTTGAAAGATGATTTCGATTTGGGCAAGTTCAAAGAAATTATGGATAAGAAGCGGGGCTTGGTAAAATCGGCATTGATGGATCAGAAGTCGATGGCCGGGATTGGCAATATTTATTCTGATGAAATCCTCTTCAGAGCCGGTATTCACCCCGCCAGCAGGACAGAAAAGCTTGGTAACAAAGAGGTTAAGAAGATCTTCAAAGCGCTTAAGACAGTTCTCAATAAAGCTGTTGAAGCCGAAGTTGACCCGCAGAAGATGCCGCGGTCATATCTCTTACCAAATCGAGAAGCGGGTCGCAAATGTCCCCAATGCAAGGGCAAAATCGAGAGCCGAAAATTCTCCGGGCGGACCGGATATTTCTGCAATAGACACCAAAAAAAGATAAGCTGAGAAATATTGATCAAAAATTATTAGAGTAATCTACTTTTTGCTTGACATAAGGCTGGATTGTGATAGTTTGTTTATAGAATGTGAAAATTATCACATAACGCACCAGGATATTAACTTAGAAAGCAAAAATACAGATTCTACGTAGGATGACGACCAATGGATAAGACAAATGGTTGCATGTGAACTAATATCTTAGCAAGGAGCCTTGTATGAGGACATTTAGCTATAAGGGCAAGACATATAAAGTCGATCAATCCGGTTTTCTCGAGAATTATGACGAGTGGGACGATGTCTTCGCCGAAGGTATAGCACAATCCCTTGGAATTGACGGCGGGTTGACGGGCCGGCACTGGGAAGTAATAAAGTTCATAAGGAAAAACTTTGAGGAGACGGGCCAGTGTCCTCTCTTATATCAAACCTGCAGAAAAAAATAATTTGCGTCTGAAGGATCTCAGCCAGCTTTTCCCCAGCGGCTATCAGAGAGGGGCCTGTAAGCTGGCCGGATTGAGCTACAGGCAGACCAATCTGGGAAGGATTCCTTACGAGGAGGTCGAGGAAGAGGAAGTCCATGTTGAAGAGAAGACTTATGTTATTGACGTCCACGGATTCTTGATGAATCCTGATGACTGGGATGAGGATTTTGCCTCGCACCGGGCAATGGAAAGCCAGATTCCCGACGGGAAATTGACCGATCAGCACTGGAGAATCATCCGTTTTGTGCGGGCCTATTTCAGGGAATTCGGGGGAATTCCCACAGTTTACAGGACTTGTGAAGAATTTAACCTTGAATTTGACGAACTCGAGAGTCTCTTCCCGGATGGCTATCATCGCGGCATTATAAAAATAGCCGGTTTGCGGCTGGTTTAATGCTGCGTTTTTCGGATTTTAACAAGGAGCCAGTCATGAGCATTGTAAATTATAAGGATAAGACTTACTCGGTTGACTCTCATGATTTTCTGATCGATTTCTTCATCTGGGACGAGGATTTTGCCGAATGGACTGCCATGCAGCTCGGCATGCCTCCCAAGTTGACCGAGGAGCACTGGGATGTGATTTATTACGTCAGGCTTGAGTTTCAAGAAAAAGGGAAATGCCCGACAGTTTATGAGACATGCCGCATGTGCAAACTTGGTCTCAGTGACCTGCTGCGACTGTTTCCATCCGGCTATCTTCGCGGGGCCTGCAGGATTGCGGGAGTAACCTATAAACAGGGTTATCTCGGCCAGAATTTCATGCCCACGACCGAAAAAGATTACGATGTGATTGCCACCGAAAAAGTATACCAGGTTGATGTGCGCGGATTCTTGGTCAACCCCGATGACTGGGATGAATTTTAGGCCGCCCATCGCGCTGCAGATATGAAAATCCCAGGCGGCAAACTGTCCGAAAGGCACTGGCAGATAATACATTATCTGCGAGACAGGTTTGCCAAAAAGAATGAGATTCCGACCGTTTATGAGACCTGCGAAGATAATAAAATCGATCTGGATGATCTTGAGAGACTATTTCCCGATGGTTATCATCGCGGGGCTGTAAAAATTTCCGGTCTAAGAATAATTTAAAGTTCTTGTTGCCGTGAGCTCATGAATGCGGTATCTAACAGATACAGCATGAAATAGATTAATCTATTTTTCTTCTTGACAGTCAATGAATACAATCATATTTTGAGTATAAATTGTGAAATAAATCACAATGTCGATTGAAGGATTTGGCGGATGATTCTGGTTCTCGAAAGTGGTAACCTGCAAAGTCTTTTTGATACGCTGATTTCAGAAAAATATCAAATAATCGGTCCCACCCTGGATAATTCGGCCCTTATATATGATGAAATTACAAACGTGGATGATTTGCCGGTTGGGTATACTGATGAACAGGACGGCGGAAGATATAGACTGGTAAAATCGGGCGGCAAGAAATACTTTGATTATGTTGTCGGCCAGCATACCTGGAAAAGATATCTTTATCCGCCTGAGAAGAAGCTGTTTGAGCTGAAGCGTAAAGGTGACGGCTTCGAGATTGTGGAAAATAAGCAGGAAATCCACAAACGGGCATTTATCGGCGTCCGCGCCTGTGAAATCGAGGCGATCCGGATCCAGGATGAGATTCTTCTTGAAGGGCCGTATAAGGATGCGGATTATGAAAGATGCCGACAGAATATTTTCATTGTTGCTGTGAATTGTGTGCGTCCGGGCGGCACCTGTTTCTGTGTCTCGATGGGTACTGGTCCCAGGGCCACCAAGGGATTTGACCTGGCGATCACGGAAATTGTTGACAACAGCGGTCACTATTTCTTGATTGAATCCGGTACAAAGGCCGGCGAAAAAATCATGAAGGAGATCAAGGGCAAAGAAGCTGATCAAAATGCGATCGAGACAGCCGACCGGCTGATGAAAGAGGCCGAGAATAAAATGGGCCGGCGGCTCGATACAGACGACATAAAGGAGCTGCTTTACCGCAATTTCGAGAGTTCCCGCTGGGAAGTAGTTGCGCAGAGATGTTTGAATTGCGGCAATTGCACTTTAGTGTGCCCAACCTGTTTCTGCATAAACATCGAGGACATCTCCGGCCTCGAGGTCAATTCGGCCAAACGTGTGCGCAAATGGGATTCATGTTTTACACTGGATCATTCCTATATATACGGAGGAAGTGTGCGCACTTCAGCCAAGGCTCGGTATCGTCAATGGCTGACTCACAAACTGGCGAGTTGGATCGATCAATTCGGGATGTCGGGCTGTGTCGGTTGCGGCAGATGCATTACCTGGTGCCCGGTGGGAATCGATATTACCGAGGAAGTTCAGGCCATCAGGGAAAGTGAAGGAAAAGGCAAAATAATGGCAGATAAAGAGGAATAGATTTATGGAATCTCTGGCAAAAGTACTAAAAGAGCATCCATTCCTGGAGGGATTGGAGCAACGGCATATCGATTTTATTACCGGCTGCGGCTCCAATGTTGTTTTCAAGAAGGATGAATTTCTTTTCCGTGAAGGGGACGAGGCTAACCATTTCTATTTTATCAGGCACGGTAAGATTATAATTGAAACTTATATCCCGCAAAAAGGTCCGATAGCGATTCAGACCCGTGAAACCGGGGATGTCACCGGTTGGTCATGGTTGATACCGCCCTATCGCTGGCATTTCGACGCTCGCGCGGTCGAATTAACCAGAGCGATCGCATTGGACGGTAAATGCCTGCGCGGTAAAATGGATGAAGATCACGAGCTCGGTTATGAATTAATGAGGCGTTTTGCCAGACTCATGGCCCAGCGCCTGGAAGCAACCCGAATGCAACTATTTGATGTGTATGGCGGAAATACAAAAGAATAAAAAGGCAATCGGATTTAAAGATGATCCGATGATGCCCCGGCAGTTCATGATTCAGCGCTTCAGACGCGATACCGTGGATACATTTTCCATGGAACTGAAGCCTGTCTCCGGACCGAAAAAGTTCGATTTTAAGCCCGGGCAGTTCAATATGATCTATGTCTTCGGTGTGGGGGAGGTGCCGATTTCGATCAGCGGCGATCCTACCAGACCGGAGAAGCTGGTGCATACAACCCGTGCGGTCGGTAATGTCACCAAGGCTATGGACAGCCTGAAATCGGGCCGCACTCTTGGAGTACGCGGGCCGTTGGGCACGAGCTGGCCGGTGGAAGAGGCCGAGGGTAATGATGTTGTCCTGGTGGCCGGCGGTATCGGTATGGCCCCGTTGCGCCCGGTAATGTATTACCTCCTGGCACACAGAGAGAATTACGGCAAGATCGTATTGTTATACGGAGCCAGAACTCCCAGCGATATCCTGTACCAAAAGGAACTGGAAAAGTGGCGATCCCGTCTTGACCTCGAAGTTCATATAACTGTCGATCGCGGAACTGGCTCCTGGCGCGGTAATGTCGGCGTGGTGACCAATCTGATCGGAAGGGCGCCGTTCGATCATCTAAACTGCACAGCTATGGTCTGCGGGCCGGAGATCATGATGCGCTTCAGCGCGCTGGGGCTCCAGAAACGTGGCGTGGAACCCGCGGACATCTATGTGTCCATGGAAAGAAATATGAAATGCGGAATCGGCCTGTGCGGACACTGCCAGATGGGTCCGTTATTCGTCTGCAAAGACGGCCCTGTATTCAGGTACTCCGATATTAAAGAAATCTTCACCAGGCGAGAGTATTGATATGGCCAGGGAGCGTAAACCAAAACTCGCGGTATGGAAATTCGCCTCATGCGATGGCTGCCAGCTTAGTCTTCTAGACTGTGAAGATGAACTTCTGGCAGTTGCGGATAAGATTACGATTGCCAATTTCCCGGAGGCCTCCCGTGCAGTCATCAAGGGTCCATATGATGTTTCTCTGGTGGAAGGTTCGATTACCACACCGCATGATGCAGAGCGGATTCATAAGGTAAGAAGGGCTTCCAAAGTGCTGGTGACGATTGGCGCCTGTGCCACCGCGGGCGGAATACAGGCGCTCAGAAATTTCAGCGATGTGAAGGATTTTGTTGCTATAGTTTACCCCAGCCCGGAATATATCGTAACCCTGAACAAGTCCACGCCGATTTCAGATCATGTATTTGTGGACTACGAATTGCGCGGCTGTCCTATCAATAAATACCAGCTGCTCGAGGTTGTAAGCGCTTTTTTGATCGGCAGGAAGCCGATTATCCCGCCCTACAGCGTGTGCATGGAATGCAAGCGCAAGGGTAACATCTGCGTGATGGTCGCGCATGGTACTCCCTGCCTGGGTCCGGTGACACAGGCTGGATGCGGCGCATTGTGTCCCTCCTATAATCGGGGCTGTTATGGATGCTTCGGACCCAAGGAAACACCCAATACAAATTCACTGGCCGAATGGTGTAAAAAACTCAATGTTTCCAGAGACGACCTGACCAGATTCTTCCGCAATTTTAATGCCTATGCCGATTCATTCCGGAAGGAGAGTGAAGCTCATGAAAGGTAAATCGATCAAGGTGGATTACCTGGCCCGTGTCGAGGGAGAGGGTGGACTTCAGGTCAAAATCCGCGGTGATGAGGTTAAGGAAGCAAAGCTGAATATATTCGAGCCGCCCAGGTTTTTCGAGGCTTTTCTGCGCGGACGGAAATTCACCGAGGCCCCGGATATCACCGCCCGAATTTGCGGGATCTGCCCGATTGCCTACATGATGAGCTCTTGCCATGCGATGGAGATGGCCTGCGGTGTCAAGGTCGAGGGGCCGCTTCGCGATTTGAGAAGACTGATTTACTGCGGTGAATGGATCGAAAGCCATGGCCTGCATATTTATATGCTGCATGCCCCCGATTTTCTGGGATATGAGGATGCGATCGGGATGGCAAAAGATTACCCGGATGTTGTAAAACGAGGCCTAAAGCTCAAGAAGATCGGCAATGATCTGATGATCCTGATGGGTGGCCGCGAAATCCATCCCATCAATATTCGGGTCGGCGGATTTTATAAAGTCCCCAACAAGAAAGAACTGCAGAAGATGGTTGAGCCATTGAAATGGGCACGGGATGCTTCACTGGAAACTGTAAAATGGGTCTCGACCTTTGACTTCCCCGATTTTGAACGGGATTATGAATTCGTAAGCGTGAGTCATGAAAGCGAGTACCCCATTGATGAGGGCGGGATAGCCTCCAATAAGGGCATCGATATCGGTGTTGAACAGTTCCTGGATTATTTCGAGGAACATCACGTCAAGCATTCCACCTCGCTGCAGGCCTCTGTAAAGGGGCGCGGTTCGTACATGACCGGGCCAATGGCGCGTTACAGTCTTAATTTCAATAAACTCTCAAAGATCTCAAAAGAGGCCGCCAAAGAAGCCGGCCTGAGCAAGACCTGCAATAATCCCTTCAAAAGCATAATAGTAAGGGCGGTTGAGACATTATACGCCTGTGATGAGGCGCTCCGCATAATCGCCAGTTGTGAAATGCCGGATCAACCATATATAGAGATAGAACCACAAGAAGGCGTCGGGCATGGCGCCACGGAAGCTCCTCGCGGGACACTCTACCATCGTTATCAGATTGACAAGAATGGCATTATTAAAGATGCCAGAATTATTCCGCCAACCTCACAGAATCAATCATCGGTAGAAGAGGATCTTACAGAATTTGTCTCGAAGAACCTGAACCTGTCCCATGACGAGTTAACCTGGAAATGTGAACAGGCCGTTCGCAACTACGATCCCTGCATCTCCTGCTCCTGCCATTTCCTGAAGCTAACCATAGACCGTGAGTGAGGTAGCTACGATGCAGGAGGAAGACCTTATCCTTTTGGTAGGCGCCGGAAATGAATTCCGCTCTGATGATGCGGTGGGTCCGGTGATAGCAAAAAAGATCTTCCAGCTTTACCCTGATCGGACAAGATATATAAAGGATGTAGGGGACAGCACAAAACTGATAGAACATTGGAAGAAACGAAAGCATGTATTCTTTGTGGATGCCGTATGCTCCGGATGTGAACCCGGAACAGTTTTTCGATTTGATGCATTAAACGAGGAAATTCCCGAGGACATCACCTCGAGTTTATCCACACACACATTTAATCTTAGAGAGGCGATCGAGCTTGCTCGAACCCTGGAGAGTTTACCCGAGAAATTGATTGTCTATTGTATCGAATGCAGGAATTTTGAGCACGGAAAGTGTTTTTCACAAGAGATCAAGCCTGCGATCAGCAAAGTAATTATCAAGATCAAGCAAGAGATCGATGAGCTGGTTTATTTATCATGATAACGGAATGATCAAACCGTATGATTTATTTTAAAAGCATATGAAAGCAAATATTTCAAATAGACAGCTCAAACGTGTAAATCTCAGGATCAGCGGCGCTGTCCAGGGTGTGGGTTTTCGTCCGACAGTCTATAGGCTGGCGTCAAGACTAGGATTATCGGGATGGATAAACAACTCGTCAGGTGGTGTAGAAATCGAACTGGAGGGTGATAGCAAAAATATTGAAACATTCCCGGAATTATTAAAAGCTGAAAGGCCCGTTCATTCCAGAATAGACGATATCGGGCGGAAGTACATCGATCCGAAAAATGAAACCGGCTTTCGGATCATCGACAGCCAATCATCAGGAGATAAAACGGCTGTGGTCCTGCCGGATATCGCAACCTGCCCGGACTGTCTGCGCGAAATATTCGATCCTGAAAACAGGCATTACCTTTACCCCTTCACAAACTGCACGAACTGCGGTCCGCGCTATAGTATTATAGAAGGGCTGCCCTATGACCGCGCCATGACCACGATGAAAATTTTTGAAATGTGCGACGAGTGCCGCGAGGAATATGAAAATCCTGTAAATCGTCGTTTTCATGCCCAGCCCAATGCCTGCCCCCGATGCGGACCGCATCTGGAATTGTGGGATAAATCCGGGGAGGCTCTGGCGCTGCGTAATGAGGCTCTGGATCTGGCCTGCGAAGCTGTTTTGGGCGGTGAAATACTGGCTTTGAAAGGTCTGGGGGGATTTCATCTGATAGTCGATGCACAGAATTATCAGGCGGTCAGGCGGTTGCGGAGTTTGAAAAGCCGAAAGAAGAAGCCCTTTGCACTCATGTATCCCAATATAGCTATGGTTGAACAGGAGTGCGAGGTCAGCGAGCTTGAAAGAAAACTACTGACATCATCCGAGGCTCCGATTGTGCTTCTGAAGCGAAAGCGGTTTGGCCTGGAAAGTACACCTCGGCCTCTCAAGGGTATCGCGCCGGATAATCCCTATCTTGGGATCATGCTGCCCTACACACCATTGCATCATATCTTGATGCACAAATTGAAAATTCCGGTTGTGGCCACCAGCGGAAATTTGGCCGAGGAGCCGATCTGTACCGATGAAAAGGAAGCTCTCGCAAGACTGTCGGGTGTCGCTGATCTATTTCTTGTGCACAACCGGCCGATTGCAAGACATGTGGACGATTCAATCGTGCGCGTGGCGGCCGCAAGAGAGCTTGTCCTCAGACGAGCGCGCGGTTATGCTCCGCTGCCGATATATCTGAAAGAACCCTCCAGGCCGAGCCTGTCAGTGGGGGCACATCAGAAAAATACTATCGCCCTGTCATCAGGCAAGAATGTTTTCATGAGCCAGCACATAGGTGACCTGGATACGAGACTTTCTATCGACACATTCAATGACACCATAAATTCACTTTCTGATATTTATGAATTCAAGCCCGACATTATAGCCTGCGACAAGCATCCCGATTATTATTCCACAGTTTATGCCGGGAAAAGCGGACCTCCACTGCTGCAGGTGCAGCATCATCATGCGCACATCCTGAGCTGTATGGCAGAAAATGGTCTGAGTTCTGATGTCCTGGGTGTGGCCTGGGATGGCAGCGGGTATGGCGAGGATGGCACTATCTGGGGCGGAGAGTTTCTGGCTATTGATGGTAAATCGTACCAGCGAATTGCCCATCTGAGGACATTCCCGCTTCCCGGCGGTGAGAGGGCAATTTTGAGACCCAGACGGTCGGCGCTGGGGATGATGTACGAGCTTTATGGACGAGATATCATCGGGATGGAAAAGAATAATCCTCTGGACAGGTTCAGGCCGGAACAGAAGCAGCCACTCCTGGGCGCGTTGAAAAATGAGATCAATTGCCCGCGAACATCGAGTATGGGACGCCTGTTTGACGCGGTCGCCTCAATAATCGGACTTTGCCACGAAATCGACTTCGAGGGAGAGGCAGCCATGCTGCTGGAATTTGCGGCGGAGAAGTCTGATGATCTCGGGAGCTACTCATTTGATCTTGCCAGAAAGGGAGATATACATATTATAGATTGGGAAAAGATGATCAATGACATCAACAAGGACTATGGTAGAGATATTTCCATAAACCGAATTGCCGCAAGATTTCATAATACACTGGCTGAGATGATTGTTGAGATTGCGAAGATTTATGGGAAGAAGCGTGTCGTGCTTTCGGGCGGATGTTTCCAGAACAAGTATTTGACCGAAAAAGCGGTTGACCGCCTGAAGAAAGAGGGCTTTCTGCCATACTGGCACAACCTGGTTCCACCTAATGACGGCGGGATCTCGTTGGGTCAGATTATGGCAGTTTCCAGAGAAGAATCTATGGAGTAAGATAAATGTGTCTGGCCATACCGGGAAAGATTATCGGCATTGAAAGAGACGATTCTTTGATGCACACCGGCCGTGTCAATTTCGGCGGGGTTATCAAGCAAATAAACCTGTCACTTGTACCGGATGCTAATATTGGTGACTACGTGATTGTGCATGCCGGTTTTGCTATCAGCATGGTTGATGAGGATGAGGCGCAGAGAGTCTTTGAATATCTCGATGAAATTGACGGCATGATGGAAGAGGCGGACAGGCAATGAAATATATCGACGAATATCATAATCCCCGGGCTGTGGCCGCTTTTGCAGAGAAAATAAAAAGCATAACAAGCCGAGACTGGAACATAATGGAGGTCTGCGGGGGACAGACCCATGCCATTGTCAGACACGGGCTGGATCAGCTCTTGCCCGACAGGATTACGCTTTTGCACGGCCCCGGATGCCCGGTCTGTGTCACCCCGCTCAGCATTATCGACAAGGCAATCGAGATCGCCGGCCGCGAAAATGTGATATTCTGCTCATTCGGGGATATGATGCGCGTGCCGGGATCAGCAGGAGATCTGTTTAGTGTTAAGTCTGCCGGGGGCGATCTTCGTGTAGTCTATTCTCCTCTTGACGCGCTCAGAATCGCACAGGAAAATCCTGACAAGGAAGTAGTCTTTTTCGGGATCGGATTTGAGACCACGGCGCCTGCCAATGCGATGTCAATCCTTCAGGCCGGTCTGGTTGGACTCGAGAACTTCTCGGTTTTATCTGCGATGGTTCTGATTCCTCCGGCCATGGAAGTGATATTGTCATCAGATAATAATAAAGTCGACGCTTTTCTTGCGGCCGGTCATGTATGCACTGTCAGCGGCTTCGAACAGTACGAGGAATTGTCTGCAGGATATAGTGTTCCAATTGTGGTCACCGGATTCGAGCCTCTGGATATCATCCAGGGAATATATATGTCTTTAGCGCAGCTTGAGGATGGAAGAGCTATGGTTGAAAATCAGTATTCCCGTTCGGTAAAACGAGAGGGAAATGCAGAGGCGCGCAGGGTTATGGAAGATGTATTGACAATCGTGGATAGAAGATGGCGCGGGCTTGGGATGATAGAATCCAGCGGTCTTGCAATAAGCGATAAGTACAGACAGTATGATGCCGAGGAGAAATTCGGAAAAGTCGATGATATTTCGGATCAAAGCGGGGAATGTATTAGCGCTGAGATTCTGAAAGGCACACGGAAACCATTCGACTGTCCGGCATTTGGCACCAGATGTACTCCCGAAAATCCGCTTGGGGCGACAATGGTTTCCTCCGAGGGCGCATGCAGCGCTTACTATAGCTACCGTAAGTTGGATCTGCAAAAGACAGGGCTTGAATAGATGGATGCTGACCCGAGAGAAAAAGAGTGCCCCATTCCAAAAGATAAATATCCGCATATCAGGATGGCTCATGGGGGCGGTGGACGCCTGATGCATGAGTTGATAGAAAAGCTTTTTGTAGCCGCCTTTTATTCTTCCAGTCTTGAAAGCGAGCATGACAGCGCGGTTATTCATGCACCGTCTGGAAGGCTTGCTTATACCACCGATTCATATGTCATACAACCGATCTTTTTTCCGGGCGGCGATATAGGCAAGCTGGCTGTTTGCGGTACGGTCAATGATCTGGCCATGAGCGGGGCGCGCCCCCTGTATATAAGCGTCGGATTTATTCTGGAAGAAGGTCTGGAAATCGAGACACTCTGGAAAATCTGCCTGTCGATGCGAAGGGAGGCTGCAAATGCCGGAGCTAAAATTATTACCGGCGATACGAAAGTAGTCGATAAAGGTAAATGCGACCAGATTTATATTAATACGGCAGGAATCGGAATTATTGAACACGATTTGAATATCAGGCCCTCAAGTATAAGGCCGGGGGATGCTGTAATCCTTAACGGGGATATTGGAAGGCATGGAATGGCGGTGATGGCAAAACGTGAGAGGCTGTCGTTCGATACTGAAATAGAAAGCGATTGTATATCCCTTTCAGATGTTATCATGAAACTGCTGGAAGCCGGCATCGAGATTCACTGCCTGCGCGATCTTACCCGCGGAGGTCTGGCCACAGCTTGTGTCGAAATTGCCCGCAGTTCGAAATTCCGGATAGAATTGGAAGAGAAGTCCATCATCATCAGCAAGGGTGTGCGCGGGGCCTGCGAAATGCTCGGGTTTGATCCGATTTATGTTGCCAATGAGGGGCGCTTTGTCATGTTTGTTAAGCCCGGCGATGCTGGGAAAGCACTTGTGATTATCAATGCGGCTGATCACGATTTTTCACCCGCAATCATCGGGAAGGTTACAAAAGAAGAATCGGGTCTGGTTACATTAAAAACCAGAATAGGCACCGAAAGAATAGTTGATATGTTAAGCGGAGAACAGCTTCCCAGAATCTGCTGATTTCCAGATACCTCCAATCTTCTGGAGAATAGTCTGCAAAAATGTAGAATATTCCACAATTTTCATCCCGTTTATTTCCCGCATTAAACTCTTCTTATTGTCTATTAATAGGTTACGCTCTTTGGCATGCAATTTGACTATTAATGGGCGATATGATGAAGTTAGTGAGAAAAAGAGGACTAGAAATTATGGCGATGGCAGTCACTCTGGTGATTTTGCCTTCATTATTATATGCGCTGGATAAGGGCGAAGCCGAAAGACTGGCGGATTCGCTGGAGCATTTTTACCAGCAGGATGCTCCCGGATCAATCGGCATCGATTCCAGCGCCAGGCTTGAGGATTACCTGAAAATTGCGATGAAAAATAATCCCGCTTTGAAGGCGGCTTTTTACCGCTGGAAATCCGAGCTTGAAAAAGCCGGCTATGCTGGGGCCCTGCCCGATCCGATGATCTCCTACGGTCACTTCATCGAGAATGTGGAAACTCGTGTCGGACCCCAGGAATTCAGGATCGGCCTGAAGCAGAGCTTCCCCTGGTTCGGCACCCTCGGCGCCAGAAAAGAGATCGCGCTGGAGGCAGCTAATGCCGCTTATAAGAATTATCAATCGGCCAGGCTGAGGCTGATCTACCAGGTTAAGGCCGCATACTACGATCTCTACTATCTCGGAAGAGAAATCCAGTTGACTGAGGATAATTTTGAGCTGTTAAAATTCTGGGAATCGGTGGCCCGCATCAAATACAAGGTGGGCCAGAAAGGGCATCCCGATGTCATCAAGGCCCAGGTAGAACTGGGCATGCTGGAGGATCGTCTACAGAGCCTTGAAGACAGGCTTCGTCCAGCCAGAGCACGCCTGCTTGAAGCATTGAATCTAAAAGATTCCCGGCCTATTCCGGTTCCTGATACGATGGAGGTTGATGAATTGACGCTTTCAGAAGATTCCTTGATTTCGGCCGCGATACAGAATAATCCCGATCTTGATGTTATCAGATCGCTGGTTGAGAAGGAGGAGGCAGGAATCCGGTTGGCGAGCAAATCATCTTATCCCAGCTTCACTTTCGGTGTGGATTATATCGAAACAGGCGACGCCATAAATCCCTCGCTGGAGGATAGCGGGAAGGATCCCTGGATGGTTTCAGCCAGCATAAATATTCCTATCTGGTTCGGCAAAAATAAGGCCAGAAAAGAGGAAGCAGAGGCGCGCCATAAGATGACCCGGGAAAAGCTGGCCAACTCTGAAAATCATATAGCTACCATTATGGAGGAAGCAGTTTACAGGCACAATGACGCCTTGCGCAAGGTCAGCCTGTATCGTGACGGCCTGATTCCCAAGGCGGAGCAGTCACTGAATGTATCTTTTTCCGCATATCAGGCGGGCGAGGCTGATTTTTTGAGTGTGCTCGATGCACAGAGGCTGCTTCTGGATTTTCTTTTGAAATTTGAAAAAGCAAAAACTGATCTGGCCAAAAGCGGGGCCGAGATAGAGGTTTTAACCGGAAAAGAATTAGAAACCGATTTAACCAATTAACTTTTTGAAAGGAGCTGCTGATGAAAAAGCTTCAATTTTTCTCAATCGTATTTGCACTTTCCATTTTCACATTCGGACTGGCCTTGGCAGGCGAGGGGCATGAGAAGGCAGAAAAAACCGCAAAGTCCGAAAGTGCGGAGAAAGCTGATGCTGTGGAAATGAAAGCGCAAACCATTTGCCCGGTTATGGGCGGCAAGATAGATAAGGAAGTCTACACCGATATCCAGGGCCAGAGGGTGTATCATTGCTGTCCGGGATGTTCCGGTGCGCTTGTTGCCGATCCGGATAAATATTTTAAGAAGGCAGCCGCCGAAGGCGTACTGTTCGAGAATATTCAGACAACCTGCCCGGTTTCCGGTAAGGAGCTGGAAAAAAAGGAAGTTTATGCTGATTACGAAGGACGCAGGGTTTATTTCTGCTGTGCCGGATGTGTCGCGTCATTTGAAGAAGACCCTCAGAAGTATCTGATGAAACTCGATGAAAAGTCATCCACAGATGAGCAAGCAGAAGAGCCTGAAATGAAAATGGAAACGGATGGGCATCAGCACGAGATGTAACAGGAACCTGGTGCTGAAAGGAGAAATGACATGACTGAACATAGAAATAATAATGACAGCCTGCTGGGATTTATACCGCGCAAGGGAAAGGGACTGATTGTATTCATTGCGATTTTAGTTGTGGTGTTCTCCTTCGGCATGATAGTCTCGGGAGGCCGGGGGGGTGAATCGGCAAACACTGCCGCCAATCATGAGCACAGCCAGGCCGAGGCGCAGGCCGCTTCATCCGAGCCGACGACCTGGACCTGCTCCATGCATCCCCAGATAAAGCTCTCTGAGCCGGGAAAATGTCCGATTTGCTTCATGGACTTGATCCCGCTTGAATCGGACAACAGCGGTGATCTGGGACCGCGCCAGTTAAAGATGTCCGAAACTGCCAAGAAACTGGCTCTCATTCAAACCACTCCGGTAAGACGCGCCTTCGCTGAGTCCGAGATCAGGATGAACGGCAGGATTGCGTATGATGAAGCTGAGGTTTCCTATATCACCGCCTGGGTTCCCGGAAGGCTCGATAAAATGTTCGTTGATTTCACAGGCGAGACAGTCCAGAAAGGTGAACATATGGTACACATCTATTCACCCGAACTGATAAGCGCTCAGGAAGAACTTCTGCAGGCCAAACAGTCGGTCGAGAGGCTCAACAACGGCAGCTCTGTTTTGAAGTCGACCGCCAGCCTGACGCTTCAATCCGCTCGTGAGAAGCTGCGGCTTTATGGTCTGACTGAAGGCCAAATAAAGGATATTGAAGAATCAGAAGTTGTGCTGGAGCAGGTCAAGCTGAAATCTCCTGTCAGCGGAGTGGTGGTCGAAAAGAACGCCAAAGAAGGAATGTATGTGAAGACCGGCACTCAAATCTATACCATAGCCGACCTTTCCAGTATCTGGGTGCTTTTCGACGCCTATGAAACCGATCTGCCCTGGCTTAAGGTCGGCCAGAATGTTGTGTTCACATCCCCATCCTTCCCGGGAAAGGAATTCAACGCTGAAATAACCTTTATCGATCCTGTGATCAATCCTCAAAGCCGTACAGCCAGAGTACGGACCGAAGTGGATAACCCGAAGGGTCTGCTCAAGCCAGACATGTTTGTAAGCGGTACTATTATGTCGGTTCTGGACAGGGAAGGAAATGTGATCAATGACCGGTTGGCTGATTCGGAATCCGAGGCGCCGCTTGTAATACCGGCTTCCGCTCCTCTTCTGACAGGAAAGCGCGCGGTTGTGTATATCGAACTGAGCGACGGAGACAAGCCTGTCTTTGAAGGGCGAGAGGTTGAACTGGGTCCGCGTGCGGGAGACTTATATGTTGTCAAGTCCGGCCTCTCTGAAGGTGAAATGGTTGTTACCAATGGTGCCTTCAAGATCGACAGCGAGCTTCAGATTCAGGCCCGGCCCAGTATGATGTTTGTGGAAGGCGGAGGGGGCAGCCCGGCCCATCAGCATGGCCAGCAATCTCCCATATCGCGGCCCTCCTCCGGGCAGAAAGAACCCGAAGCTGTGACGCTTGATCCTGAAACATTGCAGGCCCTGACCCCGGTATATGCGCATTATTTTGATGTGCAGATGGCGCTTGCCTCGGATGAGCTGGACAAGGCTACAGAAGCTTACAGCGGATTAAAAAAGTCGGTCAAAAATGTTGATATGGGCCTGTTCAAGGATCATGCGCATATGAAATGGATAAAGTATTCCGGGCAGATGATCGCGGATGCAGAGGCCGGCATCGAGGCCGAGAATATCGAAGAATCACGCGATGCATTTTATGGTCTTTCTAATGTTATTATTGAAATGCAGGAAACATTCGGACACGCCTCGGACCAGGATTATTTCCTGACTTTCTGTCCGATGGCGCGTGATAACCAGGGGGCCTACTGGCTCCAGACTGTAGATACCGTCTATAATTCGTTTTACGGCGCTATGATGCTGCGTTGCGGAGAGATCAAGGAAAAACTGTCACCGAATATGGAAAAGACTAATTAAGAGGGCTGATTTGAATAACAGAAATCATTCTATTCTCGATAAAATAATACGCTACTGCCTGGACAACAAGCTGGTCGTATCCGTGCTGACAATAATGGTGATCGGCTGGGGTATTATGGTCGCTCCCTTTGACTGGGATCTGGGCAATCTGCCGCGTGAACCTGTTCCGGTCGATGCTATTCCGGATATTGGCGAGAATCAGCAGATTGTCTTTACCGAGTGGATGGGACGTTCACCCCAGGATGTTGAGGACCAGATTACATATCCATTGACGGTCTCGCTGCTGGGCATACCTGGTGTCAAGACAATCCGCAGTTATTCCTATCTCGGATTTTCGACCATCTATGTGATCTTCAAGGAGGATGTCGAGTTCTACTGGTCACGCTCGCGTGTGCTGGAGAAACTGAATTCCCTCCCGACCGGTACACTGCCGGAAGGAGTGCAGCCCTCGCTTGGGCCGGATGCGACTGCATTAGGACAGGTCTTCTGGTACACCCTCGAGGGCCGCGACAAAGACGGTAATCCAACAGGTGGATGGGATCTGCATGAATTGAGATCGATCCAGGATTACATCGTTCGTTACGCCCTGCAGTCGGCTGATGGTGTCTCCGAGGTGGCCTCGATAGGCGGTTATGTGCAGGAATATCAGATAGATGTCGATCCCAGCGCTTTGAAGGCCCACAACATTAAACTCACCGATGTCTTCAATGCGGTCAGGATGTCCAATGTCGACGTGGGGGCTAAGACGATCGAGATAAATCGGGTTGAATATGTCATCCGCGGACTTGGTTTTATCGAAAGTCTGGATGATATCCGAAGTTCCGTGATCCTCGAACGTGAAAACGTCCCCATCCGGATTCAGGATGTTGCCACTGTGTCTCTGGGTCCGGCAATGAGGCGCGGCGCGCTGGATAAGGGCGGGGCAGAGGCTGTGGGCGGTGTAGTGGTTGTTCGTTACGGAGAAAATCCGCTGGCGACAATAAATCATGTGAAAGAAAAAATCGAGGAGATCGCTCCCGGGCTTCCCAGGAAAGTCCTTTCTGACGGTACCGAGACCCAGGTTACAATAGTGCCGTTCTACGACCGTACCGGCCTCATCTATGAGACATTGGGGACATTGAATACTGCCCTGGTGGATGAAATCCTTGTAACCATCATTGTGGTGATCGTAATATTGATGCACATACGAAGTTCCCTGCTGATCTCCGGGCTGCTGCCAATCACAGTCCTGATGGTGTTCATCGGTATGAAACTTTTTGGAGTGGATGCCAATATTGTTGCGCTCTCGGGTATTGCAATTGCCATCGGTACAATTGTAGATATGGGGGTGATTATTTGTGAGAACATACTCAGGCACCTCGAGAAGGCCCCGCCTGACGCAAATAAACGGGATGTTATATTCGCTGCCTCATCCGAAGTCGGGGGCGCAGTACTGACCGCTATCTTAACCACTGTAATTTCGTTTCTTCCGGTGTTCACGATGGTTGCCGCTGAGGGCAAGCTGTTCAAGCCGCTGGCATATACAAAGACATTTGCACTGGTAGCTTCGGTCATAGTGGCCCTGACAATTATACCTCCCTTCGCAGATTTACTATTCACCCGCAAGGCAAAATTATCCAGGTTTAAAAGCATACTGCCGATCGGGATATTCCTGGCGGGAGCGTTTATTGCGGTCTTCTGGTCATTGTGGCTGGCCGGAATCGCGCTTGTTTTGATTGCGGCCTATCTGCAATTCAAAAAATATATCCCGCAGGAAGTGCAGTCATTAATCCCGCGCTATGTCAATTACTTGATAGTGCTGGTAGTGGGAGTATTTCTGGCCCATCACTGGATGCCTCTGGGCATTGGCAATGGATTCCTGCTGAATTTAATATTCGTTATTATCTTAATTGGCGGAATCTTGTTGCTCTTTATAGGATTGATGAGAATTTATGAACCGGTGCTGAGATGGTGTCTCGAACATAAGCTGCTCTTTCTTGCGGTCCCGACACTTCTGGTCTTTTTGGGGATTTCAATCTGGCTCGGATTCAATAAAATCTTCGGTTTCATGCCTGATTTTGTGAGATCCACGCAGGTATATACATCGCTTAACCATACATTCCCGGGACTGGGCAAAGAATTCATGCCCGATCTGGACGAGGGATCGTTTCTGTACATGCCCACCACCATGCCGCATGCCTCGATAGGCGAGGCACTGGAGGTACTCCAGTTGCAGGACAAGGCTTTTAATGCCATCCCTGAAGTTGAGAATGTGGTTGGAAAGATCGGACGGGTCGATTCGCCCCTTGATCCGGCCCCGATTTCCATGATTGAAACGATCATAAATTATAAGTCGGAATACAGGACCAACAAGGACGGTAAGGTCTTGAAATTCAAATATGATCGCGAAAAGGATGAATTTGTGCGGGATGAAAAGGGCGAGCTTATACCCGACGATGACGGCAGACCGTATCGTCAGTGGCGCGATCATATTAACAGTCCCGATGACATCTGGGATGAAATTATCAAGGCGGGCAAATTACCGGGTACAACCTCGGCCCCGAAACTCCAGCCTATTGCCACGCGCATAGTGATGCTGCAGTCGGGCATGCGCGCTCCGATGGGAGTCAAAGTCAAAGGTCCCGACCTGGAGACGATCGAGCAGGTCGGTTATCAAATCGAAAAATATCTGAAAGAGGTGCCGCAGGTGGAACCGGCTTCGGTCATCGCCGATAGAATTGTCGGCAAGCCTTATCTGGAAATAGATATCGACCGGCATAAGATTGCCCGCTATGGCATACATATAAGAAAGATACAGGACATCATAGAGGTTGCAGTCGGAGGAAAACGTCTGACCACCACAGTGGAAGGCCGCGAGCGTTATCCGGTACGAGTGCGCTATCCTCGGGAGCTGAGAAATACACTGGAAAGTCTGGGCGATATTCTTGTTCCGGCGGCTGACGGTACCCAGATACCATTGAAGGAATTAGCCGAGATAGAATTTCGCAGGGGCCCGATGGTCATAAAGTCTGAGGATACATTTCTCGTCGGATATGTGATATTCGATAAGAAGCCGAATTATGCCGAGGTCGAGGTGGTACAGGCGGCCGATAATTATCTGAAATCAAAAATCAATAAAGGCGATTTCGATATTCCTGCCGGGGTAAGCTACAGCTTTGCCGGCAGTTATGAGAATCAGGTCAGGGCTGAAAAGAAACTTATTGTTGTACTTCCATTATCCCTGCTGATCATCTTTTTAATACTCTATTTTCAGTTTAAGAATGTGCCCACCACGCTTCTGGTTTTCTCGGGTATTTTTGTGGCCTGGGCCGGCGGGTTTTTGATGCTCTGGTTTTACGGCCAGGGATGGTTCCTGAACTTCTCGCTCTTCGGAGTCGATTTCCGCGAGCTCTTCCAGGTTCGGCAATACAACCTTTCGGTTGCGGTATGGGTGGGGTTTCTGGCTCTGTTCGGAATCGCCACCGATAACGGCGTTATAGTTGCAACCTATCTGCGGCAGGTTTTTGACAGAAGAAAGCCTGTGACGGTCGGGGAAATCCGTGAGGCCACTGTGGAGGCGGCCAGGCGCAGAATCCGTCCGGCATTGATGACCGCGGGTACTACTATCCTTGCGCTGATACCTGTCCTGACTTCAACCGGCAAAGGCTCGGATATTATGGTTCCGATGGCGATACCGTCATTCGGCGGAATGACTGTAGTCCTGATAACAGTGTTTGTGGTACCGGTATTGTACAGCGCTATCGCAGAACAAAAAATGAGAAAAACATTGAAAGCTGACAAATCCTCCTGAATTATTTAGGCGGAACGAGGGAGCGGTTTCTTTTGTTTTACCTAACGAGCAGAAAACAGTTTATATCAAAGCTTGCAGCACAAAGCTTTGAACCAATCCAAAAAAGGAGGATACGATGAAACGGCAGTTTACTTTTGGCATATTTCTGGGGGTGGCGCTCTTGATGCTGTTCGCATTTGCAACCGCCCAGCAGGAGATGCGCGGCGACGATAAGGGACAGCATATGATGATGTCCGATGATTCCATGATGATGAGCCAGCAAAACATGATGAAAAACATGGTCCATCAGTCTGAAACCATGATGACTAATTTCGAAAAAATGGAGCAGCACTTCAATACCATGATGGATATGGAAGACTGCACAGAACTCAGGGACGAGATGGTCCAGCATCGGGATATGATGCAGAATATGCATCAGATGATGGCTGATCATAGCCAAATGGGACAGAAAATGATGCAGATGATGGGTGGCCAGATGTCCGAGCAGAAAAAGATGCAGATGGAATCTGGCGAAAACAAAAAGGAGGATTCTAACTAAGTTGAAGCATAACGAAATGTATGTCCGGGCAGGCCGACATTCGACTTTCGAGCCTGCCCGCTTAGAATCAAGGGCGGTGCAGCATGTTCGGATATGATCATATGGCTTACGGAGGTCTCTGGATGATAATATTTTGGGTCCTGGTGGTTATCGGTATAGTGTTCCTGATAAAATTTACGGTCGACAGAACTTCTTCTCGATCACAGGAACCGTCAGCAATGGAGGTTCTGAAACGACGCTATGCTTCCGGCGAGATCTCCAAAGAAGAATATGACGAGAAGAAAAAAGATCTAATAAGCTGAAGCTCGATCACGGGTGTTCTCGAGCTAAGAATAAGCACAGGAGAGACTTATGAAAAACGCAACGCTTATTATGGGGGGTCTGGCCATTTTATTTTTGCTCTTAATCTCATGCAACGACGATTCACCGGGGGAAAGCTCGAATCTGGATCCGGAACTGCTGCGCATAATCCCGGCTGACGGAGCGTCCTCAGTATCAACCGAAACATCACTGCATATGGCATTCAATATGCCAATGGATACACAGTCTGTGCGCTTGTACAGCTATTTTTCCGGCGGAGAACCGATGCATGAGTGGATGGATTCACTTGATCACTACGGTGGAATGGGACATATGAATATGATCCGCAGAAACCATATGATGGTCTGGATTGATTCAATTGAATGGGGCGGAAGGTTTAACTGGAACGAAAATCTCGATAGCTGCGAATTCATGCCCGATTCCGCTCTGCATTATGGAACCGATTACATGATCATGTTCAATGAGAATGGTATCATGGGCCATGACGGCAGGGGCATGCATATGGGTCATGAGGATGAAGGTTATCATTATTATCATTTTCATACCGAAAGCCGTCCAGCATTGAGCCCTGATTCATGGTAGCATAAAGGGCCGAATTATGTAAACGGCAGGATTTTTCTTAACAGTCATTTGCTGTTGTTTTTGGCTCGGAAAATCTTAAATTATAATAGATAATCAACACGGCACCAGGAGTTAATAATGAAAGTAATGGTGCATTTAGTTTTAACTCTAATTTTTATGGGCATCTCCAATAATGTCTTCTCCAGGGAGGACCCCGATCGCCCGGCGGAGAAAATAGAAGAGGCCGAGGAGCAGGCCGAGAGAGTTGAGATTTCAACTGATGCTGAAAAACCGTTCCAGGTCTATTCGCGAAACTCCGGTAACGGCGAATTTGAACAAGTCAGCCCCGAGGAACTGGCAGAAAAACTGGCCGAGAAAGCGGCAAAAGAAAACGAGGACTTCCAAATTCTTCTGCCGCAAAATTATCCCAATCCCTTCAATTCAAGCACCGTGATCAAATACAGCCTTCCGGTAGAGGCCTACGTCTATATTGCGGTCTATAATATTTTTGGCCAGAAGGTTAGAATCATTAAAGATGAGATTGATTTTCCGGGCGATTACGAGGTTACTTGGAACGGTCGCAACGAGGACGGCGCATCTCTCTCCAGCGGCGTCTACTTCTACATTTTTGCCGCCGACAATTACTACACTATCGGGAAAATGATTCATCTGAAGTAACCGTAGATCGGCTCAGGTTTTCTATTCTTCTTCTCTGATGCCGTACTTCTTCATGCGGTAGATCAATATATGTCGGGGTATCTGCAGGCGTTTGGCAGCCCGCGTCTGGTTCCATCCCGTCTTCCTTAAAGCATCTACTATCGCATTTTTTTCAGTTTCCTGCAGGGAATTGTTACCGGCTCTGTCTTCGCCGGTTTTCCGGCTGCCTTCTGATTTTATCTCAGGCGGAAGATCGGAAGGCATGATCTTGCTGTTCTCAGCCAGCACAGCGATTCTCTTCAACAGGTTTTTTAATTCACGCACATTACCGGGCCAGTCATACTCGCTTAATTCCTTGAGAGCTTTCGGATCAATGGATAGTCTCTTACTGTCGGAGTATTCGTTGAGAAAGTGTTTCACCAGGAGGGGAATATCTTCCCGGCGCTCGCGCAGGGGAGGAATATTGATCGGAATGACATTGAGACGGTAAAACAGATCTTCCCTGAATTCACCCGCTTTCAGTTTTTTATTAAGGTCTTGATTGGTTGCCGCCAGTACCCTTATGTCTACCGGCGTGGACTCATTCGATCCAACCGGTTCAACCACTCTATTTTCCAGTACTCGCAAGAGCTTGGCCTGCAGTTCCATGCTAAGGTCGCCGATCTCATCCAGGAAGATCGTTCCCCCGTCAGCCAATTGAAACTTACCGGTCTTGTTCTTGACCGCACCGGTAAATGCTCCGGCGACATGGCCGAACAGTTCGCTCTCCAAAAGGTCCCGGGGAATTGCGGCGCAATTGACCGTTATCATGGGATTGTCGGAACGTTCGCTCTCCCGGTGTATGGCCCTGGCGATCAGCTCCTTACCGGTGCCCGACTCACCCGTTATGAGCACTGTTGTGTCGGTGTTGGCCACCTTCCTGACGCTGTTAAAAATTTCCTCCATCGGCTTTGAGGCGGCAATAATATTGGAAAATGAATCCCTGTTCTTGAGCTCTTTCTTGAGCCTGAGGTTTTCATCCAGAAGCCTGTGATAGTCCAGAGCTTTTTCCACCGTATGCATGAAATCATCCAGATCAAAGGGCTTGGTGATATAGTCATAGGCTCCCAGCTTCATGGCCTCCACCGCCATCTCAATAGTCCCGAAGGCTGTGATGAAAATCACGGGCAGATCGGGCTTTATTTCCTGCGCTATCTGCAGTAAATCCAGGCCGTCCATACCCGACATTTTGATGTCGGATATCAGAAGCTCGAAGTTGGATTTTTTGAGATGCTTAACGGCCTCTTCCGCAGTTTCCAGGGCAGTTAGTTTGTAGCCTTTTTTTTTCAGGTGGAACTCGATAATCCTCCTGAGCGAGGCATCATCATCCACAACCAGTATTCTCTCATTATTCATATTAATGCTCCGCACCTTCAATTGGCAGCGATATTTTGAATGTTGTGCCCTCACCCCTGGCGCTGTCGGCTTTGATGGCGCCGTTGTGCTCTTCGATAATTGCTTTTGTAGTTGCCAGTCCCAGGCCTGAACCGCGGCTCTTGGTAGTGTAGAACGGATCGTATATTTTGTCCAGATCCTGCACGGGGATACCGATACCATTATCTCTGATGATTATCACGGCATCACCGTTATCGTGAAGGCACTTTATCTCGATTTTTCCTCCATCAGGCATAGCCTGAAATGAGTTGAGCAATATGTTGAGAAATACCTGGCGCAGCTTGTCGGGGTCGGCCTTGATCGAGGGGACCTCGTCAAAATCCATATTTATTTCGATATTACTGTCACGAGCCTGATATTTAAGCTGTTTATAGGCCGAATTCAGAATTTCGCGCAGGTCTATTTCAGAAAACCTGGATGGGGATGGGCGGGCATAGGACAGAAAATCCTTGACCACAAAATCGAGCCTGTCGGCTTCCTTTTCTATCATTTCCGCAAACTCATGCTTCTCTTCGTCCGAAAGCGAATCATCCTTCAAAATCTGCGAGGCGCCCTTGATCGACCCAAGCGGATTCTTGATCTCATGCGCAATGGAAGCGGTCATCTGGCCCATCATGGAGAGCCTTTGTGCCTGCTGGAGCTTTCTCTCAGCCTCTTCCTTCTTGCGCACAAATGAACGATCCCTGTCGACCAAAATTCCGGCCATGCCGCCGATCGCCAGATAAAATGCGATCTCAGTGTATTCATTTATCAGATCTTCAGCAATGATTACCGGCTTGAGCTGGATGTACAGAACCGCGAAAATCGAAATAACAACAGCGGTAGTAATGCCCCCGCGCAGTCCGAACCAAACCGCGCCAAGAACAATCGGTATGTAGCACAGACGCGCATGGATGACATGGATCAGATGCGAATGTCCCAGGACACCTTCGAACAGAAGGCCATAATAATGCAGCGTAAGTGTCGCTGCCGTGATGACGATCAGAAGTACCAGGTATAATTTATTGGTTTTAAACATGGGTTAATCTTTAGTATATGGATCAACAATTATGTAGAATATTCAACAACAACTGGATTAAAAAGTTCTACACTTTTTGTCGGAATTTTTTAACTTGTTGAAAGGAAGACGCTTATGATTATTGATAATCCCGATACAGAATTCCGCACATTCATTTTCCCATATATCTATCGAGAAGGCTTTCCCATTCCGGTCGGGCGATTTCGCGCAAGAGGACAATATTTATCGCTTCTCGTAGTGGCCTCCCGTTTGAAAGAGCGATGCCGTAATCCTGGTGCAAGAAAGTCGATGGCAGGGTTTTCAGCTTACCCTTGAAGTTATTGTTAATCAAATATCTGAGAATTGGCGCGTCATAAACGAAGGCATCTATCTCCCCCTGGGCCACTGCTTTAAGGCCGTCTCCGGGACTATCATAAGTGCTGAAGTTAATCTTATTATTCTGAAGATATTTCTCGCTGGTGGAACTGGCAATCGTACCCACCTCCACCCGGGGCAAATCCTCCGGTCCGCTTATCCTGGCCTCGAGTTTAGAGACCGTCAGGGCCGAGGCAATAGCTGCCGTAAGACTGGATATGATAATGATAGCGGCAAACATCCAGATCAGGGCCACAATCCGCCCGCCGAAAGTTTTGGGCGCCTTGTCTCCATAACCTACGGTGGTCATGGTAACTGCTGACCACCAGAATCCGGAACCGATACCTTTTCCGATTCCTCCGCCGAATTGTTCAGCGTTGCGTTTTCGTTCAAAGGCCCACACCAAAAAACCGGTGACAAGCAGTATGAAGACCAGTATGGCTACCACCCGGATGAACTGGGAGGAAAGAAGCCCCTGGGCGACATTGAGAAAGCTGGCCCCTCCCGATGCAGATGATGCTATCGTCAGACCGGCGCTGTAGAAGGGATGAGAGAAATCGAATTTTTCCTCGCGCTCGGAATTTATGGTGAGGGCCGAGACCACCAGATCGAGGGAGCCGTCCTCGAGTCCCTCCAGCAATCCCTGCAAATCACGCTCCTCGAACACATATTCAAGCTCCAGATCCGAGGCAATCGTGCGCCAGAGCTCGATACTGATGCCATACCATGAACCATCCTCGGCTTTCATGGCGAATGGAGCGGTCGGTTTGGTGCCTATAATCAGTTTCTCCCCGCCGGTCTGCTGGCATAAGGCAGCAGCTGAAAGAATTATTGAAATCGATATGGTCAGGATACAAATTGTTCGCAGATTTGATGAATTTACAATCATTTTCGGATTACTCATTAGAGCCTCCCCGATTTACTGATACTGGGCCTGTACTCTACTGTACTCAAAACAACTTAATAGAACAAGATTTTTCTCAGCGATGGAATCCGGCAGAATAAAAGCCCGGCATAAAAAGCCGGGCTCGAGTAGTTACCTGATTATAGTGTCATACGCGGAATCAATCCCATTCATCCATCCCTCCCGGGGGCATGCCTGCGCCGGGCATTTCCTTTTTCTTTTCGGGCTTCTCGGTAACCAGAGCTTCTGTGGTCAACAGCAGCCCTGCAATAGAAGCGGCATTTTCGAGCGCTGTCCGGGCAACCTTGGTGGGGTCTATTACACCCGCCTTCAGAAGATCCTCATAGGTGTCGGTCAGCGCATTATAGCCGAAGGCGCCGTTCTGCTCTGCCACTTTATTGAGAACAATTGAACCGTCAATGCCGGAGTTGAACGCGATCTGCCTGATCGGTTCCTCCAGAGCTTTACGGACAATCATTACACCCACTTTCTCCTCTTCATCGAGATTAACCTTTTCCAGAGCATTCAGAGCACGCAGGTAGGCCACACCTCCTCCGGGCACTATGCCCTCCTCAACCGCTGCACGGGTGGCATGAAGGGCGTCCTCGACACGCGCTTTCTTCTCTTTCATCTCAGTCTCGGTGGCCGCGCCGACATTGATAACCGCCACGCCTCCGGCCAGCTTGGCCAGACGTTCCTGCAGTTTCTCGCGGTCATAATCGGAGGTTGTATCCTCGATTTGCTTCTTGATCTGGCCGATACGGGCCTTGATTTCCTCGGTGCTTCCGCCGCCTTCGACTATGGTCGTGTTGTCCTTGTCGATATTGACTTTCTTGGCCGTGCCCAGATCTGAAACCACTGTGTTCTCGAGTTTGAATCCGAGTTCCTCGGAAATCACCTTACCGCCTGTCAGGACTGAGATGTCTTCCAGCATGGCTTTTCTGCGATCACCGAAACCCGGAGCCTTCACAGCGGCAACCTTGATCGTGCCGCGCAGCTTGTTGACCACCAGTGTAGCCAACGCCTCGCCCTCAACATCCTCGGCAATGATAAGCATCGGCTTGCCCATCTGGGCAACCTTCTCCAGGATCGGAAGCAGATCTTTCATATTCGAGATCTTTTTGTCATGGATAAGAATCATCGGATCTTCCAGGACAGCTTCCATATTATCCGGATTAGTGATGAAGTAGGGAGAGAGGTAACCGCGGTCAAACTGCATACCTTCGACTACTGTCAGCTCGGTCTCGGTACCTTTGGCTTCCTCAACCGTGATCACTCCGTCCTTGCCGACTTTCTCCATAGCTTCCGCGATCAGATCGCCGATCAGCTTGTCGTTGTTGGCCGAAATTGTGCCGACCTGGGATATCTCGTTTTTTCCGGGCACCGGGCGGGAAAGTTCCCTGAGTTCTTTCACAATGGCATCAACCGCCCTGTCAATCCCGCGCTTGACACTCATCGGATTTGCACCGGCAGTGACATTTTTCAAACCTTCGCGGTAAATCGCCTGAGCTATTATAGTCGCTGTTGTGGTACCGTCACCGGCGATATCAGAGGTCTTGGAAGCGACTTCCTTGACCATCTGGGCGCCCATGTTCCCGAAGTGGTCTTCCAGTTCGATCTCTTTTGCGACAGTGACACCATCTTTGGTGATGGTCGGGGAACCGAATTTCTTGTCGATTACCACATTGCGGCCTCGCGGCCCCAGGGTAACCTTTACAGCATCGGCCAGTTTATCGATTCCCTTTTTCAGCTTGTCGCGGGCAGAAGTATTATAAGCTATCATCTTGGGCATATGTGCTACTCCTTTTAAATTATTTGATAATAGCCAGAATATCCGACTCGCGCATGATCAGATACTTGTTGGCGTCAATGTCAACCTCCGAGCCGGAATACTTCCCATATAGAATTTTGTCTCCAACCGAGACTTCCATTTTAACCCTTTTGCCGTCCTCGGCGGTGCGGCCGGGTCCAACCGCAATTATCTTGCCCTGCTGGGGCTTCTCCTTGGCGGTATCTGGAATGATGATCCCGCCTTTTTTTACCTCTTCGGCTTCCATAGGCTCTACTAATACCCTGTCTGCCAAAGGCTTGATGTTCATATGAAACTCCTTTTTTATATCTTGCATGAGATCTGTTTAGGGCTGTTCTTAGCACTCTCGGCGTGAGAGTGCTAAAATATTTTAGTGGAAATTTTACGTTTTGGCAAGCAAAAAAGTTTCAAAAATTAAATATTGAAAATCACAATTTTTCCGGGTATAGCTTAAAAATCAGATGCCTTAAATCTAACAATTTATATATTGAAATTGACCATTTTTAGGCAAAGGACGATTTTCACATGGGCCGCAATGACTTCAGTTTCGATCTTCCCGAGGGACGCACTCTGGGATCCAATTATCATGTCGTGGAATTCCTGGGAGGAGGCTGGGAGGGAGAGGTTTATAAAGTCCGCGAACGGCACACCGGTATAATCCGCGCGGCCAAGATATTCTACCCCTACCACATAAGCCGCAAGCCTCTGTTGAAGTATGCAAGAAAACTCTACAAATTGAGAACCTGCCCCATATTGATCCAGTACCATCACAGAGGAGAGGCCAAAATCAGCGGGAAGAGGGTCGAATTTCTGGTCTCCGATCTGGCCGAAGGGGAGCTTCTCTCCACCTTTATTAAACGCCAGCGGGGAAGAAAGCTCACCCAGTTTCAGGCCATGCATCTGCTGTACGCCCTGGCCCGGGGTATCGAGCAGATACACTTTCTGGGCCAGTATCATGGTGATATTCATACGGATAATATTATGGTCAAACGTAAAGGGCTGGGCTTTAATGTGCGTTTGATAGATCTTTTTGATCTTGGCCGGTCCAACCGTGAACGCATTCAGCAGGATGTTTTTGATCTCTTGACAGTCTTTTACGAGATGATCGGGGGGGCCGAGGGCTATAAGCGCGCCGATGACAATGTCAGGAAGCTTATTATGGGACGTAAACACAGCCTCATCAGGCAGCACTTCAACACCGCCGGGGATATCCGTCTGGCTCTGGAAAATCTGGAATGGTAACGCAGTAGATTTCGCATTTACGCTATTACGTACATCACTTACGCAATCCCTATACAACTATTTAGTATTGTGCAAAGGGCGTATTCCTGCATAATTTAACGGTGTCTGCGGACAGGAAAAAAAAGGAGCGGCTTTAATCGGAGAGTCTTGCTTGTAGCGTTTAGAATCCAGATAGGAGGCGTTTTGGAAGTACCGCTCGAATTAACCTTAAGGGACATAAAAAAAACTGACGAGCTTGTAGATCTCGTTAACGATAAAGTGGCATCACTGGAAAAGGTGTGCGATTATATAATAAGCTGCCGGATTGCGCTCGAGAAACCCCAGGAACACCAACGAATGGGCAATCCTTATCGGGTCAGGGTCAATGTACGTGTCCCGCCGGGTCATGAAATAGTGGTCAAACGTGAGCCCGGCGACGGCGATATGCATGAGCCGCTGGACGCTGTCATCCGTGATGTTTTTTCCGCTGCACAAAGACAGCTGAAGGAACTGGTTGAAAAGCAGCGCAATGAGGTGAAAGTGCATCCTGATCAGGAAGTGGCCGCGGTCATTGAACGTATATTCAAGGATGAAGGATACGGTTTCCTGAAGACTATTGAAGGGAGAGAGGTTTATTTCAACGAAAGCAGCCTGGTCAATGACAGGCTTGAAGATCTGGAGCCGGGTATGGGTGTCAGGTTTGTCGGCGCCCTCAGCGATGCCGGATTTCAGGCCAGCACAGTACAGGTTGTGGATAAGCCTTCCGGTAAAACAGAATAATCATAGATTTAATCTGATCTTTAATTGAAGGGTGTGATATGTATGAAATATGATGAATTTATAAGAGAGGTGCAGAGCAGGGCAAGGCTCAGTTCGCTGGAGGAAGCGGTAAGGGCGACCCGGGCAACATTAAGCACGTTGTCAGAGAGAATAACTGAAGGAGAGGCAAATAATTTAGCGGCACAACTGCCTGATGAGGTGGTGTATCTGATGGGCGACAGTGATCATGGCCAGAGGTTCGGCCTGGACGAGTTTTTCAATAAGGTCTCCGAGAAAGAAGGCTCCAGAATGCAGGATGCAGTTTACCATGCCAGAGTGGTGATTGAAGTCATCGGGGATGCCGTAACAGGCGGCGAGCTTGAGGATGTCAAGGCGCAGCTTCCGGATGAATACAATAAACTCTTTGAGGCCGGCAGCAAGGGTGAGATGCCCTCGGATTAACAGCGGGAAAAGGCTTAATTATATGACATATTTCAAAGATCGCACAGAAGCAGGACTGAAACTGGGGGAGTCGCTGAAGGAAACGATAGAAGGGGACGATACTGTGGTGCTCGGGCTTCCGCGCGGAGGGGTGCCGGTCGCCTACGAGGTCGCGAGCATACTCAACGCTCCGTTGGATGTCTTTATGGTCCGGAAACTTGGCGTGCCGGGCCAGGAAGAGCTGGCCATGGGATCAATTGCCCAGGGTGGTCTGACGCTCCTCAATGAAGATATCGTGCGCACCATGGATATCCCCTCCCGGGTAATAGATAAGGTAGCCGAGGTTGAAAAAGTCGAATTGGAGAGACGCTTGCGCAAATATCGGGGAAGCAGAGAAACTCCCGATGTGTCGGGCAAAACCGTTTTGCTGGTTGATGATGGCCTGGCGACCGGAGCATCGATGCTCGCAGCCATAAAAGCCGTCAGAAAACTCGATCCCCGGAAGGTGATAGCTGCTGTTCCGGTGGCGGCGGAACCGACCTGCCGGAGACTGGAAAGCGAGGCCGATAAGGTAGTCTGCATGCATACTCCCGGACAGTTCAGTAGTGTTGGTCAGTGGTATGAGAACTTTCCGCAGGTCAGCGACGAGGAGGTGTGCGAGTTAATGCGGGAAAAGAGGCCTGTATGAGCAGCGAAAACGTCCGCAAATTCGAGATTCCCAGAGAGGAGTGGCCGGAATTCGTGCTTGGATTCGGGACCAGCCACAAGAACTGGCGTTTAGATATAACCCATTTTGATACGAACGACATCAAGACAGTTCTGGCCGACAATGCCCCCATGCAGAATTTTGTCCTGGAAGACGAGGGTGACCTGAATCTGCTGGTGGTCACATCTGAAAATGCCGAGAAGACCGTCACCCATAAAATTCAAAACCCGCAATATATGATTATGGAAGAGACTGCCGATGGAGGACACAAAGCCCTGGAAATTATTAATGAAGATATGGAAACGACCCTCTTGCGTTTCCGTTCAGCAATGCCGCCTACGATGGTCGATGGCAAAGTCTCCTGATTATGCAAAATCTTAGTGAAACGAGAATCAACGATGAATCAGAAAAAGAAGATACACATAGGTACTTCAGGCTGGAACTATAATCACTGGAAAGGCACATTTTATCCTGATGAAATGCCAAAAAATGAGTGGTTTGAATACTATTGTGAAATATTTCACTCCGTAGAAATCAATAATTCATTTTATCAGCTTCCGAATAAAGGGGCCCTGCAGGACTGGAAAGATGTTGCTCCTGATGATTTTGTTTTTGCGGTAAAGGCCAGCCGTTATATTACTCATATGAAAAAGCTCAATGACCCCCGAGAACCGCTTGACAATTTTCTTGACAGAGTGAAGACCCTGGATAAGAAACTGGGGCCGATTCTGTTTCAACTTCCTCCTCACTGGAATGTAAACATCGAAAGGCTGGAGTCATTTCTGGAATTGCTTCCCGACAGGGACAAATATGTTTTTGAATTTCGTGACGAAAGCTGGTGGATCGATGATGTCTATGAATGCCTGCGAAAGCATAATGCCGCCTTCTGCATATATGAGCTCGAAAAGAAAATATCGCCGCGTGAGATAACCGCGGATTTTGTCTATGTCCGTCTGCATGGACCGGGCGCCAAATACGAAGGCAAATACGACAAAGAGACCCTGGCGGGGTGGCGCGGGGCTTTTGAAGCCTGGAGCGATAGTGGTAAGGAAATATATATGTATTTTGATAACGATCAGGATGGATATGCAGCTCAGAATGCCAGGGAATTGCAGGAAATGCTATAAAGTCAGGTTGTCATTTTTGGAATACATATTCATAATTCGAAATCGATTCGTTGTTTAATAGAGTATAAAAAGGAGAAATAGTAAAATGGAAACTGTCACACTTCCTAATCTCAGTCTGGCAAATTCGAGAGTGGGTCTTGGTACCTGGGCCATCGGAGGCTGGATGTGGGGCGGCACCGATGAAAAAAAATCCATCGATACAATTTTGAGCGCTCTGGAAAGGGGAATAAATTTGATCGACACCGCGCCCGCATACGGCTTCGGCAAGTCGGAAGAAATTATCGGGAAGGCCATGGCCGAATATCGGCAGCGGGAGAGAATCGTGCTCTCAACCAAAGCGGGACTGGAGTGGAAAGGGGACGAGGTTTTCAGGAATGCCTCCGAAGAACGGCTGTTGAAAGAGGTAGATGATTCACTGAAGCGCTTGAAAACAGATTATATAGATGTCTATCATGTGCACTGGCCCGATCCGGCGGTTCCAATCGAGGAGACTGCTGAAACTATGTATAAAATTCATGAGGCCGGAAAAATCAGGGCGATTGCAGTAAGCAATTATTCAATCGAGCAGATGGAGACATTTATGAAGGAAGCTCCTCTGCATGTTTCTCAACCGCCCTATAATCTGTTCGAAAGGGAGATCGCTGAGACCCAGTTACCCTTCTGCAAAGAAAACGATATCGCAATTCTGGCTTACGGTTCTCTTTGCCGGGGGCTTTTGAGCGGCAAGATGAGCGAGGATCGCGAATTTGAAGGGGATGATCTGCGCAAGATGGACCCCAAGTTTCAGATGCCGAGGTTCAAGGAATATCTCAAGGCTGTCGATGAGCTGGACCAGTTCGCCAAAAACGAGCATAATAGGAGAGTAATACATCTTGCGGTCAGGTGGATGCTGGACAGTGGCGTTGAGGTGGCGCTCTGGGGCGCGCGTCGCCCTGATCAGCTCGAAGCGGTGGATGAGATCTGGGACTGGTCATTGTCCCCGGAGGACCTGGCCGAAATCGAGCAGATTTTAGATAATAATATCTCAGAGCCATTGGGCCCGGAATTTATGGCCCCGCCCAGTCGAGAGTAAGCGGCCCTTAACAAAACCATATTCCCTGAAATTTCAAAAACAAACTGGTTTTGTTGTACGAATATATTAATATAAACCTGATGGGGTGCTATAATAAGTTCAATCGCCTGTTAGCCGGAGGCACATGATGATTAAACGGATTTATTTTGTTCCTGTAACTTCATTCATAATCTTAATGGTATTAATCGGATCATGCCTGTACGCGCAATCCGAAGGCGGCAGGCCAAAAGTTGAGGATGTGATTAACTATATCGATCAGCTCTACCGCAGCGAGGCCAGCTACTCCGAAGTCGAGATGAAGATTACCACCGAGCACTGGGAACGCACTCTCAAGATGAAGGTCTGGACCAAAAATATGGATCACACGTTCATCCGGATCACCGCTCCCGAAAAGGAAGAAGGTGTGGGTACGCTCAGGATAGGGAATGAAATGTGGAACTATCTTCCCAAGACCAACAAAGTGATAAAAATCCCTCCTTCGATGATGATGAATTCCTGGATGGGTTCGGATTTTACCAATGATGACCTGGTTAAGGAGTTTTCGCTTTTTGATGATTATGATTACGAATATACAAGCGTTGAGAATCCGGTGGACAGCCTTTATTACATCAAATGTATCCCGCATGATGATGTGCCTGTGGTGTGGGGGAGCATTGTTGTCGCTGCCACAAAAGACGAATATATTCCAGTCTGGGAGAAATATTATGATGAAGATGACAAACTCGCTCGGACGTTATATCTCAGGGACGTCACCACATTTGATGGGCGCAGGATTCCAGCTGTGATGGAGATGGTTCCGGAGGATGAAAAGAGCAGGACAATTCTGCGCTACATCGAGCTTGAATTCGGAGTCGATCCGGAGGAGGGGATTTTCACTTTGCGCAATCTCCGTTCAGAGTAAAGGAGCAGCCGGAAGCCATGATGTTCAAGATCGCCCTGCGCAATATATTCAGGCGCAAGCGCCGCAGCATCATAACGATGCTGACCATGTTTGTGGGATTTGTGCTGGCGGCGATTTCGATCGGATGGTCGGACGGCACCTACAATAATATAATCGATTCATTCACCCGCAATCGTCTCGGCCATATCCAGATTCATAGTCAGGGCTACCTGGATAAACCCTCCCTCTATAAGAATATAGAGAATTATGATTCACTCCGGAATGTAATTGCCGATATTGCCGGAGTTGAGTTCACAACTCCGCGCCTGTTTGCATCCGGTCTGGCCTCGCTGAATGACAAGAGCGCCGGGGTGAGAATTATCGGCGTTGATCCGGAAATCGAAAGCAGGGCCACTCATCTGGACCGAAAAGTGGCAGAGGGCCGATATTTTTCCGCGCAGCCTTCAAATAAGGCTCTGCTGGGAAGGGGCCTGGCAAAAATTTTGAAAGCTTCGGTCGGTGATACGATTGTAATTATATCCCAGGCCGCCGACGGTTCAATTGCCAATGATCTCTATGCAGTGTTCGGAATAGTTGAAAGCGGAGATAAGATGGAGGACCGCGCCTCCTTCTACCTTCATCTCGAGGATGCGCAGCAACTCCTGGTTCTGCAGAACAGAATTCATGAAATAGCGGTCATATGCGATAATCTGGCGGATGTGCCCCAAACCTCTGCCGGTATAGAAGAAGCGCTCAATGATTCAGGGCTGGATGTCGCCACCTGGAAGGAATTTGCGAAATCTTTTTATCGCGCGATGCGGGCTGATAAAGAAGGCATGTGGATTATGTTGGTGGTGATACTTATCATGGTTGCAGTTGGGGTGCTGAACACCGTGCTGATGAGTGTGCTGGAACGTACTCATGAGTATGGCGTCCTGCGTGCGCTTGGAACCGCACCAGGTCAGGTATTTCGGCTGGTAATAATCGAAGTTCTGATTATTGCAGTGGCGGGGGTTATTATCGGCTGCGGGTTGAGCTATCTGATTAATGATGCTCTTTCTGCTCACGGTGTACCGCTGCCAGAAACATTTACTTATGGTGGAGTCGAATTCAAGCGCATGTATACCGAAGTGAATTTGCGCAGTTTCTATATACCCGCTCTCAGCGTTGTCGTGTCTGCATTTCTGGTCTCTATCTTTCCGGCGGTCAAAGCGGCGCGTATTCCGCCCGCCCAGGCGATGAGATCGGTATGAGGAGTATGCGAATATGATAATGTTTATTAAGCTGGCCTGGCGCAATATTTTTCGCAACAAAAGACGCACCGCGATTGCCTCTACAGTGGTGGCTATCGGACTTGCTTCACTCATCTTTGTCGATGCTCTGATGATCGGGATGGAAAGGGATATGATTAAATCCGCCACCGAATCATTCATGGGTGAGGGACAGATTCACCGGGAGGGTTTTCAGGAGACCTATGCGGTGGAAAAAACCATTGCCAATCTGGACAGCTTGACCGGCAGGCTTGCGCATGAGGAACTGGTCGAAAATTTTTCTGTCAGGGTGCTTTCTTATGCTGCTATCAGTTCGCCTGTGAATATGAGATCGGTTACCATGGTGGGAATTAATCCCGAATCAGAAAAGCATCTCTCCCAGATTGACGATGCGATGGAAAAAGGGTCATATTTCGAGGCGGGTGGGGGAGAACGCAATTTGGTTATCGGAAGGGAACTGGCCGAAAGGCTGGAGGTCGGAGTTGGGGATCGCGTGGTGCTGACCGCAGCGCAGGTCCAGACAGATAACCTGGCCCAGGAGCTTTTCAGGGTATCCGGGATTTATTTTATGAATGTGGATGAGCTCGATAAGGGCATGGCCTTCGTGCGCCTGGATAAAGCACGGGAGATGCTTAACCTGGGAGACAGTGCGCATGAAATCGCAATCGATTTCAGGCAATCATCAGTAGGCAGGCAGAAGGACCATCCTTTCTGGGATGAATATTCCCGGCTTGGAAATACGGCCGAGGGCTGGGCCGAACTAATGCCCCAGCTCCAGACAGCTTTTGAATTATCAAGATTCAGCATATATATAACCGGCCTGATTCTGTTTGGCGTTGTGGCGCTGGGAATCATAAATGCCCTGTTTATGTCGTTGTACGAAAGGATGTATGAGTTCGGGGTGCTTCTGGCAGTCGGTACCAGGAAAGCTGAACTGGCGCGCCTGATCGTTTTCGAAGCCGGAGCGCTGGCTATTGTCAGTTCTGTTGCAGGAATCGTCCTGGGATTCATCGTAAATTATATATTTACCCATGTCGGTTTCGATTTCACAGGATCCGAGTACAGCGGTGTGACCTTCCGGGAGCCGCTCTATCCTGTCATGACAGCCGGGCAGTTCATACTTTACCCGATTTTAGTATTTGTTTTCACGTTGATAGTCAGCCTTTATCCGGCAATCTATGCCGCCCGGCTTACACCGGTCAATGCTATGAGAAAAGCACATTAGGAGATAGATGATGAACAAAAAAGAAAATAATCATGTAGTCATGGCTCAGGGAATAGTCAAAGAATACCGTGAAGACAAAGTCCCGGTAAAAGCACTGCGTGGAATTGACCTGACCATTGATGAAGGTGAGTTCACCGCAATTGTGGGGCCTTCCGGCTCCGGGAAGACTACCTTTCTGAATGTCATCTCCGGGCTGGATGATGCTACCGGGGGCAGTGTCCGGCTTTCTGGAAAGCTGCTTTCGGAGATGAGCGGAAAGGAGCTGTCCGATTTCAGGCGCGATAATATCGGGTTTATTTTTCAGTCGAACAATCTGATTCCTGTGCTGACTGTAGAGGAAAATGTGGAATATGTTATGCTCCTGCAGGGCGTGCCAAAAAAAGAACGACATGAACGGGTGAAGAAAATTCTCGCCGATCTGGGATTGGAGGATATGGCCGACCGCCGTCCCAACCGCCTTTCCGGTGGACAGCAGCAGCGTGCGGGGGTGGCGCGCGCTATGGTATCGAAGCCGGCCCTTGTGCTGGCGGATGAACCCACCGCCAGCCTCGATTCCGAGGCGGCCGAGAGCCTGATGGAGATCATGCGTGAACTGAACGAGAAAAGCAAAATTACATTTATCTTTTCAACTCACGACCAGCGCGTGATGAAAAAGGCCCGGCGGCTGATTGTTCTGAAAGACGGCAAGGTTGATCGTGATGAGGTAAAGGGTTGAATCGTGAAAAAAATTAACAGCCTTATGATCATAATGATTATTATGCTGATCGGGTGCCCTCCAATCTTGAAAGGGGACTGGTACAGCATTGGCGGGTATTACAAGAATTTCTCAACAGTTCTTGATTTTCCTGAACACTCCTTCCCTGGCCCTGACCCTGATCCTGGATTAATGGGGATGGTCACAAACAGGCTTAGGCTTGCTACCAGGTTTGAGATTTCTGAGAAAGTGGATTTCCATTGTTCATATAATTTGATCCCCGTGATTCTGGATAAGCAGTTGGACAGGACCGCCTTGTTAGATTTTAATCCTCGCGGTTATGGATACCGCGCCCTTGATCTGGAGCGGGAGTTATATCCAGATGACGACGAGGAAAGCAGCTTTAAGATAAATCAGAATCTCGACCGGGCATATTTGAGCCTGTCATTTCCGAAGTTTGACCTGTATTTCGGCCGCCAGGCTATAGCCTGGGGTTCGGCCCATGTAATAAATCCCACTGATGTCCTGGCGCCTTTCCCATATAATGAGCTCGATATCGAAAATCGCATTGGCGTTGATGCTCTGCGGATTCGCTATCCCCTGGGCTTTATGGGCGAACTTGACCTGGGATATGTTTTCGGAGATGATTTTAAATTCGAGAATAGCGCCTTCTTCTTGCGGGGCAAAACATATATAGAGCGCACGGATATTTCCGGAATGGTTATAGGATTCCGGGAAAATCTCCTGCTGGGATTTGATCTGACGCGCTATATAGGCGGGGCAGGTTTCTGGGTTGAGGGTGCGTATGTCTTTTCCGGCGCCTTGTCACATGATGGATTTGATGAAGACGAATCATACTTCCGCGGCTCTGTCGGCCTGGACTATAGTTTTAGAAGCGGAACCTACAGCTTTATCGAATATCATTATAACCAGGCCGGCAGTAATGACCCCGATGATTATTACAGCCTGCTGAATCAAACCGCTTATAGCGAGGGCTCGGTATATTTTCTGGGAGAACATTATCTGGCACCCGGATTTTCATACCAGATTACGCCTCTTATAACAGGCTACGCGGAGGCGATCATCAATCTTGGCGATCCGTCACTGCTGGCAGCGCCCAGCGTTGAGTATAATATCGAAGAGAATATATACCTGAGTGCGGGCGGTTTTATCGGGATAGGCGAGGGCTTCAGGGAGAGAGAGGCAATACCGATTGTACCCCCGGTTGTCCCTCAAAGCGAATTCGGAAGCTATGGGGATATTTATTTTGTCTCGTTTAAGATATATTATTGAAAGTGTTTATCTTGATCCGGACTTAAGGGATGCAAACCTGATTTGATATAAAATTGCTGGAAATTATTGTTGTAACATATTATCTATAACCTCATGAAAATTGTCAAAAGAGTTGAAAGCGTAATAAATCCGAAGATCCTGAAGCCCGGAAGCGTGATCTATACTTCCGGTAATGCCGCTACTCCGCAGGTCCTCCTGGAGCAGCTTGCCAGGGATATGGATATCAAGCATGTCGCTTTATTCTGTGTGCTGCCGCTTGGTGAGAGGATCAGGCCCCTGTTTTCCAAAGAGCGCTGTCAGAGTATAACCCACAGGGTGATATTCAACAGCCTCCTGACCAGGGAAGCGGTCAATCAGGGCTGGGCCAAATATCATCCCATGCATCTTTCCGAGATACCGCGCTATGCGCCCGAGCCTGACGGTCCCAACGTGGTTCTGTGTTCGGTGGCCGGACCTGATAACGGCGGCAATTACAGCCTGGGTACGACGGTGGAGGCGGTCCTGGCGGCAATCCGCTCCGCCCGCGACAAGGGCGGTGTGGTGATAGCCGAGCGCAACGCCCGCATGCCCTTTGTAGGTGGCACCGCAATTCCTCAGCGATATATAGACTATTTGATTGATGCGGATTATCCCCTGCCGGTAAGCCCGGTTCAAAAACCCGACAAGAAGGCCATGAGAATCGGTGAAATTATTGCCGCCCTGTATATCAAAGACGGCAGCGGCAAGACGCCCGGTTCCACCCTCCAGTATGGTATCGGGGAAGTGCCTGAAGCGGTTACCTCGGCCATTCTCAAAAAAAACTGCCAGCACCTGGGGATACACACGGAGTTGTTTGCCGATGCTATGATGCGGCTGGTGAAGAAGGGTCTGGTGACCAATAAGTGGAAGCCGCGGATCAACTTCTCAGTCTCCTCGATTTTCCTGGCCAAGGATCAGAAAGGTTACGAGTGGCTTCATTTCAATAGTGCGGTGCAAAGCCGGCCCTCGGATTACACCAATAATGCTTTTGTGATCGCCCAGCAGCCCAATATGGTGGCGATCAATTCGGCTATCGGGGTCGACCTGCACGGTAATATCTGGGCCGATTCGCTGGATGCCCGCAGGATTTACAGCGGGATCGGCGGCCAAAGCGACTTTATCAGGGGGGCGCAGTATTCTCCCGGAGGGGTTGCCATAATCGCTATGAAATCAGTCACCCGCGACGGCAGGTCGAAAATCGTTGACAGATGCCCGGCCGGGATCACTACAACTGCAATACCAGCCGATCGTGTTATACTGGTGACGGAGAATGGCGCCTTTGATCCCAAGAGCCTCAGTATGGGTGAACGGGCTGTGGGGATTGCACATCTTGCCACTGACGAAGAACGAGAGAGGCTCCTTAAGACGATCAGGGACGATCCCGCTTTCCATAAGCCCGACCTGACCATGCACAAGGGAGTCCCCGGATTTACACCTTACAAAACAGCCATCGATAGGCAGTAATAGCTCTATCAGTGAAAAGACTACGGGCACTTCGAAGATTTTAGCTTCAGATTGAAGCTCGTGCCCGTCCCGGGTTGGCTCGTGACCGAAATTGTGCCCCCATACATCTCGACAACGCGCTTGACTATTGCCAGGCCCAGGCCGATTCCCTTTTCTTTTTTATAGGATCGGAAGGCATTGAACACCGATTCCTGAAGTTCGAGCGGGATGCCGCCGCCGCTATCGCGAAATTTAAGATATACCGAACTCTCATTATGGGACCAGGAAATATCAATCCTTCGCTCGGATTTATCCTTCATGGCATCTATGCTGTTTAGAAGCAGATTGTTTATGACCGAAAAGAACTGCCGGCGGTTCGACTCGATGCAGACCTGATCCGAACCCTCAAGATTGATTTCAACAGAATTCTCTTTGAGCCGCAACTCGTTGGTCTCCAGCACTTCCTCTATAATCGAGTGAATATTTACATTCTCGGGCTGGTAAATCGAGTCAAGCCTTGTATATTGAGAAATCAGATTGGTCAGCTCGATAGCTTTGCTGATGGCGGTACTGGCAAGCAGGGTGAGCTTTGGAATACCCGAATCTGCCTGATCGCTTTTGCGAAGATCGCTTTCGATCTTTTTGATAGAGGCCTTGGCGGGGAAAAGGGCATTGCGAATCTCATGTGCAAAGCCGCCAGCCATGTCCTTGGCCTGTTTGTATTTTTCGGCTTCAATCAGTTTCTGCTGTGTTTGCCTCAATTCTTTCAAGGTATTGTCAAGCGAATCTCGCTGCTGTGCAATGGTCTTATTCTTCTGCCTGAATTTCAAGAGAATAATCCAGGTAACCGCGATGATTATCGATAAGGGTATGAATCCGGCCAGGAAGGCCAGGATCGGGTAGCGGGAGAAAACGCTTTGCCAGGGAGCCTTGTCGATATTGTACGAGCAGCCGCCGGATGGATTCCGTACAAAGATATTCGCCAGCGCCGCATCAGACTTGAATACCTCAACCGGATCCTCTTCATCCAAAAAGGCAAGCTGTCTAAATTCTGAGTCGAAAAGCGCCAGCCCGATTCCTCTTACATTACAAATGAATTGCGGTTTGCCCTGATTTATGAAGTCATAACTGTCCCTGAAGCTCAGTGGAGCCCCGCAGCTAAAGGACACTTCAAGTTCAAGCTGATCATTGTAACATTCAATGGAATTGTCGCCAAAGTACAGGCAGAGTTCCTCTTGCCCGTCCAGGTCGATATCGAACATTTGCATATTTTTCAGATATTTTTCCATCATAATGTAATCCAGGGTGTTGCCCATAATATCAACTATAATGATATCTCTGGTCTGCCTATCATCTTCTTCGGGATAGATTTCCGTGATGATATCGGGCTTGCCGTCATTGTCATAATCGATGAGTTCCGGATGGGTATGTGTATATCTGCCGCCCATCTCCTTCTGCCACAGCATCCCGCCCTCAAGGGTCACGCATATCAAATAGGAATGGCAGTCATCAAGGCCATTGCCCTCCACTCCGTTGCAAAACGAACCTGCCCCGAAGAGCAGGACATGCTCACCGGAATTCGGATCCCGGAGTATATAGGAATGATCGAATGAGATATAAGGGGGCATGTCATATTTCCAGATAATGGATTCTTTTTTCCAGTCGACACAGGCCAGGTATCTGGGAGAAAGGTCATATCCGGCTGAAACACTTACGAAGATTTCATTGAAGCCGTCAGCATTCATATCGAAATCGTTGAAAGCGAATACGGTGCCATCCCAGCTGCCACTGCTGTCAAAATCTTCCCCGACCTCAAGCAGAATTCGATGTTGCTTCTCTTCAAAGGGTTCCAGAATCTCCAGCCAGACCGTATCGCCGATAAGATAGGTTATGGCCAGCTCCTCGACATAGTCGTGATCGAAGTCGCCGGAATAATGGGAGATGATAAAGACCGTTCGGGCATTGAACTGGGCTATGATATTGTCGCGTTCCTTGTCTTCCCATTTGAAGATGATGGATGATAAGTCGCTCGGCTTTCGCCAGTTATTCTGGACGATGTAGAGAGCGGGTATTCCGCTGCTGTCCAGGCTGATAGGAAATTTCCAGGAATTTGTGCATCCCGTGCCGGTAAAGCGGTATGGTAGCCTGGATGGTTCTTCAACGATTTCCAGATTGAACGCTTCAGCAGGATTCATCCCGGATGAACCGCAGCTCAAGATGCAGATAAACAGGGCGATAGAGATCGGAAGAATTTTCATCACACGCTTCTATTTTAAAGCCGCTGGAATATATCAAAAAGGATATAAATGTCAATTATTTTGTTGATCCCGAGGCGTATCGACATCCGGGGGATTAGACTTATACCGAAAACAGCTTGAATTCATGGGGCTGGCGGGAAATCTCAAAAAGGCCGGCAACTTATAAGATTGCCGGCCTCAATTGGAACCTTCACGAGCTCGCCCCTAGTCGAGAAGGCTTCCCCCCAAATATCAGGGTTGCCTACCCAACCCCACTAAATAAATCCTTATGCAATAGCCGTGCCGGGAAATGCTCTACAAATTTAATTATTAATGAATTGGGGGACATGCAGATAAGATTGTGTCAAAAAGAAAGTCTGCTTCTGCGGGTAAATATGACCTCAGAAACAGCCCTTATTTGTTGTAAAAGCGCATCATGCTTCAAACGGATAATTGTGCAAACGCCGCTACAAAATATGGATCGTCCATCAGCCCACCAGCAGACTGAGATTCAAAATCGGTCAATTCTGCCCGGTTTAAGCCGTTGGTTATTTATCAGAAACTGAGAATCAATAACATACGCGGCAGGGCGGATCGCCGCCGACAAAGATGTAATTAATTATATAAACCGCGTCGCTGATATTTACAGTATCATCGCAATTTGCGTCCCCCACCAGAAGGGGATCGGGAGCGGGCCCGCCGACAAAGATGAAATTAATTATGTACACCGCATCTGAGACATTGATTGTGCCATCACCGTTGGCATCAGCCAGAAGATACTCGCATATTATAACTGTGGCATTTACAGTGTCATAATAGAGCGGGCTGTTGGTCGCATCCCTGGCGCGCACGGAGATAAAATTCAGGGGACACTCTCCGGGTATCACCGGATTTTCTGCATTGAACCGAATAGTTGCCAATTCTCCTATAGAACCGGTGGTTATGCCATCTCCGAGAATAGCGCCATCGATGTAAAGCGTGCCCGAATCGGGCGAGAATCCTGCCCAGAAGAAGGTGGGCGCGCCGGTGCTGCCCAGCAATGGCCCTTCCCAGATGCTGTCCGGATGGGTTTCGATCATTGTGGAATCGAATTGTATCGCCACCGAGTATGCTTTGAGGTCGTAAATATTAGAAAGCAACTGGAGTTTTATATCGAATGTGCCTGCTCCCGAAGTATAGCTCAGCTGAGGCATAAGCGCCATTTCCGGCATTTGGCCAAAAAGTACAGTGCAATTTGAGACGATTATCAGCATGATAATCACAATTATTTTATTTTTCATATAGATTTTCCTCCCTAACAGTCAGGCTCCAAATCTCCATCCACATCACAGGGCGCGTTGCCTCCTATGAAGACATAATTTATTATCCAGACAGCATCGCTGACATTGACATTTCCGTCACAATTCACCTCGCCCGAGGCCATCGGTTCGGGCGCAGCGCCTCCTATGAAAACGTAATTTATGATGTAAACCGCATCCGAGACATTGATACTCCCATCACCGTTGGCGTCACCGCAAAGATAGGACTGCGTCAATTCCAGAGACACCCTCACATATTGAGGCGAGTTGGCCGCATCAAGGGAGCTTATTGCAATTGAGTCGAGGTAGAGACCGGGATTGACTCCGCTTATATCGATACTAACCGTGATATCGGAGGGAGCTGTTCCGGAATAAGAATTCAGCTCAAACCAGTTGCAGCTTTCCGACGCCTCCCACTGCAAATCCCCGAAGCATGGATTGGCCACAGAAAATATTTGAGGATCGGGAGTTTGTCCGTTCTCAGACAAAAAGCCAATATCGTTCGGGCCGGCATAAATGATTGCCTGGTCGGTGGGACAGACGATAACCTGTCCGTCCAGAGCTCCCTCGAGTTCGATAATATTTCCCATATGGGTTTGGGGATCAACCAGTGTATCCCTGAACTCATAGTAACGGAAGTCAACCGGGCTGATGCCGTATCCCACGGCGGTGTATTTCATCCGCACCAAATCACCGGGGCCATTGACAAAATTGCCCGGGCCGAAGATCGAACCCTGGATTTCGTAGACATAAGCCGAATCATTTTCTCCGAAATACTGTACGGTATCTTTCCAGTATGTGAATGCTCCGCTGGGTCCGGTGAAAAATGTACTGACCCGCTTACAGCTGTCCAGTCTGATTATATTGGTATCCACCTGTATATCGACCAGAAAATCCTTTACCAGCTCAACAGTATCAATTGCCAGAAAGATACTGAAGGTGTCGTCGATGGTAACGGTTGTTTCTTCAGGCGAAATGAGTACGTGTCCCGAGCCGTCCTGTGACGCAAGTACGGCAGGATAAAGTATGCAGAACAGCCCGACAGTCAAAATAGTAAGCAATTTCAAAGGATGTCTCATAATATGTACCTCAATAATCCGGAGGGGATAATCCCCCCTCCGGATCATGTTTGAATCTATTTCACCAGAATCATTTTTATGGTTTTCCGGAATGTACTGGTTTCCATACGATAGAAGTAGACGCCGGAGGCTACTCTGGAACCGCTCTGATTGGTGCCGTTCCATGTAACCTTGTGAATTCCAGCCGGCCTGACCTCATCCACCAGTGTGCTTACAACTTGACCTGCGATATTGTAAACCTTGATGGTAACATGAGTCTCTTCGGGCAGGCTGTAGGCGATTTCTGTCTCTGGATTGAATGGATTGGGACGATTCTGGAACAGCTCATAGGCCTCCGGCAATGCCGCCGAAGCCATTATAGTCTGTGCGGTGAAGTCGCCCAGGAGCTTCTTGTTGTCATTGTTGCGGATATCGGCCCGGGTTAAGGTCAGTTCGGGACCCTGGCTTCTGACATTGTCAAAGCGAATTGTCGCGATCGTCCCGGAACCGGCAAATACCTGTCCCTGCCCCAACACTGCGGCAGAAACCGAGACTTTATTCTCGTACTCCAGGGTCTTGGTAAAGACCGGCCTGTCGGTATTGACAAGCTGAGTATTGTACGCGGTCGAATGATATGTCATCATTTCCGAATCGTAGGTCAGTTCGGCTATCAGAGATTTGGCTTCATGTGTTCCATTCTCCAGGAATACCTCGACAAAGCAGGAGCCGCCCTCCAATCGTGAGGTCACCCTGATACCGGTTTCGGTCACTTCAGGATTGTCGGAGAAGATCGGACGAGATTTTGCGCTCGGCGATACATCGTCGAAATTGATTGCAAAGATCGTCAGATCTTCAAATTCGACCTGGTTATCGGTTGTCGGAATGCCCTTCGTGCTGTTATTGAAGGTCGGCCCGAAATCGCATTCGTTGTTGTAATAAACATCCCCATCCGAAGTCCCATATGAATTCGAGAATACCGATAGATCCGTGAAATAAACATAACCATCGTAAGCCAGAACCGGAGAAACATCACCCAGCCAGTAGGAGGTTGATCGATCCTGGGCATCAGCTACGGGTGCTGAGGTATTACCGGCCAGGTCGACTGTAAAGGCAGCATAGTGATAGACGTCCCGGGTTGTGGATGTCAGGTTATATGTATCCGTATGCGAGGAAGCTGTTCCGGAATAAAGCAGGTCCCCGTCAGCAGTATCGGCGGGATAAGCAGCCTCGGTATAGGCGTCGTCATATTCAGGATAACCGTGCCCGCCCCCGTCAGCATAGTCATTTCTAACAATGACTGTGTGATCAAAATCGCTGGCAGCGTTGCTCCAGGTCAAGCTGACCTTGTTATGGCCGGGTTCTGCCGTCAGGTTTGCGGGCGGCGGCGGCGGCGTGACATCCTTGGTAAAGCACCATGAATATGAGCATGAATCGGAATTGCCGCGGCCATTATCATCCATCACCTTGAAGTAGAGGCAATGCGCGCCCTCGCTCAATCCGGTCCATGCTGACGCAAACAGGGTCCAGTCCAGAGGACCATAGGTGGAACCGGAGAGATCGCTGACGATCGGACTCCATCCGGCGCCCTCGCAGCCATCAAACTGGTAGTAGATCGCATCAAGATCGCAATTATCTGAGGCCTCGAGGTTGATAACCGGTTCGACATTGTAGTAACCGCCGTCAGCAGTATTGACCGTCAACACGGGATCGGAACAGTCCACTACCAGAGAGATAGGATCCGGTAAGGGGCTGGGCAGATTTATGATGCTGTCGTTCTCGTCATGGCCGCGCAGATCGGCATAGATCATGCTTATGTCGTCAATGCCGCAGGTTGCAGGCGAGCCGGTCAGCTCTACATTAAAGAGGCTCGCCGGTCCATCCTGTGAGCCTGTGAGCACACCGAAGTTGAACTGGATACTGTCATATCCGGTGGCATTTTCGAATTCATTATAGAAAAGCTGATAATTTCCTGACGCCTCGGTGGCGTTCACAAAATCAAGATAATGCGGATACTGAATTGTGAAATTGGCCGCATCAAGGCCAACCAGGCCGTCACCAATTTCAACATCAAAGTCGAAACTGCCGGTACAGTGATAGACGATATCATCCGGGGTCATATCTATGAAGCAGTTCACGGTGGGATAATTGTCAACCGCCCCGGCATCGCCGCCGACAGTATAGACACCGGTGCCGGAATAATCCGACCAGCAGTTGCCATGCGAACCGTTATCCCAGGTCCCGCCGGCATCATCATCGGCATTGAAATCATTATTGAACGTGTTGCCGTAGGCCAGAAGTGTGATCCCTGTACTTGACGAAGTAGTCAGGCCATATTCATTGCCGACGAAACCGTTATTGGTGACTGTGGCGGTGGTTACGTCTGAAGTACCATAGCCAATGCCGAAGCCTGTGGAGTTATCGTGAATATAGTTTCCTTCCAGGGTGGCACTGGTTCCCGCTCCATAGTATGTCGTGGCTATAATCCCGGCCGAGGTGGAACCATCAGATGACGCCACGCCCGTGCAATTGTAAATTTCACAGTTTGTTACCGATCCTCCGGCGCCTGCGCCGAATTCGACAGCATAATCGAGCCAGTCGCCGTCACCTTTGCCGACATACGTGCAGTTGTCGACCAGTCCATTTGTCGTACCGCTGCCGAAGAGGATCATGCCCACACGCCCGATATTGCTGAAATCGCAATAGGTAATCGTGGGGGTTGCATCCATGATCGCAACGGCAAATCCCAGATATGTGGAAAAAATCATATTCTGGAAAATGATGTCGTCCAGGATAAGATCCCCGTATGACCGCACGGCCTGATATATATTATATCCGGCGCCATCCATAGTCACCTCGCTCATATCCAGCGTCACACCGGAGTTCACCAGGAACCATCCGCGCGAATCGCCGGAGCTGCCGGTATTGGCGGTGGGTACGATGGTGACAGTGTTCTTGCTGTCGCCGACTATGGTAACATCCGAATCAAACACAACCTGCGGTCCTTCAGGATAGGTCCCCGGAGCAAGATAGATTGTGCTGGAAGTTACCAGGCCCAGCGCTTCGATCAACCTTGTTTCGGTTCCCGCCTGGGCGCCGTCGTTATCGATGTACAGCGTCGAGAAATCGCCGGTGAATCCGGGAGCTGTGTACGTTCCCGTGGAGAGCCAGGGGGTATAATCAAAAACAGCGCCATCTATCATCCCGGCTATTGTAGCTGCGTCGGTCGTCCCGAAATAATTGCCCGAGCCGTCCTGCACATTAGTGATAGTCGTGCTGGCAGCGAGTGCGTAGGTGCAATTTATAATAGCATTTTCAAAAATTGTAGTGAAGACCGGCCCGCCATAGTCATAAGCGACCACACCGTAATCCCAGTCGTCAATCTTGCAGTTGTTTACGGTCAGATAAACCTCATCAGGAGCGGTAGCATTGTATGAGAATGCACCCACGCCCCAGCTGTCTGTGGCGCCTGTACCGACTATGTCGGTATTGCTGAGGGTGACATTCATAACCGCTTTATCTTCATTCTGAGCATAGCTGAACTGCGGATCGAATGGTTCCGGAATAAGCTTTGGCGCCCCGCTCTTGGATGCGGCAGTGCTGTTGTAAGCATAGAAGCCGTCACCGAGAGGGGCGGTGATTGTGCCCCCGGTGAATGTCCCGCTGCCGTCAATCCAGTAGACACCGGTCTGGCATCCCGAGATATCCACTCCTGTGGCAGTAATATCACCCTCATTCAGGAAGCCTGTGGCCGTCCAGCTGGCTCCAGTGTAGGCAATATCAGAAATATCGCAGTTGTATACAGTGCCGGTTACTCCGGGACCGATCTGAATTCCATTCTGGGCGGTTACCGAGGTTGGTCCTTCACCCGTGGTGGTGACATTATCAAGATCAACCGTGAGCCCGCTGCCCAGGAGGGCAATTGCGTTTTTCTGGAAATCATCTACCAGAACATCATTCAAGACTATGGTATATGGTCCCCCGGTATCATTGGATGAGTAAATACCAACTCCATGCTGGGCGCCGGAGAACGTGCTGTTCATGACATTTATGACCTTTGCGGTGGTTACTGAGCCGCCGCCGTTCCAAAAGCCTATGCCAACAAAGCGATAATTGGTATCGCCCTGGTTATCGCCATCTATAGTCATTTCCGTCAGGGTAATGCCGGTTGCTCCGTGGATGAACATCACAGGATAATTGTTATTCGAGCCGGTCACAAAATATTGTGTCAAAGTAACCGGAGACTTGACTATCGTGGCATCCACTCCGGCGCCGTCTATGGTCAGGTCATTCTTGGTGATATAAACCTGCTCGGTATAAGTACCGGCCTGGACATTGATCAGGTCACCGGGATCAGCGGCATCAACCGCACCCTGTATTGTCAGGAAGCTGGCGACGTAGAAGCTCTCGTCGCTCAGATCCTTAACATAACGGCCCGTGG
>DSEQ01000027.1 GCA_011056555.1 Candidatus Zixiibacteriota bacterium | reverse complement strand
GTACCGACTTCCTCAAATGTAATGACCACGTTTCCGGAGGGGTCGAAGGTCTTGATCGGGATCTTCTGACCGCTCTGGATTTTGGCCTCTTTATTGTCGACTGTTGTAATTTCGGGATGCGCCACAATCTTACCGTTACCATCCGAGGTCAAAGCCTGCAGCGTGGCGGTGAGATCCCATCCGGGCTGCAGGGTATGGAACATATATGTTCCTTTCGGATCGGAAACGTCATCAGCGTCAACAGTCGCAGTATGGTCAAAAGAGCCATCCGCCAGGTCGCCCTGACCGGTGACGCTCCAGTTTATACCGAACTCCTTCAGGGTCTGGCTGGAGACTTCGACAATCTGCGCGGAGATCTTGATCTGCGCCGTCTCCTTATCCAGCTCTTGTACAAATTGCTTGATAAGTTCAATGTTCGCCGGAATTTCGCTGACTATCAAGGAGTTCGAGCGTTTGTCAACCTCGACTTTTCCGCGCTCTGTCAGAATCGACTCTATCGGATCGACCAGATCGTAGGCGCTGGCATTATCGACCGCAATAATCTCGGTCTTCAGCGGCACGGTGAGGGCCTGTTCCGACCTGTGTTTTTCAACCAGGGAGGTTTCTTCCAGATATTCCTTGGTAGGCACCACGCGAATATACCCTTTTTCCTTCACAGCGGTAAGGCTGTAGGTTTTCATAAGGATGTCGAGCGCCAGCTGCCATGACACATTCTTGAGAGAGAGATTGACATTTCCTTCCACCGAGGGGGCGGTCACAATATTGACGTCACCATATTCGGCCAGGAAATTCAGGACCGATTTGATGTCGGCATTCTGGAAATTCAAATCCTTAATTGGTTTGTTTGGATCGCCGCCTGCCTGTGCAAAGATTGAGACCTGCAATATCAGAAGGGTAAGGGCAATCCAGGTGATTAGTCTTGTTCCCGGAATTCTTTTCATAGCTACCTACCTCTTAGTCTTCGTCTTCTAATTCCATGGTTAAAGCCACAGTGCGGCTCCAGCCAAATTCACTTATTTGGAAAAGTACTTTGTTACTGTATATCTCTATCACGTAGCCGTTTCTGACTTTATCCCCGTTCTGGAGAATATAGCCGTAACCTTCCACGTCCTCCAGCAGGACCATCTTATCATAGTTGCCCCGAAGCACGCCGACCAGCCTCAAGGTCTCAACATCCGGCATCTCTCCATCCCTGAACCCCTTGAGATTCTCGCTGACGAGGGGCATGAATGGATCCCTGCGTCCGAATGATTGGTATCTGATCACCTCCCGCTGGGGGAATGAGGCGGCCAGAGATCCCTTAACCTTTGTGGGGCGGGTTGGATTTTGACGCAGTTCCTTTTCTGACTCCCAGTCCTTCGGTTTATTCTGTTCCTGGTCATCCTGCGTGCTTCCCGGCTTCTTCGGTTCGGGGGTCTGATCGGGCTGCTTCTCCATCACCTTAACAGGTTCCGAGGGTGTGACGGCCTGGCTGTCGGAAATAACTTTCCTGGAGCCGGATTCCGGTTTTTCAGGCTTCACGGCTTTGTCCCCATCCGTCCTGGTCGTGGTTTTCTTATCATCGGCCGAAGCAAGATTTCCGGACTGCGGTGAAGGTTTAACCGGAGCCTGTACCTTCTTGTCCGGTTCGGTCCCGGCCTTATCTGAGCCCTCGTCAAGAATCTCAGCCATTTTGGCTTTGAGTTCCTGCCGCTCGGCGGCCGAGAAACCGGTTTCCGGCTTGCTGTCCACATTAGTATTGGAAGGAGGATTGAACTCTCCTTCAGCTCTGGCCGTCTTTTCGGTTTCAGGGTGGGCGGGCATCGAGGCCGGCTGATCTATCACCTTTGTCTCGGTTTCGGTAAGCGCCAGCTTTATCTTCTCGCTTTCATCCATGGGCGCGGCGGTCCAGAATGAAAATTCGCCTTCCGACGGAGCGGAAAATACGATAGTGACTCTTCCCTCGCCCTGTTTCAGGCTGTATGTTACCGGACGGCTGACATCGGCAACAATCCTGACCACCTTATCAGGGTTTATCTTATACTGGCTGGTTCTAATAGCAGTAATAATATCCGTGGGAAGATCACGGAAATTGAACTGGGGAAGTTTATGCAGGCATTGCTTCAGGTCCAGCACAACCCGGTGCGGCTTGCCTGCCTTGGCCTCCTCTATGAAATGCGAGAATGTAAAGGGGCCATCGGAATAAACCGTCAGCTCAACAAAATCTCCCTGTTTTTTCAGGCTGATATTCTCGACATGAGGTGTGGCCAGAGCAGATTGGGCCAGACCTGCCGTCATAAATGCCGAGAGTATTATTAAAAGAAACGCCTTATTTTTCATCATTACCCTACCTATGGTTGAATAGCTGCCAGCTTCTGGTCTTCTTTAACATAATATGTAGAAAGAGTAAATTTGGCTTCCAACGTCATTTCATCGAAATTTTTCTCTTTCTCGGACTTCCTGGTTTGGGCATCCAGACCGCGGACCGAGATCTGAGAGACATTTGTGATGAACGGAAAGTTGGCCGCGCTTGCCAGAAATTCTCCGAACTCGTGGAAGGTGCCGTTGAATTTGATCTCATAGTCAGCGATCTTGTAGAAATCCTTGCCGCGTTCGCTCGTGGGTGCAAGCTCTATGACCCGTGACTGAGTTCGCGCCGAGGCGCTATGCAACTGCATCAAGAACTGGGCAACCTGCTTCTCGTTCGGAAGAAGCATCTGAACCTTGTCATACCGCTCCAGGAGCTGTTCGTACTCTTCCTGGAGGCCCTTTAATGATTTCGCCTTCAGTTTTACCTGATTGAGTTCGGTCAGTAACTTTTCATACCTGGCCTGCCTCTGGTCGAGTTCACTCGCATACTGGGAGTAAAACCTCGAGTGCCAGAAGATTACCAAAACCACCACAACAAGAACACCGATGGCGATTTTATGTAGTCTGGGATCTTTTATATCCATCATACCTCCGCAACATTATTGATCAGCCAACGGGCTTGATACGCTTACTTCCGGCTGATATTCCTCTTTCAGCCAGGCATCGTAATCGACAACGCAATTTATCTTGAAATTATAGGCCGCCAGGTCTTCAATATTCTCCTGGCGCGCATAAGCTAATTCTATATCATCAAAATATTCCGACTTCATGACGCCCACCAGAAACGAGGCGATACTGTTGAGAGTATAGGCGTAACCCTCGATCACCGCCGGCCTTCTGGACGGCAGCGTGACCTCGACTGTATCCTGCGCAGCCTGTCCCAGGTTTCTGGGATTGCCCGCTTTGCGTTCCTGGGCCATCTTTTTCTGGAGATCCTCCTCGGAGACGTTGGTCAACCAGAGAAGCTCCGGTACGCGCGAGGAGAGGTCCTCCATTATGGTGACCCACATACCCCGGTTCATATCCAGTTTTTCGATGGCCGACAGACGTGTCAGGAGCTTCTGCTTGAGATCGGTTAAACCGTCTATGAGCTTAATGTCCTTTTCCAATGAGATGCGCTCTCTCTGAGCAGAGGCAATCTTCTTGTCCATGTTCTTGATCATCTGCTTCTTGTAGAATGTCATTCCGGCAAGAAGCACAAATACCATACAAACTGCGGCTCCGGCATAAATCCATTTTTTATTGAAATGGAGCGGTGTCGCACGCCTCCGGTATTCCTTTGGAAGTAGATTTATCTCTATCATAGCCCTATCTCACCTTTCTGGCCGCCAGCCCGATAGCCACCGATAAAAGGGGAGCGATCTTTTCTGGCTGAATTTGACTGAACATATCAGGATCATATTCTATATTTCTCAATGGATTGGCTATTTCTATCGGAATATTCAGCTTGGACTGCACAAATTCCGGCAGGTAAGGAATCAGCGCACCGCCGCCCGACAGGATAATCCAGTCGATATTGGGCACATTGGCCAGCGATTTGAAATATGAAAATGCCACCTCGAGCCCGGTTATCATCTCTTCGATGGAGGTCACGATCGTGGCCTTGAGCATATCCTGGTCGATGGACGCTTCCATTTCACCCCGGATGGCCTTATGTGTCAATTCCTGATTCAGGCGGAATTCCTTCTGAATTGCATCAAAGATCATCCTTCCGCCCGAGGAGATATCACGTGTAGAGTGATACTTGCCGTCCTTCAGGAAGGTCACATTGGTAATATCATAACCAATATTGACCAGAGCCGTCACACGTTCCGGATCCAGTTCATAATTGATCTCGTATGAATTCAGAATAGCGAAGGCATCCGTATCGACGACAACAGGCTTCAGACCGGCATCCTGGATGATATCCAGGTAGGTCTTTAAGAATTCATTCCTGGCCGCGACCAGAAGAACATCCATCTTGTTGGTCCCCTCATTGACGTCGATTATGTGATAGTCCAGAGTCACATCCTCGACATCGAAAGGCGACCTCTGTTCAGCCTCGAAGAGGATGGCCTGTTCGGCCTCCGCTCCGGTCTTCTTATCGATCGTAATTCTGTCGGTGATAACACCGTGGCCGGAAATAGAGATGACCACATCCCTGGTCTTGGGATCGGTCTGTTCAATCAAACTTTGAAGATTGAAGATAATCGAATCGCGGTCCTTTATATCTTCGGATACGATCGCCTCTACCGGAAGGTCACGGCTTCCCATCGCCTTTACGGCGTAGTTGCCGCCCTTGTTTTCCAGTTTGACCATCTTTATTGACGAGGCACCAATATCCAGACCGCAGACTACATTACTTTTGGATCCGAGCAGCATACGCCTTGTCCCGTTTAAACGATTTAAAAATATCTTTCAGCTTTTGACGCCTGAGGGAAACTCCCCATAGGGGGCAACCCTTGCTCTAAACTAACTCTCTCTCAGGCTACAGTTTTATTATCGTCCCCCATTTCAAAATATTGAGGGGAATTAAATTTTTTTTAGTGCCCTTTTTCATAAAAAAACACCCCCCAGCGCATGGGGGGTGATTACCTGATAAAACAAAGGAGGAAAGCCGGCTCTAATAGGTCAGAGAATCGACCTTGATCCTGCCGGTAGCCGCCAGAACTGAAATTTGTACCGAAGCCGTCCTCTCCGGGCTCCAAGCGGTTGTGCCATTTATGATTCCGCTCATCGAAGCGCGCCCGTCAGGGAAGAAAAACAGCAGGTTATCGTCAAATGTAGTGGTCATCTTTTCTACCCCGCGCCCCAGGGTATCCACAAAAACAACGCTGTCGGCCAGGTCAAAGCTGAATAAGTCCGGATCGTAGACATCCTTGAACACCGCCAGCTCATTGCTGACAGTATCAAAACTGACCCCGTACTGGAGCCTGTGTGAAATCGCCTCCGAACGCGCTAGCCGCATTCCCGAGATGAGCGTATTGGAATCCGCTTTGAAGCGGATCTTCTTGATCGCCAAATCCATCGTGGGAATACCCAGGGCGGCAATTATGCCGATAATCACAACCGCCGACATGAGTTCGAGAAGAGTGAAACCTTTTTTTCTGCCTAATTTTTTCATAATATAATATCCATCTTTTTTTTGCTTTCCAGTCAGATATTTCGCAAAGCCTGTGCCTTTTCCCGTATTAATTTTAGATCATTAGTTAAGGCATTGAAAAATAACGGAATAGACTCATGCCCGGGAATATTCTCAGGAGCCTGTGTGGTTCCCGCGATTCATTTGTTGAGCAATTGGCCAATATGGTATTGGATTTCTCCCATAATCCTTTTGCTATTGACAAAATGGCGGATAGAGATATAATAAGTCTGTATGCATCAGCGCTTAACATGAAGGAGCCCGCACTATGAATAAAATTATCAGCATCATGATTCTTTTCTCGATATGTCTCGCAGCTAATTCTTTCGCATCCGAATACATCCTGCCCGGGCAGTATAAAAAAGAAAAAAATGTCCCGGTGATCAGCGACAGGGGCTACAGCTTCCTTGCCGGGAAAGCGGACGGCGGAAAAGTCAATGTCTGGATTTATTTCACCGATAAGGGCGTCTTCAGGGACGCGGAATTCATTGAAAAAGCTGAAGTTGTATATAATTCTATGAGCGCTCAAAGCAGGCAGCGCAGGGCCAAAAACAACGCTTCTGAAATCAGATTCGAGGATCTTCCGGTTAATGATCAATATATCAGTCAAATTGAAGGTCGCGGCTTGAAACTCAGGCGTATTGTGAAGTGGCTCAATGCCGCCAGCTTCCAAACAGATCTGGAAAAGCTCGAGAAAATAAAGGATCTCCCCTTTGTCCTGAAAATTACCCCGGTGGCTTCTTTCTCGAGGCCCGAACCTCCCGAATCAGAGGAGCTTGAGGATTTGGATCAGGTTCCCGACCAGAAGCGGGATATTCACCTGCTCTCTTATGGAGCCTCCTACAGTCAGCTGGAGCAGATCAATGTCATCGCCGCCCATGATTCCGGATTCAGTGGTGACGGCATCATCGTGGCCATGTTCGATACCGGTTTCAGGAAAGACCACCTGGCCTTCGCCAATATAATCTCGGAGGGACGTCTGATAGCCGAATATGACTTCATCAATAACGATTATGAAACTGCCAATGAGGAGGGCGACGTCTCCAACCAATGGGATCATGGAACCAAAACCTGGTCCGCACTGGGAGGAGGATGGGATGGTGAGATATATGGTCCTGCTTACGGGGCTTCCTTTATACTTTGCAAAACAGAAGATATGACTTCCGAGACTCCGGCGGAGGAGGATAACTGGGCCGCCGCAGTGGTCTGGAGCGATTCGATCGGTGTCGATATAATTTCATCCTCACTTGGTTACTCGGACTGGTACACTTATGATGATCTCGACGGTAATACCTGTGTGATCACAAACGCCGCCGATTATGCCGCCTCGATCGGCATTCTGGTCTGTAACTCGGCCGGCAACGGCGGACCGGCCGCCGGCACGATCACAGCGCCTGCCGATGGCGACAGTGTAATTGCAGTCGGCTCCGTCGAAGCCTCCGGCTACCTGAGCTATTTTTCATCCAAGGGCCCGACCGCGGACGGCAGAATAAAACCCGAGGTCTGCGCCCGGGGATCCTCAACGACCTGTGCCAGCCCGTATACCAACAGCTATATCACAACCGCCAGCGGCACCTCACTTTCATGCCCGCTGGTAGCCGGTTCTGCGGCTATCGTGATGGAAGCCAGACCTGATTTTACAGTGATGGATGTGCGCCAGGCCTTGATGCTGACCGCTTCCAGGGCCTTGACCCCGGATAACGCTTACGGCTGGGGCATTATCGATGTCATCGGCGCCATGAGCTATATGTATGTACCTGACTATTTGCAGGGTGACGCCAACTTTGACGGCACCTTCAATATCTCCGATGCGGTCTATATTATTAATTATGCTTTCGTGGACGGGGATTCTCCTCAGCCTGTTTTGGAGGCGGGAGACGCCAATAATGACGGTGAGGTCAATGTATCCGATGCGGTCTTTTTAATCAACTTCATATTTATTGCGGGCGCCCCTGCCCCGCCCGGATATGATCCCGGAAATTAAAAAAATTAAGCGGCTCTTGCAGCCGCTTTTTTTGCAAAAAAAACCAGGCGGATTTCACAATCGGCCTGATCTTGCTCATAGCCTGAACTTCTTTAGTTAAGGAGTTAACCTATATTTCCTTATTCGGATCGATCTTGTATTTCTTTATCTTTTCGAATAAAGTAGTGTAATCTATTTTCAGCGCCTCCGAGGCTTTGCGTTTATTGCCGCGTGTCTGGGAGAGTACCCTGAGTATCAGTGCGCGTTCGGCTTGCATCTGGGCATGCTGCCCCACCTCACGCAATCCGGCACCTTCCCGCAGGCGGATTTCCTCGGGGGTCTGGACCCGTATTGCCAGATGATCCGGTTTAATTCTTTTACCCTCGCACAGAATTATCGCACGCTCAACCGTATTCTCCAGCTCGCGTACATTACCGGGCCAGTGATAACGCTCCATCAGTTTGATACCGTCACGGGAGATCTTTTTCAGGGGCTTCTTCATCTCCTTGCAGAATCTATCCACGAAATACTCCGCCAGCGCTTCTATATCTTCGGGCCTCTCTCTCAAGGGCGGAATAGTGATGGGGAAAACCGACAGCCTGTAATAAAGGTCCTCGCGGAAATCCTTGTTTTCGATGGCCGCCTGCAGGTCCATATTTGTTGCCGCCACCACGCGGACATCCACCGGAACGGTCTGCGAGCCGCCCAGACGCTCAATCTGTTTTTCCTGCAGCACGCGCAGAATCTTGGCCTGCAGGGCGACGTGTAGATCTCCGATCTCGTCCAGGAAAATCGTGCCCCCCTCGGCAATCTCGAATTTGCCTATATGGCGCGAATGGGATGAGGTGAAGGCTCCCTTTTCAGAGCCGAACAGCTCATTTTCCAGGAGTTCACTGGGAATGGCGGCGGAATTGATCGCCACAAACGGGTTATCTTTCCTGCTGGAAAGCTGATGAATTGCTCTTGCAAAAAGCTCCTTACCGGTACCGGACTCCCCTATCAATAAAACAGAGGTGTCGGAGGGCGCCACCTTTTGAACCAGCTGGAGAACTTCCTTCACCTTCTCCGAAGTCCCGATAATCCTGCCTTCACCAAGATTCAGCTTCAAGGCTTCCTTGAGCATCATATTCTCGTTCATTAGTTGACGGGTCTCCAGCGCGCGTTTGATCAGAACATTCAGATGGTCGGTATCAAATGGCTTGGTTAGAAAATCGAAAGCCCCGCGTTTCATGGCCTCCACAGCGGTCTCGATAGTACCGTAGGCGGTCATCACAATAATCGAGGCATCGGGATTCTCCTCTTTAACCGCTGACAGAACTGAGATCCCGTCCATATCGGGCATCTTAAGATCCGTTAGAACGACATCATACTGTTTGGACTTGGATTTCTTTATTCCCTCAAATCCGTTAGCAGCCGATTCCACTTCATGGCCCTCCGCCACCAAAGTCTGACTCAGCATCTTGCGGATCGATTCTTTATCATCAATTACCAATACAGAGGACATAACAACCCTTCGGCATACGTTTTTTTGCTTCCTGACATGCTTTATATCGACATTTTTTCAGAGAGCTAAACACGATTGCCTGCTCAAATTTGCTTCAAATACGCAGCAGTCTCAATATTTTTGTCATTCTGAATCAGGCTGTCATAGAGTGAAACAGCTTCTTATAATCCCCTCAAAGTGCTTGACTAAATTTCATGTTTTCAATAGCTTTTCTGCATTACTCCCTATAAACCTGGGAAAAAGCAATGAAGATAAAAGAGCAGCAAGAGAGGAGATCAGATGCATAAGGTTTCTATTTCGATCTTCGTAGCGTCCCTGTTTTTCTTCGCCTGCCAGGGAGAGGACTCCAATGCTGAAGAGACAGCAGAAAAGACCGCCGAGACGCAAACGCTCTACTACGAACTCCTGGCCAGCGGAGCGCAATCCGGAATTACCGAACCTGTAGACCTGATAATCGAATCGGAGCAGCAGCTGGATTCGATCTGGCAGAAACACTACTCGTACCTGAGCATTAATCCGGAGCCCCCGGATATCGATTTCGATGAGGAGATCGTTATCGGAGTTTTTCGCGGGGAGCAGCCCACCACCGGTTACTGGGTGCGACTCGACTCGGTCTATGTCGCCGGGGACGAGCAGATCATAGCGCTCACCGCAAATGCCGGTCCCTCGGAGGATCGGATAGTGTTACAGGTCGTGACCCAGCCATTCCTGATTGCGGCTGTCGCCAAGACCGGCAAGGATATCAAATTAGACTTCACGATTGAAGAGCAGCCTCAGGGATTGCAGTTACGGCAGGGCGAATAGCCGAGATCCAGAAAATCATCCCTGCTCTGCCGGATGATTTTTGCGGATTGATCCAGACGTTCCACCGAAAAACAGGTGGGCCGATGGAATCGGTATGTTTTTTTGTTGCCGACATAGAAGCTCTCCGGATCGGGCGGCTCCAGCGCCCAGATACCCAGGTTATTGCTGCGGGCATAATCCTGGGCTTCGATCAGGGCTGCACGGTAATAATCGTTTTTCATATCCTTCGGAAAAATATATACTGAAGCGAGGCCGGAACGCACCATGGCCTGATTGACAAAATCCTGGCCTGTGAAGACATAAACCAGAAGGCGCTCATACCTGTCCCGCTTGCGCGAATCAAATTCATAGCGAATAGTCTTGCCCTCCAGCAGGCTGTCCAGCGCCCTCGAGGCGGCCATATAGAAAACCTCCCCCGCTTCGGGAGTATCTATTCCCAGAAGTCGAATCTGCTCGCCATCGGAATCGACAAAGGTGTCCCCGTCTATTATTTCAACCGCCCTCAGCCCGGTTATTCGCGGCTCAGCCGGCTGCTCCTGCCAGACCTCGTGGTAAAGAAAATAAAGCGAGGTCAAAATCAAGATCAACAGGGCCAGCCTGAGAATAGAACCGGATGATTTCGATCTTCTGCGTCCCATATTATTATTAATAATAACCTTCCCTAATCGACTATGATCGAGCTGGAACCGTCACTGTTCTCTTCGACAGTCATCAACGTCTGCACCGCTTCTTTCACATCCTCCACGTGGGTCACCATAAAAATCTGGCGGAAAAAGTCCTGCAGGCCGGCGATTGCGCCCAGTATGTTCTCCTTCCGTAAGCTGTCCTGGCTGCCGAAAACCTCGTCCAGGATCAAAAAGCCGGCTTCTAAACGCGAGGACTGGGCCAGAAGCCTGGAAATCGCCAGACGCAGGCTGAGGTTGGCCAGATCCTGCTCTCCCCCGGAAAAGCGGTTCAACTCCTGCAATTCGCCATAATCCCGAATCGATATCTCATAATCCTCGTTCAGGTCCAGTTCGCTGAACTTGCCGTCCGACATACGGTCCAGGAGGTTGCTGGAAATCTTTATCAGCAAAGGACGTATGCGGGAAGCAAGTTCTGTTTTCAGTTCCCTCAACAGTTCTATCAGGCTTTCCAGATAGAATTTATCAGTCGTAATTTCTGAGGCCCTGCTTTTGGCCTCTTCAATGTTTTTCAACTGATCCTCATATCCCCGCGTCTCGGCCATGAGTCCGGCCAGGTTCTCGCGCGCGCTGGACAGGTTGTCCCGGGCGATTTCTCTTTCGCGGGTTTGCTTTTCAAGCGTATCTTTTTCCTGCAGATAGAGATTGCGGTCAAAACCTATCTCCGTCAGTTGCTCATCCAGTTTCCGGATATTATCATTAATAATAACGATTCTATCAGCCAGCTCGCCCTGTTCTTTCCTGAGATTATCGAGGCTGGCCATACGCTCCCTGAGGCCGGCATATTCGGTATTTTTCTTCTGCAGCTCCTCGAACCGGGACTTAACCAGGGCATACTTATCCGGATCGAAGTCGCTCTGTCCCAATGCTTTGAGCTCCTCCTCCAGTTCCTCTCTCTGGTTCTGGCCCTGCCGGAAATTCTCCCGCAGGTTCTTCCTCTCCCCCTCCGCGCTGGAAATCTTGTTCAGTACGTCCTGAGTCTTGCTGCGGCTATCCTCGAGCTTCTTCTTCTCGGCCTGAGCCTCTCTCAATTTCAGCTCTTTCGCCTCCAGCTTCTCGGAAGTCAGTTTCCATGAAACTTCCAGCCGGTTTATCTCCAGCTTGAAATGCTGCTGGATATCGGTCATCTCCCCCTCAAACGGCCTCAGGCAGAAACTGCAAACCGCATCGGGCCCAAGCTCTTCTATATCATCCATCTGCTTTTTCAGCCTCTCCAGCTGGGATGAAAATCCGGCCTTCTCGACCCGCAGCGTGGAGACCTCCTCCCGTAAGCGCTCCAGATTGCTGCTGACAGACTTAATATTATTAATAATAATATCTATGTCCCCGGCCCGGCTTTTGAGCTCCTCGATCGTTTCGCTCAGGGCTTTACCCCGCACGACCTGTGACTGAAGCGACTGGTTCAATTGAGTCAGGAGTTTTTCCTTCTGCTTTTTGCTCTCGAACTTAATTTGTTGTTTTTCAAGCAGGTTAAGCTCCTGCCGGACATCCGGAAGCTCCTTAATCTCCTGTCTTAGAGCCTCAAAATGGTCGCGTTGGGCCTCTATCGCCGTTATCCGGGTTTCGATCCTGCTTTTGTCCTCCTCAGATTTTTTTAGATCATGCCTTTGCAGTTCGAGAGCGGAAGTGATTTTCTGATATTCCTCGCGCTTCTTCTCGCTCTCTGCAAATGATATTTTGAGCTTCTTCAGGAGCTCGTCTAGAGCCCCGAATTCCACCTCCAAATCATTGACAGATTTGGCAATAGCTTCTTTCTCCTGCTCTTTTTTGTGGAGCAGGAGCCTGTATTCCTGTTCCCTGCCGACAAGCTGCTCGAGGCCTTTTATCTCGCCCTCAAGTGACCTCAGATCGCCCTTTATATTATTAATAATAATATTCGTCTTTTCAAGACCCAGCATCTCCTCCAGGCGCTTGCTTCTCTCGGCCGGCTGCAGGCTGCCCAGGAGGTTCAGCTCGTTCTGGCGGGTATAGAAGGAGGTCTGGAAGGCTTTCCAGTCCATGCCGGAGAGCTTCTCGATCTCCCGATTGACATCCTTGGTGCCAGCGGCCAGGATCTTATCTTCGGCGTAAAGCTCCGCGGTGCTTTTTGCCGGTTTTTTGAAACCTCTCTTTATGCGGAAATCCTGCTCCCCGATCCTGAAATCCAGCTCCCCTTCGGTTTCCCCCCGGTCCTCGGCAAAATCGGGGTATATCTGTATATTCTTGGTTTTCAAGCCATTAGAGCCATATAAAAGCCAGGCGAAGATCTCCAGCAGAGTGGATTTGCCGGAACCATTGCGGCCCACCACTCCGATGACACCGTCCGGGAAGACCAGGTCGAGATGCCGGTATTTGCGAAAATTTCTGATCGACAGATGCCTGATTATCATGGCTTTTAATATATTCCGCTGGGATGATTATGCAATGATTTAATCTCTGCTTTCTCGTAATAAACTGCGGTCTAACAAGATGTCACCAGGAGCTTCCGGGCCTCTGAACTTGTTTGAAAAGTGCATCAAATGAAATTGTCATTCTGAGCGACGCGAAGAATCTTTTTGTCTTATAAGAGATTCCCACGGCGGGACTTCCTCGGAATGACGATTCCTGACTTTCCTGTCGAGCGAGGTCACAATGCGCCTCCGGTGAATCAAGACCTCGCTCGACAATTAACCGGTTTGGCGCCGTTTCGGACCTCAAAAAATGCTCCTTGTTGTTCAGATTTTGAGCAGAGATTCCCCGTGAGGCCTTGATTTTATTGGTTTTTTAAAAAATTCTATTTATTTTTAGCTTGACAAAAAAATAATATCTATTACCATGTTAGCGGCTTGAGAAAATCGGTATAGGTTTAGTGGCTTGAATTTATGCCGAAAAACAGTTACTCTTCTTTCTTTGATACAATTGTTACTGACGCACCCAAAAACTGAATCGGGTAAGTGGGTACAATTATATCTACTTCTTTTCTTTACCTCAATTTCTTTTATCATAACTACTAGCTGTAATGAGTAATTAGTCTATTATTAATCCTTTAAGGAGGAATTATCTGAGGATTTGAGATGATAAAAGAATCGTTGAAAAGCTTTGAATTCTGACCAAATGGGAAAATCTGAAGAGTGTGAACTCTGCAGCCTATCCCGACTCCGTAATTTAGGAAGTAAAGTTGTTAACCTGGAGTGCCGATTCAAATTCCCTAGACAAGAATGAAGAATTGGCCCCACAAGCTGAGATTGGATTTTAGTCCTAATGCAGCTAACAATTTGCTCTCGGTTTGATAGCCGTAAAAGGTTTATGGTTAACACACAATCTATATTCCTAAGTCTTTAAGGAGGAAGTAAATGATTAAAAAACTCTTGATTGCATTAGTTGCTTTGAGTTTTGTAGTTGGTAACTTTGCATTAGCCGATACTGGTAATCCTCCTGTGAAAGAAGATGTGATTCTGGATACTGACGCTGGCGCACTGATTCCGAATCCTGTTCCACCTGCCCCTTACAAGGTACCGAGTGATACCGATTGTGCCGTTCAGGACTACACATGCAGCGGTCCTACATACTATTTCACAATACAGGGGACGGGCGCAATCCAGGACTTCATGGTTCGATTCAGCCCGACCACGACCGAGATGTGCTATATTAACGACATACAATTCTACCTTCTCGACCTGGGTGCTCTTACCCAGGGCGTCAGGATTGTTGTCTATCGGGAAGATCCTGTATACGATGATTATCCTGATGATATGAATCCGGTTGATGGCGGCCGTATATTTGAACTGGAAGTTGCACAGAGCGATCTCGTCTTCTATCCTAATATCATCACAGCATCGGCTCTTCCTGGATGGCCCGCCGGAGGCGTGACATTTAATCAGGAAGAAGATGTATTTGTGGCTGTGGAACCCATTGACCCGGCGGAAGCATTCGGTGCTCTGACCGAGGACGTGCTCGTGGCCAATGGCGGCACCTGTCCTGATGAAGTAGAAGGAAGAGGATTAGCATACTACGCGCCTGCCGGTTATCATGCCTACCTGAATATGGATGTGGATGATGCTATCAACTGGCAGCTTTTCGCTGAGATCTGCTGTGAGGTTCCCGCCTACACCTGTCCGGCTAATCAGGAATGGCCCACTCATGGCCAGAACTATGGCAGAACAGGTTATTCTACCAACATCATCGGCGATCTTACCAACTTCGGAAAACTCTGGGAGTGGCAGGGTGACAACCTGATTGCCTACGGCCATCCCGTGATCGCTAACGAATTAGTCTACATCGCCACTTACGATGAGATCGTTGCTCTGGATATCTATACCGGTGCTCTGGTCTGGCAGACAGGTAACCCTGTGGCCGGATTCCATCCGGATTATCAGGTATTCATGGGCAATGCCAACAACTATATGGTCACTACGCCGACAGTTGAAGATGGAAGAATCTACTTCGGCACCGGCCGCTCATCGTTAAACGAAGGTATTGTTTGTGCTGATGCATTTACCGGCGACACCATCTGGGTCCGCCATGCCGATCTGGGCAGTCCGCTGCCGGGCGGCATCAGCGGTATGACCGGTGAAATGCAGTACACCGTACCTGTGATCCTGGGCGATAACGTCTATTTCGGCACCAGCTTCGGCGTTTTATACGCTTTGGATAAATTGACCGGCGCTGATGTCTGGAATGTGATGCTCGACCAGGGAATCGTGTTCTCACCGAGTTCAGACGGAACCGACCTGTTTGTAGGCACGTCCGATGCCGGGGCTGGTCCCGGTGGTACGGTTTACAAGATTTCGGCTCTTGACGGTTCGACAATTGCCACATGGGCCGGCTACGAAGGTGGTGCCGGTAATGAGTGGTTCGATGTCGCTCCGGTCTACAACTCAGAAGAGGACGCCCTCTATGTGGCCGGTACAATTCCGACATTTGTCGGTGCGACCCAGGCCCTGTTGATGAAGGTAAATGCTGCCGACATGACTCCGCTCTGGGCCAGCTGGAACCTGATCCATGCCCCTGTCTATGTTACCCCTGTCGTTATGCCTCAGCCGTGGAACAGAATCACGGTGGGCGGCGCGGCGACCCCCGGTCAGGCCGCATGGGGACCATATTCGCCGGCTAACTATCAGTACTGCTCGACCAGAAACTTCTCTCTCGGCGGTGCGCTGGCCTGGTATGGCGATTTCGTAAACCATGTCGGCGACAGATGGGCAATTTCCAGTAACTCCTTTGCAGGCACATGCGACCCCTATCTGTTTGCGGGTTACATCTGGAGCCAGGGAACCTGGAGAGTTATTAATGCCATGAACGGTAACGTTCTCCTGAAGTATCGCTTCTCGGGCGGCGTGCTTGGTAACGCCGTGGCCGAATATGCCGACCAGGATTACGTAATCGTTGCCACCATCGATTCCGACTACGGTAACGAAAACGGTAAGGTATTCTGCTTCTATATCGGCCCGGATCGTCCTCGTCTGCATGTTCCGGAACCTGTCGTTTTGCTTGACGCCGTGTCATTCATTGACACCTATCCTATTTCCAGATTCGGAGATCTGTTTGAGAATACAGGCAGCGCTCCGCTTACCTGGGATATAGAGATCGTCACGGCTAAAGACGGTATCCTGGCAGACATAGGCAGCGGTCCCGCCAAGTACCCGGAAGTGTTCGAGAACGAGAAATACCAGGCGGAGATGATTGCGCAGGGTCTCGTGAACGACGTATTCGAGGGCAAAGACAACAGCCTGGGCAATATTTCCAGAGCTGCTGAATTTGTCAGATTCCCCGGTGGCGCTACGACCGCCTCAGGCGTACTGCCTGCAGGCGCCGTTCACAACCAGGAGTTCGTACTCGATCCCGCTTTGATGGAACGCGGTCCGAATCCCTTCGAGGTCACTATCGACTCGGATGATCCTGACTTCAATCCCGAAGACAATTCGCCCTATCCGCATGCCTCACCCCAGACCTCGGTTACAGTCGTAGCCGTGAAGGGTTTTGCATTCTGTGACGGCTATATTGACTTCGGCGATGCGCTCCAGAACACATCCTATGTCAACAACGACGGCTGGATGTCCGATGCCGGTCCTTCGGATGCCTTCTCAATTGACGGCCTGACGGACTTCGCCTATCATTATTCCTGGTTCTATGGTTATGAAGATGATCATATTGCCTGGTTGGATGAGGTGAGCGGCATTAACGGTTTCGAGCCCAATAGCGTCTGTGACTTTGGTACATTCACGGCTGACATTTACAATGCCACCGGTCTCGACAGGACCATCAGCGGCGACCGCTTCAGCGGATCCTTTATTGACTCGTTGAAGGATGCCGGCGGTGCTTTTGATCCTGACGCTACCATCGGTCTGGAAATGTTTGTCAAGGAGTATGGCGGACACGATGTGCTCTTCAACAACTTCAAGTATATCTATGTTGAACTGCAGAATCGCGGTTCCGATCCTGTTCCGGCCGATCTGTACTGGGGTACCTACGCAGATTGGGATATCGCTGACTATGGCGCAAACGTCCAGGTTGGTTTGATCGGTGACGGCCTCAGCGCCTACAGGATGTTCGACAACACCGCTCCGGAATACCAGTACGGCTGCGGTGCAGTTCCGATGGCAGGCAACCTGTTCACAGACGGCAGTCCCACCATGGGCGCCTATGGAACATTTGCTATCGCCAACGATCCTGTGGTCTATGACGGCATAATTACCGACTCATTCTTCAATTTCATCGACGACTGCCCGCCGTATACAGACTGCTACTATCCTGGCACCGAAGTGGGTGTCAATCCCGGTCAGGATATGTCAGGCATTCTGGTTGCGGACAAGCAGTTCGTTGATGGCGACGCCGTGCTTAAGGGCGGTATTGTGGTCTTCGGATTTAACGATGCCACCGCACCCGGCGCTGACATAGGCGCAGTCATGAACTTCGCCAACAAGTTCGCAGGCTTTGGCCGCGGCGATGTCAATGACGACAATGTCATTAACATCCTCGACCTCTGCGTGCTGAACTGCTATGTTGCAGGCTGCGGCTGCTACCCGCATCCGTTCCTGTATCTGGGCGATGTCAATGCTGACGGCGCTGTCGATCAATTAGACGTTGATTATCTGTTCAACTATCTGTTCATGGGCGGTCCGCTGCCGATGGGCGACTGGGTTGTCAGGTAATTCATCGATTCTGATAGATTCAGGGAAAGCAAGTTTTGCTTGCTTTCCCTTTTTTTTTGCTTAGATTTGATTTTTTAACCTGGAACCGATACCTCTATGCCGGACAATAACGAAGAACTCCGCAAAGCGGGCAAGCTGCTCTACCCCATCTTCAGAGAATATGTGGCCGTGGAAGCAATCTATCACCGCGGCGAGGACCTTATCTTCAAAACCGTTCCTAAAGTGCCCCTGGAGGATTTCCAGGACAAGCTCTCCAAACAGGCCTTCGAAGCCGGTTTTTACCTGGCATTTTTTCAGGACGGCGATTCGCTCCTGATCGTGGCCAAAGATATCCGGCCCCAGGGCACCAAAATACCCTGGCTCAACATCCTGCTCTTCGTCCTGACCCTGGCCTCCATGATAATCGCCTACGGTTATATCAAATACGAATCCGAGATCTTCCGGGATTTCGGCCTTATGGCGGAGGGAATCAAGTTTGCGCTCGCCCTGATGCCCATCCTGCTCTTCCATGAGTTCGGTCATTACCTGGCTGCGCGCAGAAACAAGGCTGATGTCAGCCTGCCCTATTTTATCCCCGCCCCGACCCTGATCGGCACCCTGGGGGCGATCATTAAATCCCGCTCTCCCTTCAAGACCCGGCGCGAGCTTTTTGATGTGGGCGCGGCCGGACCATTGGCCGGTTTCGTACCGGCGGTGATAATCCTGGCGATTGGTTTTTCCAATGCGCAGATCATCAACATCGGCGACCAGCCCCTCGGAACGGGGCATCTCCTGATGGGTCAGTCGCTGGTCTATTATTTCCTGAAAATATTGATAGTGCCCCCCATACCCGAGGGCTATACGCTCATCATGTCCCCCACCATATTTGCCGGATGGGTGGGGCTGTTCGTGACCATGATAAACCTAATGCCGGTGGGACAGCTCGACGGCGGTCACATAACCTACGCCCTTTTCGGGAGGAAGCTGCAGTTTTACCTGGCCTGGATTATCGTAGCAGGTTTGGTGGTTATGGGCTTCTTCTGGCCGGGCTGGTTTGTGTGGGGCTTTTTGGCTGTGGTCATTATAAAATTGAAGCATCCGCCCACCATGAACGACGAGGTCGAGCTGGATCAGAAGCGAGTAATCCTGGGCTGGGTCTCGATCGCGCTGTTCATCTTGACCTTCATTCCGATTCCCTTGAAGTTTGTGATAGTTCAGTGAACGCGGGATTTACTGGGCGGCGGACTGGGGTGTTAGAATATTGTTTTCGTGCTCCTGCAGGGTGCCGTAAATCGCGGTAAGTTCATCCTTATGTTCCCCGAGCACATTCAGGAAAATCTTGACCAATTCCGGATCGAATTGCCCGGAACTGCACTCGATAAGTTCCCGGGAAACCTTCTCGAGTGAAGCGCCTCTGCGATAGGGACGATTGGTCAGGATGGCATCGACAGTATCGGCTATGGCCAGGATTCTCCCCTCGATAGGAATATTGCCGCCCTTGAGCCCCAGCGGGTAGCCGCTGCCGTCGTACTGCTCATGATGATAGAGGATATAGGGCAAGGCCGGTTCCAGCATGGGAATGCCCTCCAGCATCTTCACTCCCGTCTCGGGATGCATCTGCATGATACTGCGTTCTTCGTCATTGAGACGTCCCGGCTTATTGAGGATTGAATCGGGCACACCGATTTTACCGATATCGTGAAGTATGCAGCCCATGTAGAGATTCTTCATCTGTTCCTCGGACCAGCCCAGCGCCCGGACGATCATTGAGGCGATCCTGTAGACCCTCTCGGTATGACCGCGGGTGTAGTTGTCACGGGCCTCGACCGCATTTGCAAAGGCTCTTATAGTGCCGATATAGGCCTGCTCCAGCTCACTGTAGAGGCGGGAGTGCTCGATGGCTGTGGCCGCCTTGGAAGCCAGGATCCAGAGCATATGAATATCGCCCAGCCCGAAGATATCGAACTGCCCGTTCCGCAGGAGATTCAAAGTCCCGATGACTTTGCCCTGCACCAGCAGCGGATGGCAGACCAGGGAGGTGTAGGATGTGCCCTCGCTCTCCTGCGAATCCTCAAGTTCATTCAGCACCTGCGGTTTGGCGTCCTTCAAGACTTTGTAGTTTATTTCCGACTTGCCGGACAGGAGCGGATTCTGTTTAATCTGTTCCGCATCGCCATAAAAGGCCTCCAGCGCCAGGCAGTCCCGATGCGGATCCCAGAGAGAGATCGAGACCAGGTCGGCATTGAATTCATTGACTATAGACTGAAGCACCAGGTTGAGGAGGGAGTCAAGATGAATCGTAGAGCCCATCGCCTCGGAGATCTGATAGAGCGAAATCAGGCTTTTCAGGTGCATATTCTCCTTGGCCAGCCGCTGAGCCTTAAGGCCCCTCTCAACCGTGAGCTTAAGCGTATCCAGCTTGAATGGTTTTACGATGTAATCATAAGCTCCCAGCTTCAGGACAGAGATCACATTTTCGATCGTGGGGTGGCCGGTCATCATGATCACAATGGCTTCCGGATGACGTTTGCGCGTGGCCTCGAGAATATCCATTCCGCTGTGCTGGCCCATGAAGAAATCAGTCAGGACCAGATCGACCGGATGGGTGTTGATGTAATTTAAGGCCCGGGAGGGGGACGAGAAATAACGTGCTGAGTATCTGTCATCGTCGGAGAGAACTTCCTTCACGATCTCACAAATAAATTTCTCGTCGTCGACAACGACGAGATTATATTTTTCCGATGCTTTATTATCTGAATCCATTATAATTCTATCTTCTGTCAGAGCAAACTTTTTGTGTTTACGAACGCCCGTCTTTAGGTAGTTTTCGGCACACTTCAGGCTTTTGTTATGTGTGATTTTTGAACATAAAAGCGCCCTACAAACACTGCTTGACATACTTATAAAACAGCTATAATTGGGTAGTATGAAACTGAATCCAACCGATTACATAATAATGGCCTATCTTAAAAGCGCCCCTATGCATGTCTATAAGTTGTCCGATAAATTGAAAGAAGACAAAGTGGATTCGTGGATTCAGTATTCTATCCCGCACATATATTATTCGCTCAGGAGGCTGAAAGAAAACGGTCTTGTTTCAGTGGAGATTAAGTCGGTTAAATCAAAACCGGCTCAGAAAATTTACTCTCTGACCGATCAGGCGCTCAAGCTGCTGGACGGGCTCCAGGATGATAATGAGCTCATCTCAGGCGAGCAGTTTTTTCCCTTTGACCTGATCATAGGGCTCGCCCGGCGCCTGGAAATCTCCGGGAAACAGGTTAAGGCAATGATCGAAAATAGAATCGCTTTTCTAAAAAGCCGCCTGGAGGCGGTCCAGAACGATTTCCGCGCCAAGGAAACCGGAACGCAAGATATGTCCAAAGGGGAACGGCTTGCGTTTCAGCACCGCATCAGATTCTTAAAAGGTGAAATAGATTTCTACAGGAAGAGCCTGAAGGAATTCAAATAGCAGGATCAGTGTTTTGACCCGGAATTACTATACATCATCGAGGCCCGGTAAGATGATCTTATCAGGGGGCCGGAGACCACGCCGTCGAATCCAATCTCAAGCGCCATTTTTTTGAGCTCATCAAATTCCTCGGGAGAATAGTAAGCAATTACGGGATGATGTTTTTTTGAGGGTGAGAGATACTGGCCGATCGTCAGCAGCCTGCAACCCGCTTGATGTAAATCTTCAAGGGCCTTTCTGATCTCATCGAACATTTCGCCTAATCCTACCATCAATCCTGATTTAGTCGGAATCCCCGGTGAGTATGACCTTACCCGCGAAATTAGTTCCAGCGAGCGTTTATAGTCAGCGCCCTTTCTGACGGCGGGATAGAGACGTTCTATAGTCTCGATATTGTGATTCAAAACATCCGGCTTCGCGTCCAGCACGGTTTTCAGCGCCTCGAAATTTCCCCGGAAATCAGGAATCAGGACCTCGACCCTGCATCCCCGATTGACCGCCCTTACAGCCTCGATAGTATCCGCAAAGAGAGAAGCCCCTCCATCGGGCAGGTCATCCCGCGTTACCGAGGTCACCACGACATATTTCAATCCGAGTTTCCCGGCCGCCTCGGCCACTCGTTCAGGTTCATTCTGAAGAACCTCCCGGGGTCTGCCCCTTCTGACGTTGCAAAATGTGCAGCCGCGCGTACATATATCACCCAGAATTAGAAAAGTTGCGGTTCTGGCACCGTAGCACTCGGCCCGATTGGGGCAATTGGCTTCCTGGCAGACAGTGTGCAGCCCATATGACTCCATGAGGCTGCGCACCTCGCGGTAATTTGTACCGAGAGGGGCTTTTATCTTGAACCATTCCGGCTTCCTTATATTGTCTTTTTCGATCTTCCGGGGCATATTTTTCTAAAACCTGTCTCGCAAAAATATACGCCGGAGTCATCTTCCGGCGCAACTATTATCTAAAATATTAAATTCGCTTATTGATTGATGAGTTCCTTATCATGGATGGCCTCGATATATTTCTCGGCGGCCACGGCCGCGGTGGTAGCGTCACCCACCGCATTGGTAATCTGTTTTACCAGTTGATGACGGACGTCTCCGCAGGCGTAAATACCCGGGACCGATGTTTCCATTCTCTCGTTGGTGATAATATAACCACCCGCATCTTTTTCCATTTCCTCGCGCACGAGATCGCTGTTGGGCTTGAAGCCTATGAAGATAAATACTGCCCCGCATTCGATCAGGGACTTCTGGCCTGTCTTTACATTCTTCACGGAGACCGATGTGACTTTCTGATCACCGTTGATTTTCTCAACAACCGAGTCCCAAACGAATTCAATTTTAGGATTAGCGAACGCGCGCTTTTGAATGATTTTGGCAGCACGCAGCTCATCACGCCGATGGATTATGATTACCCTGGAACCGAACCTGGTCAGGAAGATACCTTCTTCAACCGCGGCATCGCCTCCGCCCACAACCACTATAATCTGGTCCTTGAAAAAGGCGCCGTCGCAAATCGCACAATACGACACCCCCAGCCCGGAAAGCTCATTTTCGCCCGGGACATGCAGGAGATTGGGCGAGCCACCGGTGGCCAGAATTATGGCGTAGGCGCGCAGTTCCTTCCCGTCTGAGGTCCTGACCACTCGCTCATCCCCCTCGCACCATACTTCCTCGGCCCCTGTGGTTACTACCTCGAGGCCGAATTTCCTGGCATGGTTCTCCATCCGTGAGGCCAGCTCAGGCCCGCCTATATGTTCGAAGCCGGGATAATCCTCGACCTCGTGTGTATTCGCAATTTGACCCCCCGGTAATGCTTTTTCGAGCAGTATCGCCCTCATATTGGCGCGTGCGGCATAGAGACCCGCAGTCAGCCCGCCGGGACCTCCGCCGATTATGATAATGTCGTAATCAACACTCATCAAACCATCTCCTTTTGCTTTCTCAATATTTCCTGGCTAAATATACACTCTCAAGTTCCAAAATCAATAGTCAACTCCCTGTTGAGCCAGTATTCCCTTCCGGAAGGGATGCTTTATCTCGCGCATCTCCGTAACCAGATCAGCGATATCTATGATTTCCTGAGGAGCATCCCGCCCGGTCAAAATCAAATGCAGCTTCTCCGGCTTTTCTTTTATCATCTGAACAACATCTTCAACCTTGATCAGTTTCAGATTTATGGCGACATTGATCTCATCCAAAATGAGATGATCGTATTTGCCGGAATTCATGGCCTCCCGGGAATATTCCAGCGCCTCCCCGGCGGCGCGGATATGCGTGGAGATATCCTCTTTGTCATCGACTATGCCTACAAATCCCCTGCCGCGCTGCTCCATCTCCACGTAAGGCTCGAGCAGCTTGATACCGTCCATCTCACCGTACTTCCAGGTACCCTTGATGAACTGGATTATTTTGATTTTCTTCTTGTAACCGGCGGCGCGTATGCACATACCCAGGGCAGCCGTAGTCTTGCCTTTCCCATGACCGGTGTAAACGATCACCAGTCCCCTGGTTTCCTGTTTCTCCTCGCTCATCAATCCTCCTCTTACTTACTCATCCAGAACACAGAGATGATTTATCAGTTCCACCGAGTGACACGCAATCTCCCGGGACTTGAGACCATCCTGAAACTGCATAATGCAGGTGGGGCAGTTGCTGAGGATCAGATCGGGATTGATCTTTTTCACCGCCCGCTTTTTACGCTCAAATATTTTCATTGAGTCTTCATAGTGAAAAATATTGTATGTCCCTGCCGATCCACAGCAGAAATCGGCATCCTCCATCTGCACATATCTTGTACCCGGAAGGTTCTGTAGGAGCTCTTCAGCTTGCTCCTGACGGCCGGCTTCACGCAGATGGCAGGGCTGATGGAAGGTGATTCTTTTAAGCGGCTGACTGTTCGAGTTCAATTTCAAATCGACAAATCTGAGGATGAATTCCGAGATATCATAGCATTTCGATGCCACCGACTTAGCTGTATCATAATAACGCTCGCCCTCCTTGAACAGGTGCGGATATGAAAGCACCTGACCCAGACAGGTGGCGCAGCTGAAGACGATATACTTGTAGCGATCGAGTGATTCCAGATTATATACCGCATTTTCTTTTTCATAATCAAAAAATCCATAAGTCTGCTGGGGCATGCCGCAGCATTTCTGCTCGGGCAATGAAAGCGAGAAGCCATGCTTCTGAAGCACATTTATCAGAGATGGTCCAGTATTTGAATCGAGCAGATTATCTGCGCAACCATAGAAATAGGCGACATCTCCCCCGTTATCACTTGCAAGCTGAGGGTATTTTTGCCGCAGCGTTTTCTTTGTAAACGAGGGCAGGATTCTTTCTCTGTCAATTCTTGCAAAGGGCATCGAGGCCAATTCCAGCAACGGCCGCATGGCTCTATTATCAAACAACCGTAGAAGCCCGCCGCTGAATCCGGCGATCTCCTCAAATCGTTTTTGATTTCGCATCAGGCCGAAAATCTGCTTGCCCCAGAAGCCGGGATGTTCACTGCGCCGCTGAATAATATACCGCGAGACATCAACCCCCGCGGGGCAGACGATCAAACAGGATTTGCAGTTCAAGCACCCCGCCAGCTCCTTTTTTGCGTCCCTGCGGCTGAAGTTCTCCGCAAGCATGACCCGCACCCATCCCCGGGCGGCCATATTCTCACTTTTGTGGACTTCAAAACTGGGGCAGTAATTATTACATTTTCCGCAGGCGGCGCATTCACGCACGACTTTTTCAAAATCTATATTTTCTAGGAAATTGCGTTTAGACAATAAAACCTCTGGATTCGACCTGTATTGGGGATCGAGCTGCTCCTTAATCCGGAGAAAGAGATTGTAGATCTTATCGCCATACATTCTGGGGATAACTTCCGCCCGCAGATGGCCATCCCCGTGTTCGGCGGTGGCTGACCCGCCCAGCTCGAAAATTCTGTCATAAACCCGGTCAAAAAGGCTCCTGGCGAGCCTCTGGCCCCCCTCTGAGGCGAGATTGATGGCCGGGCGGACATGCAGGTTGCCATCACCGATATGACCGAATATACCGCATGTGAGGCCGTTTTCGTTAAAAATCCGATTTAGAAACCGGATAAATTCAGGCATTTTTTCTGAGGGAATGGCGGCATCCTCGATAAAGCCCCATGGACGCGCGTTTTTGTCGAGCCGGTATAAAGTCGGCACAATCGCCTTGCGGGCCCCCCATAATGCTGCCTGTTTCTTCGGGTCGGTCTCGAACACCGGTTCGCTCGATAAACTATATTTCTTGAGATAATCTTTCAGCGCGGAAACCTTTTCATCAAACGGCGGATCATCGAATTCGACAATCAGCATCGCCTCGGCCGAGGGCGGCAGATCAAAACGCTCCCGACCGATCAGGTCAAGCGTATTGCCGTCGATCAGCTCCAGCCCGGCCGGTTCGAGCCTGAGGAAATCCAGGGCGGCATCGCCAACCTGATCCAGTTTCTCAAATAGAATCAAGGAAGTAAGCTTCTCTCCGGGAAGAGGCAGCAATCTCAACTTTGCCGATACGAATAATCCCAGGGTCCCCTCTGAGCCAATAAACAACTGAGGCAGAGCGAATATGCCCTGGTCCAGTTTCTCCACCATCGTCCTCAGGTCATACCCGCAGACATTTTTCCTGAGCCTGGGATAGGCTTTCAGAATCTCATCTCTATTCCCGGATATCAGGCGATAAATATTCCCAAGCTGCGGATACTCCAAAAACAGCTGCTCTATTTCTTTTGAACCGATTTTGAAATCGCGTGCGATCAGCTCGCGTCCATCGGGGAGAAGTATATGGAGTTCCTGCACATACTTTCGAGTAGTACCATATTTTACAGATCTTGCACCCGAGGAGTTATTGCCCAGCATGCCCCCTATCTGGCAGGTATCGCCTGAAGAGGGATCGGGCGGAAAGAAAAGCCCCTTGCCCAGAAGATAGCGGTTCAGACGGTCATAGACAATTCCACACTCGACGTCGACAGTCCGGGCGTGAAGGTCGCAGGAGAGCACGCGATTCATCCTGGAGAAATCTATTAAGACGCTGTCGGATACAGCACCCCCCGCAAGCCCCGAACCTCCCCCGCGCGGGGTAAATGCCAGACCGTGTTTCCTGAGCACGTTTACGGCGTTTCTGAGCTGTCTGTAAGTTGTCGGAATGAGTACGGCCCGGGGATAGGCCTTGTAAATGGAGGCATCGGAGGCATAGGCCTCCAGCTCGGCAGTGGAAGTCAGGATATTGCCGGACCCGATAATCGATGCAAGCTGATTTATGATTCTGCGTTTCATTACAAGGAATACGTATAATATATGAATTAAATTTATGAAATATCGTTAACTGATACAATTTCAACAAAGTACATGGAAATGTTTGTGAAAGAATTATCAAACATTTGCTTGACACAAAACAAGTCAAAATATATATTCTTTATTTAGCGTAAGCTGAGTGGAATATAGTTTTGCTCAATGATATTGCAAGTACGATTCGTACTTTTTTGAATTAAATTTTTGACAACGAGCTGTTAGGACAGCTGACTGAATTAGGGGAACTTATGAGATTTACAAAAGCTGAAGATTACGGTTTGTACGGAGTCCTCTACCTGGCCGAACAGGAAGACGGCCGGGTGGTGCCGTTATCTGAGGTATCCAGAGAACAAGATGTTCCGGAGAAATTCCTGGCAAAGATTTTCCAGTCTCTCTCCAAGGCCGGCATAGTAAAATCGCATCGAGGTGTTAAGGGTGGATTCACCCTTGCCAGGCCGCCCGAGGAGATCACCGTAAGAGAACTGGTGGAAACAATTCAGGGTCCATATTTCCTGGCTAAATGCGTTCACGATCACAGAGAGTGTGACAAAAGCGAAAACTGCCCGGTAAGGCACCTTTTGACCATGACGCTCTCCTTAATCCTGGATCATTTTCAGAAATACACTCTGGCCGATATGCTGGAGTGGAAGAAAAATCCTGAATTGATAGCAGATACAAAATAATATCATCCTCAGGACACAGGATCACAACCACCAGAAAATATCGATAGGAGGAATATGCCGATTAAATCTGACAGATGGATCAGGAAGATGGCCAGAAAGGCAGAGATGATCAGACCATTCTCGAACAAGCAGGTTCGTGACAATCGGATATCTTACGGTCTCTCTTCATATGGATATGATATCAGAGTATCGGATGAGTTTTTGATCTTCACCAATGTCAATTCGGACATAGTCGATCCCAAGAAATTTACCAACAACATGCTGAAAAGCGTCAAAGCCAAATCGATTCTGGTGCCGCCCAACTCATTTGCGCTGGCGCGCACCGTCGAGTATTTCAAGATTCCACGCAATATCCTGACCATCTGCCTGGGAAAATCCACTTACGCCCGCTGCGGAATCATAGTTAATGTTACACCTTTCGAGCCGGAATGGGAGGGTCATGCCACTCTGGAGATCTCGAACACCACCCCCCTCCCCGCAAAGATATATGCCAACGAGGGAATCGCGCAGATAATTTTCCTCGAAGCAGACGAGGAATGCGAGACGTCATATAAAGATAAAAAGGGAAAATACCAGAAACAGTTAAATATTACCCTTCCGCGACTTTAATCTCACGTATATAGTTGACAAGCCAGATGAAGGGCATTAATTAAAGATAAAATAAACAGAAAAGAGCAGATATATGGGTACAGAAACAAAAGAAAAAGAATTGGAGCAAGCGATGTCTTCCGACAAGAAGCGCAGGATGGTCACGATAGACGGCAACACTGCCGCCGCCTATGTGGCGCATGCGACAAACGAGGTAATTGCTATATATCCGATTACTCCCTCTTCGAATATGGGTGAGCTTGCCGATGCCAAATCTGCTGCAGGCGAAAGGAATATCTGGGGAACGATACCGACTGTGGTTGAAATGCAGTCCGAGGGCGGAGCCTCGGGCGCCGTGCACGGCGCTATCACGACCGGCGCGCTTACAACCACCTTTACCGCCTCCCAGGGCCTTCTTCTGATGATACCGAATATGTTCAAGATAGCCGGCGAACTGACACCGGTTGTGTTTCATGTTTCGGCACGTGCAGTAGCGACACACGCTCTCTCAATATTTGGAGATCATTCCGATGTTATGGCCACCCGTACCACCGGGTTTGGCCTGATGGCGTCCGGCTCGGTGCAAGAAGTCATGGACCTGGCGCTCATCACCCAGGCCGCGTCACTCAGGAGCCTGGTACCGTTCGTGCATTTCTTCGACGGATTCCGAACCTCTCATGAGGTGGCCAAAGTGCAGGAAATCGCATTCGACGACATGCGCGCCATGCTTCCCTATGAGATTGTAAAACGGCACAGGGACAGGGCCATGAATCCGGAACATCCGGTGCTGAAGGGCACCTCCCAGAATCCCGATGTATTCTTCACCTCACGTGAAACCGTAAACAAATATTATGATGTCGCCCCTGAAATCGTCCAGAAAGAGATGGACAAATTCGCGAAGATAGTGGGACGGAAGTACAAGCTGTTCGACTACTTCGGAGATCCGGAAGCGGAGCGAGTGGTCTTTATAATGGGTACCGGCGCGGAAACTATGCATGAGACAGTTGATTATCTCAATCAGCAGGGCGAGAAAGTCGGCCTGATCAAGGTCAGGCTCTATCGGCCATTCTCGGTCAAGGCCATGGCTGAGGCCCTGCCCGCGACAGTAAAGAAAATAGCGGTACTGGACAGAACCAAGGAGCCCGGCTCTGTAGGTGAGCCGCTTTATACCGATGTCCAGACCGGCGTGGTGGAAGCTATGCACAAGGGCTGGACTAAATTCAAAGAGAAGCCGGTCATTGTGGGCGGCCGCTACGGTCTGGGTTCGGCTGAGTTTAATCCGGCTATGGCCAGGTCCGTGCTGGATAACCTGAAACAGGATGATCCCAAGGATCATTTCACAGCCGGTATTAAAGATGACGTCACCATGACCAGTCTCGATTTTGATCGCGACTTCGACATCGAGGGTGAAGATGTCTTTCGTGGTATGTTCTATGGCCTGGGCGCCGATGGTACGGTGGGCGCGAACAAGAACTCGATTAAAATTATTGGCGAGAACACTGATAACTACGCCCAGGGCTATTTTGTATATGACTCCAAAAAGGCCGGCGCGATCACTATCTCGCATGTGCGTTTCGGACCGCGTGAAATCCAGCGTCCGTACCTGATTTCCAAGGCCAACTTCATCGCCTGTCACAATTTTACATTTCTCGAGAAAATCGATATGCTCGAGAATATTATCGAGGGTGGGACATTTCTGTTAAACAGCATGTACGGCCCGGACGAGGTCTGGAACAAGATTCCCAAAGAAGTGCAGAAACAGATAATAGACAAGAATCTGGAATTCTATGTTATCGATGGTATCGGCCTGGCCAAGGAGCTCGGACTGGGTGCGAGAATCAATATGATCATGCAGACAGCTTTCTTTGCAATCACCGAGATTCTCCCCAAAGATCAGGCGGTCAAGGCCATCAAAGACGCTATCAAAAAGACCTACGGCCGCAAGGGCGAGAAGGTCGTACAGATGAATTATGATGCGGTCGATGCGGCGCTCAAGAATTATCATAAGGTCGATTATCCGAAAGAGGTCACCAGCGAAATCAGCATGCCCCCGACGGTACCTGAAAATGCTCCGGATTTTGTTAAGAATGTTACTGCTGAGATTATAAAGGGCAAGGGCCATGAGCTTCCGGTTTCAGCCTTCCCGTTTGACGGCGCCTATATGACCGGAACCACGCAGTACGAGAAGCGTAATATTGCGGTCGATATCCCGGTCTGGGAGCCGGATATCTGCATACAGTGTAATATCTGCGCAATCGTTTGTCCGCACGGCACGATCCGTCCCAAGGTTTACGATCCCAAGTATCTGGAAAATGCCCCGGATACATTCAAATCGATCGAGGCCAAAGGCTACAAGAACGGCGAGGTTTATACCCTGCAGGTTGCGCCGGAGGATTGCACCGGATGCGAGCTGTGTGTCAAGGTCTGTCCCGCTTTTGAAAAGATCGACGGCAAGAAAACCGACAAGCAGGCAATCAACATGGCGCTCCAGGCTCCCCTGCGCAAACAGGAAGCCGAGAACTGGGATTTCTTCCTGACTCTGCCGGAAACCGACCCCTCAACATACAAGATCAAAACTGTCAAGGGCAGCCAGTTCGTGAAACCACTGTTCGAGTTCTCGGGAGCATGCTCCGGCTGCGGTGAGACACCGTATGTCAAACTGCTCTCACAGCTTTTCGGGGATCGGGCCCTGATCGGGAACGCTACCGGGTGTTCCTCGATCTATGGCGGCAACCTGCCGACCACACCTTATACCAAACGTGCTGACGGCAGAGGACCATCATGGTCGAACTCGCTTTTCGAGGACAACGCCGAGTTCGCATTCGGAATGCGCTTGAATGCCGACAAGATGTCGGAATTTGCCCGTGAGCTTCTCCAGAAGGTTGTGCCGGATATGTATGAGGAAATTGCCAATGCTGACCAGAGCGATCCTGTGGCGATCGAAAAACAGAGAGAGCGTATTGAAACCCTGAAAAAGAAACTCAAGGGCATGGATTCCGAGCACGCCATGATTTTGGATTCTATTGCCGATTACCTGGTCAAGAAGTCGGTCTGGGCGGTCGGAGGGGACGGCTGGGCTTACGATATCGGCTACGGCGGCCTGGATCATGTCATGGCTTCCGGCCGCGACATCAACGTCCTGGTTCTGGATACAGAGGTATATTCCAATACCGGCGGTCAGATGTCGAAGGCCACGCCGCGCGGCGCCACCGCTCAGTTTGCTGCCGCGGGCCGTCCCGGCCCCAAGAAGGATCTGGGAATGATGTTGATGGCATATGGCAACGTCTACGTCGCCCAGGTGGCGATGGGCGCCAGCCATAACCAGACCGTCAGGGCATTCATGGAGGCGGAAGCCTACCCGGGACCCTCGATAATCATCGCCTACTCAACCTGTATAGCTCACGGATTCAATATGTCCAACGGTCTGGATGAGATGACCAATGCGGTTAAATCGGGACACTGGATTCTTTACAGATACAATCCGGCCCTGATCGACCAGGGAAAAAACCCGCTGCAACTGGATTCCAAAGAGCCCTCTATTCCATACGAGGAGTACGCTTACCGCGAGAACAGATGGAGAACACTGAAGGTCTCCGATCCCGAGAGAGCTGCAAAACTGATGAAGCTGGCACAGCAGGATGCAAATCGCAGGTGGAACATTTACAGGCAGATGGCCGCAATGGATTACAGCATGAGCGGAAATGGAAGCGAATAAGGTTCTTGATTATATTTCCGATAACAAAAAGGCAGTCATAATGGCTGCCTTTTGATTATACTGCAATGAGTTAGCTGGGAATCGACAGGAATCTAAAAGCTCGGATTTAATCCAAAAAATGCGCAACGGGGAGACTGAATGAGTGTATAAACGGGAAACGAAAGGACTGCAAATGAAGAGATTCAGTTTATTAACCTTGTTTTTTGTATTTACATTAATGACCTCTATTTATTTAGCCGGATCCTCTCATGCTCAGGGTTCAGAATCCGAATCGATGGGGGAACAGATAGCCTTTATACGTAACGGCGATGTCTGGCTCATGAATCCGGACGGCTCAGACCAGAGGGCCTTCGTGGTGGGAATTTCCAACGCCAAGGGCCGTATGTCCTGGGCGCCTGATAACGGCCGGCTGGCCTTCAGCCGCCAGGGCAAAGTTGACATTAAATTTCCTGAAGGCGGCGGCGGATATCATTATTTATATGATCTTTTTTATGCCTTCCCGGACAGCCTTCCGGAAAGGAAGAATTTCTGGATGGGCTTCACCAATACTCTCGGGTCACAATCGCCCGACTGGTCCGATAATGGCAAAACAATCTGCTTCACATACGATAGAATGGGAAATGTTGTGGACGCAAGCGTGCCGGAATATTCTATCGGCTTTTATGATCCCGAGACGGAGACATTCAGCCATATGGAGATGCCCCAGGATGAAAAACAGCTATTCCCTCTTATGCCGTCCATTTCGCCGGATGGCAGTAAGGTCTGTTTTGTTCTGGGAGAACTGCAGTCCTCGGGAATGAAGAAGCTGGGTCTGGTTGTGCTTCCGCTTGAGGGGGAACTTCCCGCAACTGACGTTCTGGTCGAGACCGCATCAAACAATCCCGACGGAAGTTCTCCGGACTGGTCGCCTGATGGAACCAAGATTCTCTTCCTGCAAAGCGAAGGAGTCTATACCGCCAATGCCGACCTGAGCGGAGAAAAACTGGTCTGCAAGCCGGAAGAGGGTCTGTGGATAACCGGTATGGCCTCGTGGTCGCCGGACGGCAATAAAATCGCTTTCGGCACATCCAATGGTGCAATATATACGGTTAATCTGGATGGTTCAGGAATGATACGAATTTCCGGTCCCGGTAACGACTCCAATCCAACCTGGACAAAATAGCGGATTGAATATATGAGCATAAAAAAACCGCCCGGCAGTGGGCGGTTTTTTTTATTCTCGAGTCTCTATTTCCATTCGCGCAGGAATTCGCTTATCAACCTCACTCCATAGCCGCTCGCACCTTTGGGATTGTAGGGACCTTTTTCGAAAACGACGTCAACTGCGGCAATATCCAGGTGAGCCCAGGGATAATCGGCGGTAAAATTATTTAAGAATGCCGCCGCGGTGCATGAACCAGCCGGACGTCCGCCGGTATTTTTGATATCCGCAATCGAGGATTTGATCTGCTCCTGATACTCCTTCCACAAGGGCATCTCCCAGGTCTTCTCGCTCGATTTCTGTGAGCCAGACATAATCAGCTTGCGCAGTTTGTCATCATTGGTAAACATGGCCGAGCTGACATATCCCAGAGCTACCATCGAAGCCCCGGTCAGTGTGGCCACATCGATGATGGCCGCCGGCTTAAGGCGCTGCGAATATGAAAGCGCATCGGCCAGAACCAGCCGCCCCTCAGCATCGGTATTCAGCACCTCGATCGTCTTGCCGTTCATCGCTGTCAGGATATCCCCCGGCTTGTAGGCCGAACCGGAGGGGAGATTCTCGGTGGCGGGTATCAGGCCGACCAGATTTACGGGAAGTTTCAAGCGGGCTGCAACCGCTACAGACGCGAGCACGCAGGCGGCCCCGCCCATATCGCCCTTCATCTGATCCATATCCTGCGCTTTCTTCAGCGAGATCCCGCCGGAATCAAATGTTATCCCCTTCCCGACTAGGCAGACAGGGTCCTTTTTCGAGCCCACTCCCTTGTAGTGCATAATAATGAATTGTGGCGGCTCTTTGGATCCGGAATTGACCGCCAGGATGCAATTCATTCGCAGCTTCTTCATCCGGGCCTTATTCAGTACCTCACACTTAAAGCCATATGTACGTGCCATAGATCTGGCGGTATTTGCCAATTCCACGGGTGTCAGGTAATTGGAGGGATGCCCGATCAGATCGCGGGAAAGATTTTGACCCCAGGCCATTATCTCGCCGATTTTCAAACCGGCATTGAATCTGCGCTTATCCCAGCTGTCCGGCAGAATGAAACTGACCCTGGCAGGCATCGCTTTTTTTGACGGCTCGGACTTGTATTTAAGCAGTTCATAGGAGCCGAGCAGGAGCCCCTCCACAGCCATCTGGGAGACCAGCGAACAATCATCATCCAGCTGGAATGATTCGGGAACACAGATGGCCAACTCTTTGAATTTCTTGCCCTTTAAGCTGGAGGCCAGATTGCCGCCGAATCTTCTTATGCTATCATGCTCCAGATCCTCTTTTTTTCCGATGCCGGCTAGATATAAATATTCAAATCCATGCGTTCCTCCGACCCTGAGAAGATACCCGTCCCCCTCCCTGCCGGTGATAACATCGCCCTTGAACAGAGCCTGAATATGATCTTTAAGCGCTTTGGGAAAGAGCTTGAGATGCGGGTTATCGGCAAATCTGGATTGGTAGACAGGAACTGCAAGGCAGTCGGCGCTGACTTGTGAAATTTTTGTAATCTGTGAATTGAACTTCATTTAGCCTCCATACTGGTTTCTCAAGTAAATCTTAATATAGTATAATAATACCTGCGAGGAAATTTGGCAAGAAGCGAGAGCGGGATTCATTGTACCCCTCTTCTGCGAGGATATCGGCAAAGGCCATAATCGTATCCCAGCAGCCCTTATAATAACGGTTGACCAATTACGGGAGGATCTGATAAATCAGGGGTTCTTAACAGATGACTTTTTTCATCGTCTTGATGCGCTGTGAGATATTCTCATCGATATTGATGGTGCTCGAGCCATTGTGGAACTTTACACCGTCGAGAGAAGTCAATGACTTCAGTTCTGCCAGCACCGCCAGGATTTTCTTCAGTGAGGTATCGATAACCTCAAGGGCCGGGGTCAGCTTGCCCTGCTTATCGACGATCATATCATTCTTCAAGAGCATTTCCACTATCTGAATACGTCCGGAGATAGCAGATGCAGCATTATTGATATAGTGAGAGAGTGTCGCCACTGCAATATTCTTGGATTCCATCGCTCCCAGCTTATGCCCTTCCTCGATGATCTGCCGGGAAAGTTCCTGGCGCTCCTTGAAAAGTGACTCGACAGTTTGATATGATCTCATAATCTGGCGATTGGCTTTCTCCAGAAGCGTCATCGGGTCGCCAATTTCCATGCCGATCTGCTCGGCGGCCCTGAAGGTTTCCTGCAGGTTCTTATCATTGATTTCCGTGATGGCATCCTGGTCGAGATCAAGGACCCGGCGCAGGTTCGCGACTTGCTGGATATTTTCCTCGACATAACAGCCCGAAGAAGAAAAAATATGCCTGTTAATCAGATTGGCAAGAGCCACAATCTGATCCAGTTTTTCGTGAGTGCCGAAATTGTCATAGCTTGTCAGGCGATGGTGATTTCCAATGGCGTTCTGAATTCCGGCGGGAAGTTTCCATCTGCGGCTGATAAGATATCCGACTTCAGCATGATCGGTGTCGAATAATTCGCGCTCCATCTTGACCAGATCTTCTCCGGCTTCATATCTCCCCAAAAGATCGACATATTCCTCGGGCGCCACTCTAATTATATACATCATACCGAGATCATGCATCAGTCCCGCGGTAAAGGCCTCTTCGGTCCTGGCAAAACCGCACTTCTCAGCCAGCTGTCTGGCGGCGACAGCGGTGCTCAAATAATGTGTATAGAGTGACCTTATATCAAAATTCAGTTTCCTTTTGATCTCGTCAATCGGATTGAAAATTGCCGCCGAGAGCGCCAGGCATTTGACCATCGACGCACCCAGTACGACCACAGCGCGGTTGACAGTGGAAATCCGACTTCCCCTGTTGTAGTAACTGGAATTGGCCATTCTCAGTACTCCTGCCGCCAGACCGCTATCTCTGTTTATTATGGCGGCCATGGATTTGGACGACCAATCATCACTTTCAACTTCCTGGAGAACTTCCAGCAGTGTTTCCGGCAATGAAAATATCTCATCCGCCTGGTCTAATTTAGCTAAAATATCAATCCTGGACATGGGTCTTCTATTCATCTCCCTCTATTTCTTATTGGCTTATCGGCAGATACGGTTCAAAAATTGACACGAAGAGATTTCGGCAGGTCAGAAAAGAATGTGAACCATTATTTGAAGCGCCGGGATAGTTTTATGGCTGTCGGGCAGCTACCCTGAAGCCTTAACAGCCGAGGCTTTCCTGATCAGCTCCTCAAGCTGTTCCATCCTGAAAGGCTTGGCCAGAACATAATCGGCCAGGTCGCGATTATCTCTCACCTGGTCATTCTTGACTCCCCACCCGGTTATTACGATAACGGGCAGGTTGGGATTGATGCTTCTGGCGCGCCTGGCAACTTCCCATCCGTCTATGTCCGGCAGGCCCAGATCAGTGATGAGTATATCATAATGATCCTCTTTGAAGGCCCGCACACCCTCATGGCCGTCAGCGCAGATTTTGTGCGGATATCTGAGTTCGGCGAGCATACTCGCCAAAAGTTCCCTGATCATCTCCTGATCGTCAATGGCCAGTATCCTCGGCTTTTTAGGCTCCTGCCCGCGGATCATGCCGCCGGTGGGCGTGGAGGATGGAAATCTGAGTATCAGGACTCTACCCTGCTCGCTGTCCTCATAATAATAATCTATATCCACCAGGTCTGAATTGAGATCGGCGATCGAAACTTCCGGGAAGAGCTCGAGAGGCATTAAATCGATACTGCCCAGATCGAGCTCTTTATCCCTGAGCGGAAAATCCGAGACTACCAGGTTCACACCCTCAGCGGTATTCACCAGGCGCATGGAAAGAGCAGAATCGGGACGCCATTCCTTTTCGATCCATGATAATACCTGAGTAAGTATTTTCGCCACCTGATCGGTTGAGAGATCCAAGGCGCCATTGCGCGCAGCCGCAAGATCGAACCGGAGAGAGGGGTTCTGCTTCAAGCGATAGATATTTTTATCCGGACCGCCCTCGGGATAAGCAATTGATTTGATCGCGCTTTCCAACGTATTGTCTTCCACCGCCGGAGGATTTACCGCTTGGAGTTTTTCCTGCAAACCCTTTATCATGCGCCCGGCATCGTAAGTCTCGTCGATTACCCTTTTGAGATTCTCCAGTACCTGCTCTCGTCCCGAAAAAGATTCCCGCTTCAGGCTGACATCAACAAGCTGCGCATTCCCCAGAATTCCGGTCAGGATATTATTCAGGTTGTTGAGTTCATCGAGCTTGAGACCCGAGACTCTACCGCCTGCCGCCCGGGCCTTCTTCTCATCATGGATACCCAGTTGCATGGAAATAGCCTTCGACAGGGCTTTGATCTTATCCAGATCATCCTGCTTCAAATCGGGCCGCCTGGGATCTATCTCGAACAGGCATGCAAATCTTCCGTCCTGCCGCCTGAGCGGCATGATTAAAGTCCGCTCTATGTCTCCATTCGATTCAGTTCTCACCAGAAGCGACTTGTTTTCCTCAACCGCACGGCGGAGATGCTCCCTTATCTGCGTGGATTGCTGCATCGGGCCGGAGACGGGATAGACCGGAACCAGTTTGCTGCCTGCGAGACGATAAATCTCAGCATTATGAATTCCGAGATATTCGGAAGAATACCTGATCAACGATTTAATCAGCGCTTCAGGACTGCCGGTACGTCCGCATATATCCAGAAGGCCGGAGATAAACTGCTGGGACTTTCTTGACTGTCTGGTTACCAGAGAGGCCTCCCGCAGTTCGCGTTCAAGTCTCAGGGAAGCCACGGCCGGACCGAGGATATTGGCGGCGGAGTTTATCAACTGGGTTATTTCAGTGGAATAGAAATATGCATCCTCGGATAACAACGCTGCCACCCCGAAAGATCCGTTTCTTCCCACCAGCGGCACCGCAACCGCGGACTTATAATCGGAATCGGAAAGCAAGGACGAGGTGGCGCTGTCGGCGTTGGAGATATTGCCGATAACATGCGGGCGGCTGCTCTTCTGGGACCTGAAAAATATTGAGCCATCGTCCATGAGGCTCTCCAGCTTCTTCTCGAGCCGCCGCGGAAGATCGCGGTGAGCGGCCAGCACAAGCTGCTTACGTTTAGGGTTATATATGAATATGCATCCCGCGTTGGAATCGGTGCCGCGTACCAGTTCCCGGACAGAAAAATTTACAAGTTCGATCAGAGACAGAGACTGGCTGGCGGTCTCCCTGATGATATCCAGCAGTTTGAACCTATCCTGCTTCTTCTGCTCATGAATTCTCTGCCTGTACAGGTTCAGTACGGAAATCAGTAAGGTTACAAGTATGAAGGCAAAACCCAGCAGCCGCAGCGCATGAGCAAATCCGTCAGCATAAATTTTGACCGCCGGCACAAAGAGCTGGGCAAATGATTTAACAGAAATAGCGGCTTCGACTGTTCCGCCGATTATGATTAATATAAAGCCGGCCAGCAGCCAGCCCCATCTCCTGAAACCGGCCACCAAAAAACGCTCCGAAAATACCAGAGTCAACACAGCAAATGCCGCTGCGATAGACATCTCGATAATCAAATATGCTGTACTCATAATCTATTCCTGCCGATTAATGATTTCCCCCACCAGCGTCGAATAGCTCGATGAGATAATCTTTACATCAACAAATTTACCTATATGTTCGGCGCCGCCTCTGGCTACGACATTTATACCGCCGTCATTTTTGCCGCGCGCATCATCTTTCGAATGTTTGGCCGCCTCCTCCAGCAGCACAGTCTGAATTGCACCAACCTGCGAGGCCATTTTTCTCTCGGATATTTTCTTTTGTAACTGTATTAACCTGTCCAGCCTCGAAAGCTTAACCTCTTCCGGAACATCATCGCCGAATTTCTCGGCCTTCGTCCCTGTGCGCACCGAATACCTGAACATGAAGGCAGAATCATATTCGATTTTTTCCACCATTTCAAGGGTACGTTTGAAATCATCCTCGCTTTCACCGGGGAATCCGACAATTATGTCGGTGGTTATAACGACCCCGGGAACAGCCTCCCGCAGCTCCAGTATTTTCTCCAGGTATTGACCCGATGTATATTTGCGATTCATTTTCTTCAGAACCTTATCCGATCCGGATTGAATGGGCAGATGTATGCCACTGCAAATCCTGTCATCGGAGGCCATGGCAGAAATCAGCTCTTCCGAAAAATCTTTGGGATGCGAGGTCAGGAACCTGATCCGGGGAATTTCCGTATTCTCGAGCACATATTCGAGGAGAATCGGGAAATCCATGGAATTGTATCTGTATGAATTTACGTTCTGTCCCAGCAGCCAGATTTCCCGGGAGCCGTTTTGTTCCAGCCTGTTTATCTCTTCCACAATTCGTTCGGGGGGACGGCAGCGCTCCCGTCCCCGCACATAAGGGACGATGCAGTAGGAACAATAATTATCACAGCCTCGCATTATGGTAACATAATCGGACAGGCTTTTGCCGGATGGCCTGGCTTCATAATCAAAGGGCTCATCCCGGCAGGAGATATCGACCACCTGATTGCCATTGCCGGATTTCAGGATTTCGGCAATCTTATAGAAACTGTCGGTACCCAGGACATACTTGACACCCTTGTTAACAGCCAGGAGCTCATCCCCCATGCGCTGGGCCATACATCCGATAACAGCTATTTCACGCGGCTTGCGGGCGGCACTGACGCTCCTGATCCGTCCCAGCGCACGCTCTTCGGCATGCTGACGAACCGAACAGGTATTCAAAATGACGATATCGGCCCTGCTTTCGCTTTCGGTCTTTTCAAAACCGGCGGCCGTCAAAAGTGATTCCACTAGATGAGAATCATATTCATTCATCTGACAACCATATGTCTCGAGGTAAAACTTTTTCTTTTCCATTTCAAATCCCGGGAGGAAGTCAAATGCGAGTAAACTCTTATTACTATCCGGGTAAAAACCTGTTATATTTTTATTTCTGTTTTCTAAACTGTTTTAAAATCATGCTTATACCAATCAGAATCAAAGCAAATGATATAAACCAGCCCCAGAAATTACCGTGAATCACGCCCAGGTTTCTGAGCAAAAATACAATCCCGATCAGCAGAATTAAATTGCCGAAAAACATACGTTCAAGATATGATGTTTTATTTGGTGGGCAACTCAAAAATTGCTCTTTTGGTGCCCGGAAATGCGGGAAAACTACAAAAGCAAAGGGGCCTTTGAAGACCCCTTAAATATCGATTCGTCATAATACCGAAATCAGCAATCCCCCGGCGCAGGCCCGCCAACGAAGACGTAATTTATAATCCAGACCGCGTCAGAGATATTCACGGTGGAATCGCAGTTTACATCCCCCACTTCCAAAATCGGCTGAGGCGGATCACCGCCGATAAAAACATAATTGATAATGTGCACGGCATCGGAAACGTTAACCAGGCCGTCGAAATTGGCATCACCAACAAGGGGCACAAACTCGAGAACGGTTAAACTCTGAGTCAGCGTATCGACTTTGGTCGGATAACCGGAATCCTCGACCCTGACCTTGAAATCGAAACTCCCATATGAAAGCGGAGTGCCAAGCACTTTTCCATTCGGGTACAGGGCCACACCGCTGGGAAGGCTCCCGCCCACCTGGTAGTAAGTAAGCGGAGATGTGCCGCCCCGCGCTATTACAGAATCCTGATAGTCCTGATACTGGTAGGCGGTATCGAGAGGAGAATCAATTAAATTCAGGCCATAGGCCTCCATGGCGGAGTTCTTCAGGATCCAGTTGTCCGGGTCCAGCCATAAAAGATATGGGTCATTCGCCAGATCATCCAGATAAACTATGAAGTCCTGCTCCCTCTGGTCGTTGTAAATCGTGGTCTCATGATAGTTAGTACCGTCAAAGAAACTCAACTCGATGGGCATGTCAAAAACCTGGGGATTGGTGGCCTGGGTCTGGCGCAGATGGAGATAAACGATGTAATCCCCGGGCTGATATTCCTCAAAAATATACGAAAACCTGTACTGGGGATAATACTCGCCAAAAATCCAGTCCTCAAAAAACTCCGTCAGGCGGGAGTCCCCGGAGACCTCGATACAGAGATCACGAAACTGCTCGGTATTTATGGTCTTCCATTTGTATCTGGGATCATCATAATAGGTCGTCAGAATTTCAAAGAAAGTGCTGTCGCCCACCCAGTTCCGCAGCATATGCAGGACCCAGGCGCCCTTGTCGTAAACACGCGAGGTGAATATCGACCAGACCGAGGTGGTGTCCTGACACCAGATTGTACCACCCGCTGTATAAGCCATGTCGTCCATATAGACATGATAAAATGAATCACCCTGGGTAGCCTCGAACCAGAGAGCCTCGGAATAAGTTGCAAAACCCTCATTCATCCAGATCTCATGCCAGTTCTCGCATGTGATCATATCTCCCCACCATTGATGAGCGAGTTCATGGACTATGATGCTCTGATAATAGGCGCTGGAACTTATGGAAGTATTGGTTTGATGCTCCATGGCGCCGCCCCAGCCAAAATGCAACATTCCATATTTCTCGTCAATAAAGGGATACTCTCCGAATATCGCCGAAAGTGTATCGATCATATCAACAGTGATCGGGAAAGATGAAACCGCCTGCGAATAATTTTCCGGGTAGACATAGAAATTGACCGGCATGCTGTCGCCCGGTTCGGAAACATACCAGTCACCAAATTCTATATAATTGGTAACGCCGATGGCGACCAGATAGGTGGTGATAGGATAATTGTGCTTCCAGTGCGTCGTCTTGGTACCATCGCCATTATCAACAATCGACTGTACCAGACCGTTGGAGGCACAGATATATTCATCGGGATGAGTGATGATTATATCCACCGAATCGGCTTTATCATGGGGATAATCCTTGCATGGCCACCATGAACGCGCAAAATATGGTTCGGAAAGAGTTGAGACTATCGGAGTTGCACCATGGTACCCAAATTCGAAGGCCTGGAAGCCGCCCTCGGTAGGATGCCCGTTATAATAAACCTTTAAATTAAATGTCTCGGAGCTGTCGTAGGTGTTGTCCAGAGTAATTGTTATCAGGTTGTCGGCATGTGAAAAAGTAAGCGGGGAGCCATCCTTGATGACAGAATCAACGATCATGTTATCAAGAAAATCAAGTTCGATGAAAGAAAGCGAGGGCACCAGGCTTGCCGCCTGAAGGCCAACATAGCCATCTATAATTTCTGTACCGAAATCGATTCCAAAATTCAGTTCATAATATAAAGCATCCCAATCGTTCTGAGCTGCAGTTGCACTTTTGATCAACCCCTGATCGGCCATATCCCGATAAGCCTGCAGGCGCAGCGCTTTGCCGTAACGGCAGAAATCATGAGTAGTTTCAATCATCTCATCCAATTCTTCAGGTGTGAGCCTGGAGATATCCTCGATGATCAAATCATTATCATTTATTTTTTCAAAAAAAGCCCGAGCTTCCTCCGGCCCATCAGCGGAAGCAGTCGAAATCCCAAGAAGCAATGATGCAATTATAGCCAGGATGTAAATTGATTTCACAGGGACCTCCATTCATTCACAAAAAAAGCTGAGTATTCATAGATTTAAAAAAAGACCTTTATGGCGGATTCTTAGCCAGTACGGGCGGAATCAAATGGCTCTGTTCAATTGCCGCCGGATCAGATACAATATACCTGAAAAGCCCCAAAAGTCAATTTGATTCTCTCTTGACCAGCATCAGATCGCGTTTTTCTAACCCTATAACATTGCTAAAGTTATACTTGTTTCCATTATTTAAGTTCGGGGGAATTACTACTTTGCTTTAGTGTTATGAAATGTGCCGGCAATTAAAAAAGGCGGTGACCGGTTATGCCCTGTCACCGCCGAAACAAGAAGTTCTATAGAAGGTTATTTACTTGTCAGGATTCGGATTAACTATCGGATTGTACTGGCAAATATCCAGCCCGAGACCGAATATGTACGAGACGAGCAATACCGCATCTTCGATGTTGGCCCTGAAATCGCAGTTCACGTCTCCCGCCCACATTCTGGGAATAGGCGTGGGACCGCTCACGAAAATATAATTTACTATGTATACCACATCGGACATATTAATCTGGCCGTTACAGTTGGCATCTCCCAGCTGCGCGATGTAGACATTGAAATTCACAACAATTGAATCGTTGGATGAACCCGGAGCGTGAACTGTAAATTGTCCCGGCGTGATGCCCAGCGGCAGCCCACCGCCATTGACCGCACTGATTACGCTGTCCGGAGCTACACCTGAATTCTTGTCGAAATTGAGCCACGGGTAAGGGTCTGTTATATACCAGTCCATGCATCCGCTTATCGCATTATCAATATACAATTTACTGGCCGAGGAAGCCCCCACATAGCCTGCCAGGAATATGAACTCAACAAAATCAGTACTCAAAACCAATTCCGGCGGGCTGGGGTTTTCAACCAATGTGAATGATACCTCGATATACTCGTCCGGAGTACTGGACCAGACAGCATCAATCTTAACCGTATCCACATAGGTGCCGGGTTCCAGACCGAATTCATCCACAAAAACATTAACGGTTGTCTCGCTATAACCAGAAGCAGGAGAAAGGCTTAACCATGACGCATCCCATTCTGCTGACCAGACCAGATCATTCGGGCTGGGATTGGTGATCTCAAATGATTGACCCGCGATAGGCGGGATGTTCTGGCACGGAAATCCGCTAAAACTGAGAGTGTTGGTAGAAACTCCCAGGGCCGGCGGATCCTCCATGACCCACAACTGCACACCTACTTCTTGAGGCGATTCAGAGGCATTGTCAGAGGAAACCGTTATGGTAGCATACTGAAATCCTAACGGCAGCCCGGCAGAATGGAAGGTCACCAGAACCTCGGCAGTATCAGTTGTAGAACCTGTCTGCGGATTGAAGCTGATCCAGGGCTGATCGGCAGTCAGTTCAAAGTTCATTGTACCCCCGCCGCCGTTGATGACTTTCAATACATGATCGTATGGATCCTCGCTGACCGATCCCGCAACCACGAACGAATCCGGCAGAACCTCAAGAACCGGGAATGAACTTACCAGCTCGAGCACCACCTCTGCCAGTTGGGGCGAGTTGGATGCTTCCGGATCGCTTACCACAATCGTATCATAGTAGAGGCCGTAAGTAAGCCCGGTTATATCTATAATCAAATCGATAGTCTCTCCGGGCCCGCCTGCGTAGCTGGAGAGCGTGAGCCATGTGCTGGAATTCGAGGCTGTCCACGAAAGCGTGCCTCCCCCGACATCGTTGATTGTCATCTGCTGGTTGGGCGGATTGGCGCCGTCCTGCACAGCTATGAAAGAGAAATTGTCCGGAACCAGCTGTATCTCCGGAGGGGGATTTACTAATTGAAGTGTAACCGGCGCGTATTGAGGAGAATTGACCGCATTGGGATCGGCAATCGTAATGGTATCCTCATAAGTGCCCGCCGTCATACCAAAAATATTAATACTGACCGACGGATTTGAGGGCGCTGTCCCGCTTGACGGCGAAACGGTTAACCAGGATGAGCTCCATGATGCGGTCCAGTTCAGGGTCCCATCCCCGACATTAACGATATTCAAGACTTTTGGGGTGGGATTGGAGCCTCCGACCTCCGCATAGAAGTTGAAAGAGGTCGGGTTGAGCCCGATCTCGGGCTGTGGCGGAGTTCCCTCCCCGATTACGACTTTGCCTGGTTTAAACTGGGGCTTCAGACTTATTCCGGTGGTCGGAGTTAGGATGAAATCACCAGCGGGAGCGAAGTACCCTGAGTCTATATTTATTGTCTGGTCGACAGCATTTGCTGCCAGCGTAAACCATAAGGTTGCCAGCAGGCTGTCCCCGGTAGAAACGTAATCAAAGAAGGGACCCGGCCAATAGAATCCAACCGCTGCCAGGTTGGAATCCTGCGAGGCAAATGACAGATTGGGAAGATGCTCAGCCGCTCCCCCTATAAGAGATATCGAGTCGATCTCAATATCATCAGAATCATAATAAAATCCAAGAGAGGCAGCCGCTAGTTCCTCATCATTGAAAAGCGTTACCTCCACACTGAACGTCACCGGCGCTGGCCCGGGATCTATCTGAACCGAGTCAACTCTTATCGTATCCGGGATGCCGGGATCCACGAATTGCCCCACAAGGGGCGCATTGAAAGAAATAATCAGGAATAAAAGAAACAGAGCTTTCCGATACATTCAACACCTCCCAATTTTATAAACTTTCCATGTTATCGAAGTAAATCCTAAGGTTTACCTTTCAGGAAAGAAATGTCCACTGTATATTGTAAAGACAGTATAAGGTCCATTTAGAATTAAATATCTGCTCGCATATTTGTCAAGATTATTCTGGCCGGCTTAAAATTAGAAGAATTTGAGCGAGGATTTAAAGCATTACTTTAAGTGAGGCAAGGTCGGGAGATTTTTGTATGTTGGGAAGCCGAGCAACTCCAATAGGAGCTTCATTTTTTGCGGCGGCGGGTATTGTTTTTCTTCTTTTTCTTGGCCACCAGCCGCTCTCTCCGGGGCCTGTTGTCCTCATTCTTAAGTTTCTCAATTTCCTGCTTGAGCATGGCTTCGAGACCGTACTCCCGGGGTTCAAAATCGAGAAGAGCGCGGGCAAAAACTTCATCCAGGCTCTCCACAAATATGAACTCCATATCCTCTATGATCTGCGGGGGCATCTCTTTTATATCCTTCTGGTTATCCCTGGGAAGAATAACCCTGAAGATTCCGGCCCTGTGGGCGGCGGCAATCTTCTCCTTCACGCCGGACACCTGCAATACTTTGCCCCTCAAAGAGACTTCCCCTGTGAGGGCAATATCGCTGGCTATCGGGCGGTCGGACATTAATGAGGCGATGACAGTGGATATGGTAACCCCGGCCGAGGGACCGTCTTTGGGAATGGCCCCGGACGGGAAATGGATATGGATATCATAGTTTATAAAATCATCATAGTCGATCCCCAACATATCCGCTTTCGCGCGCACATAAGAATGCGAGGCCTGGATGGATTCCTTCATTACATCCCCGAGAGAGCCGGTGTAAATGACATTCCCGCCGCCGCGCATTTTGATGCCCTCTATGAGCATGATATCGCCTCCGGAACCCGTCCATGCCAGTCCGTTGGCAATCCCGATTTCGGAAGAAGTTTCGACAAGCTCTGGAATATATACCTGCGGCCCCAAAAATGACTCCAGATTTCTTTCGGTGATCTTTACGCTCTTCCTGCTCTTTTGAGTTGCCAGCATACGCGATGCTTTGCGGCAGATCAATTCGATTTCACGCTTGAAATTGATCAGTCCCGACTCCAGGGTATAATTCCGGATGATTTTACGAAGCGCCCCAACCGTGAAGCTCAATTGTTTCTCTGTCAGCTTGTGGGCTTTGCGGATCTTGGGGATGATAAATTTCTGACCGATCTCGATTTTCTCCGAGTCAATATAGCCCGTAAACTCAATCACCTCCATCCTCTCGGTCAGGGGCGGAGGCACCTCTTCCAGCGATTCCACGGTGGTGATAAAGATCGCTTTGGAGAGATCGAAGGGAATTCCCACATAGGTATCGATATAGGACTTATTCTGCTTGGGGTCGAGAACCTCCAGCATGGCCAGGGGCAGGGACATGTTGCTGGTATACATGGACATCTTGTCCAAGTCGTCAATAACCACAACCGGATTGGCAGACTGTTTTTCCGCCAGTGCGCGCATGATTCTTCCCGGCACCGCTCCCGGGAAATTACGCATGTCGCCCTTGAGTTCTTCCACAATCGAAAGACCGGCCGCGTTGATATTGATCAACTGGCGTCCCAGGGCCCGGGCAATAGCCGCCGCCAGCGAGCTCTTCCCGGTTCCGGGCGGTCCCGCCAGGCATAAAATTGGACTTCTGATCTCGGCTGTGAGTTTGCGGATCACCAGATATTCAAGGATGCGTTCCTTGATCCGCCCGGGACCATAATATTCGCCCTCAATCGTCTTCTCAATCTCTTTTAAATCAGTTTCATCTTCGGTGTACCTGGACCAGGGCAGCTCCAGCAGAAGCTCGATATAGTTTTTCGTTGCACCGTACTCGGCTGAGGCAACCGACAGAAGCTTCAATCTCTCGATCTCAAGATTGAGGCGATCCTTAACATAGGCGGGAATGTGCGCCGAGACCGCCACCTGGTCCTTGAAATGTTTGATCAGGCGCTCGGTGGGATCCTCCTCACCCAGTTCCTTGTATATCTGCTTGAGCTGTTCCCGAAGGTAGATTTCCTTTTTATTGCGCTGAATGGACTGGCTTACTTTCAAATCAAGTTCGGATTGAATTTCATTCTGTTTGAGCTCATCATCGATAGCCTGTTTCAAAACTGTCAACCGTTCAGGAATGTCGAGTGATTCCAGGATGCGTTGCCGGGTCAGAAGCGGAAGGTGCAGGTGGGCGGCGATAGAGTCGCTAAAATAAGAGGGATCATTGATAGATTTCTCGGCAATATTCAAAAGCTCGGATGAATACGAATTATCCTCTAAAGTAATCTCTTTAAGAGACTTAATTATTTCGATAAAGGCCTGGCGCGGAATTTTGACATCACAGGTTTCTTCCACATCCTCGGCATAGGCCATGAAATACGGCTCCTCCATTACGAACCTTCCGAGACGCATTCGGCGCAGACCCTCAAAGGTGACCGAAATGATATCTGACGATAATTTTGTTTCCTGTATAATTTTGGCGGCGACCACGATGTCGCAGAAACTGTCGGGTCTGGAATCCTCGCTACTGTTGGGCCTTTTCAGGAGCGCCAGAATAAACTCATCAGAAGATTCCTTGTTGTCGAGCAGAAGATTAAGGGACCTGCGGCGGTTGATCTGTATGGTACCGACACATTTAGGATAGATCAGAGTTGTCCGCAGAGGCAGAACGGGATATGCTTTCCCCTCGGCAGTTTTTCTCATACGACCTCGAGATGTTTTTGACTTAACTGAAAAATTGCCATTTATAACATGTATCGGTACTGTTCACGATCTTAACAGCATTAATTTCATAAAATGACAATTATCTGCCGCTCCGGCCGTCATCAGAATTCTCCATCAGCTAACCTGAAGATTTTCATATCGTTCTGCGATCGACTTCAGCTCATAATCCTGGATCCGTTTGAGGTTTTCAAGATTGAGTCGAATCTCATCCGGATTTAGATTAAGGCGGTAATAACCGCCGCGATTATTCTCCAGGAGGCCCTGATCCTTGCTTAAGCCCAATTCCTTCTTGAGATTATAGATATAACGCGCCTGGTTGAAGCCCGGCTCAAGCTGATCTTTGTGAAGCCAGCCGTTGTTTTGCGCATCCAGGTATTTTGCACATGCCAGCTTGGCTAAATATTTAAAGCTTTTGAGGGTCAGGGGAAGTTCCCGCCCGAAGAACCTGACGGTCAGACGGTCACGGTTTGACCTGCCCTCCAAAACCAGTTTACATGCCAGTTCACCATTCATTTTGTCCTCCTTATTTTTATTTTTTGCGACCTGAATCTTCTTGCGGATTTTCCCCGCTTTCATCGCACCCAAAATTTTTTCAAGTGTGTCGGGATTTGCGGATACCAGATCATTCGCATTCCTTATCCCTTGCGCGCTAAGCCTGGGATAATCTTCACGTCCCAGGATTTCGTGGCCCAGCTTCCAGATTGAACGCAGCTCAAAGCGCAGGCCATGGCGAAGCATGAACGCAAGCCTCTTGAAAAACAGCCGGATATTTCGCGGCAGATTAAACACGCGTGCCATAGCTGCTGTGCTCTCTGAGAGCCAGGCGCAGGTTTCCGCAAGGCTCATGAGGCTGCCCGCTGATATCTGATAACAGTTCTCGATTTCACATACAGCAGTCCCATTGCACCATTCCGCCAAAGCCAATGTCTGTGCAATTCTGGTCATGGCCGCATGATCCAGGAGCTCGGGATTCGAAATAATCTTGCTCAATCGGAACTGCGGATATTCCTTTAGCTCAAAATCACCTATTAGCTCTGAAATGGCGCCGGAATTGATTCTGCCCTGCATCGAGGATGAATTTCTGTTAACCTCGGCTGAATTAGCAAATTCAAATAGCCACAAGATACTCTCCATAGGCGGTTCCGATCTCAAAAGTGAAATTGCTTTTTCTGCGGATTTGGCAGTGATCCCGAAAGTAGAGATGACACATCCAAGCGCGGTTCCCGCGAGGATCTCATCTTCAGATTCGATCCATTTATGATCGCGACAGACAACTACCGCAGTCTCGACTTTGCCCGCAAGATATTCATCTCCGCTGAAACTTCGCGCCAGGACATTTTTCAAATCATTTACGCTGCGGCAACATCCGGAGCAAACCAGGTCAAGCACTATATCAAGTACCTCACGGGTATGCAGTTGCCCCTCAAGGCCAGGTGGGCGCCCCTCGATAAATTTCGACCAGATTACCTCTTTTTCGAACTCCGAGTTCACCAGTATCATGGCCTTACCCGGATTGCTGACATATCTCAATCGCCCGGCCCGCCCGCACATGTTTTCGTACTCCGGCCAGCTTAGATGCTGAGGGAGAGCGCGGGGATTGTAACAGCCCCCCGCAAATTTAAACGGCTCCAGCAGAACAGTGGTGGCAGGCAGATTCAATCCCATAGAGAGTGTTGTGGTGGCAAACAGCACCTTTATTTCATCATTTCGATATCCCTCCTCGATCTCTTTTCTCTGTTCGAAGGAGAGGTCGGCATGATGGAATGCTATTCCCCTCTGCAAAAGTTCATCCAGCGCTCCGCTCAGGGCTGTTTGACTGCATAATCCGAGATTCTGAATGGCGTTTTCGGCGGGCGGTAAATCGACTCTCTCCGAGAGCTGACCGGCATAATGGCGGCAGGCCGCTTTGCTCTTGAGAAAAACAAGCACTTTCTCACCCCGCCTGACTAATTCATCGACAACCCCCAATAGCTGTTCCTCGGGCAGAAGAGATTCATCATCGAGAAGGCGCTCGCTTCCGCGTTCACCGCTGTTCTTCTTCCTGTATGCGTATTCACCGCGCCACAAAATTCCCTGGTACAGGTCGACCGGGCGATGTCCGTAAATAAACAGCTCTGCATCAAGCCATGCGGCCAGCTTCTTTGCTCCCGATAAAACGGCCGAGAGACCCAGCAGGCGGCATTTGTATTTTGAATGCATAATCTTTAAAAGGGACATTTCCAGAACTGCGCCGCGCGATTGATCAGCAATCATCTGCAGTTCATCGATTACGATCAAATCGATATAAGAGAGAAGATCGAGATTGCTGCTCAGCATCTGGTTCATTTTCTCGAAGATGACAATCGCCAGGTTGAAATCGCCCTTGCTGAAGCATCTGTCGAATTCTTTACGGTCGCTGGTGGAAATAATCGTCTTGAGACCGAGCGGTTCATATTTCCTGCTGAATTCCCGATATCGTTCCTCGGCCAGCGCCTTGAGCGGGACCAGGCAGACCGCCTTCTGGCCATTCAGCAATGCCCGTGCCATGGCGATCTCGGCGCAGAAGGTCTTGCCCGACGAGGTGGGCGCTGAAACGATCAGGTTGCCCCTCTCCAGGAGTCCATGCTCCCTGACAGCAATTTCCTGCATCGGCAGAAGCTCTGAGCCTACATTCTCCTGCCAGCTTTTTATCAGAAGCCTTGGAATACCGTATATTTCAAGTTCAGCAATACGCATCAAGTCCTCTCAAGAACAAACTGACCACCCGCAACAGGGACAGTAGGCACATCCCGAGGACGGCACCAGACGGCATCCACAATCGGGACAGGAGAAATAGAGATGTTTCTTCTCACTGTTAATCCGCAATTCAGAGACGAGATTTCCTGCCTGGATTTTCAAAATTGAAGTTTTCATAATTTCCGTTCCTTGTCTTTTTTTGAAGCAAATCCAATATACTGCACATTTGTGCAGGTGTCAAGCAGTTTTTATTATCGGATCTGGAAAAAATATCTCAAGGCTCCCGGAGCGATTCATATCATGTTGCTATTCAATGACTAAAGTCATTATCTTAAAGCAGTCAAAATGATTTTGGGGTTGCGGCAGGGGATTAATTATGGTACATTATTCCATCTCTTGAAGAGGTTATTGGAAAAAATGATAATTCGGTAAGAACTGGATAAGGAGATTTTTATGTCTGCCATAGATGCAAAAGCGGCGGTATGGCTGCGGGAAATCGAGGCCTACAACACACATTCATTTGAACTCGACCGGGAACATACGGCGCTCCTGATTATTGACATGCAGAATTTTTTCGTGCATGAAACCGGCCCGGCATATTTGCCGGATTCGCAATACACGATAAAGAACATTCAGAAATTGCAGAAGGCGTTTCGGGCAAAAAATCTCCCCATTATTTTCACTTCCCATGTGCACAAATCCCCGGAATTTGACGGCGGAAACCTGACCTGGTGGTGGGCGGAATACTGCAAGGAGGGTTCGGCTGATGCTGAAATATTCGAGCCGATAAAACCGGCAAAAGGCGAGAAGCTGATACATAAACACCGCTACTCGGCCTTCGAGGGAACCGATCTTGAAATCACCCTGCGCACTTTGGGCGTAAAAGATCTTGTCGTAACAGGAGTGATGACAAATCTATGCTGCGAGACCACTGCTCGGTATGCCTTCAATAAGGATTACCGGGTACAGTTTGTCTGCGATGCTACAGCTACGGCAAATGAGGACCTGCATGTGGCCGCGCTGAAAAATATCGCATTTGGATTCGCACCGGTCGTGCTAAGTGAGAACATTATTGATCAAATGAAATAGAGCCGTTATTTCAGCTTGAAGCTCACCTTGTACGAAATCCAGACCCCCACCGGCTGATCGTTCTGCATGGCGGGACGGTATCTTCTCCCCCATGCTGCGGCGGCTGCGGCCTCTTCAAAACCGGCACTTGTATTCGAGGATTTGAGCACCCTGACATCAGCGACCTCACCCTCTTTATCAACAAATATCTGCATCCAGACCTGGCCCTCAATACCTGCCTCGCGCGCCATCCCAGGATAGTCAGGCACCGGTGCATCCAGGAGGAAAGGCTCATCTGTACGGTATATGAATGTCCCGGGATCGGGAATGATATTTCTTTCAATATCTTCCACGTCGTATATCCCTCCCGCCATTCCGCCGGCCTGTTGATTCGCCTGAGCAGTCACGATATCGACTTTCTGAAGATTTGTCGGAATCATGGCCGTTTCGAATGTTTCGGTCGCATCGACAGGATTGGGAATAGCACCCGGTTTGAATTTGCCTATGTCGACATTAAGTCTCGTTTCCGACCGGGGCACATTCAGACCGATCGGCGGCGGAATATCATCATAGACTCCACCCGGTGGCGCTTTGACAACCTCGGTCACAGGGGCGGGAGTCAGATAACTGATAAATGCCAGAATCAAAAATATCACAATTGGAATCAATGCAGAAATTACTGTCCCGGTGAACATATTTTTCTGGTAGCATCTTTTCAGCTCAAAAGCGCCGTAGGGTCCCTGGGCAAAAGCTTGTGTATGCGTCATGGCCTCCTCCTTTCTTTTAAGGCCTGCCTGCTTTTTATCGCCTGCTGTATCGTTATGTCATCCTTTGCGGGATGCCAGCTATCCAGAGTATATCTATAGCTGAAGGCGGTATCAGTAAATTTCTCCGGACCCAGCGCTTCCGTATTCTTTACAAGATAATCCTCAATATATTCCCGATCGTTTTGCAGGATAGACTCCGTTCGCGCAATTTCGTCGATAATATTGACATAATCCGAAAACTCGGCTCGGGGGTGGATCTTTACGAGAGTTGAAAGGAGCATATTGTGTCGATTCGCGGATACGAGTGAATCGCTAAGGTTCTTCTTCTCAATTTTGTATAGATTCTCCCCGGCATCCCCCATGCTCCACCAATATGTCCCGCTGCTGTCCACCCTGATCACAAGGATATTGGAACGGGGCATATCGATCGGCCCCGTTTCCGCCGGAAGATTTATCTCCATAGCCCGGGGCGCAGCGAATACGGTTGTGACCATATAGAATATCAGCAGCAGGAACGCAATATCCACCATCGGCGTCATATCCAGCCACACCCTGAGCCTTCCTTTCGGCCCCTTCTTACCCTTCCCGGCCTCCTTACCAGGCGAGTCTGTATTTACGCCCGCCATGTCATCAGCTCCTTTCCGTTAATTCCTTGCGGCCAATTGTCTTGAGAACAATCGAATTCGTCTCGTACTCTCTCGGTCTGCTGCTGGTTCAGGTGTTGTGCAATTCCGGCCGCATTCGCGGTCAAACTAAAAGCCTCAAGCGGTGATATCGGGGCGAAGCTAAAAAAACTCCCGTGTCTGCCGTCTTGTCTATATGACGGCTGAACACGGGAGAGTGTTCAATCAGGCGCGGAAATTAGCGAATTTTGCCGGTCATTCGTTTTTCAGCTCAAAGCTGACCTCATAGGATACCCAGACCGCTACCGGTTTGTTTTCGAATTCCGCCGGCCGGTATATTCTCTTGAATGCAGCTTCGAGGGCAGCCTCCTCGAAGCCGATTTCTTCTCCAGATGGTTTTTCTATGATTGCTTTCCTCACCCTGCCTTTCGTATCCACCAGTGCTTTCACCCGGACTGTACCGGATTTACCGACCTTCAGGGCATCGAGCGGATAACCGGGAGCAGGGGCCTCTATCAGTTCCGGGGGGCGGTCAACAGCCACCGGGTCCTCAGGACCGGGCAGCGACTTATCAGAATCCGCCTGGCCAGAGCTTTCCTCCACATACGCCACCGGTTTATTCTCCAGCGGCTCGGAAATCAGATCCTGCGTCCAGAAGACCAGAAAAATCGCCAGCAGCACAAATGTCATATACTTCGTCGGATTCGAATCCCCGGGTGTCTTTCTGGTATCTCGGTAATCGCAGGCTCCCGCCGCCCGGGGTATTGCCCGGGCGTAACTGTTCTTTGGATTACTCATACTAAGCCCTTTGAAAACTCCTGCCACTTCCCGCGTCTAATATTAAAATCGGAAATTGAAAGGGGTAATCTTGAGTTATGGCCTGAACCGAATGTGATCAAACCGTGTACTTTATTTGAGCTTTGATATGCTGTCAGCCTGCTAAAAGCGTACGGGCATTTTGAAAAATCCAGAAATCGAAAAAAGTGGCGAAACGCCATTCCGAAAAAGTCCGGCCGAAGGCGAGGACAACAGTGGGAATCTCCGCGTTCCTTTAAGAACAGCCGCAGAGATCATTACGTCGCTCAAGCTCAAGAGCTCTCGCTCCTCCAGATGACGAAACTCGACCCGTTTTACAGCAGCCTTCATACAGATGGGTATAAAAAATCCTCCTGGTTGACGTTCAACCATTTGACGCCAACAAGGAGGATTTGCTTATTTCTGCAAATTCTTTCCGCTCAACTAATTCTTGAGCGTAAACCTGACCTTATACGCCACCCATACAGCTACCGGCTGGTTGTTCTGCATGGCCGGACGGTATTTCCTTTCCCAGGCCGCATCCAGAGCCGCTTCCTCGAAACCGGCATTTACACCGGATTCTTTGACAATAAGGGCATCGCGCACATTACCTTCCGTGTCCACCAGCACCTTAATCCAGACCGTCCCGGTGACACCGGCCTTCTTGGCCATCTCAGGATATGTCGGTTCGGGAGCCACCAGAAGCTGAGGCTCTTCATCAAAAGCGACAAATTCATCCGGTTGAGGAAGGATGTCATCCAGAATATCAACAACTGTATTGTCGCCGTAAAGATCGGTGCCTCCGCCTTCTCCCAGATCAGCTGCGGAGAGCTCGACCTTCTGGAGATTGGTGGCCAGCACCTGGACTTCCATAACCTCTTCATCGGCAACGGGATTAGGAATACCGATCTTGGGCAGCTCGATTTTCTCCTTGTGAATTTCCGGCTTCTTCACCGTCTTCTGGATAGTGGGAGGAGGGAGCTGGGTCAAATCGACATAAACAGGCGCCGCATCGGCGTTCACTGCCACCTCTTCCCTACCCATCTGCTTGATATATCCGACCAGCAGGATTACGGCCATGACCAGTAATGGCAGCGCACATGAGATCAGAGTTCCCATCAGCATATGCTTCTGGTAGGATCTTTTCAGCTCAAATGCACCGTAGGGCGCCTGAGCGAACTGTTGTCCATTACTCATGGTAATCTCTCTCCTCTGGCTCGCATTGAATCCAGTGAGAATTCAAGCATTCTTGTATCTCTTCTATCGCTCCAGGGTGCGGTAGTATACCGATAACTATAGGTAGTATCGGTAAACCTGTCCTCTCCCAGAACCCTTCTATTCTCGGCTATATACTCTTCAACGAACTCTCTATCCTTCTGGAAGGCGTTTTCTACACGCGCAAAATCATCCAGGATATCAACATAAGCCTCGAAATCGGCCTTGGGGTGAATTTTCACCAGCGTTGACAAGAAGTAGTTCTGTCTATTATTAACAAGTAAAGAGTCCAAAAGGTTCTTATCATCTATAGGACGACTGGATCCTTTTTCATCGCCGATACTCCACCAGTACGTATCTGTGCTATCAACCCTGATGACCGCCAGGTTGGACTTTTTCACGTCCATCTCCTCCGACTCGTCCGTCTCCTTGGGCAGATTAATATCCATAGCCTGTGGAGCCGCAAACACGGTGGTAACCATGTAAAAAATCAGGAGCAGAAAGGCAATATCCACCATCGGTGTCATATCGAGACGGATCGCTATTCGCCGTTTTTTCTTTTTTCCGCCTTTTCCACCGCCGCCAGCTTCGGGAACATCAACTGCGCCCATCTAAATCACCACCTTTCCTACTCTTCCTGCTCAAGCTCGGTTATTACCTGGAAACTGTTAATACCTTCATCGCGAAGAGAATTCATCAACTGTTCCATGATACCATATTCAACTTCTTTATCCCCCTTGACCACCACAAGGCTTTCCAGAACATCCTTTTTAGCGGAATTCCGTATCTCCTTATTGGCCTCCCCCGGATAAAGGTCGTTGACATTGCGCAACTCAATTGCCCTCATATTCTGCACCGCCTTACCAGTGCTGGTGACTTCCTCGAAAGGAATAGCGGTAATATTCCTGAAGGTCCTCTCGGTAACCGTCCCGTCTTCCAGGGTCACCTTCCGCTTGGAGACATAGTCGATAAAAACCGAATCTTCCGGGGGAACGGTAATCATGAACACGTTTCGTTCGGGCAGATTAATCTGCGAACCGGATGAAGGCAGACTCACTTCCTTCTTCTCCGGTGGTTTAAACTGCGTTGTAGCCATATAGAAAATCAGAAGCAAGAAAGCAATATCCACCATAGGCGTCATGTCGAGCACAATGTTTACTCTTCTTTTCTTCTTAATCTTCATGACTTCTTGGCTTCCTTATTCTTGATGAGCTGCAATACCTCATAGGATGCCTCATCAATTGTATAGTTAAACGAGTCAACCTTGTTGACGAAAAAGTTGTATGCCACAATACCGACGATAGCGGAGGTCAATCCGCCTGCGGTATTCACCAGCGCCTCGGAAATACCGATAGCCAGCTGGGTAGCGTCAATAACACCGCCGGAGGCATGACCGGTGGCGTTAAACGCACGAATCATTCCAATAGTTGTACCCAGAAGTCCCACCATGGTTGCAATAGAAGCAATAGTGGAAAGTGCAATCAGGTTTCTTTCAAGAAGCGGAACTTCCAGAGCATTGGCCTCTTCGATCGCGCGCTGAGTTTCCTCGAGACGCTTTTCGGAATTCATGTCGCTGTCTTTGATCGAGTTATAATGCTCGATGCCGGCCCTCAACACATTGGCCAGAGAACCTCTCTGCTTGTCGCAGGCGGCCAGGGCGCCCTTGAAATCGTTGGCCTGGATCATCATCACGATTTTTTTGAAAAACGATTGCGGCGACCCTTTGCCCTTGGCCTTGTTCAGGGAAAGCAGTCTTTCAATAATAAATGCAATCAGCATGACCAAAAGCGCAATCAGGACTGCCACCAGCGGTCCACCCTCCTGCAGGTATGCTGGAAGGCGTGTCCAGATGAAAAATCCGATCGCCAGCGAGATTATAAGGTTCAGGGTTACAAATACAGATTGCTTCACCTCTTATTCCTCCTAAACAATATTAGATTAAACAATTTTTTCAGGTATACTCAAATTTAAAGATCATTGGCCTTCACGGAATTCAGGATAAAGGCTGCGATCGACATCCACACACCAAGGCCCGAGAGAGTTGCAAAGGACACAATATTTACACTTGATCCGACGCCCCTGACGCCGTAATTCTCGGCCATCCACTCCCCGAAGGGCAGGCTTATACCGACCACGGAGACAATAAAGAACGCCAGCCAGACAGCCAGTACATACCAGCCCAGGCTCATAAAACGTTTTAACCGCTTCAGGTAAGCCTCGAATGTTTTGGCCGGCAGCCATAAAAATACCAGCGTAATTATTCCAAATATAAACGCAAGAACTGCCATAAGAGTTGGAATATAAACGTAAATCATCAGATTTGGATTAAACAGGCTGATAACATCACTAAACTGGGAGACCTGAAAATACCCGGTCAGACCCCTGAACGACATACTGGTCCAGTTTGATTCGAATCTCAGCCAGGGCAGGAAACCGGAAATAACCAGGACCAGCGAGGAAATCGTCAGGACAATTTTATCAAGCATCGGAAGCACATCCTGATTCACTGCAGTGAATTCACGAAATGTTGAAATATGGCCGGAGCGGTATTGCTCTACCGATTTTTCGTACTCCTTTTGCTCTTCCTCCGATTTGAAAAAATCTTTGGACTTCTTCCCGAAAACATCAAAGCCGATATACCTGAAACGCGTGGTTTCGTCTAAGGGCTTTGATTCCTCCAGATTCTCCTCAGTTTCTTCCTTTTTCTTCTTTGTTTTTTCTTTGGCCATCAATTCACCTTTAGAAGAGATATTCAAAATTATAAGTCGATTTCAAATTCAAGCTCTTCTCGAGCTTTCTGACATTCCTCATTAGCGGGGTCGCACTTCAGACATTTCCCGGCCCATTCAAAGGCATTATTGGCATCATTGGCCATCTGATAGGCCTTCATGATCCAGACATTGACATCATTATCGGAACAGACATTTTCGCCCTTGGCGCGCAGGCAGTTCTGATACTGCTTAAGATGCCTGATGCAGCTCTGCGGATCGGCGTCATTCTTTATCAGGTATATCAAGCCGATCCAGCGGTCGGGTTCGCACAGCTCCGGTTCCATCTCCTTCCATTTCTTGTAATACACGATTGCGCTGTCGTATTCCTCCTTCTGGAAGAAGACATTAGCCTTGAGCTTGTAAGTATCAACAAATGTCGAGTCGCGTTCGATAACCTCATTCAGGTAGAGCAAAGCATTATTCCAGTCCTGAAGCGCCAGATAAGCATAGGCAATATTAATATAAGCGCTGAGATTCTCGGGATAGAGTTCGAGGTGTTTCTTGAGATAATCCACGGCTCTCTCGTAAGCCTTAAGATAATATTCGTTCAAACCGGCCCAGTAATAGGACATGGCATCGGTCGAATCCAGCTCGATCGCTTTTTCGAAATCCTGACGGGCCTCCAGGCGCGAAGCGCTGTCGCCGATTCCGGCCTTGGCCTTGGCTCTCTCGAGAAAGAGAGAAACATCGCTGGCGGTCCATTCATAATTCGGATCGGCCTGCAGGATCGATTTCTCGTATTGATCCAGGAATTCAATCGCCTTATTATACTGCTTCAGACCGGAATATGAACGCCCGATCAAGGAAAAAATATCTTCCTTTTCGTAGCCCTGCTCCAGAGCGGTTTCGAAATCAGCAAGCGCTTTTTCGAAATCATTGAAGGTGAAGTAGGCCTTGCCGCGATAGTAGTTGGCGCGTCCGGAATCGCCGCTCATCTCCAGATACTTGGTGTAATAAAAGATCGCATTCGACATCAGCGACTGCTGGGCCTCGGGATTATCGGCCTGCTGTACGCCATATAATGTATAGATGTCGCCGCCGATGATGTAGCCCTCGAGGTAGGATGAATCCAGCTCAAGCGCTCTTTCAATGGAGCTCAGGGCCTCGCGGAACTGCCTCTGATTCAGATAAGATTTGGCAATTCGAAAGTGCACTTCCGGATTGAGCGAGTCGGAGGCCAGGGCCTTTTTGTAGGCATTCAAGGCCACTGAATAAATTCCCTGTGCAAAGGCTATATCGCCCTGATGCATGATATATGTCATGTTATCGGGATCGTCTATTTGAGCCTTTCTAACTTCTATATCCGCCCTGGTAGTATCACCTGATTGCAGATAATATAAACCAAGCCCATCTTCAAACAGGGCCTTATCTTTCTTATCCTTGGCCTTGTCCAGGCCATCCTCGAATGCATTCCTGGCTTTATCCAGCTTTCCGGTTTCGAGATAGAGCTTACCCAGAAGGTAGCGGGCATTATGAAACTTGCTGTCGAACCGCACCGCATTATCGATCGCTTCCATGGCGCTTGTAGTATCGTGCTTTCCAAGATAACTCAGGCCCAGTATATAATAAAGTTGTTCATTGCGTTTATCACGCTTCAAGGCCTGCTCGATTTTCTGAATAGCGTCATCGTAATTTTTGCTATCGTAGGCTTGCTGTATGTCGGAGGGAACCTCCGCAACAACCATTTCCACACCGAAAAATAATAAGAGCGGGATGACAAGAATCGCCAGCTTTTGCATCCTGAATCCTTTGTATTTTAATCGCTTACCATTCATAAAAATAATCCTTTAAAATATGTTTTACATGCTGAATGTCAAGTATTATTTGGTTTGCTTTCGTCCAGCTTTTCATAATCTCTTCGTACTCCTAAACCCCTAAAAGTCTTAGGTTTTCTGTGGCTCCTGCGCATAAACAGTATCCGCAAAATAACATACGTGAAGACCAGAATCCCGACCGGCAGACGTATATTCCAATCGAAGTCTCCAACCATTCCTGTTACGATCAGGATACCCACTATCATCACTATGGAGATAGAAAAGTATCCCAGCCATTTGTTTATATCAACCATTCTATTTCCTCCAGACATTATACAAACAGGAATGGCTAATATTCCCATTAATTGACGCCTGAAAACGTTAATCGTTTAAATCTCAAGCAAATCTGAAGCGCCCCCGGAGCTCATGAAATGCCGCCAGCCATTATAGATAATACACTCCAGGAGAGTTTGTTTCCGAAAAAAACCTAAATTATTAGATGCTTAAGATAATGCAAGTTAAAATTATTGGCTTTTTACCCTTATAAAATTCTCGCAGAAATTGCGTTTGCCTCAGGCCTGAATTGATCGCAGGCGGTCCAGGAATTCATCCTGGCTGTAGATGACATTGAGTTCGGTCGGGAGGGAATTTAGAAAGATCTGGCCATAATTGCTTTTGATAAGCCTGTTGTCGGTGACTATGATTATACCGGTATCCGTTTTCTGCCGGATCAGCCGACCAAAACCCTGCTTAAATTTGAGGACAGCATTGGGAATGGAATAAGTTACAAATGAATCTTTGCCGGCCTTCTGAATCTGCTCCATCCTGGCCGCCTCGATCGGATCGGTGGGAGTGGCAAACGGCAACCGGGTGATCAGCAACACCTCCAGTTGTGTGCCGGGCAGATCGATCCCCTCCCAGAACGAGTCGGTGCCGAAGATTACCCCCAGCGGAGATTTCTTGAATGTGGACAGCACATATTCCGGGTTGCCCGAGATCGACTGTCCCAAAACCTCGAATCCCGAGGAGCGCAAGTTGTTGCCGGTATGATGGTAGAGATCGGCCAGGAGCTGAATTGATGTGCACAGTACAAGCGATTTCTTTCTTATGGCCGGGAGTATCTTGCTGATAAATGAGGCCAACGAGCGCGAGTAGTAATCGGTTTTCGGAGAGGGCAGATAGACCGGGCAGAAGAAGTCTATTTGCGAAAAGAAATCGAAGGATGAGCCGAAAGATTTACGGATCACCTTCCCCTCGGGAAGAAGATTCAGCCCCACCGATCTTTCGAAGAAATCGAAATAACCCTCGACACTCAGGCTGGCGGAGGTAAACAGTATTGATGAATACCGTTTATATATCATCGCCTCCAGTTGCGGGCCGACATCAAGAGGAGCATAGGCTATCTTGCTGAATCCCCGCTCGGAGATTTCCAGCCAGAAGACATAATGCTCGCTGTCGCAATCGTAAATAGTGTCAACATGCCGGTAGATTTCCGTAAGCTGGCCGCTGACACGATTCAACTCCTCGGCGATTATCTGCGAATTCTGTTCCAGTTCCAGCGAGCTGACCGCGTTATAAAGATCTCCCAGGCCGGAGACCAGCTTCTGCATGGAGACCCGCAGCTCTTCCAGCGGCTGAAGGATTCGGCTGTGAAACTGCCCCCGGGCCTTGAAGATCTTTTTGAAACTGAATGTTTCGGCCCGGAAACCCTTTTCCTGACGGAAGTTCTTTATGTCTCTGAAAAGTTCATCCAGATCGCTGCGCGCGCCCTCGGCTCCCTCCCGGAGCTGCTTGAATAAGTAAAAGGGGAAATCTTCCTCTTCTTTTACAATTCTCTCCACCATATTCTGCACCCTGAACAATATGGACTGCTCTTTTTCCCGCTGGAGATAGAGTTCATTCATTACCGAAAGCGGATAGAAACGGTCGAGCTCACCGCCCAGATGCGAGGTGGCGGTTTTCTCGAGCCGATGGGCCTCATCGAAGATGGCCAGGTTGCGGTTGCCGATTATGGACCCTTCTGCCAGGACATCGGTAAAAAACAGAGCCTGGTTGACTATTGTCAGCATGGCCCTGGAAGCCTGTTTGCGGGCCTTGAAAAAATAGCATTTATTATAAAACTGGCAGGCCTGCTTGAGGCAGAAATTGGCGTCGGCATATATATCCCGTAGGACGACTGGATTATCGAGCCCCAGCTCGGCCAGGTCGCCGCTTTTGGTGAGCGACTCCCAGATCTCGACCCTGGCAAGGCTGAAATAATCCTCCTGTAAGACCTCGGATGAGGCGCGGGATTTCAGTATAGCCTTTTTCAATAGACACAGGTAATTATTGCGTCCCTTGAGCAATGCCGCAGTCAGCTGCCGTCCGCAGGCTCCAGCCGCCAGCGGAAGGTCATTGAAAAGCAACTGGGATTGAAGCGTTTTTGTATATGTGGCCGCGACTACTTTATGTCCCTTTGAAGATGCATATAAGATTGCCGGCACAAGATAGGCCAGCGACTTCCCGGTGCCGGTGCCGGCCTCGGCCACAAAGAACTCGTCGTTTTTGATGGCGCGCATGAACATCCGCGCCATTTTGGCCTGCTCCGGCCGATACTCGTAATCTTCAATAAGCCCTGCCAGCCTGCCGCCATCGGCAAATATCTGCTCGACCGGATCGGGGTCATTTTCTATGGGATTATCCTCTTTGAACTTGAGAAAATGCAGCGGGAATTCATCTGCCAGTTTCTGCGGCAGCTCGCGCTTTTTCTCTTTTAAGCTGTCGAGCCAGTCCGCGATCCGGGGATAAACCGGTGACAGCAGGCTGACAATCGATTTCCTCAGACCCGGATCAAAACCGATCACCAGCCTTCCGAGCTTCTCCAGAACCCTCTCGGCTGTAAGCTGTTCTTCAGACGGTTTCAGATTCAGGACATTATCGAGCCATAAATCGAGTTCCTCGATGGAGTAGAAATCCCTGCTGGAAATAAAAAGCTGGCAGATTTTCTTCAGCTCGACGCTCCGTTTTTTGATTGACTCCACCAGGCTTTCCAGATCAGGAGCGGGAAAGAAAGCGCGCAGGTCATCAAAAGAGAAGATCAGAACATTGGCGTCCTGCAGCATTTCATTCAAAGAGGCCCACTGGGTGAAGTTCTTTCTCTCGGTGACGCCGGGAGTAAGAAGAAGGTTCCGTGTGTCCTTGACAGCACCGTAGGATACGAGGCGGCACTTCAATGTATAGACCTCTTTAGAGGGCCCGAAATCGGCGCTCTTCTTGAGGTCCAGGGAAAAATACCTTTCATAAAAATGGGGCATATCACCCGGGGCTTACTGCCCGAAATATATATAATCGAATGTTACCTGCTTTTTATAGGCGGAACTGTCCACCTGCTTGATGCGGATTTTGGCTGTGGAACCATCATTGAGTCTCACCATATAGACATTACCTTCGGCGACAAAAGTTCTGTCTTTGTAATTGAGATTCCTGTAATCGTGCCGATTGGTCAGGCTGTTCTCCGCCTTCAATTCGGCAAATTCGGTATGCTTGAGCACGCCCTCATTGCGGTCGGGAGAACCGAGCATGTTGCCGATATCGCGGGCGATGAAATACAGATCATTGTCAAGGGAATTATATTGCACATACTCCCGCGTGCTGAACGAGAATCCATCCGGATCGCCCATGCTGCGATCCTTTATAGTGACTGTCCCCTGAGGGTAGCAGGTTGCGGTTACAATATTTGACGGGAGCGACTCAATGCCGCCGGGATAGACGGTGGTTACTGCGACATAATATTGAACGCCGTTCATCAGGCCGGCAGCCTCATAGGTTTCATAGCTGATCTGCGGGTCGGCGTCCCCCGGATATGTAACCGGATTGAATGGCTCTATGTCTTCTCTCAGGTAACCGTTATCCGCGGGATCCGCAAGCGGCTCGGCGGAGATATAAATATTATAACCGGATATAATCATATCCTCGGTACGGTTGGTGCGCCATGACAGGGTCATGCTCCGGTCACCGGTTTCCACCTTCAGATCGGAAGGGGCCACTATACCTTCAGGCACGGGCTTTTTCCTTGCAGGCGCGCAGAAGATTATTGTTAACAACAAAAGAAGCAGCAACGCTGGTGCAACATACTTGGCTAACCTAAACACAGGCTAATCTCCTTTGAGGTTTGGACAGAAATTTGGCGCCTTTGGGGGTGATGACGACATTCTCCTCCAGCCCGACCACACCGACATCTTTGACCACGATTTCCAGCTCCAGCGTAAAGACATTGCCTTCCTGCAGATGACCATACGGGCTTTTGCCGTAGCGCTCCCATTTAGGCCCCAGGATCACACCCCCGTCATGGACGAAGCGGCCGACCTGATGACCGAGGGCATGCTGATATTCCGGGAAGCCCCTCTCCCTGAGCATATCACGCGCTATAGCATCGACTGCAAAGCCGGGCGTGCCCGGTTTGGCCTCACGGGCGCATTCTTTTATTATGCCGGAGACCGTATCGAAGGCGGTCTGGACTTCCTCGGGCGGTTCGGATTCACCCTTGCGCAGAAGGTATATCACGCGCTGTATGTCGGAGCAGTAATTTTTGTAAATCACGCCAAAATCTATATGGAAGAGTTCCCCTTTGTCGAGCATGTCATCCGTGCGGATTGTATGTCCCAGGGGGGATTTGGTTCCAATGCTGATGGAGGGTTCGAAGGAGAATTCCAGGCCGCGCGCTTTGACTTTCTTTTCAAGAAATTCATATACCTCTATTCCGCTCATCCCCGGCTGGAGCTTTCTTTTAATCGAGCCGAATAGCTTTTCGGTTATCTTACAGGCTTCTTTGATCCGATCCAGTTCCTCGGGCAGCTTGACAGCGCGCAGTTCGCCCAGAAGGTTTTCCGATGAGATCAGCATACCCTCGTAGGGTGTGCCGCTCAGAAGCCTGAGGATATATATATACAGCCCGTGCTTGAGTCCATCGGCCATATGATAATCGGTGGAATAGTTTAGCGCTATCTTTTTTGGCTTGAGCTTGTGCAATACCGAGAGCAGGTCATCCCGCACGCCTTTCGAGTAACCCCTGACCTCATCAAAATGCCCCAGCTTCTCGAACATCGGCGCGTCGAAATTTCCTACCAGAGCTATTTTTCTGCCTGTGGCCGAAAAAAGGAAGAATGAGGTCCAGACCACATCCCCGCCCACCACCAGATCCATACACGGATCCGGCGAGGCCGCCGATTCGCGGGCGGCGATTATCCAGAGATCGGTTTCCTGTTTCTGCAGGATTTCGATCGCCTGGTCAGATTTTCCTTTTAAAAGATCATCCATGCCATACCTGCCCTTTATGGACTTGCAGTTAATGCTTTCGGGACAATGGTCATTCTGAGCGCAGCGAAGAATCTAATAGACAAATAAGAGATTCTTCGGTCACTTCGTTCCCTCAGAATGACGATTAGAATGGGTTTCTCTGCACAGTCGTCAGTTTTTGTACTCCATTTAAATTAGAACTATTTCGAGGGATATTTCCTTTCGGCCGGGCCGTCATATTCATAGTTTGTGTTGCCCAGCTTCCTCATCGGCCGCTGGGTGGTCTTCTCCTCGTAGGCATGCGCAATAAGTCCCGGCAGACGCGAGATCATGAAGAAACCCTTGCCGAGTCTCCAGTCAAATCCCATATCGGATATTACCGCCGCAATAGCGCCATCGACATTGATAGGCAACCTTCGGCGCGTCTTCTGCTCCAGGGCCTTTTCCACGGCTTTGCAGAATTCGATATTTTTTCCCGAGAAATTGAGCTTTTCGGCTATTTCAAACAGTTTTAATGTGCGCGGATCGGTTGTATGCAGACGATGGCCGAATCCCGGCAAGCGTTGCCCCTGTGCTTTCATGTCATCAATGAGTTTTCCTGCATTTACACTGATATCGCCTTCTCTGGCCGACCATTCCTGGAAATGCTTTGCAGCCTGCTCGATCGCGCCGCCATGCACATCGCCGATGGCCATCACGCCCGCGGCCACCGAAGCATTCAACGGATTTCCCGCGGACATTATTGTGCGGGTTGCCAGAACCGAGGGGGGTGAGGCGCCGTGATCCACCGATGATACCAAAATCGCTTCCATCATGCGCGCTTCGGGCTCGGAAGGCAGTTCACCTTTCAGAACAAGGAACACGACCTCTGCAAAGGATGCGTTCTCCATCAAATCGGGAACATCAAAACCGCGCACCCGGATTTTGCCCGGGCCGATATCGGTAATACTTGTTTTCCAGCTTTCTTCTGCCATATCAATACTCCACATCTAATCCGCTGTTTTCTCTCAAATATTCATGCCAGCCCTCTTCCAGGTCCTGAGGGGTGCGCCCGAATATGTCCAGCAATGCCTGATCCGGCGCTTTATCGCTCTTATAAAGCGAGAGAACACTGTCGGGCGCCCAGGGCGGTTGGGTCAGATATTGCAGAAAGGAGGCCGCAGCCTGGACACGGGTGGCGGAATCGACTGCCATGTATTCATCATTTTCCAGAAGAGTCGCCATCGACGGCAACTCGCCGTTGTAAAGGTCAATATAGGCCCTCTGGACATAATTCCTGCGGGAGTAGTCGAGCAGGGTCACTATGCCCTCATAGACAAATTTATACGGCGTGCCGTCCGGATCAAACTCCGGAAGCAGCCTTATCATGATAGGCTGGCCCAGAGGTGTGAGAGTCATATAGTGGATCACATTGCCGCGCACACACGTATTGCTGCAATCCGTAAGCTGCTCGACCTCGGTGGTGTTATTATATAAATAGAAGACAAACGGCGTCGGGGGCCGGACATGCAGCCGGTAGGCGTTCTCCATCACGACCCGTTTGATTGTCGTTGCGATCGCCGGGACGCGTTCCTGGAGAGCGGAATCGGGAGGAAAATAGACGATCACGAATTCATCAAAATACTGCTTCCAGCCTTCATAACCGGGATCAGCAAGTCCCGCATCCGTGAACTTCGGTCTCTGCTGTTCTAGCGCCTGTTGGCTCTCGCCCTCGGATATCTCCCCCCTCTCCTCCGTTTCATCGGATGAACAGGCAATGATCAGGCTCATGATCAAAATAATTGTAATAAAGAAAGATGGCTCAGTTGCCACGGGCTTGAATGCTCTCATATCAAATATTCCAAATAACTAAGTTTTTTGAATGTTGAATGTTTAATTATAGACTATTGGCCAGTAAAGTCAAGCAGATTAGAATCATATAGTTGCCCGCAAACCGCATCGCAGATATCCGGGGAAATAAAAAAAGCGGTCGGAATTACAGCACCAGTCAGATGCCAAGCCGACCGCCTGATAAGAGGGCTGTGTATGAAGGGCAATTCATTAATATATAACAGGTCTATTTTTGTCAACCATTTTTTTCGGTTGTGATGAAATTATTTGGCTTCCGGGTAAGGCCCGAATATTTGGCAAACAGCACCACATACGGCTCTTCCTGCTCCGGCAAACGCACGTAATAACGGGTGTTTGAGTCGTTGCCACCCAATACATGCAAGACATCCCGGGTGCCATCAATATGGTTGAAGGTCAGCCTCAGTTCCGGATTTTCAAGGTCGACAAAGGACGAGTCGGCGGGCTGGTAGAAATCTTCAGCTCTCAAATTGGCCACCAGCCTTTTTAACAATTCAACCGTATCGGCGGATGCCTTGACTTCACCTGAGACCCCGTCCCCGCTTATAAACCAGAGACTGTCGCGCCTTTCCAGCGAGAACTCCTGATCAGAATACTGGAAGACAATCGATACAAGGGTGGCAGTATCGACCTGGATTATTGATTTATCTCTCCAGTCCTCGGCGGCCTTATCAAAACGGTAACTCATAACATCTTCTGCCATATAGACATCCGTCGATCCAGCCTTGCGAATGTAAGAATAATTATAATTTGATGCATTCTTGCCAAGATAGAAGCGGGCCAGCTCCTGATCCTGCCCGTAAACGCTTATCAGAGTGCCGTTTAGGGAATCGACTCGGTAAAGATGCTGCTTTTCGGGATTCTGAGATACAAGACTTCCGACATCTATGCTCGAAATCATCTCGACAACCTGTTTGACCTGGGTAGTGTCTGCGGGGCGAGGTCTGGAATCGACGACTATGCGCCATCTGTCATCGAGCCTGTAGAACTTCAGTGTATCCTGGGGCTTCTCCACCACGACGCTGTCCACATTTTCCATGTCGAAGCTTATATATTCCTCTATTTTTTCGGGTGCGATCGACTCGGTTTCACGATTCTGCACATACAGGTATGCTGCGATAAGGACTAAAAGAATAACCAGAGGTAGAAGTATCCGCCTCATACCGCTCTGCTCCTTTTGGCTGAACGTTTAACCTGCCACCTGATCAGTCCGAAAATTATTATCACCACCGGCATAGCGAATATATTGATCAACTTGACTGTTGTCTCGATATCCCTGTCGATGACCCTTGTGAAGGGACTGTAGATGTTGCCCTTGGAACGGATTGTAATCAGCTCATCGTCCTGGGCCAGCCAGTCGGCGATATTGCGGAAGAATACAAAATTCTGCTGGAATCTCCGGCTGCGGTCGCGGGCTGCCTGATCGTCAAAGAAATTGCCGCTTCCCACTACCAGCAGACGGGAATTTTCTATGGCCCGGTTGAGCTTTTCCTGGGCAGGCGGTACAAAAGCTGTGTCGGCCGAATCCGCTGCGGGCACAAATTTATCGGCAAAATAGGATTCAAATTGACCGCTTAAGACTGCCGCCAGAGGGAGATAGAACTGATCATAATCCAAATCATCTATCTGCTGGAGCCGGGCTTGAATGTTTTCGCTGATCGTCCCCGATTTCTCCGAGGTGGTAAAAAGTATTTCCCGCTCCACACCCTCAGGGATTTGTACCGATGTATCCAGAGTACTTGCACCTATCAGGCTCATAGTCTTCTGATATTTGGTGACCAGGTTCTCTTCATTGAAATTATTGATGTTGATAAAGAACGGCACCTTGACATTGACCGGCATAAATCCGCCCTCGACTCGTCTCAAATCCATATATGTGTAACAGTTCTGATCAATCGCGAAATTCTGTTTTACCCCGACCCCATAGGCACGCAGCAGGGAGTCCAGCCCGGTATCGACTCTGTCAATCGTGCCCATATTTTGATTCATCTTAAAGCGATTGAGAAAGAATCCGACTTTTCCGCCACGCATTATATACTGATCCAGGACATACAGGGCACGGTCGGAAAACCGCTCCGAGGGCGCCACTATAAAGAGAGCCTCGACATCGCCGGGAATCTCCGGCACCTTCCTCAAATCAATCGGAACTACCTCGAAATCCTCCTGAAGGATCTGTTTGGCGATGGTAAGCTGACCGTCGAGAGGAAGCTCCCCGTGTCCGAAGGTGAATCCCACATGAGTCTTTCCACGTTCGCTGAGGTTCTTCACGAGCCGAATGAAGTCGTACTCGAACATCTCCATATTGTTTATGAAAGGAATCTTCTCATTTTCCCCGCCGTAAATAAGCACCAGCGCTTTATATCCCAGTTTCTGTTCGGCGGTGGTGGAGCCCATGACATTGAACTGCACCGGCTGGAGGTTGTAACTTGAGGCTTCCTGCCTGTTTTCGGTCAGGGGATCTTCCACAAACTCATAGACCATATTGCCGTTGGAATAGGCCCTGAAATCATCCAGCAGATCTTTCAGGTATCTCCTGTCGGTATTATGCGGCGCCGGCAGATCTTCGGTGAAAAAAACCTTGACCGTAAGCCTGTCATCAAGGCTGGAGATGATTTTTTTTGATGGTTCCGAGATAGAGTAAATATTCTCCTCGGTCAGGTCCCACCTGGCGAAGATATTAATCGAGAGCAGATTGACCACCACCAGAATCAGAACCACTATCAATATATTAACAACTGCCGCCGATTTTGTCTTAACCGCTTTTGCCATTATCGCCACTTCCTGCTTTGTAATACCTGTACTGTCAGAAAGATGAACAGGAAAGTTATAGTGACATAAAATATCACGTTACGGCTGTCGATGACGCCGCGCTGTATGGACTGGAAATGATAATCGCTGGAAATAAATTCCAGTATCGAGGCCAGAAATCCGCCCACATAGAACTTCAATTGATTCAGCACGAAGAACAGCAGAATCACTGTAAATGACGTTATGAATGCCACGATCTGGTTGCTTGTCAGGCTTGATGTGAAGATACCTATGGAAAGGTAGGCCGCAGCCAGCAGAACCAGGCCCAGATAGCCGCCAAGCACCACTCCCGTATCCGGATCTCCCAGAAACGAGACGGTGAAATAGTTTATCAGGGTGAACAGGAGCGTTATCAACATCAGAATGAAAGCCGGAATGAATTTTCCCAGCACCAGCTGCCAGTCGGTGAGTGGCATGGTGCCGAGCACCTCAATGGTCCCCGATCTTTTTTCCTCCGAAATCAGTCTCATGGAAATCGCCGGTATGAAAACCAGATAGATGATATGTGCAATTGAAAAGAGAGCCCGGAGATCGGCGCTCTTGCTCATGAATATGCTGTTGGAGTAGAAAAAGCCCAGAATTCCCAGAAACAGAACAGCTACGATATATGCAATGGGAGAGCTGAAGTATGATCTAAGTTCTTTTTTTGTCAGTACCCAGACAGCAGTCAACTTATACTCCCTCCCCGCTGGTCAGTTGACGGAATACGGATTCAAGTGAAACCCTTTCCCTGCTCATCTCCAGCAAAATCAGATCATGTTCGACACAATATCTGAAAATATTCTCCCTGGGATCGGCGCCTTTGAGCACCTCCAGCACAACAGTGGAAACACCAGGCTCGGCCGCAGAAACCTCGGCCACCCTGTCGATCCCTGAGACATTAAAAATATTTTCTATCTTCTCTAATGGGGCATCCTTCAGCTTCAGAACAAGGCGTCCCTTGCCTTTGGCCGAGGCCCCCAGCTCATCGGCGGTGCCATCGGCAACGATTTCCCCCTTGTTTATAATCAAAACACGGTTGCAGGTCGCCTCCACCTCGGGCAGAATATGAGAGCAGAGAATGACTGTCTTCTCGCGTCCGAGGTCCTTGATCAGATTCCGTATTTCCACAATCTGGTTCGGATCAAGCCCGACTGTGGGCTCATCCAGAATAAGAATCTGGGGATCATGAATCATGGCCTGCGCCAGACCCACTCTTTGACGGAAGCCCTTGGATAATTCCCCGATATCTTTCTGGAGCACATCCTTCAAGCCGCAAATTTCGATTACCTCGCCCACACGCTTTGTGCGCCTTAATCCGTCCTTGCGCATATCCACACAAAACTTGAGGTAATCGAAGACATTCATATCGGAATAAAGCGGTGTATTTTCGGGAAGATAGCCGATCTGCTTGCGGACCTCGAGAGAATCCTCGAAGATATCGTAGCCGTTGACCACGCATGTACCGCGGGTCGGGGCCAGGTAGCAGGTTATGATCTTGACCGTCGTCGATTTCCCTGCGCCGTTGGGACCCAGGAAACCGACCACCTGCCCCTTTTCGACGGTGAAGGAGATATCGTTTACCGCCAGCTCGGGCCCGTAATATTTTGTCAGATTTCGTACTTCTATCATAACATGAAATTGTAATTGTATAAAACCTGACCAAAAAATCAAGCATTTTTTTATTAAGAAATTTTACTGAATAATGGAATTTTTGGTTCCAAAAAAAATATTATGTGTATCAAATGCCGGACTGAAGGTTGCGTAAAAAGTTCAGATAATAGAATTAAAGAGCTTGACAATGGGGGGTTGGAAACTAATTTAACGAGTCAGGCCGGCGTAACTCAGCTGGTAGAGTAGCTGATTTGTAATCAGCCAGTCGGGGGTTCGAGTCCCTTCGCCGGCTTTGATATTATTATTCAGGCGGTTCAAAATCCGCTTGCTAGAAGCTGGTAAAATCGTATATTTGCTGAACTTTGAACCGGTCTTCTGGTCCGGAAGAAATTTATGGAGGGGTTCCCGAGTGGCCAAAGGGAACAGACTGTAAATCTGTCGGCGAAGCCTTCGTAGGTTCGAATCCTACCCCCTCCATTTGATTGGTATATTCCGGGCACATCCTTTACAGTTCATTCCGGGCAGATGGTTTACACTTTTTATATACATATTTTATATTAGCTTGTCCAGTTTTATCCCAAAGGG
>DSEQ01000034.1 GCA_011056555.1 Candidatus Zixiibacteriota bacterium | reverse complement strand
TCCAAAACTTTTATCATCTTCTTTTAATTCCAGACTCCAGATGAAGTACTCCGGTTTATGATTGTCGCGGACAATCATCTGCTGCTTGCATCTCTCCAGCGCATCCGCAATCTTATCCGGTTGTTTCCTTTTTTCAATCCTGTGATTCGCATGGAGTATTTCGGAATACTGCATTACCGACGAGGAAATGTCCGTGATCTTATAAAAATTTTGTTCGATTCGTCTGCCCGGATCGAAATTGTATTTTTCGGTAATCTCCTCTTCGAGTGGGATATCATCATTCGGGTCCTTCACCGCGGCGCTCCCTTTCAATTCTCATTTCGGATTCGAGCCGTTCCTTAATTCTTTCAGCAAGCTGCTCGACCTGGAAATGGTTCAGCCTGCGTCTCATCATCTCTCTGGCCGGCAGAATATCTTGAGCATGTCCGTCATCTGGAATCCCGTTTGATGGCGCGATTTCGTCCTGCGTGATTTGAGGCGTTGCCTGATTTCGCACGATATTTGCAGTATTTTCTGTACCGCTTCTGATCGAAGAGGGTGCATAATCTTCGATACCATCCATAATTCGGCCTCCCACTAAACCTTGGTCTTCGGGCAGGATCATGTCAGGAACGGAATTTACCAATGATTCGGCTGTCTCGGGCAGGTTTATATTATCCAGTGTCGGGGCATTAGCAATACGGCCGACATTCTGCTCAATCCGTTGTGCGAATTCGCCGGCTCCCGAGGAGATCAGGGAGCTCAGGAAATTTCCTCTTCTATCCATTCCAAACATCAGCTTTTGGCCTTTTGGTTAGAATTCACCTTTTGACTTGAGAAAGTTCTCGATAAACTTCTGGATTTTATCTTCAAGATCCGGATTCATCATCTCGAACGAGAACTTCTCATGAATCCTATCCCGCAATTCCTCCGAATATTTCTCTAGGTGGGGCGGAAGTGTCAGCTCGATGGAGGCTATTCTGGGATTCAGGTATACGTATTTTTCCGATGATGGCTTATTCTCCATAGGTATATATTTAAATGATGTTGAGACTGTTGCGCAAGACAAAATGTGATTTGAGGCAGGAATTAAACAAGTGGGATGCGTGTTTGCTCGATCCAATCCCCTAAATGCCTTATCCTGGTATTACCATTAGAATCAATGAAATCCTCATGCAACCAATCCAGGCCGCCATCAATTATTCCTATTATAACGCTGTCCCCGCTCACCCCAAGAGTGCTTTGGATATTGGAATATATGCAGTCAATATCATCTGTACTGTAATTTAGCTCAAGATCAATCTTTGGTTCGAGTCTTATGTATCGAACACCTTCTAGCTGGCATAGACGAGGCAATTTCTCCAATAGCAGTGTGAAGCCTATGCATTTTTCTGAGATTAAATCTATATTGCCCGAGGCTAAGGGTCTAACATCATCTATATCACCAGTAAAGCCAACTGTTACAGGCAATAAATATGTTCCTTCCTTGCCTAGACTTATATCATAATCTGCAATGTCAACGGGCGGGGGAGTAACTGAATCATTCGGAATATAGACGATGTTGGGATTTGTAGATTTGCCCGCGAACTCGCATTTGGGTTCGGCTATCTCGAAGGCTACGGGCGGGGCGGTAGGGTTATGTATGCTGGCATTGGGCATCCATTGGAAATCCGGAGCATAACCGGTCGGGCTTCCGGGGGGATATTCCTGAAATAACCAGTCGCCGGCAGGAGGAACGTAGATATTGTCGATATAGAATGAATCTCCTACCAGGCCGGGATCATCCGGCAATTCAATCTGCATCGAATACAATACCACGGGAGTGGTGTGGATATCAATCGTCTGGGAATAATTATAGCCCACTCCTCCAAAAAGGATGGTATCCGGCTCCTTTGATACATCAACCTGCGTTCCCCAGGGATAAAAAACGAATGGCTCGAAATGCGTTTGCAGTACAGGATCGCTGGCGGGATGTGTACCATAGCCATGAACCCAGCTGAAACTGCCTGGACCGCCGGTACAGGAGAACTCGAATCCCAGGCTGGCGCCCTGGATATTGTAGTCATTTTCCACCAGAAACTCCAGGGTATTCTCTCGGCCGATATAAAGCTTATTCCTGGTTCCGCCGCCGTTGAAACGGACAATCACATTGCCGTCGGCCATGCGCCCCTCGCGCTTCTCGGCAATCAACTGATCAATCGCTTCCTCCAGCGAGACTCCTGTTATTTCCTCGTAAACTGCCCGAAGGGCATGGTCAGCCTTTCGATAATTGTTCTTCTGTGCAGAAAGCACAGAAACCGTCAGGCATATCAGCGCAATCGACATGATTAAGATTTTGCGCCGCATAGTCTTTCCTTTCTCTTTATCTTCCGGAAACAGCAGTCACCAACAATACATTCCAGCCACAGAATTATTCCCAGGCACCTATCTTAAGAATGCCGGCATCAATAGTTATTAATCTTTGTGCTTTCCAATGTCAAATAATATTTCAACCATAATGAGATTCAGCCTGGCTAATATTGATTTGTGAGGGGGGATTTTTCGCTTGATTTTTAAAAACTTATGGGATTTATTACAGGGTCAAGCAATGGTATTGTAATGGCCCTGACGCCATATATGCGCGGGCCTCAGAAGTTTCTGAATTTTCCGCTATGAGTCTGAATAATATGAGATTAACAGAATTTTCAGCAAAGTTTTATGTACTTACCCTCGAATACTCACCGCATATTTAGAAGGAGATAAGCATGGCTGAACCAGATTACGGCGCAAAGCAAAGCGCATCCGGCGTATTCCAGACGGAGTTTGAGTTCACTCTTCCCAAGGGATATGTTGACAAGGATGGCAATGTACATAAGAAGGGAATCATGCGTCTGGCAAATGCGAAAGATGAAATAGCCCCCCTATCCGATTATCGTGTCCAGCAAAACCGGGCCTACCTGGTAATAATTATCCTCTCGCGTGTGATAACGAAGCTCGGAAATCTGTCGGATATCAATCCGGGGGTTATCGAGAACCTGTTTTCGGCCGATCTTTCATATTTGCAGGACTTTTATCGCAAGATCAACGAGGAGGGAACGGCGACCATCGCCACAGTCTGCCCGGCCTGCGGGCATCAATATGAAGTCGATATGGGTAGCCTGGGAAAATAGTGAGCTACCCCCGGGACGACCTGATCCGGGAGGTAGCTTATGTCGCATATCATTTCCATTGGAGTCTTGACGAGATCATGGAACTGGATCATTTCACCAGGCATCATTTTATAGAGGAGATTTCGGATATTAACCGAAAGATAAATAAAGGGAAGGAAGAGTATTAGTGTTTAAATCACAGGAGGGTGAAATTTTGAGAAAATTAGGATTGGGTCTTCTGCTATTATCGTTATTATTTGCCTGCGGCCAGGAAGAGGCGGCCGAAGGAGGCGATGATCTGACTTTGAATAGTGTTATTGCTATCAACGACTTACCTTCTGTCGGGCCTGTCAGTGTCAAGCAGACTCTGATGTTTTCTGATGATGTGATGCGCTCGCAGGTGAGTACCTCGATCAGTATCGCCGGGGAGGCGCAGGAAATATTGACAGTGTACATTATAAATCTCAACGAGGGCAACATCTACTACGTGAACGACAGCGATTCCACTTATGTCGGGATGAGCTTTGCTGAGTTCGATGCGCTGCTGGATGAGGCGAATCCCGCAAGTGATACCGCAGGGGCGCCACTGGAGCTGCTGGAAGATCAGGTCAGGCGCAAGGAATCTGAAGCCAGGACTATTTCTCCTTTCGGTGAATGTGTGCCGGTTGAATTTGATTTAGTCCTGGGCAGTACCGGGGAAAATGCTGATTATCGCAGCAGGATGCAGGGGCAGATGTGGTTCAGCAATTCGATAGAAAATGCCGAGGTCTTCAAGGACTTTCAGGAAAAGGCGGCGGACAGGTTCAAAAACGCTATTGCCGGCAATGCCACATTCTTCGGGATTGCGGCTTCTGTGAACCTGAACCAGGGGTGGTTTGAGACCATTAATCAGGCCATCATCGGCGTTCCGGTCGAGGCCGAATTCAAAATGACCATGCCTGGCAAAGGCGAGACCATAACCTACGGAATGACAATGAATTTGGAGGATTATACAACAGCCGATATTGATGAGTCGCTCTTGGCTGTTCCTGCCGGCTATCAGGAGGTCAGCTTCTCTGAGTTCCGGATGTATTAAACAGGGCAAGATGATCGGTTTGTTATGAGATTGAGCAGGCTGTTAATATTCATTGTCCTTTTCGTGGTCCTTGGCTGCGGCGGTTCCGACCGGGAGGATAAAAATAGCGGAGGTTTCAAGGCTGACGGTTCGGAAACGGTGGCGGCAGTAATTCTGAATTATGAGATTTCAATCAGTGATATTCCGCTGGTTGAACCTCAAACCGAGACGATTGAGCTGGCAATCTCCACTGATGCCCTGAAATACACAAGCATTGCCGAGATTGCGGTCAATGGGGACAGTCGTAAGCTGGAACGTACCTCAATAATTGACTTTTCTGAGAAAAGCCAGACCTTTTTGAATCGGGAGGATTCCAGCTTTACGGTCAGTTTTTATGATATTGCCGGGGAGGGCGATGAGGGCCAGCGCGAAGGAGATTCCCAAGAGTCCGGATTGATTGAGATAAGTCTTTCCCCGACCGATGAAAAACGAAATATTCCTCCTATGCATGAATGTCGGAAGGTCCTTGTCAGATCGCAAACGAGATCGCAGGTGTCAAAGAAAGTTTCGGATTCAATACCCAGGTTAAACGGGGATCTCTGGGTCTACAGGGATGATGAGATTCTCGATATTAAGACGGCTTATTATGATATTTTATCGGGTTTGCTGACTGATCCGGAATTTGACGGTCTGGGGTTGTGGCGCGTACTGGAACGCCTGGGAATTCCCAGGGAGGAAATCAGGGGAATTCTGGGTTCTCTGGACGGTCTGGCGGCCGAGGCGGATTTGACGGTCAAAATGTTTTCCCTCGGCAGAAAAGCTTCGGTGAATATCAGCATGAGAATTACCGGTTTCGAGAAGAAGATCCTGCCAGCCAAATATTTCGATATCCCGGCCGAATATAATCCCGCTATCGGGACATAGCAGGCCATCTTATGCAGATTTATGCTGATGAAACCTTCATAATTAATTTTAATCGAATTTTAATCTTCGCACGACGTAGATTGTATAAAGGATTATGAAAATTCAGCTGACTTTTGCCGGAACTTTAAGATTAAAGATTGATAAGCAATATATGTAACTGTCCATTAAAACATAGGGAGTTTCTCACATGAAGTTTGTTAGAGCTAAAAAATTAGCTGCAGCAGCATTGACATTCTGCATCTTACTCATTGCCGCAGGCCCGCTGATGGCGCAGGACCAGGGAGAGGCCAAATCTTTGCATGTAAAACATGAAATTTCCACCACCGGTCTGCCCCTTTTCGGCGCTATTGTGGTCTATAATTCACAGGATATTCAGGGAGAAAGCCTTTCGCGTTCAACAAGATCCTCGAAGATAACCATGAATGACTCGGTAGTCTCCGACGTGGTTGTGATTACAATCACCGATATGGATGCTAAAAAGCAGATTTATGTCAATCCCAAGACTAATACATACGCGGAAAAGGAATTTCAGCCGTCCGAATTTGAGGTGATTGACACGATTGCCGATGCCAAGGGTCCGCAGATGGAAATCAAGCGCACGGGTAAAACCAAGGAAATCGACGGCTTCAAATGCGAAGAGATATACTTTAAACTGGATAAATCTTCGAGCACGGGAGTCGGCGAGGCCAAGGTGAAGCATTATTTCGAGGGCACAATGTGGGTCACCAACGACATTCCCAATGGTGAGCTTTACTACAACTACAATGCCTTTGCACAGAATTATTTCAGGGGCTCCAATTACAACTCCGGCGGATTTTTCGATATTCTCGCCCGCCTGGATGTTGACTCGTATAATTTGATTCGACTGGTAGAAGCACTCAATGGCGTTCCGGTGCAGGCGTCATTTGTGGCGCAGCTGCCCTCGGCCACAGGTGGAAATGTATTCGAGACAAAGATTAAGCTGATCGAACATTCCACCGAGCCGTTTGAGAAAGGGCATTTCACTGCCCCTGAGGATGAGAAATATAATCAGGTTCCGGTTGGAGAATTTCGAGCTTTCTAAATCCGATAAAATTATCTCATTAAAGACGGGATCTTAAGAAAAATTGGATAGATTTCCCGCCCAAATTGAGTTTTTGGGCGGGCTTTTTTATTAAGGCTGTCATCATCAAGGATGCTGGCCGTGAGCAGCTCATGAAATACCTTCTATTTGTGTGCATTTAAATCGGATTTTATGGCTCTTTTATAATGTTTTTTATTGATGGAAAACGGGTCCTTTATTATTATTAGGCGTCAATTGCGATCCGAATAATCGAGATAATATATCAGTCATTGAAGCGAGACCACTCCATACTCGAGGATGAATTATAACGTCATTCAGTTAGTAACGACTTCCGTATTAAGCCTGCTCAAGGAGGATTTAAAGCGGAACGATATCAAAGGGGTGAACTGTCTGAATCGGCAGCCGAATGCTCAGAATCTTGCCGGTGAAATGCCCTGCTGCCTCTTTTATCTGTACGGTATCAGCGAGAACCAGGAACTCAAGGAGCGTGATCCATATCAGGTCAGGGATAAGGATGCTGACGGTAACACCTACGAATTCCTGCGGGAGGCCCCTATCAAACTGGATCTCAATTACCTGCTCTGCACATATGCGGAAGATATTGATATGGAGCAGAAGATTCTCGGACGCTGTATTCTTACACTTTATGATAATTCCGAACTTTCCAGGCTCGACGATCTGAAGAAGCTGGCCAAACATCCCTCCGACAGGATCGGCATGAGGATGTTGCCGATCAGCCGGGAGGAGCAAGTCAGGTTCTGGTCCTCTCTCCGGGAGCCGATGCGCCCGGCCGCTTTTTACGAAGTCACGGTGCGGATGGAATCCGAGAGGCAGAGGAAGTTCCGCAGAGTTGAGGAAAGAGTTCTGGATATACATCAGAAGGAATGAAATTAATATAAACTGAATACCTTTTCTAAAACATGGAGGTTTTTATGCCGGAATATTTGTCTCCGGGTGTATACGTTGAAGAGGTTGACAAAGGAACCAAGCCGCTCGAGGCGGTGGGGACCTCGACAGCGGGATTTATCGGGCAGTCCAAGCAGGGGCCTGTTAACGAGGCCACTCTTATAACGAATTGGGGCCAGTTTACACGGACGTTTGGCGAATTCGCGGACAGCCCCTATCTGGCACATGCGGTCTACGGTTTCTTCAATAATGGCGGAGCCCGCTGTTTTGTGACAAATGTCGGTATGGAGGGCGCTCCTCCCCCGCCTCCTCCGCCGAAGAAGGAAGACGAGGATAAAAAGTCGCCTCCGCCGCCTTCTCCCGGCTCCAAGGGAGGGCCCTCGCCAGCGCTATTTATCGGCAAAGATGGCGGGCCCGGAAACAAGACCGGGCTGGTTACATTCGAGGATATCGACGAAATAGCGATAGTGGCGGCGCCGGGTATGACCGAGCCTGCAATCCAGGATGCGGTCATATCTCATTGTGAAAAAATGAATCGTTTCGCCATTCTCGATTCGGAGGAGACCATCGAGAAAGGCGGCGTGGATAAAATCAAAAAGCCGCGTGATTCCCAGTACGCAGGTTTCTACTTCCCCTGGATCGAGGTTTATGACCCGGCCAAGGATAAAAATGTGTATGTTCCTCCGTCAGGTCATATGGCCGGAATTTATGCCCGCAGCGACAATACCCGCGGTGTTCACAAGGCTCCCGCCAACGAGGTTGTCAGGGGAGCATTGGGTCTGAGGTATACTATTTCCAAGGGCGAGCAGGACATACTGAATCCACGCGGCATCAACTGTATCCGGGCCTTCCGTGACCGCGGCATCCGTGTATGGGGAGCGCGCACCGTATCATCCGATCCCTCCTGGAGATACATCAATGTGCGCCGTCTTTTTATTATGGTGGAAGAGTCGATCAAGAACGGCACCCAGTGGGTAGTGTTCGAGCCCAACGATCATACTCTCTGGAAACGCATCAAGCGCAATATCACCGCCTTCCTGCTGCGTGTCTGGAATGATGGGGCTCTTTTCGGCCAGACTCCGGAACAGGCCTTCTATGTCAAGTGCGATGAGGAGACCAATCCGCCGGAGGTTGTGGATGCCGGTATGGTGGTGATTGAGATCGGCATGGCTCCGGTGAAGCCGGCCGAATTTGTAATCTTCCGGATTTCCCAGTGGCAGTCCGGGTCGTCTGTTAATGAATAATATATAATCCGGCAGGTAATGCCGGCGGTAATTAATACAGGAGGAAATTATGCCGAATAGAAGGAAACATGATCATATCGGCGCATATAATTTCAAGATAGAGATTGATGGCGTTACCCAGGCAGCCTTCAAGGCCGTGGATGGCCTGGATGCCGAAACTGAAGTTATAGAGTACCAGGACGGCGACGATCTTACCCTTCGCAAGCGTCCCGGGCAAACGCGCTACTCCAATATCATTTTGAAGCGCGGTTACGTTAACACTCAGGAACTGTGGCTGTGGCGCAAGGCCGTGATGGAAGGACGGGTCGAAAGGAAAAGCGGAAGCGTCATAATTTGCGATGACTCGGGGAACGAGATCATGCGCTATAATTTCTTCGAGGCCTGGCCATGCAAATGGCGCGGTTTCGACCTGGATGGCCGCAATTCCGCAACGGCTGTAGAAGAGATTGAAATAGCGGTTGAAAGGCTCGAAAGAGCTGTATAAAAGATCATGATTCTACAGCTTCGCAAAGGAGCTGGAGAAATCCAGGCTAATTTAACCCTTCAGGAGGAGGTTGATGTGAGATTCTGCAAGGCCCTCGTTCTGGCCGCATTGATTAGCGTTTTTCTTTGCAGTGCTGTCTCAGCCGATTTCACTGCAAAGACCAAGACCACAACATCGGGAATTATGGGTATGGGAGGCATGACTTCAGGGACTACATATCTTATCAAGGGTGATGAGGTTGCGATTGCTTCTACGATGGAAATGCCTTCGATGGGACAGGGCCAAAAAGGCGGCAATACAAAAATGATCCTTCGCAAAAATGGCAAGGAACTGGTTATGATCAACTACAATCAGGGGACATATTCCATTCTGGATGAGAAGTTGATTGATTCCATGGCTGCGGTGATCGGAAATCTCGGCGGTTTGGCCGACAGTTTAAAGGAGCAAATGACTGTCCAGACCATGGAAGCTAAAATAACCGACAGCACCAGGAAAATCCAGGATCTAAAAGCTGAGGAGATGTCGCTGAATATGCATGTGGTCATGCACGTTCAGATGATGGGACCTGAACCGACCCAGATTGATGTGAAAATGACCGGAAGCATGTGGGGGACCAAAGATTTTGATGAACACGGTACTTATGCCAAAATGATCGAGGATATCTCGGCTTTGATGATGAGCGGTTCCGGTGGGGGCTTCTCGGGCCTGATGCCCTTGATGGAAACTTTTGGGATCGACCAGGCGACCATGGATGAGGTTATGAAGTTTGCCTTATACATTCCGCTTGAAGGCGCGTTCAACGTGAAGATGGAGGTGCCGAATATGCCCATGAATGTGACCATGAACACGGAATTAATTGAAACTTCAAAAGAGGCTATCCCCGACTCAGAATTTGAGATTCCGGAAGACATGGAGCAGGTTGAGCCCGATTTGGACTTCTCCAGTGGAGGAATGGGCTTCCCCGGTATGGGACAGTAACGTGCAGATCAGATATTATACTGCTTGAGTAAGCGGGGAATATTGATATTTGTGAAGGCGAGAATGAAGATTACAGTTTGGCTCCTTGTGGTAGGAGTCATGCTCTGTCAGACAGCTCGGGCCGACTTGACGGTGGATAAGCAGATTACCATCACTGATCCGGTCAGCGGGAAGACTGTCAGCCATGAGACTGTGCTGGTAAGAGAGGATGACTATGCTGTCAACGATATGCAATTCCAGGGTCATGAGGTACGAACCGTTGTTAAAGGTCATGGAGAGGAATTGCTGCTGATAAATTACGAGGATTTGACATATTCGCTTTTCGATGACTATCTGATCGATTCCCTGATCTCGGGAAGAAAGGGACTGGATGCTTCAGAAAGCGACAGTATCAGAAAACATATAAAGCTCAATCGGCTTGAGCTCGATTTCACAGGAAGAACAAGAGATTTTTATGGCATAGAGGCCAGGGAACTTCAGATCTCGGTAGACCTGACGGCCAAAGCCCCGCTTCTTGATGAGAGCATCATGCCGCTTCGAATTGTCATCAGGGGGAATGAATGGATTTCGACCGATTTTCCTGTGGCCGATACATATTCTCACTCCCGGCGATTTCTCAGCGGGATGCCCTCCTCTATGACAAGAAATCTCTTCGGTGATTATTCTGAAATTCTTCGCAGTATGGATGCTTCGGACAGCGTAATTGACCATGTGTTTGATATTTTCACTTATCTTGTGCTGGAAGGCAGCTTGTATCTGACAATAGAGATGGGAGCGTCCGGTCAGAGTGACCTCAAGGGCGAGCCTGTGCCCGCGATGTCCTGGACCATGAAGTTTGAAACAAGCTGCCTCAATATCTCGTTTGATAAAGTACTGGATGAGGAATTCGAGATCCCCAGAGGATTTCGAAAGGTCCACAATGCCTTTAGCAAAATCGGGACTTTTGTTATACCCGGACTTGAGAAATGGTTTGCCCTGGATAAAGATGTATAATAAAAATAAACAACAGGACGAGAGATGAAAAAGATATTAAATGCGGTATGTATTACTCTGGCGCTCAGTATTTTTGCATGCCCCGGCGCGAACGCCGACATCACGGTAGAGATGAAATCCTCTGTGTCCGGAATCCCGTTTCTGAGAGTATTCGAGATTAACCAGATAACAGGCATTCGCGGAAATGATGTTATCACTGCGACCGAAGGGCAGATGGATGTTGGGGATACTGCCATCTCGTTCAGGTCAAGCACCTATATGAATACTGTGAACGAGCTGATTCGTTTCTGCAACTGGACCGATTCAACCTGCAAGCTGATAAACCTGTCGGGCCTGGATCGGTTTTTCTCATCGGACACTTTCACAATGCTCATGGACACATTGGATCACTTCCTTGAGATAGCCACGCAATATGTCAGTATTGATAAGGCCGAGATGAATGAGACCGGGAACAGCCGGAAGATCTCAGGTTATGATTGCAATGAGGTCGTTTTCACTCTGGAGGGGAGCGCCAATCCTCCCCTACCGCAGCTCCCGGGCGAGATAAGATTCAGTGTGAACGGCACCTCATGGATGACAGACGATTTTCCCAATTATGATGAATACCGGAATGCGATTACGAGTATGATGGAAATTTATCTGACTCCGGAAGTGTGGAACCTATTTAAGAGGATTGTCGGCAGGTTTGGGATCAGCGGTTCATATATGGACAGCTATCTTGATCTCTGGCAATATCTTTATGTAGAAATGGCCTTCAATGTGACAGTTGAATTGTGGTCTGAGAATATGGATGTGCCCTCGATGGCGTTCAATATCAGATTCAATTCCGTACTGGTCGACATGACTTTCGACAAGATTTCAGAGTCTGTGTTTGAGGCACCGGATGGATTTGAAACAGAGACAGTTGACTTGTTAAATTTAATGAAATAGACGGCCGTTCTTTTGTGTGAAGGTTCGGCCGCATCGAAGTTCATGGAAGAACATTAATGCCTGAATACTATGCACCCGGCGTACATATTGAAAAAGAGAGTCGCGGGGAACGCTACCTCGAAGTAGTCAAGACCGATTGTGCGGTTTTCCTGGGCCTCGCAGAACGCGGGCCGGTGGGGAAAGCATTGCGCATAAGTTCCTTCAATGATTTCAAGAATTATTTCGGCAGTTTTCTGCCGGGCAGCTACCTGCCCTACGCGGTTTACGGCTTCTTTTTGAATGGAGGCAGGGAGTGCTACATTATCAGGATTGCGCATGTGGTCCGCCGCCGCAACGAAGAAGTGGTCGAGACCGCCTCGGGAAGTTTTAAGTCGCTTGAACAAACGCCGCTTTATAAGGTGCGGGCCTCATCCGGCGGTACCTGGGGCAATAAGGTCACGCTGGAAATTCAGCCTTCACGCCAGAAAATTAAAACCTATCCTGAGCAGAATCTGGACCGTTCCAGCAAAAGCATCCGGCTGGCCAATGCCAGGCATTTCGTCAGAGGGGATATAGTTCGGATTAAATCAGGTGGAAATGTCGAACACGTGGAGATTGCGCAGGTTAGAGGACAGACAATCGAGCTGGCCGAGGCCGGCTTGCGAAGGCGCTATCCCTCAGGCGAACGAACTGAAATCAGCCCGATAAGGTTTGACCTGCAAATCCGCTATGGCGGCCAGAAGGAAAGTCTTGGCAATCTTTCTCCAGGTACCAACTCGAAAAGGTTCATTGTGGATTCTGTGAATAAGGGATCCCGTTTTGTAAGGATGCAATTTGTCGGAGACAGGATAAGGGCCTTTCCAAAACCCGGCAAGCTGATCTTGAAGGGAGGAAGGGACGGCATTTCGACCATTATTCCGGACGATTATATCGGCCTGTCGGAAAAATCCGGAAATAGATTCGGCCTGCGCCTTCTGGTTGAGCTGGAGGAGGGGCGCATCATTGCGTTGCCCGACCTGTATACTCATCAGGAAAGCACCGCATTCGGCGGGAAAAAAGGTGTGAGCGCGGTCTTGCGGGCGGCCATCGACTATGTCGAAAATTCCAAATACCGCTTTCTGCTGATTGATTCTCCTCCCCTGCAGGACATAAAGAATGTGCAGATCTGGCGCGAGGAGTTCGATTCTTCCTGTGCGGCAGTGGCCTATCCCTGGCTTAAGGCCAAAGTTTCTCAAGTAGAGCAGATGCTGCCGATGAAGCTGGTGCCTCCTTCCGGGTATGTGGCGGGAATGATGGCTGCTCTGGACCTCGCCTCAGGCACGCATCACTCATTTGCAAACCGTGAAATAGAGGGCATTGTCGACACCGAATACCCCCTGATGCAATCTGATACGGAGATTCTGAATCCCGACGGTATCAACACGGTGCTGGCGTTTCCGGGACGCGGAATTCGCGTCTGGGGGGCGCGTACGCTTTCTTCCGACGCCGCATTCAGGTATATAAATGTACGGCGCACGTTCAATATGATCTCGGAGTCAATCGAACAGGGCACTCAATGGGTGACCTTTGAGCCGAATCGGCCCGAGCTGTGGGAAAGCGTCAAACGCCTGGTCTTTTTCTTTCTGAAGAGCCTCTGGAAGAAAGGGTACCTTCAGGGAGAAAATGTCGAAGAAGCATTCTATATCAAGGTTGATGAGGAGACCAATCCACCGGAGGTGCGTGACAGGGGAGAACTGATAATCGAAGTCGGAGTGGCCATCGTGCGCCCGGCTGAATTCATCATTGTCAGGGTATCGCAAAAGACGATGGAGACCCAGGAAGAATAGCATATGCCGATTGAGAGGAAAGATCACAGGGTAAACCTGAATTTCAAGATCGAGATTGACGGTATCGCCGAGGCTCATTTCACCAGCGTACAGGGACTCGAACAGAAAAGGGATGTCTTCGAGTATCATGAAGGTGGAGAGAACACGCGCACCTTGAAATTTCCGGGGCATTCCATACAGACCAATATTACACTCAAGCGAGGCTATGTCGACAGCGATTCCCTTTTTAAATGGCTGGCGGATTCGATCGAGAAGAACGAGCCCCTGGAACGGAAGTCGGGCTCAATAATTCTTCTGGCGACCGATGGAACCGAAATCAAAAGATGGAATTTCCAGCGCGCTTTTCCGATCAGCTGGAATATTCCGGAGCTGCGGTCGGATAAGACGACAACATTAATAGAATCCTTGACTTTGGCGCACGAAGGACTGGAACTTGCGACAGCATAATGGATAAGCTCTGGATAAACAAATTACGTGAGCTCAAGCGCAGGATGGAAGAGCATCTTGCCGAAAAGCGGATTTTTGAATCGCTCCCGGAACGTACCAGCCTCGCCGCATTGCGGGAGGGCCAGAGGCTCAAACGTAACGGGGAGCAGATCTGCAACCATTTTGCCCAGCTGGCTGAATTTGCCACCGGCCTGCCGGCTGACAGATTCGATTTCAGCCTGGATATACAATCTCCTTATGAGACAGCCGCCGACGGCAAACTGATCTTTGGACCGCCCGCGCTGATCGAGGAGCATCCATATGTCAACTTCAATACGCGCATTCTCCTTGGCGGTGAAGAGAAGAGGGAGGAAGCGGCTCAGCAAGCATCTGTCACGGGGGCCGGACCCGGGGCTGATTTTCAGCCGGGATCGGTGGGATTCTCGGATGAGATCGGCCAGAAATATGATCGGCCTATATTTTCTATCCTGGATGAAAAGAGAATAATGACTATTCATCCGTTTATTGCGGAAAGCCGGATTGATCACTTCATCGCAAAAGTATCCGTGGTTGATAAATATATTGATGAAATCGTCGGCAAATATATGCCGGAGCCTCCTGCGGGTCCTGAATTTGAGGGTTTTTATATTTATGAGGGGGATTTTGTTTATCTCTCTCGCAGGGGCAAATGGGCAACACTCAGGACAACAGTCCTGGCCCAAAAAGATTATTTCATGGAAGCCCCGGTGTCAGCGGCCATATCCAGGAGACGGTTTACGCTTATTGAACCGTTCCGGGAGATCGAGATGACAGAGGCTGCCGATCTGATTAGCGATGAGATGGCCCAACCGGTAGGATCAGCACAATCCGACCTCGGCCTCGGTTATTTCCTGCCCGGCCGACGAGTGGGAAAAACAAAAGGGGCCGCAGAAGATTTGCCCGCTCTTCCTGTTATGGGCAGCCGGGAATTTGCTGAAGATGTCTGTCTTAAGGCGGAGAGCAGCGGGCATCCGATTGAGGAAATAAGCCCGGCATACATTTTTGCTGCCGGCAAAAAAATCGACCGGGCCAGATCTTTCGCGAGAGCTCTCAGGAGCCGGATGCAGCTTCCCAGGTCGGAACCTGCACGGAAGGCTGTGGAATCCCTGCTTCCAAAAATGGAAGAGATTATCACAAAGTCCCGGGAGCAGGGAGCCGTCGAGGAGGCGATCCTGGCTATTGAACGGGATTTCGACTCGATGGTCGAGAGGCACATCAAGCCGTTCAAGATTGCCGCAGGATCGACAGCGCCTTCCCGAATTTCGCCTGTCCTGCGTGAGGGCAGGATCGAACGTGTGCTTGAATCGCCGACCCAGGATCCACTGGGCGTTATTGCCAGGTATCGAGCTGAAACCATCGGGCGTGAAACGCCGTCCGCAGTTATTCTCGGCAGGATGAGCCATGTATCTTCTGAGAGATTGTCCTCGGCCTCTGAAAGTCACGAAGCGATTCCAGGACCAGCCGCGTCCGGACAGTCCTTACTTGCAGGGGATGTCATCGGCAGACTCACACGCGGCTTTGCCGGTCAAATTGGGGAGAGGCTAGGGCAGCTGCTCCGGCCGTCAGGATCGGGGGGAACCGGCCAGGCCGACTCCCGGCTTCCAGGTCAACTGGCGCGAGGTACTTCCGGGACAACCGCACTGCCCTCGGTTTCAGCTCTCGTTTCCGGAGCAAGAGGACTCGCAGGCGGTCTTTCCGGCATAGCGAGCGCATTGGGAATCGGAACTGGCGAAGAATCAGCACTGTCAGCTACTCCTGAAGGATCTCCGAGGTCAGATTCTGGCGCGGGCCCTGGAAGGGCGGCGGGAAGTGTCGGCGATCTATTGAGCAGAGGACTCTCCCGTGCCAGCTCGTTTATATCGAGCGTCCCCGGTGCGGCAGGAGGCCCGGGTTCCGCGGCTTCTCGCGCGGCAGATTTGTCCCGGGGGCTCGTGGAAAGAGCTTCCAGCTTCGCGGGGGGGCTAAGTTCAATCGCGGGCGGCTTTTTGCAAAGAGCAACTTCCGGCGCTGCCGGCCGCATCGGCTCACTTGTCGGCGGCCGCCTGGGGCGGTTGGCTCAAGGAGCAGAAGGACTGATGGGAGATATCGGAGATCTTATAGGACGAGGAGGTGGAGTACAAGAGGAAGCTTCAGGAGGCGCTGCTCCGGGCGGTTCGATGCAGGATATTTCCCCTGCTCTGGGCAGCGGCAGCCTGCCGTTCAACCTTCCCCAACTGCAGCGCCGTATGCCGAGGGGATGGGATCGTCCGCCATTTGAGGTTGGTGACGCAATACAGCGTCATGCCGGCGAAGGGCTTCCGGATCAGGTCGGAAGCACGACTCAAAGAACTTCCTCCAGGCTTCAGGATTACGGCCTTTCATTGATTGATCTGGATGATGAAAGATCGGAGCAGGTGCGTTCGCCATTGGAAGCGGTACAGGATGAAGAAGAAGTGGAGCTGGATGAGGATACGATAGAATCGATATATTTCCGTCTGAAGAGAATTCTGGAAACCGAAGGGGAGCGTATGGGAGGTGAAGCTTAATGCCTCTTGAGAAGGCTACAATCACAAATGTCGATAAGAATGAGACCTTCAATGTTCTCTTCAATCCGACTGAGTACACATTGAAAAAGAGGACACCCTGGGCTGAACAGCGAGTACTGGGCCTTGATGCCCCGGCGGCATCTTTCACAACCGGTCAGCGGATGGAACTGTCGATGGAACTCTTCTTCGATACGTTTGAGCAAAAAGAGGATGTGCGAACACATACGCAAAAAGTGGAAACATTATTGATGGTCGATCCTGATAAGCATCGCCCGCCCCTGTGCTTATTCACGTGGGGTCAGTTCCAGTTCAAGGGTGTGCTTGAAAAACTTGACCAACGCTATATTATGTTCCTTGAGGACGGCACTCCTGTGCGCGCAAAACTGGATGTTACCTTCAAGGAATATACCACTACCTTTGAGCAATTGCAGCGTCAGCCGCGTCAGTCGGCCGACCGTGCCAAGCGTAGGATTGTGCGCAAGGGTGATACGCTCAGCCTGATTGCTCACAGGGAATACAATGACGCCAGCCAATGGCGCAGGATCGCCGATTACAACCGGATCGAGGATCCCCTAAAGCTCGAGCCGGGTACCGAACTTGTTATACCACCCATTACATAAGGAGTTAACGATATGACTTTGATGTCGAAAATGCGAGGAGACAGGGAAGAAGAAAGGGATACGAAATTTTACGGGGTGGTGGTTGGAATTGTTACCAATATAGATGATCCCAATGATCTTGGCCGGATAAAAGTCAGTTTTCCGTGGATGGGTGATGACCAGGAAAGCTATTGGGCGCGAGTTGCCACATTGCAGACCGGTAAGGACTATGGTACCTGGTTTATGCCTGAGGTTGGAACCGAGGTGCTGGTAGCTTTTGAACATGGTGATGTGCGATTTCCGTATGTCCTGGGTCAGCTCTGGAATGGCCAGGATGATCCGCCCGAGCCGAAGAGTGAAATGGAAAAGAATACTTATAAGATGATAAAATCTAAAAACAGGTCATACATAGTGATGGTGGACAAGAACGACACGGTTCAGACTAATTTTATAATGGCCAAGGTCAACGAGGATGTCGAGACGACTATCTACCTGAACGGTGAGGGACTGGTCTCAATTGAGGGAAATAAAGTGCATATAAAAGGAAACCAGGAAATCATACTGGAAGCCCCATCAGTAACGGTTGATGCCGGTACTTTGAATCTAAAAGGTTCAACCTCAGTCAAAATAGAAGGTGCCAGTATTGATGTTAAGGCCAGTGGAATCCTGAATCTCAAGGGCTCATTAGTTAATATTAACTGAGTAAGAATGGAGATATGATATGGGAATGCCTGCGGCAAAAATGGGAGATCAGATTGTTGCGGTGGATATTCATATTATCTTGATATCTACCCCGGGAGGGCCAGTGCCCACTCCTTTGCCGCATCCATTCAATGGCCTAATAAACAGCGGATGTTCCACGGATGTGAACATCATGAACATGGGAGCTGCGGTTATGGGGAGCGAAGCCACGAATACGCCTCCGCATATCCCCCAGGGCGGACCTTTCCAAAAGCCCCCGACAAATAAAGGCAAGATTATACGCGGATCGGCAACTGTAATGATTAACGGCAAGCCTGCAGCCAGGATGGGTGATACTGCGATGACCTGTAACGATCCGGCGGACCTGCCGGTCGGAACTGTGGTCGCGGTCGGAACTGTGATGATTGGAGGATAAATGCCCCGGCGCAATTTTCTGGGAGTAGGATACAAATTTCCAGTTTCTGTAAATCAGCGCGGCGGAGTGGCGATGTCCCGCTACGAGGAGGATATCGAGGAAGCGATAATCCTGATTGTTGGTACCGCATTTGGCGAGAGGCAAATGCGTCCCGACTTCGGCTGCGGAATTCATGACCTGGTTTTCGCGCCCAACAATGCCAATACAAGAAGCCTGGCGGTTTACCATGTGGAGGAGGCGCTGGTCAAATGGGAGCCGAGAATTGTCGATATCGAGGTTAAAGCACTGACCGATCCGGCACAACCGCATATAGTAAATATTTCAATTGATTATAAAGTTAGAACCACGAATAATGTTTTTAATTTGGTATATCCATTTTATCTGCAAAAAAGTGAGGCCTGATGCCAATAAATCCCCCAAATCTTGATGATCGGACGCACAGGGATATAATGGATGAACTCCGGAGGCTGATTCCAAAGTACTGCCCGGAGTGGACAGATCATAATCCCTCAGACCCGGGAATTACCCTTCTGGAGTTGTTTTCCTGGCTCACCGAGATGACGATCTATAAGCTAAACAAAGTCTCGGATAAAACCTATGTCGCTCTACTTGATCTTATCGGCATGTCATTACTGCTGCCGCAGCCGGCGGAGACATACCTGACATTCAAACCAAATAAGGGTCTGGAGAAGACCACCACAGTGCCGAAGGGTACCCAGGTTGCCACCAGCCAGACAGAGGCGGTTGAGAGCGTAGTTTTTGAAACAGCCGAAGATTTAAATCTTTCACCTGTAAAGCTGGCCAGAGTTTTCTCGACTGCAGGGGATGCTATATCGGACAACAGCGGATATATAAATAATCCCTCCGATGAGGGCTTTCCGGTATTCGGGGGAGTATCGCAGATAGAACGCGCCATTTTCATGGGGGATGAAAAATTATCCGCGCTCACGGAATCTGCCAGCCTTTTCCTGAGGTTCAAGGCCGCCTCGGAGGAGGGCAAGGCGTTGATGACCATGCTGCGAATGGAATATTTCAACGGCAAGCGATTCAAAGAATTGAAGACCCGCATGGTCTATACTGAAGCATTGGGTGAAAATGAAACTCTGCTGGAAATTTCCGGCCCGCTTTCAGATCTGGAGAAAACCGAAATAGACGGCGTGGAGACATATTGGTTCAAGGCGATCCTGGCTGCAATACCGGCCTCGCCTGAGGTTACTGAAATGGACACTATTTCGCTCGAGGCGAAAATTGTTGAGGACGGGCCCCATCCCGACGCTGGATTCTCAAACATTGCCGGATCAATCTTTCTGCCGCTTGATTTTTCCAAGAGCGTTTATCCATTTTCGGAAGAGCCGAAATATGATTACACGTTATACCTCTCATCTCCCGATATTTTCAGCAAAGAAGATTCGGAGATTATAATCGATGTCGGGCTGGCCGACCCATCTGTGGTCGAAAATCCGGTGCCGTCCTCCGATCTGGAACTAATCTGGGAATACTTCAACGGTAAGAAATGGATCGAGCTCGGGACAACTTTGCCGTCGGGAGTCTCAAGGCCCGCGGGTAAATTTAACTTTATTGATTCGACCCTTGCATTCACTCACTCAGGGGAGATAAAATTCGATCGTCCCGAGGACATGAAGCCGACTCAGGTCAACGGCCTGGACGGATTCTGGATTCGCTGCCGTTTGACGAAGGGTAATTATGGCCAGGCGGGTCATTATGAGCAGGTGGGTAAAAACTGGGTCTGGAAAGATGACAATCCGCTGCGGCCGCCATGTATCCGTTCTCTGACCCTCAGGTATAACCAGAAGGCGGTTTTCCTGTCCAGCCTGAAATCTTATGCCGATTTCACGTACCGCGATTTTTCGAGCAATGTGAGCGAGGAATACAAGCCCTTCCAGCTTTTCGAGGAGGAACGCGACCGCTCGCCCTCACTCTATCTTGGATTTGAAGCGGTGCTGCCCAAGGAGACCTATGCGCTTTGCTTCAATATGAAAGAGGATCAGAGGCTGCCAATGGATGAGGTTACGACCAAATATTTCGGAGAGGAAATATTCCGCGATACCCGCGTGGAGCAGAAAATCTGGTGGGAATATTTTAACGGCAAGGATTGGGCCGATCTTCTGCCTTATGATAATACCAATAACTTCAAGAATAGCGGAATAGTGCGCTTTGAGTTCCCCCGGGGATTTTCAAAGACCGAAAAATTCGGACATGAGCTCTACTGGATACGCTGCCGTTTCAGAGACGGCGGATATGCCGCGCCGCCGGAGATGCGTGCTGTTCTGACCAACAGCGTTATGGCGCGCAATCATTCTACTATAATAAATGAGGTACTGGGATCATCCGACGGTACTCCTGACCAGGTTTTCAAATTCTCAAATCCGCCTGTCCTTGAGGGGCAGATGATATATGTCCGCGAATTGACCCCTCCAAATAAGGAAGAGATAGAGACCATAAAAGCCGAGGAAGGCGAGGATGCCGTTGAAATCGAAGCCGACAGCACGGGAAATCCCTCAAAGATATGGGTGCGCTGGCATGAAGTCGATAATTTCTACAATTCGAATGGTACCTCGAGACATTATGTGCTTGACCACATAACCGGCCGGATCAAATTCGGGGACGGCCGCAAGGGGATGCGTCCGCCGTCAGGCTCGAATTCAATCGTTGCCCGCAATTACCGTACTGGTGGAGGGAGCGAGGGCAATGTCGGCGCAAAGTCTTTAACAATATTGAGGCGATCCAATCCTTCGGTGCAGTCGGTGGTTAATTATTTCCCGGCTGTAGGCGGTTCTGATCTGGAATCAGTTTCCGACGCCAAACTGCGGGCTCCGCAAATATTCAGAAACAGGTTCCGTGCAGTAACCTCCGAGGATTATGAATGGCTGGCCCAGAGGGCCTCATCGAATATCGCCCGGGTGCATTGTATCTCCAACTGCCCCACCGAGGGCGAAGTAACCTTGGTGATAGTTCCCAATGAATCCGCCTCGCAGGAAAAAGAAGGCTCCAAAATTATGCCCACCACTCAGCTTTTGAATATGGTGACCGATTATCTGGAGCCGCGGCGCCTGCTGACCACAAAATTGCACGTCAATCGGCCCACCTATCTGGAGGTTTCGTTCGAGGTCAGCTACCAGACCAAGGCCACCGGCGCCGACCCGGAACGCGTTAAACGCGATCTTGAGAATAATATCAGAAATTACCTGCATCCCCTCAGGGGAGGGAGCGACGGCAGAGGCTGGCCTTTCGGAAAGGCGCTTATTAAAACGGATTTGTATCGTGTAGTCGAGGATACTGACGGAGTTGAATACATAGACCGTCTGGAAATTTTTGATGAACAGCGCAAGCTGTTTGTCGATAAGGTGCCGGCCAAAGCGGACCAGCTGTTTTATGTTGTTGACGTTAACAGCTATCAGGTGAGAAGAGATTACTAAATGGTTACTGAAGCCGCAGTAGCTGAAAAGACAGTTCCGAATTTTATCGGGCTCGATATTGAAAAAGCGGAGAAGATGTGCCGCCTGGATGGCATAAAAATCCGCACAATCGAGTTTGAGGAATCGCTGGAGCCCGAGGGCCGGATAATTATCCAGAATCCACAGGCCGATCAGCCTGTGCCGGCGGAGGGTATCAGACTGGTGATATCGGGCAAAAGCTATCTCAACTTCCTGCCGAATATATACCGTCAATACGATATGCGCGAGGGCTCGTTCCTGAAGCGGTTCCTGTGGTTATTGAAACATCCGCAAATCCCGATCGACCGTACAATCAGGGATATACACACATATTTCGAGCCGTTTAATACCCCGGATAAATTCCTGCCCTATCTGGCATCGGTTCTGGCGCTGGTTCTCGATGAAAACTGGGATGAGGCCAAGAAACGCGAATTGATTGCCAATATCGTAAAGATATATAAGCTGCGGGGAACCTCGCGGGGCTTGGCATTATATCTGAAAATTTATACTGAAAGCACCCCGGAGATTATTGAGAATTACTGGCCCTTTAACGGTTTTCAGGTGGGGGTGTCCTCGACCATTGGAGTAGATTCAATTATAATCGGCTATATAGATCGTTCGCATTGCTTTACAGTCAGGATTCCGCAGACAATCGATGATACGCCGGTTGAGATGATTCGCAAAATTCATGCGATTGTACAGGCGGAAAAACCCGCGCATACAAATTACTACATGATCTTCGCCGAGCCCGAGCTCGAGGAGGCCGACTTCATGCAGGTCGGTGTGGCCTCCATGATCGGCGTGGAATCATGGGTTGGTGAAACGGATAATGTTCATGAAGAAATAGAGGAAGGGAAACAAGATGACCGAGGAGAGTAAGGAATATAAAAGGGTATCATTTTTCCGCGGCTTCTTTGCCTCGGAGGAGGATTTTAACCTGCTTGTCGATTATTCCCGGGAGAAGGATAAGCTGCACAATCAGCTCTTTCATTCGCCGGGAGTTGTGCTCAACTTTTCGGGCGAGCTGAAAGTAACCGCAAGGGAGAAGGGCGATTTTTCGATTGAAGTTGCGCCGGGGTATGCTACCGATGGACAGGGGAACGATATCATGCTCTGGGAAACGAAGGTCCTTGCTATTGATGTGTCCAAATATAAGCTTCCCATGGTTGTCTATGTTGTCCTGAAATACTATGATGAACCGGTAGATTTTATCACCAACAAGGCTAATCCGCAATACAAGGGGCATAAGCGCATTGCCGAAAGAGCCAAGGTCGAAATTCTTCCCAATCCGCCCGAGCTTGATGAGGGAATCGAACTCGCCAGAGTTCGGCTGGAGGAGGAACTTAAGGATGTCAAAAATCCGGCAGATCCGTCACATCCCGAAACCGGTGAAATCGATGCCCGCTTTGTGCCCATAGCCGGTACCTTCGGATGGATTCTCTCGCCCGAGGTGGTCTCCCGCATCTTTGCGGTCTACAATGATATGAAGCTGGTCTTTATGCAGCTCAACAAACTTTATGATCTAAAGTACTCTCTGGAGGCCTACCAGTCGGCAATTACTGCCGAGATGGTCAGTATTGCCGGGAAGCTCGATTACCGTAACGCCTTTAAACTGCTGAAAATAATCGTCGATCTGGAGAAAGAGATTTCCAATGAGCTCGAGAATACCCCCAACCTCTCACAGCGCAAAGAGGTCGGCGAATACAAAGATAATCTTCAGGCGCTTCTGAATCTGACCTCGGCAACCGATATAACCTCGGAGGATTTGAATAACCTGATAATCTACCAGGCCAAGGCCTCCGGAGCATTGAAAAAGCTCCTGGCGCCCAGGGTGGCAGAAATCAGGGCTGAGGTCGAGGGCGAGCTGGAGGAATTTAAAGGCGAACGCCTGTCGATGGATGAGATCAAAATCTGGCCCAAGGAATTTCCGGAAGAAATTATGGTTGACAATGTGCGCTATAAATTAGTTGATAAGATAGATATACTGGATGATGCTTCCGAGAAGGAACATGAGTTCAAGCTGGGAGGAGTGAAGGAAGAGCTGAGGCAGAAGCAGAATTTCTTCTTCCCTGACGGCACCCGGATTTCCGACCGCGGCCGTCTGCACTGGGAGGGCTTCGCGCAGTTCAAGATCAAGAATCTGAAGCCGGAGCTGGATGTCTTGGTGATACGGAGAATCGATTATGCCTATGGCGGGCTTAAGACTGAGATTGAGGTCGATGGCGAAAAAGTGGGGGTTTGGGAGATTACCGGCAATGACCGCAAGTATCGCTGGCGGAATATGCCTTACATCATCAATGGCAAGTTTATCAAGAAGGAAGAGGTGAATGTCAAACAGATTGCAATCTCGGCCGAGAGAGACGTAAATATGTTTGGATACTGGTTCTACCAGACAGTCGTGTAAACCAAAAATTTCAAATAGGATGATCTGATGAGATTCAATATCTTCGGAAGATTTTTTAGATTATCACGAAAGGATGTGCCCAAGATGCCTAAGAGAGATAAGAAGAAATCTCAGGCAACCCGGGTTGTGGATGCTCGAGGCGGAAGAGGAAAGACCAGGGTTGTCGGAGTCGGACAAACCCAGCAGGATCTTCCGGTCGTGGCCTGGCTGGTTATAATCAACGGTACCTACAAAGGACAGGATTACCGTTTGGATGATCGCAAATATACGATCGGCCCCACCCAGAACGAGGATATAGTCGTACACGATGATTATCTTTCCTCACCTCATTGCGCCATCCGCTATGAGGGCGGTTCGTTTTATATCAATGATCTCGGCTCCAAGAACAAGACCTTTGTTAACGGCGAGCCGCAGACTGAGTGGGAGTTGATTGATAACGATCACATCAAAATCGGACAGACCGAGATGATGTTCAAGTGCCTCTAAGCTGGAGGGGATATGTCGAAAAGGAATTTGATTTTATGGGGCATAGTTGCCGCACTGTTTCTTGTTTCCAATGCCTTTGCAATTAAAGTAGAAAGCCTGCCGCGTATAAAACTGCCCGGCGGGACAGGTGATAGCGAGGTCTCCAATGTCAAGGCTATCTATGTCGGCCCGGGAGGTGAAATATATATCGGCTCGGCCCGCAATAATCTTGTGCAGGTATTTTCAGGTAACGGCCAGTATTTGAGGTCTATTCCAATTGGTGATGACGACATCGAGGTTCCCCAGGATATCGATATCGGCATCGATGGGTTGGTGTACGTGGTGGATCGCGACCGTGATGAGCTCTCGCGCTTTACCCAGGAGGGTATGCGGCAGGGCACGATAGGCGGCGAAAAGACGTTCGGTCGGCCCATGTCGGTTACGGTTGCCCGTGACGGCCGCGTTTACGTTGCCGATAAGGACAAAGATAATGTCCGTATTTTCGATGAAGACGGACAGGATCTTGGTACTTTGCAGGGGGCCGGCTTCGAGGATCCAATTGCTGTCGATGTCGATCATCAGGGACGGGTCTTCGTTCTTGATGAGAAGAAAAAGACAGTGCAGGTTTTCAATAGTGAAGGCTCGCTGATTATAGAAATTCCGGTGCAATTCGGAGGCAAGGAAATCGGGGAGCCGGTTGACCTGTGCGTCAACCAGCACGGTGAGCTCTTTGTTCTGGATAAGAAGGAAAAGGTGGTCTTTTTCACCGCAGATTTCGAGTCAGGTCAATGGGAGGCGCCGTTCAGCGGCGGTATGCTTGATGAACCGATATCTGTTGATGTTGCCGGGCGGGATGTCTGTTATGTTCTCGATAATAAGAATGAGACAATCTGGAAATTTGCCCTGACCGAGCTTCCCTCTCTGGTGGCCGAAAAAACAGTAAAAGAGACAATCATCAAAAAGGCGGTTATATCGTCCAATGTTGATTCCACTGAAAATATAACCATTAACCGGGTGATTCCCAGTCAAAATCTGGTTGTGCTGTCTGTCTTCGAGGATAACCGAAATATTGTCAGCGGGCTGATAGCTGAAAATTTCCCCGGGATCAAGGTCGGGGAACAGGAGTTGGAAATCCAGAAGGCGCATCCACAGTTTCGGGAGGATGAAATTGACTTTATCTTCCTGCTCGGCACTGTGGGGTTGAAAGAGAATGAGATCAATCTAATAAAGGAAAAGCTGACCACAGAATTTCTGGCCAAGCTGGACGAATCCCGCCATCGGGTTGCCTTTTTCAAATTTGCCGATAATATCGAACTTGCCATGCCTCTGGAAAAATCTTTTTCGACGCAGAAGACGGCAATAAATAATCTCCAGTTTAACGGTCAGAAGGCCCCGCTTTATGATGCGGTTTTAGAGGCTTTGAATTATTATGACACCTCCGGCGCGGAAAAATACCCGATCTTTGTGGTGGTCACTAATAGCAAAGGTGAGTCGAGCCGCAACAATTTTAAGACCCTTGAAGATTATAAGCGGTCGCATGATCTCCCGCAGATATATACGCTGGGGTATGACAATGAAAAATCGCCCGAATTTTTGGAGGAGATAAGGAAGATTGCCGATCTCAGCGGCGGTTTCTTCTACTCTGCTGATAAAGACGATATGATCTATTTTCTCTTCAGGAGATCGATAGCCCTTATCCGCGGCCAGTATGCGCTGGCGGTATCCGGCCTTCCTGTAGAGGGTGAAATTAGTGTCAGCGTCGATGTTGATATGGACGGCAATCTCATTACCAGCAGCCACGAGTACAGCGAACCCAGCGGTGAGGAAGTGGCTATAAAAGGTGAGAGCTTCCTTGAGAAGTACGGCCTGATCCTGCTGATAGTCCTTATCGTGGTTATTCTGCTGATTATCATTATAATAATTGTGGCCGCGTCGAAGAAGGGCAAGAAGGCTCAGATAGGGGAAGCCATGCTGGAGGTCAAATCCGGCGATGCTCCCCAGCATGAATTTCACCTTATGAAAGGAACCAATAAAATCGGAGCCGACAAAGCAAATGACATTCACCTGCCTTCCGAGGGGGTATCGCGCAATCATGCAACCATCGAATACTCTGGAGGCAAGTACGAGCTGATCGACCAGGGTTCCACCAATGGCACGATGGTTAACAAGAACAGGATAACTCGAAGGGTTCTGATCAATAACGATGTGATTTCTATAGGTCAAATCGACTTAATTTTTAAGACTGGATAGGTGAATTGAGTTGGAGATAGCATTTGAATTTATATCCGGTGAAAATACAGGAAAACGACTTAAATTTAATCAATCCAGTGTATTAGTTGGCAGGTCGGAGGATGCCGACCTGTCCATTAATTCTGATATAGTATCTTACGAGCACTGCAGGTTCACTGTCAAGGCGGAGGGCCTCTATCTTTCCGACCTGGGTTCTTCCAACGGCACTTTTGTAAACGGCAATCATCATAATTCCGGATTTGTATCATCTGGCGATCATGTAAGCTTCGGCCAGGGCGGTCCGGAGATTGAAGTCACATTCAGTGAAAGCGGGCGATCCGAGAAACCGCGAAAAAGAAGTTCTGCTGACAGGACGCAGATGGTTCAGGCAGTTTCCAAAAAACTGCTTCTGAAGGTTGACGGCGGGGAATCTTATGAGTTTCTGCCCGGTAGAATAGAGATCGGGCGGGATTCAGCCTGCGATCTAACTCTGGATATGCCCATGGTCTCGCGGATACATGCCGAAATAAATTATATTCCGCCGACAATATCCATAAAGGATCTGGATTCTACCAATGGCACTTATGTAAATGGCGAGAGAATTACCACCGCCGCTTTGAAATTCGGCGACAGCATCATGATCGGAGAAAAGGGGCCGCAAATTGGAATCGGTGAGGGGGCCAAATTCCGCCGTCCTCTATTCACCAGGCTGCTGAAGGTACTGCTGCCGATCATATTTGTCGTTCTTTTGGCAGGGGCCGGATACCGTTATGTCTATCAACCATGGGAAGAGAAAAGAAGCCTCGCGCGGCAGACCCTGCAGGAATATGTCAGCTACCGCTTGATAAGGCTTTCGAAGGATCTGGGCGATCCGCAGAATGAAATACCCTTGATATTCGTCGAGAATACCGTAAAATATGTGGATAAGTTCACAGGCAATTTGCGCGGCTGGTTTGAACGCTCGCTGGAAAGGTCGGAGATGCATATGGGCATGGTGCGGCGCATGTTGAGGGGTGCGGGTTTGCCCGAAGAGTTCGCTTATCTGGCATTCGTGGAATCCGGCTACGACAGCACAGCCACATCCCCCGCCGGCGCCCGCGGGCTCTGGCAGTTTATGCCGGCAACCGCACGAGATTTCGGCCTGACCGTGAATAATGATATGGATGAACGAGTTAATGCGAAAAAATCCACCGAAGCTGCTTGTAAATATATTAAACAATTATATAATTTGTATAACTCTTATATGCTGGCTATGGCATCCTACAACACAGGCCTGGGGAGAATCAGGAATGCCCTGATGAGGATGGATGTGATCGAGCAAAATAGATTCTGGTATCTTGTGAAAAATGACATGTTGCACAATGAGACGGTGGAGTATGTTCCCAAGATAATGGCGGCGATGATTATTGCCACCGATCCGGTTAAATTTGGATTTTCGGAGGCGCCGGAGAAAAAATGAGCGCGCGCAGGATTATAGATGAGCAGTATGAAATCATCCGCGAGATCAAAGCGGGAGGTTTCGGCACTATATATTACGGTTGGGATTTGACTCTCGATCGTCCCGTTGCGATAAAGGAAGTTGTTAAATCTCTGCTGGGTGAGAAGCAGTATGTCGATATGTTCATCGACGAGGCCGTCAATACAGCCCGCCTTAACCATCCCAATATAGTACAGGTTTACAGTCTCAGGAAAACTCCCGATGATCGCGTCTTTATAATCATGCAGTTTATCGAAGGCGTCGATCTGCGCGAGGTGATCGATTACTATAACGATCGCAACGAGACCATGCCGAAAAACATGGCCATGCACATTATTAGCGAAATCTGCAAAGCGCTCGAATATGCGCATAACCTCAAGGATAGAAAATCCGGGCAGCCATTGAATATCGTGCACAGGGATATCTCGCCCTCGAATATCATGCTCACCGTGGAGGGCTCGGTCAAGCTGATTGATTTCGGCATTGCCAAGGCCCGCAACCGTATAGTGCAGAAGACCCAAACCGGTTTCGTCAAAGGTAAGGTGGCCTACATGTCTCCCGAGCAGCTGGAGGGTAAAGAAGCTACACGCCAGAGCGATATTTTCTCGCTTGGTTCGGTTTTTTACGAGATGTGCACCGGTGAAGAACTCTTTTCGGGCGATTCGGATTTCACGGTTATGAAAAAGATTACCTCGGGGCAAATTGATTTTGCACCCCTGGAAACTGTCGATCTGCCCGAGGGTTGTTCTGATGTGATCCGTCAGGCCCTGAAGAAAGACAGGTCTGAGAGGTATAAGTCAGCCAATGAAATGTATGTCGACCTGTACCATCTCTCGCGAAAATATTTTCCGGGTGAGCCCACCTCGGATCTGTCACGATTGGTGCATTCCATGTATGTTAAGGAGCCTGTGGAAGCTGAGGAAAAAGCAACCCGGCAGAACAGCCAGCAGAAAATCAAAACACAAATCCTGAGTACTCCGCCGGAACCTGAACCTGTGGGGCCGAAACCCGGGCCGCCTGAAGAACGGAAGACAGGGGAGCAGAAGCCGAAAAGAGAACCGGCAGCTGAACCGGAAGAAGCCAAAACGGTAATCTATGATAGTACGTCGGAAGAGGCCCGGACTGTTATCCATGACACCTCAGGAGACGAAGCCAGAACATCAATATATTCAAGCGAGAGCGCCGATGCTAAAACGGTAGTCAGGGAAGTTCCGTCATTCAAGAGGAAGAAGCCCGCTTTCGACTTTCAGTCATCCCTGGCCGCCCTCAAGCGCGCCGACAAAAGAATCTGGGTGTATGGCGGCGGTGCAATAATAATTTTAATTCTGCTTCTTATAATCGGCACTTTGATCGGGGGCGCAGGTGGAAGCAGCGGCCCTTCCGGGGAATATGCGGTATGGATAAATTCTGTTCCGGAAGGTGCGGTTGTTTTTCTTAATGGAGAAAAGTCGGGAAAAACTCCGTTGCAGATCAATCAGCTCGACGCAGGACAGTACAATCTCCGTATCGAAATGGACAAGGCCAGCCCGATTGATACCCAGTTCGTCCTGAAAGAGGGCGATCAAATTACCTTTCCTAATTTCGTTTTGAAGCGAGAGGCACGTATCAATTCCATCCCGCAGGGAGCATCAATATTTGTGGATAACAATCTTTACCCCGCGGTTACCCCTGCTCTGGTTCCGATACCTTTAACTGATAGCGTTGATATTCGGCTCGAGCATGAAAAGGCTTCAGGCGCCCTGAGACTTGCCGGCTTCAATGTCTCCTCGGGAGATTTCAAGACTGATAATGAAGGCCTCTGGGATTATAGTTACAATAAAGAGAATGAACTTCCGGAGATCACCGGGAGATTTCGGAAGAATATAAAAATTTCCAGTAAACCCCAGGGAGCCGATATTTATCTGGAGGACCAGGATGAACCTGTGGGCCAGACGCCCGATAATGTCATGATACCTTTTGGTCAAGCCAGAATCAGGCTGGTAAAGTCCGGATTTGAAGACAAGGTCAGGTTGGTTGATATCGACGAGAATTTCCAGGGTTCGCTATTTTATGAATTGTATCGCGAGGTCGCTGTCACCGCGGTTGCAGCCTCCAATCCGAAAGGCGGAGATATTGGAGCGCGAATCACCAAAATTGAAAGTGAGGGACGTCTTTCCGAATCGGCCGACAAGACGCCGATAAATTTGCTTTTGACAGGTGTGGAGCACAGAATATATCTCAGTAAGCGGGATTATATTGATACCAGTTTTGTGATCGGTGTAAATCAGACGGAGTTGAAGGCTGTTATGCGTAAGGTCGGAGAGGAGGAGGATGAGGGAGAGCCGGTCGAAGAGCCCGAGGAGGTTATGGAAAAGGCCATGCTCATTTTCGTTTTCAAGGATGATGATAGCGATGAGCCGCTGGAGGGTGTCAACATTCTTGCCGAAAGAAAAGATGATAGAAAGAGAATATACCTGGGCACGACGAATGAATTCGGCCAGCTTGCAGTTCAGCTCGAGGCCGGAAAATATAAGCTAATTGCCGACAAGGACGGTTATAAGGGCTGGGATGACGGCAAGAGCATTAAGGAAAATAATGAATATAAAATTGAGGAAGAGCTGAAGAGGGAGTAGATGCCTAAAATAATTGTACAGAAGGGCCCTGAGATTATCAAGACCTATAATCTGCCTTACAAGGATGAAATTACCATCGGCTGTTCAACTGGATGCGATGTGCCGATAGAGGACCCCTCCATTGCCCCCGAACTGGCCAGGCTGGTCTTGAGAGACGACGGTTTCCACCTGCAGCTCATGACTCACCTGCCTCCTGTGTTTGTTACAGAAGAAAGGGTGGAGGGTGATGTGAAGCTCGAGGACGGCGATACTATAAGGATCGAGGACTATTACCTGATCCTGAATGTTCTGCCTGATGAAATGCCGGCGAAAGGAAAAGCACCTGACTTCAAGCCGGAAGAAAAATCGGGGCCCCCGGCCAAGACAGAGGAAGATCTGCCGGCTGAGAAAAAGCCTGAGCTGCCGGATGAAAAGCCGCCGGAGGTTCCGGCAAAGCCGCCGGAGCCCGAATCTCCCGAGCCTGCAAAGCTTACTGAAGAGTCGTCCGGAGAAGATATTCATCATATGAAGACAGAAGAGATTACGATAGATCCTGATCTGGAGGATTCCGCCCCTGAAAAAGTCGAAAAGGAACCGGAACCTCCCGCACCTGCGCCCGAGCCTGCACCTCCGCAGAAAGGCGCGGAGGCAAAACCAGAGCCCGAATCACCAGGACCGCCAGATAGAAAAACCGAGCCGGAACCGCCCGCGCCTCCTCCTCGAAAGGAAGTGCCGAAACCGGCAGATACGCCTGAACCTCCTCAGAGCCAGAGAAAAAGTGATGATGTGCATAAGACAAAAATTCTGCCATCTACCCGGGAACAGCCCTCAGAGCCCGAGCAGATATCACCCCAACGTGAACTCGATATTTATCTTCTGTCGATCAGCGGGCCCTTGAAAGGGGAAAAATTCAGGCTGAAAAAAGATATAAACCGCATCGGCCGGGATCGCAAGCAAAACGATATAGTCATCAGGAGCGACAGTAAAGGCGAGATTGATAAGAGTATATCCCGAAAACACGCAGAAATAGAGTTTAAGGATGGCCGGTTTTATTTATCTGACAGGGCCAGCCAGATGCGTACCAGGCTCAATGGCCGGACTATTTCGACCGATGAAGTGCTGCCTGTGAATATCGGCGATGTCGTGGAAATATCGTCGGTTAAGGAGAGCACGATTTTTCGTGTGGCCGAGGAAGGCCATTTCGATTTTTCACCGCCGGATGCCGGTAAAGGTGCCGTTACAAGCATTGGAAAAAATTTGTATTTGCCTTATCTTCTGGGCGCTATTGGAATATTGCTGATTATTATTGTACTAATTATCATTTTTAAGTAGGAATTTGTGAAATTAGAAATTGCAGCCCGCACTGATGTGGGATTGGTCCGAGAGCTGAATGAGGATAATTATAAACTCCTCAAGGAAAAAAATCTGGCGGTGGTTTGCGACGGCATGGGCGGTCATGCCGCCGGCGAGGTGGCCTCTGAGCTCGCGGCTGAAACCATTGCGGCCGCGGTAGCATCCCCCGCTGATTTCGGTCCTATACCGGAAACTCTCCAGCTCGAGAAAGGCTTCGGGGAAGAAAGCAGAATACTTGTACATGCTATTCGGCTGGCCAGCCGCAGGATTTTCAATCAATCGGTACGCAATAAAGAGATGCGCGGCATGGGTACCACTGTCGTTACGGTGCAGATGGCCGGTGATCATGTGATTATCTGCCATGTCGGCGACAGCAGGGTATACCGTTTGCGAAACGGCAATCTGGAGCAGCTGACTGTCGATCACTCCTGGGTCAATGAGCTTATCAGCAGCAATCAGCTTACAGAGGAAGAGTCCGAAAACTTTGTAAATAAAAATGTGATTACCCGGGCTCTGGGAACAAGGGAGAATGTCAAAGTGGATATCCGCAAGGATCGGATTGCAGATGGCGATCTGTACCTGCTGTGCTCGGACGGCCTGAGCGGATTTGTTTCCGATGCGAATATTCTCCAGACGCTATCCAGGGAAAATGCCAGCCTCGACAAAATCTGCAAAGAGCTGATAGAACGCGCCAATGCCAGCGGGGGCGAAGACAATATTACTGTTGCTGTAGTTAAGGTTCTGGATATCAAGAGCCCGGACGATTTTTCCAAGGATCTGGTACAGCAGACTGTGGACGAGGAAACGAGCCAGGAGCTAAAGATTGAAGACGATATCCTGCGAAAGGCATTCGCCTCCAGGCAGGAAACCGAAGACAGCAAATCTCCCGGTGAGCAGATAACAGGACCGGTTCCCGTTTATCGGGACAAACCCGAAAGCAAGGGCGCCTTTGCCTGGTATGTGCTTTCATTTATTGTATTGATTGCAATCCTGGCTTACCTCGCATATGCCTATAATATCGGCGGGGTCAGGCCGCCGGTGGATGAATTTATGAGCCGGGTGACCGGTTCTAATAATGAAAATGTCGGTGCTCAAGCCGAGGCTGTGGGCACGGTATTCATTAAATTTCATAATTTTCCCGATTCCATCTTCGATCACACCTTATATGTGGATATGATACCGCAGGGTACTGTCTCGCAGTTTATGAAAGACCAGCTGGGACTGGAACCGGGTTATCATATACTGGAATTGCGCGATGATGAGGGGCTGGTGTATGCCAGGATGAACCAGACTTTCCGGGTCGGCAATCTCCTGCTCGACCTCGATAATTTCAAACAGGAATAAAAAAGCCCGCGAGCGGGCTTTTTATTTGACTATTTTGCGAACGGCGGTAATTACTTCTCGTTCGCTCTTTTATTGTTTGTCTTTTTGTCTTCCTTCTTCTCGACTATCCGGGATTGTTTTCCGGAAAGGTTGCGAAGGTAATAGAGTTTTGCACGTCTAACCTTACCCATCCGAAGCCTCTCAATCCTGGTAACATTCGGCGAATGAATGGGGAATACTCGTTCCACCGGAATACCGGACGAAACTTTTCTGACCGTAAATGATGCTCCCAGGCCGGAACCGCGTTTCTTGATTACCGTGCCCTGAAACACCTGAATTCTCTCCTTATCGCCTTCCTTAATGCGGACGTGGACCTTAACAGTATCTCCGGGGGAGAATTTCGGCACATCTTTCTTCCTGTACTCACCTTCGAGTTTCGACATCAAGTCCATTTCAGACCTCCAGAAATCTATTTGCAGAGTTATTTTTCCTCATTTTTTTATTTCATCCAAAAGCTTTTTATCTATATCACTAAGTTCGATTGTTTCCAAAAGTTCCGGCCGATTTTGCAAAGTCTTTTTAAGGGCGCTGTATCTCCTGTATCTCTCGATTTTCGCATGATGCCCCGAGACCAGGACATCCGGAACTTTCAAGCCCTTGTATTCCTGCGGATGAGTATAATTTGGAAAACCCAGAATTCCCCAGGCGAAGGCATCATCCTCGCCCGCTTCTATCTTGCCCATATATCCCGGTACCAGCCTCGCGACCGCCTCGATCATGACCAGCGCAGCGGCCTCCCCGCCGGAAAGGACATAGTCGCCGATGGAGACCTCTTCAATCGGGTGCAGCTCGAGAATGCGCTCATCCACGCCTTTATATCTTCCGCAGATTATTATAATACTCTCTTCCCGGGACAATTCATTGGCCATTTTCTGATCAAATTTTTTTCCTGAGGCCGAGGTCAAAAGCAGCCGCGGGTCCGTGAGATTTTCCCTGATCTGTTGCAGCGCTCTGTCGATCGGTTCGGCCTTCATGACCATTCCCGCTCCCCCGCCGAAGGGAGTATCATCGACTGTCCTGTGTTTGTCTGTGGAAAAATCCCGAATGTCGCTCACATTGATTTCCAGAAGACCGGCATCCCGGGCCTTTCCCAGCAGACTTGATTTAATCGGACTGTCGAAGATTTCCGGAAAAATGGTCAAGACCTCGATTCTCATTCAGCCTCAAATTCCATCCCGGGTAGAAGCGTTACCTCCAGTTTGTTGTTTTTAAGATCTACTTTCCTGACTATCTCTTTTATTGCCGGAATCAGAAGCCTTCCCCGGTCGGAACGTATTACCAATATGTCATTGGTTGGATATTCCCACACATCATCTATCCTGCCGAGATAACCCTGCACTGAGTCTTCCACCTCCAGGCCGATCAGCTCGAACTGATAATAATTTCCCTCGGGGAGCTTGAATACTTCTGATTTTTCAACTTCTATATATGAGTTGCGAAGCCTCTGGGCTTCGTCTCTGTCATTTATCTCCTCAAACTTGAAAACTATTTTGCCGCTATGCTTTTTTGTCCATTCAACTTTCAGCTCAAGATCCAGCCGCGCAGTTGATACTGTCACGTTTTTAAGCTGCTTGAAGCGCTGGGGAAATTCCGTAAGAGGTTCGGCTATGACCTCACCTTTGACCCCCCAGGCCTTATTTATATAAGCGATGGCAACCCTGTCATCAGACACTTGCTATTCCAGAATCTCCAGGACCGCGCGTTTGCCTTTTTTAGCGCTTATCGCCGCAATAAGTGTTCTAATCGACTTGGCAGTTTGACCTTTTTTACCGATTACCTTTCCGAGATCTCCGGGACCTACTCTCAATTCATAAACAGTTGTCTTGGCGCCCTGAACTTCGGTTAAGCGGACCAAATCCGGCTGATCGACGAGATGCTGTACAATGGTTTCGATGAACTCTTTCACGTTACACTCCTTTGAAATAGAATCTCCAGATTAGCTTTCCTCAGTTTTAGCCTCTTCCTCTTTGGGTTTTTCCTCTTCTTTTCCGGTTGTCGTTTCTGCTTCCTCAGTTGCCTGTGCTTTCTTAGTGCGTTTGGTTTTCTTTTTCCGCTCGCTGATAGTGTCCTTTATGGTGATATCCTCTCCGGTTTCGCCGGCTTTCATCTTCTCCCATTTCTCCAGGATGGAGATTTGCCTGAACAGTGATTCCACAGTCTCCGACATCTCAGCACCGTTTTTGAGCCACTTGAATACCTTATCCTGGTGGACGACCACTTTAGCAGGTTTCTCAATAGGATTGTAGTATCCTAATACCTCGATGAATCTTCCATCTCTGGGCGACCTGCTGTCAGCGGCAACAAACCTGTAAAATGCCTTCTTCTTGGCACCCATTCTCCTTAAGCGTATGCGTACTGCCAAAAATCAAACCTCCTTCATCATGAAAATAAACCTTTGGCAAAATCCTTCATCTGCCCGCGGGAAATCTTCTTTATCATTTTCTGCATCATATTGAATTGTTTTAGTAATCTGTTTACGTCAGCGACTGAATTGCCGGAGCCTGCCGCAATTCTCCTGCGGCGGGAACCGTCGATGATATTGGGCTTCGTTCTCTCTTCCGGCGTCATGGACTGAATTATGGCCTCCACCTTGCCCATGGCGGAATCATCGATTTTGAGCCCCTTCAATGCTCCTCCGACTCCCGGAAGCATCGAAACCAGTGATTCCAGCGGCCCCATCTTCTTGAGCTGCTGCATCTGGCCGTAAAAGTCCTCCAGAGTGAATGCCTCCTTGCGCAGCTTCTTCTCCAGCTTTTCAGCCTCTTTGGTATCGATTGTCTCCTGGGCTCTCTCGACCAGCGAAACGACATCTCCCATGCCGAGTATGCGCGAGGCCATCCGGTCGGGATGGAAGACCTCGATATCATCCAGCTTCTCACCGGTACCCACAAGCTTAATCGGTTTGCCGGTTACGCTCTTTATAGACAGCGCCGCGCCGCCGCGCGCATCACCGTCCATCTTGGTCAATATCACTCCGGTTAAATCCAGACGTTTATTAAATTCCTGCGCGATATTGACAGCGTCCTGCCCGGTCATAGCATCTGCGATCAAGAGTATCTCATGAGGCTCGACATTCTGCCTGATCTTTTCCAGCTCTTCCATCAAAGTGTTGTCAATATGTAAACGCCCTGCCGTATCGATGATGACCACATCATTGTTGTTATCGTAAGCATAATCTAGCGCCTTCTTGCTTATTTTGGGCGGATCCTTGTCGATATGAAACACAGGAATATCGGTATTTTTGCCGAGTGTCTTCAACTGATCCACTGCTGCCGGACGATATATATCGGCTGCAACCAGCAGAGGCGATTTGTTTTTCTTACGGTAAAATTTTGCCAGCTTACCGCACATGGTGGTTTTACCGGAACCCTGAAGGCCGACCAGAACGATTTTGGTGGGCGGGGAGGGGGCCACAGTCATCTCCTCAGCTTCACCTCCCAACACCTCAACCAGCTGATCATGTACAATTTTGACTATCTGCTGGCCGGGAGAAATTGACTGCAGGACTTCGGTACCGAGCGATTTTTCAGTAACATCCTTGATAAAGCGCTTGACTACACGGTAGTTTACGTCGGCCTCTAAAAGCGCCAGGCGCACCTCTTTCATGGCGTCCCTGATGTTGGTTTCGGTCAGCTTGCCATGTCCGCGCAGCTTCTTAAATACGCCTTCTAATTTATCTGTAAGTTCATCAAACATAAAAATCCTTCTTAGACAAACCGGAAATATATTATATAATCCTGATATTGCAAGCGATTTTTAAAGGGGAGATAAAAAGTTGGAATTCAGGATTTTTCGGCCAAATCCTTTATTTTTCGGTTAAATTCACGATAATCGCCTGATTTATAGAAAGCCGATCCGGCCACCAGGATATCGGCCCCGGCATCTATCACTTTTTTTGCCGTTTCCAGGCCTACACCGCCGTCCACCTCGATTTCAATATTCAGGTTATTAGAATCTATATATTCTCGGGCCTGACGGATTTTTGGCAGTACCTGGTTCATGAATTTCTGTCCTGAGAAACCCGGATGTACCGTCATGATCAGGATCAGGTCGCAATGTTCCAAAATTTCCGTGACGGCCTCGAGAGGAGTATGCGGATTTATGCTGATACCCGCTTTCTTTCCCAGTTTTCTGATCTTTTCCAGGAGCGGAATCTTATCATGTTCAATCTCGTAATGAATAACTATCAGGTCGCTCCCGGCCTCGGCATAGACTTCCAGATATTTCTCCGGATTTGAAATCATCAGATGCGAGTCCAGGAAAAGATCCGACCGGGATTTCACATATTTCACTATAGCCGGGCCGAAACTGATATTCGGCACCAGATGGCCATCCATAATATCCAGATGAATCCAGTCGCATCCGGACTCATTTGTTTTAATAATCTCCTCTTCCAAATGGCCGAAATCGGCTCCCAATATCGAGGGTGCAAGCTTAATCATCATTCTCCCACCGGTACAACCAGAAGTATTTTGGTCGAATCGATTATGGACTTTGTTCCTGCCGATGGATGCTGATAGGTAACTATCTGGGGCAGAAGTAAGGGGTTGGTTACATATTCCACCCGAGGTTCCGGGAATCCCAGAGAATCCAGAAGGGCCAGGGCTTCAGCCAGAGGTTTTCCCAGTACCTTGGGCATATAGCCCTCGTCCGATTCCAGCCCGCGATTTATGTAAAGATCGATGCCTGAGCCGCGGGGCACCAGAGAACCTGAAGGCGGTACTGTGTAGGCAATTACATCGCTGGCCAGCGTATCTGTTTCGGTCCAGTAGTAGTTTCCTACTTTCAGCCCGGATTCGGGCAGTTGCAGCTCTGCCTGCCTGACAGAATACCTGACAAGCTCAGGAACCTCAACCATTTGCTCCCCGGCAGAAATAATGACTTTGACAGTGCGGTTTTCCTTGATCTGCGTCCCGGGAGCCGGAACCTGGGACAGAACTGTCCCTTCCGGTATACTCGGAGAAGCCTGCCGGCCCTGTATAACTATCTCAAAATCATAACGTTCGGCTATTTTTTCAGCCTCGTCAAAGGACTTGTTGACGATGCTGGGAAGGGGGTACTCTGTCCCGTGACGCGTGTAGGCAGGCATTATGACGATATCGAAAAGCAGGAAAAGAACAATTAGCACAGCCAATACCAGCCCGAGATATTTCAGAACCTTCACGGATGGCTTTATCAGTCTCTTAAAATCCGGTATTTTTATCTTATCCGATGGCATATAAATCCAGTTGCATAATTCTAACCATTATACCCCTGAGACAAAAATATTTCAACTATTTTAATTTTTGCGGAAAAATTAATCGGCATCAGATTAAGTCGAAGGGGTCTATCAGATTGCCATTCTCCAGACGATACAGGGCTTTTCGGTGAATTTCCAAAGCGGGCAGGACCTCGGATGAAATCTCAAATCCATGCTCGAGGAGCTCCAGGGGCTTTATAAAGCCCAGATCCGCCATACCGGTCTTCATGGTCAACCTGGTCTTGCCATCATCCGATTTCTCGCAAGCCAGATCGATTATCGCTTTGCGTCCCTCAACCTCAACGGGGCCTGATTTAGTTTCACGCTGGAAATGAAGTTCCTCGGCTTCAAGTATCTCCGCGCATTTCTGTCGAGCCTTTTCTATATCCATGGGCAAATAAACCTCATACACCGCCAGGTTCAATTGTGAGGCAAGCGATTGTGTCTTACCCAGGAGTGGTTTCGTACCGAGCAGACTGAAATCAGGGGGGAACTCCCTGCTCAAGCGGCCGAGCATGTAGTCATGAACCGGGACATCCAGCTGTATGTCAAAGTACTCGGCTTCTGAAGTGAATCCCAGCGACAGGGGCGGGCCATAGCTGATTTTTGGTTTGGGCCTGAAGCCGTGGCTGAAGCTGATTGGCAGATTGGCCCTTCGGAGAGCACGTTCCATTGCCTTCATATTATCCAGATGCGAGAGGAATCGCGACAGTCCGCTCCGTCCCCATTTAATCCGCAGGCGGCTCTGGGGTACTATACCTGCAGCCTGCGCTTTTTGGACTTTTGGCGCGCGCCCATACATAATCCTCTCATTATCGTCTTTTCTTTTCCTCTCAGGCGGTTCTTTTTCAGGCTTCTCTTCTTTATCCAGCGATTTGACCAAGTCAGTAAGACCCCGCGATTTTGCCAGTTCTTTCAACAGAGACTCTTTTGACAAACCTTTTTCAATATGATCCCAGGGGAGAGGACTTCCGGTGGACCTTTCAGCCAGATATCTGTCGGGATCGATTCGCTCCTCCCGGCAAGCCTCCTGCCAGGTTTCGAAATCAAAATTTTCGCTCCAGCCGTCCATATGCGCACCCATCCGATAGGCCCTGAGAATAACATCACCAATTCTGCGATCGCCGCGTCCCAGCAGACCTTCCAGCCAGGTGGTCCTGGGATCGTGAAATTTCAGATGCACATTGCGCTTCCTGATTGTTCTCTTCAGGAAATCTATTTTTTGGTAGGTCTCCTCGATACCGATCTGTTTTTCCCATTGCCAGGGAGTATGCGCCTTGGGTGAGAAAGGGGAGATGGTGATATTGAAGCTTCTACGTCCCCTGTACTTTTCGGAAATCCGGTTGAGTCTGGTTATCAAATCCGCTATCCCCCGTAGATCTTCCTCTGTTTCTGTGGGCAGTCCGACCATAAAGTAGAGTTTGATAGTCTGCCAGCCCTGCTTGAACGCCTCTGTCAGAACCTCCACCAGAGTATCCTCATCGACCGGCTTATTCATCACCTGCCGCAGACGTTCTGTTCCGGCCTCCGGGGCGAAAGTCAGGCCGGTCCGTTTGTTCTCAGTTATCAGCTTCGCCAGTTCGAGGGACAATCCCGAAATACGCAGCGACGGCAGAGAGACTGCCACATGCCTGTCTTTTAATTTGTCAACCAGTCTTCTGACCAGCAATTCAATTTCAGGATAATCGCCGGAGGATAACGACAGCAGGGTCACCTCGTCATAACCGCTTTTCTCCAGGCTGGTGGTAACCTGGGATACTATGTCATCAACCGAACGCTTGCGGGCAGGCTTGTAGATTACGGTTGCCTGGCAGAAACGGCAGGCATGCCCGCAGCCACGCATAATTTCCACCGCCAGGCGATCGTGTACAGTTTCGACTGCAGGAAGCATGGGAGTTGCAGGGTAATATGAATTCTTCAGCTCGCGGACAACGCGAGCTTTTATTTTGTGAGGTATGGACTCCTCTGTCGGAGTCAACGACCTGAACTTTCCATCCTCCGCATATTGATCTCTATAAAATGAGGGCACATAGACACCCTGTATCTGCGCCAGAGCTCTGAGTTTTTCCTCGCGCGGCTTATCGCTTCCGGACTTTAAAACCTCCAGTATTTTCAGAATCCCCTCTTCTGCGTCACCGAGGAAGAAGAAATCGGCAAACTGGGCCAATGGTTCGGGATTAAAGGCGCATCCTCCGCCTATCGCCACCAGGGGATCACTATCGGCGCGGTCCTTCGCCAGCAGGGGAATACCGGCCAGATCGATCATCGAGAGTATATTGGTATAATTCAATTCAGTGGCCGAGTTGAAGCCCACAATATCGAACTCCTTAAGCGGTTCCTTGGACTCCAGTGAGAAAAGCGGAATTTGCTTCTCGCGCATCCTGTCTGCGGTATCGTCGGAGACAGCGAAGACCCTTTCAGCATGACCAATTTCCGAAGTATTGATTATGTGATACAAAATGGAAAGCCCCAGATTGGACATGCCGAGGTCATAAAGATCCGGAAATGCAAGGGCGACACGCACCCGCCCCTCCCACGATCTCCTGACAGACCCGATTTCATTTCCAATAAAGCGCCCCGGCTTGGTGACGAAGGGGAGCAGTTCCTTTATGATCGATTCTCTTATATTATTCAATTTTCTGCAAAAAAGAAAACCAAGAGAGATTAAGCCCTTGGTTTGAAATTTCAGATAAATCCGAGGCTATTAAGCAAAAACTTCTTTCTCGTTGCATTTGCAAATGCCGATATGTTCCTGATTAAATTTATAACCATTGCCATCTTCACGCTCCACCGATTTAACCATAAGAACGTATTCGATCGGCTCATTGCATACCGGGCAGGTCTTACCTGTAGCCTGTTTCTTTTTTAACTTATCTGCAAAAGTCTGTTTCTTGGCCATACTATTCCTCCGTAATAAGATATTTATATAATCAATTTCACGGTTATGTCAAGCCTTATAATATACGAAATAATCCGGAAAGTTCCCACAATTTTATTGATCGCTGATAGGATACATCAAGCCCATGAACAAAAAGTCCGTCTCAGAGGTATCCGCAGACGCCAGGGTATTCCTGCGGTAGATCTCGATCCCGGCATAATAAAAGTAATCCCTGCCCTGATAATTGCTGGAAACCGTCCATTCGGCTTCCTTGATTACGTCATTGATCCTGTTGAACTTAATCCTCCTGGGGGTTCCGGTTTCATTGATGTGAAGGTAACCTATATCGCTCGGCAGTCCCTGGTACTGCACTGTGATACGGTCGCCGGGCTTGAGCGCCGGAATCTCGTTTTTCCTGATAATTTCACTTGAATTGGGCAATTCCCCCTGTTCTGCTGAGAACCATTTAATATTCGGCTGTGTCTGGGACAGGTTGAAGATCATATTCGTACCCCAGTAAACCCATCCCCTAAAGGGCTGTGTGGATTCTCCGAGTTTGAGGGTGTAATGTCTTTTTCTTGCCCTGGTCGAATCTGTGACCAGATGTTTTACAACAGAGTCCCCGGTTTCATTTTTAAGTGTCAACCTGTAGAATATTTGATACTGGGAGTAAGCATTTGCTTCCTGTGCCCTGATCGCATCTATAATCACAGTATCTCCCATATCGACGCGATATGTCAATAGAGCCGAATCAATTTCAAGTTTGTATTGAACTGTCCCGAAATCTCCGGATTGAGCATCGGCCAGAGTAGTATATGACCCCGTATCAATAAAATCGAAATCCTCGACTTCCTGGGCGATGTCATCCACTTTTAGCAAATCTATAATCGCGGCCGGATTAGTGTAGGGCGGGTCCACAGAACGATCACATCCAAATGCGATCAGAAATGCCAGTGCGATTAATGCTATCGGGAATATAAAGCTCTTCATGCTAACTCCTGTATATTTAACGTCTTTGACCGGATTTAGTTCGATGGTCCTTTTCCAGTTCCCGCAATTTGTCACGATAGAATGTGGCCTCCTCAAAATTTAGATTGTCGGCCGCCTTCTTCATGGACTGCTTGAGGAAATTGATTTTAGCCGAATGTTCGAGATGCTTGAAGAATTCCGGCAGAAGAATTTGCTCTTCCTCTTTGGTGCGGGAGTCTGCAAACAGGGTGGTCCTCATTATGTCGTCCCTCGATTTAAAAATCGTGGCCGGGGTGATGTCATGTTTCTCATTGTATTCCAATTGCTTAGCCCTTCTTCGATTGGTTTCGTCAATGGCGCGCTGCATCGATCCCGTGATCTTGTCCGCATACAGGATAACCTGTCCGGAGACATTTCTGGCCGCGCGTCCCGCGGTTTGAATTAAAGACTTCTCAGACCGCAGGAAGCCTTCTTTGTCGGCATCCAGAATGGCCACCAGTGACACCTCCGGCAGATCCAGGCCCTCACGGAGGAGGTTGATTCCGACCAGGACATCGAATTCCGCCAGCCGTAAGTCGCGGATTATCTCGACCCTGTCAATCGCATCTATCTCCGAATGCAGATATCTGACCTTTATATTCAAGCTCTTCAGATAATCGGTCAGGTCCTCGGCCATCCGTTTGGTCAGAGTGGTGACCAGAATGCGTTCCTTTTTTGTCACCCGCTTGCGGATTTCCTCAATCAGATCGTCCACCTGAGTGGCCAGCGGTTTGACGACAATTTCCGGATCGACCAGTCCTGTTGGACGAATAATTTGCTCCGTCACGACCCCTTCTGACCTCTCTAGCTCATACTCGTCGGGAGTCGCCGAAATGAATATGCATTTGTTGATATGCCCTTCGAATTCATCGAAAACCAGGGGGCGATTGTCCAGCGCTGAGGGAAGCCTGAAACCATACTCGACCAGAACTGTCTTGCGCGACCTGTCGCCTGCATACATACCCCGAATCTGGGGAATTGTCTGGTGCGATTCGTCGATTATCAGCAGGAAATCATCAGGAAAGAAGTCGATCAATGTGTAGGGCGGTTCTCCGGCGGCTCTGCCGCTCAGATGCCGGGAATAATTTTCGATCCCGCTGCAATAGCCTATCTCCCGCATCATTTCGATATCAAAATTGGTTCGTGATTCCAGGCGCTGGGCCTCCAGCAGTTTGTTCTGGCTGCGCAGCTCGTACAGTCTCTCGTCCAGCTCTTTTTCGATATTTTCTATTGCAGCCTCCAGCTGCCGGGGGCTGGTTATGAAATGCTTGGCGGGATAGACTGCCAGGCCGGGCTGTTCCCCGCGTATTTTACCGCTGACATGGTCGATTTCGACAATCCTCTCGACCTCATCTCCAAAAAACTCAACCCGGTATGGAAAGACCTCATAGGCGGGGAAGATTTCCACGCTGTCACCGCGTACGCGGAAGGTCCCGCGGCTGAAATCGATATCATTGCGTGAATAATGGATGCTGATCAGATCGCGCAGGAGTTCATCGCGATCACGGGTCTCTCCCTTTTTTACGAAAGCCATCTGCTCTTTGTAGTTTTGGGGCGATCCTATTCCGTAAATGCAGGAAACCGATGCGATAATGATGACATCCTCACGCTGCAACAAGGACGCTGTAGCCCGAAGCCTGAGCCGATCGATATCATCGTTTATGGAGGTGTCTTTTTCAATATATGTATCCGTCACAGGGATATAGGCTTCGGGTTGATAGTAATCGTAGTAGGAGATAAAGAATTCCACCGCATTGTTGGGAAAGTATGCTTTGAATTCGCCGTAAAGCTGGGCCGCCAGAGTTTTGTTATGGGAGATAATGAGAGTGGGCCGCCCGTACTTCTGGATCACGTTGGCCATCGTGAAAGTCTTCCCGGAACCGGTTACACCCAGGAGTGTCTGGAAACGCCGATTTCTCTTCAGCCCGTCTGCCAGTTCCTCGATTGCCCGGGGCTGATCGCCTGTGGGCTTGTATGTCGACACCAGTTTGAATTCTGCCATGATACTCTATTATGCTGAAATTATTGCACCCGGTCAAGATGATTTAAACGCTTGGCAAGCCTGTCAGTTTCATATATCTGGAACATTTATAGGCACTGATGTTTAAAACATTGAGAATGCAAAATGGCCTTGACATAAGGTTTGATTTTCGTATAATTCCGGCTTAGTTTTTTGGAATCTCGAAAGGAGACTTGATGTACGCAGTTTTTGAAACTGGTGGGTTGCAGTTTGAAGTGGCCGAGGGTGACAGCCTCAATATTCCCAGGCTTCCCATATCCCCGGGAGATACGGTCAAATTTGACAGGATTCTCCTTATCAAAGGCGACAGCGACCCGTTGGTTGGAAAACCATACATTGAAAATGCGGCGGTGGAAGCCGAGGTCGTTAATCAAGGTAAAGCTGAAAAAATAATAGTTTCGACTTACAAGAGACGCACTAAATATCGCCGCAAAGCCGGCCATCGTCAACCCTATACGGAAATCAAAATAAACAAAATATCCGTACCGTGATTCAGGGTTCAAGAAGGATGAAATTCAGCAGGCTTTTATTTTCACTCACTCTTCTCTTAACAGTTCTTTTTGCGGCAGGCCTGTCGGCCCAGAACCTGACGATCTCATCGATTGAGGTCGAAGGAAATAAGCTGGCTGACAAGAGCCTGATCCTGTCCGTTTCCGATTTTACCATAGGGTCGGTTTTGACCTCTACTGCCACCCAGGATGCGGTCAGGCAGATCTATGAACTGGGGCTCTTTTCCGATGTCCAGTTGCTGGGGGAAATCCAGGACGGCAAGTATATCGACCTGATCATTAAGGTGGAGGAATACCCTGTCGTAACTGAGGTTCAATACAAGGGCAATGATGAGATAAGCGATAAAGATCTGAGGGAAATAGACTCCATCAGGATAGGGCAGATGATATCGCCCAACCAGGTCCTCTCCTCTGTTAAACAGATCAAGGCGAAATATCAGGAAAAGGGCTACTACAGGGTAAAGATTGAATCGGAGCTGAAGGAAGTTACCGATGATCCGCTTACCAATGAGCATGTGCTGGTTTTTGAAATCGATGAAGGGCCAAAAATCAGAATCCGGGAGATCGAATTTGTCGGAAACGAGATTTTCACTGACGATAAATTGCGCGGTAAAATGGGTAACAAGCCCAAGGGATTTCTGCGCTCAGGAAATTTTGATCCTGAAAAACACGAGGAAGATAAGGAAAAGATAGTCCGGTTCTATCGCGAGGAGGGCTATATAGACGCGGCAGTTTTATCGGACTCTGTCATAATTGACGAAAATGATCCACGATGGATGACGGTTCAAATCGAAGTCTATGAGGGCCCCCGCTATTACTTCGGCGAAACCAGCTTCTATGGTCACAAGGTTTACGGAGAAAATGCGCTTTACGATCAGTTGACTTATGAGGAATATGATGTTTATAATCCCGAAAAGTTTGAAGAGTCCATTGGTCAGCTATATTCCCTTTATCAAGAACAGGGCTACATACATGCCCGCATCTTCGAAAATCTCACGACTGTCGATTCGATGATAAATGTTGAATTCGAGATCAGCGAAGGTGTCCCGGCCAAAATTAACAAGATTGAAATTGTCGGCAATACCAGGACCAAAGAGAAGGTAATTCGGCGGGAGATGTTTTCGCGTCCCGGACAGATTTTCCGCCGTTCGCTTCTGGAACGTTCGGTACGTAATGTCATGCTCCTGAATTATTTTGAGAGCGCTATACCGGATTTCAGGGTTCTGCCAAACGGTGATGTGGACCTGGTTATGGAGATGAAGGAGAAGCCGACCGGCCAGTTTAATGCGGGTGCCGGTTATTCCGGGCAGGACGGCTTGGTGGGTACTGTTTCCCTGGGTATGCCCAATTTCCGCGGTAACGGGCAGAATCTTTCCCTGGCGGTTGAATTCGGGGCCAACAGAAATTCCGTTTCGATCAGTTTTTCCGAGCCGTGGCTGTTCGGGACGCCGACTTCATTTTCCAGCAATATTTACAATTTGAATCGTCGGTGGTACGATGATTTCTGGGAAGGCCGGCGGGGCGGATCGATTAGATTCGGAAGGCGGCTGAGTTGGCCTGATGATTATTTCCGTCTTTACGGCGGTTACAGGCTCGAGGATGTCCGCTATTATGACTTCGAAGATACAACCAGCTATCCCGATTTGCAGGCATTGAATGAAGACTGGCTGCGCACATCATCGGTCAATATGTCGATTGTGCGTGATTCCAGGGATCTGCCGCTCTTTCCGACCAGGGGCTCGGTATATAGATTTACCACCGAATACGCGGGCGGGCCATTGGGCGGCTATTACGAATTTCATAGACACACTTTTGAGGCCTCCAAATTTATTCCGTTATTCTGGAAGTTTGTGCTGGCGGGCAAGATGAAGGTCGGCGTGGTTGACTCCCCGGACGGCGAAGATGGTGTGCCGTTTACAGAGAGATTTTCTCCCGGCGGAACCGATCCCGACGGTACTATCCGGGGGTATGATGATGGTCGAGTGACTCCCAAGAATTCCCTGGGGCAGAGCATTCGTGGACGGGCGATGCTGGTTTACAATGCTGAGCTTCAGGTGCCGATCGTGGAGCAGCAGATTTATGCTTTACTTTTCGCCGATGCCGGAAATTCCTGGCTGGCGGGATATCAAATTTCGCCTTTTAATAAAGATGAATTGTATAAGTCATATGGCGCCGGATTCAGAATTGTGGTGCCCGGCGTAGGTGTGATCGGTTTTGATTTTGGTTATGGTATTAATGCAGATGATCCAGGCTGGAAGCCCCACTTCCAGGTTGGCACAACTTTTTAGATGATAGTTAATTTAAGATAGGGGAAGTGATGAATATTATGAAAAACCTCTTATGGACAGTGATTACGGCTTTTCTTGTGAGCCTGGTTTTCACAAATCCGGGTTTGGCACAAAGCGGCAAGATTGTATATGTCGATTCCTACCGCATCCGAAGCGAATACAGCGAATTCCTGGAGGCCCAGGAGCAATTCGATAAGGAACTTGATGATTGGCAGCAGGAAGCTATGGAGATGGAGAAGGAAGTGGACAGCCTCAAGAAGGATCTCAGCGAGAAGGCGCTTCTGCTCTCGGAAGAAGCCCGTGCCAAAAGGCAGGAAGTGATCGATGCCAAGGAAGCGGCATTGCAGAAATACATGGTCGATGTTTTCGGGCAGAGCGGAAAGGCGGAACAGCGCAATCGGGAACTCACCAGACCGCTTCTCGATAAAATAACCGCTGTGCTGGAAAGAATTGCCCAGGAGCAGAATTACGATTATGTATTCGATGCGGTGAACGGCAATATCGCCTATGCCAAGAAAAGCCTCGATATCACCGATAAGGTCCTGGAAGAACTCCAGAAGATGCAATAACCGGCATGCAGATCAGTACTGCTGAATTAGCGAAGAAGCTGGGCGCCGAGCTTGTCGGAGATGCCCAGCTTATGCTTTATGGGCTGGCCCCTGTTAAGGATGCACAGGAGGGGGAACTGGCCTTTCTTTCCAATCACAAGTATTTTAAGTTCCTGGAAAGTACGAAAGCCAGCGCAGTCATTGTGCCTCCCGAGATCAGGGAGTCGAAAAAGACGCTCCTGATCCATCCCCAGCCCTACTTTGCTTTTTCACAGGCGCTAAAGCTATTCTACCCGCAGCAGAAAAAATACTCCGACGGAGTGAACGACCGTGCGATCACCGGCGATAACTGCTCCATTCACACCAGCGTCCATATAGGTGCGTATGCCGTTCTGGAGGATAACGTCAGTATCGGCGAAAATACAAAAATCCTGCCCGGAGCGTTTATCGGCAGTGACAGCAAGATCGGCAAAGACTGCCTCATCTATCCCAATGTGACGATACGGGAGGGAACTCGAATTGGTGACAGGGTGATAATTCACAGCGGCACCACAATCGGTTCGGATGGATTCGGATATGTGCAGCATGAAGGTAAAAGCCACAAAATTCCGCAGGTCGGTGTTGTGGTAGTAGAAGATGATGTCGAAATCGGAGCCAACTGCGCAATTGACCGCGCAACGCTGGGTGAAACACGAATCGGTAAAGGTACCAAGATCGACAACCTGGTGCAGATCGCGCATAACGTTAAGATGGGTGAAAACTGCATCATAATTTCACAGGTTGGAATTTCCGGCTCGACAAAGCTGGGTGATAATGTGATCCTGGCCGGCCAGGCCGGGCTGATAGGACATCTTAATATAGGTAATGATGTTATCGTTGCGGCGCAATCAGGAGTCGCTCATGACCTGGAAGATAAAACCAGGGTTCTCGGATCGCCTGCCCACGACATGATGCATCAAAAGCGGATTGAAGCGATTCTGAACCGCCTCCCGGATTATGTAAAAAGGATTCGTGAAATCGAAAAACGCTTGAAGGATCTGGAATAGTCTATTCACGACGGTTATGCTCGCAACCGCCGTCGCGATTTATCATCAGCTCACCATCTAGATACTGTTGTACAGCTTCCTCTATGGACCCCCCTTCAACCACAACATAACCCTTCATACCGGCTTCTTCAAAGTCCTTGCGGATAGGATCTCCCATGCCTGCCGCCAGAATGACCTGGCAGCCGGAAAGCTGACTGATCATCTCGCGATGCACTCTCTTATGGTCATCATGAGAACGGTGTTTTCTATGATGGGCAGCTTCATTTTTTATATATTGACGGTCGATTACCTCATCCGGGGTAATCGTATATATCGCGAAATAATTGGCGCGCCCCAGATGTTGCGAAATGGTCTCTTTATCGTCTGTAGCAATTGCAATCTTCTTCGTGTCCATCGGCACCTCCATTTACATTATACGCTCAATTACACGAGATGTACACACTTATCGAAAAATAAAGATGAAAATATCTATCTTAATGGTTGTTTCCGCTCTATCATTATCAGAGTACTAAATATTAATCCGGTTCAAGTATCCTGAGCACCTGCTCGAGGGTCAGCAATAATCCAATTTGTGACGCGTTTTCAGTGTCAGATTCGGTATGGGTGCCGACCCTTATGGCAACCGTGTCCATATTAAGATACTCACGAATGCGGGCTTTTTCTGACAATAGGAAATCCTTCAGCCAATCCTTTAAATTATGCTCAAATACCGCAGAATATTCCATTATTCCGGCGCGAGGCCTTATCTTGAATACACGCGAGGCTACCTTCTGGATAATCAGTTTTTTTAACGATGAATTTATGGGCAGGCCGGTACGCTGGTGATCAATCTCACCCAGGCCGGGGAAATATTTGCTCCAGATATGCCTGCCGAGGTTCATCATCAATTTATATTCAACCGGAATCTTGAAATTAAATTCCAGGAGGTCCCGGTCACCATAAGGGCTGCGAAATTCGAGCAGGTCATTTTCGAGCCAGAATCCGGCCAGCGAGCTTTGCGAATTAATTTCAAAATGATCTAACATCATCCATGTGGCCAGCATAGTTTGGAAAGTATAAATGTCAAGAATTGTAGAGATTCCATTTATTAACTCGCTGCGGTCAATAGCAAATGCTGTCAGCCGTTCCAGGCTGTCAAGCACCTGCCCCTTGGCAAAGAATTTATCATGAATATCTTTGAGTCCCCCCGATCGGTTGTTTTGATATAGTTTGTACAGAAACCAGGAGATGTACCCGAGGTAATTGTTCCCATACAATCCCGAAATACATACATCGCAAATCTTTTTAACCTCATACCTGGTCGATATACCGTGGAAATTCAAAGCTGAAGTATATCCGCCGGTATTGTAAACCGCTTCCTCGAGATGATGCTCGAGGAAATCCTGGGAGATCAATAGCTTATGGTGGGGCATATTAAGATGAGCGCATACTTCTTCAGCAATCCTGATGTCCTCGCTTTCATTGCCTCCAAATGTGAAGGCGGGTATCAGGATTTTATTTTTCTTAAGCAGCGCCGCCAGAAGCCGTGAATCGCCTCCGCCTGACAGCGACAGGGCCGCCTTTCCTTCAGACATCCGGATTACCGCTTTTTCCAGTCTTTCCAGTATTCCGTCCGCGGCATCATCGATGCTCATTTTTACCGGGTCATAACAGGGAAAGAAATATTGGGTCGTACGAAGTTCCGATTTGTCCAGGCGCAGAATTTGACCATATCTCAGTTTCATTATGCCGCCAATCCAGGTGTGATTATAAAACATCTTTGAAAAGGTCAAAAACTGCAGCATAGCATCACGATTCACTTTGCTTAAACCCAGAGTTCCGGCCAATGCAAACGGATTGGGGGCAAAGATGATCGAGTTCTTATTTGGATAGCAGTACAGGGGACGGCTGCCATGAATGTCAGTCGCAAGTATCAATATCCTGTTCCTGTCATCCCAGAGGGCCAAACTGAAAAAGCCGTTTATCTCTTTCAGCTCTTCCAAGCGATCTTCCAGATATAATTCAAATATATATTCCGGTATTCGAGGCGTCTTATTATCCCTCTCAAACACCTCTCCCCAGAAGAAGAGAGCAAGAGAGTTTTGGCGATCATAAAAAGGCTGGCCTTTCGGATCGACTATCGCCAGCGACTTGAAACCCAGAAGGCAGTTTTCGGCTTCCGATTGGAGATAGGCGTTTTTGTAGGGTGTGATCTTTGAGGCGAGATTATTGAACAACGATCCATCAGGTCTCTTCTCAAATTCGACTATTCCAAATAAACCGGGCATATTGTAAAAAACCCCGCTTTCGATGCGGGGTCAATCAATAATTTAATTATTCTTCAATCCTCGCAAAGTCACAATATCGTCAAAGACGAGATCAAGCCTCTGGCTGACAAATATGTCAGATTATGCTATTTTGTACTTCTCGACGCCTTCTCTGAAGAGATTGCCGCCAAAGCAATCCATGACAACGATAGCCGGGAATTCACTGACGGTCAATTTCCTGACAGCCTCCGGGCCAAGATCCTCGTAGGCTATCACCTCAGCCGCCTGGATCGATTTTGATATCAATGCCCCTGCTCCGCCTATTGCAAGGAAATATACGGCGGTATGCTCTTTCAGCTTGCCGGCCACCTCAGGCGACATCTCGCCTTTCCCGATCATGCCCTTAAGACCGGCATCCAGCATATCGGGAGCATACTTGTTCATCCTGTAGGAGGTGGTGGGGCCGGCCGATCCGATAACCTTGCCCGGTTTGGGCGGCGTAGGTCCGGCGAAATAAATAATCTGCCCCTTAGGATCGAATGGCAGCTCCTCACCTTTGGCGAGGGACTCGGTCATACGTTTATGGGCCGAATCACGGCCTGTGTATATAGTGCCTCTGATCAGTACCTCAGTCCCGATCGTGAGTTCCCTGACCAGCTCATCGGTCAGAGGAGTCTCTATAGTTCTTTTTCCATTGCTCATTGTCAATTCTCCTTATAAAACGACTTTTTTGTGACGGGCGGCATGGCACTGCATATTGACGGCTACGGGGAAACTGGCGATGTGGCAGGGATGTACCTCCACATGTACAGCCAGCGCGGTTGTACGACCACCGAGGCCCTGAGGGCCAACACCTGTTTTATTAACCAGCTCCAGCAGCTCCTCTTCCAGTTTGGCGTAAAACTCCTGGGGATGTTTGCTGCCGATTTCGCGCATCAGCGCCTTTTTGGCCAGCTGGGCGCACAGGTCGAATGTGCCGCCGATACCGACTCCTACGACAACTGGCGGACAGGGATTGCCTCCGGATTTGGCCACACGCTCGACTACAAAATCCTTCAGCCCCTCAACACCGTCAGAAGGTTTGAGCATCTTGACCTCGCTCATATTTTCCGCTCCGCCGCCTTTGGGGGCGAAAATGATTTCAAGCTTGTCACCCGGGACTATCTCCACAATTATTGAGGCCGGGGTGTTGTCACCGCTGTTTTTTCGTTCAAGCGGATCGGTCACAATCGATTTACGCAAATAGCCTTCTTTATAACCCTGGCGAACCCCCTCGTTTATGGCCTCATTGAAGTCTCCGCCGGTTATATGCAGGTCCTGTCCCATCTTGATGAAGAACACCGAGAAACCGGTATCCTGGCAGATCGGTACCTGCTCTTCTCTGGCTATTTCTGCATTTTTTACGATGTCGTTTAAGATCGATTTCCCCAGTGGCGATTTCTCTGTATCGATTGCACTTTTAAGCCTGTTATAAACATCATCTCCCAGATCATAATTGGCTTCCATGCAGAGTTTCCTGACCGCAGGGGTAATCTCAGAAACATGTAGCTCTCTCATTTATGCCATCCTCTCTGTTTCGGTTTTTTGGAATATGATTACAAAAACGGAATTTGTCAATGGATTGAAGATAAGATTATCATTTAATACGGATGAATATTGAGGCACGGATATTAAACCCATTTGCGGTATCATTTCAAACTACTTGCAAAAGCTGGATATCTTGCTTAAGTTTCAAACTGGAAGCGGACAAAACTGTCCGGATTTAATGTAGCTACTTTGAAAATTAAATAAAGGAAGGTCGCGAAGTGAGCACAAAACCAAGAATATCTAACAGGGTGTCACAAATACCAAAATCGGCCATCCATGAGATGACGCGGTTATCAAAAGAAGTAGAAGACGTTGCATTTCTCTCCTGGGCCAGGCCGACCGCAGGAACTCCAAAGCACATCGGGGAGGCGGCGATCAAGGCAATCATAGACGGTTCTGTCGGCGGTTATTCCGAAAACGCTGGACTTGTCAGGTTGCGTGAGGCGATCGTAGAAAAGCTTAAAAGAGACAACCAGGTCGAAGCGGAGATTTCCCAGATTCTGGTGACAGTGGGCGCTATCGAGGGTCTTTCCGCCGCTGTCATGGCGATAATTGATCCCGGGGATGAAGTGCTCCTGTTCACACCAACATATTCTACCCACATCCGCCAGGTTGTGATTGCCTCGGGTACACCGGTATTAGTTCCCACTATCGAGGAAAAGGGTTTCGCACTTGACTTTGACGCGATAAAGAAGGCGATTACGCCAAAAACGAAAGCAATTTTCTGCTGCTCACCCAACAACCCGACCGGAACTGTTTTTTCCAAAGAGGATCTGCAAAAATTAGCAGAAATTGCTTTGCAGCATAACCTCATGATAATAACGGACGAAGCTTACGAGTACTTTGTCTATGATGGCCTGGAACATTTCTCGCTGGCTTCGATACCTGAAATGAAGAGACATGTTATAAGCTGCTATACGTTCACCAAAACTTATGCCATGACCGGATGGCGTATCGGCTATTTGCATGCGGATGAGTCTTTAATTCCTCAAATCACAAAGGCACATATTCCGTTTGCGATCTGCGCCCCGGTTGTATCACAGTATGCTGCTCTTGCCGCCCTGGAAGGCCCACAGGACTGCATTTCCGAATTCAAGGCGCATTACCTCGCCGCACGTGATCTTATGTGCCAGCGTCTGGATCAGCTGGATTCGATTTTTTCTTATCACAAGCCGGGCGGTTCGTATCTGATGTTTCCCAAAATCCTTCTGGAGGAAGGCAGGGATTCCATGACTTTCTGCAAGGATCTATTGGAAAGGGGGAAAGTGTCAACGACCCCCGGAATCGCCTTCGGGCCGACAGGGGAGAGCCATCTAAGGCTATCGTTCTGCGTTTCCGATGAAGAAATAAACAAGGCTTTCGACAGGATAGAGAATCTTTTCTTGTAATACTGCGGAATCTGCAACGGACAGACTTGATTTATAGCAGTTTATTCTGATATCTTTTCAGCTTTGAGAGTCTGCACCTCTTACAGAAGCGTCTTAGAGAATTGACCGTGGTAAGGATCTCTCCAAAAAAAACACCCCGTAGACGGGGTGTCGAAAAGAGGAGATAATCTCCCAATATCTATCTTAATTGGCCGCTACACTGCAGACTTTTTTGTCTTTGCCTTTGCGGTCGAAATGAACAATCCCGTCAATTTTGGAAAACAAAGTGTAATCTTTGCCCATGCCGACGTTCTCACCGGGATGTATTCTGGTGCCGCACTGACGCACGATAATCGATCCAGCGGTTACATTCTGTCCGGCGAAAGCCTTAACACCACGTCTCTGTCCGTGTGAATCGCGGCCATTTCTGGATGAACCGACACCTTTTTTATGAGCCATTTTTTTCCTCCTGAAACCCAAAACCCGAATATCATGTATTTGGGTCTTAGATTATAATCAATTACCATAACTCTGGCAAGTCAAAATTACTGTGAAACCGGTTTTTTATCTTCCGATTCAATTTTGGTCGTGATCTTGAAGGTCAGCGCATCGCCATCCTCATAATCGACCTCGACCTCACAATCACCGGCATACTGGCCGCGCAGAATCTCTTCCGCCAGAGGATCCTCGAGGAACTTCTGGATGGCGCGATTCAACGGACGGGCGCCGAAAGTCTTGTCATAGCCCTTATCGGCCAGAAAGTCCTTGGCTTTCTCAGTCAGGTAGAAGGAGATGCCCTTCTCGGCCAGACGCTGCGAAACCTCGAGCAGCCTGATTTCCACGATCTCTTTAATGTGCTCTCTCGTAAGTGAATGGAAGATAATGGTTTCATCTATTCTATTCAGAAGCTCCGGATTGAATATCTTTCTCAGCTCTTCCAGAACATTCTTCTTCATGATCTCGAAATCGCTTTCGACTTTCTCTTTGGCAAAGCCCATTGATTTGCCCTCGCCAATCCGCCGAGTACCGATATTTGAGGTCATGATTATAATGGTGTTTCTGAAATCGACCCTTCTGCCGAACGCATCGGTAAGCGAACCGTCATCAAAAAGCTGAAGCAGGATATTGAATACATCCGGATGCGCCTTCTCGATTTCGTCCAAAAGTACCACCGAATATGGATGCCTGCGGACTTTTTCGGTTAATTGACCGCCTTCTTCATAGCCGACATACCCCGGAGGGGCGCCGATTAAGCGTGAAACCGCAAACTTCTCCATGTACTCGGACATGTCTATACGGACCAGAGAATTGGGATCCTCGAACATGAATTCCGCCAGCGCACGCGAAAGTTCTGTTTTTCCCACACCGGTCGGGCCGAGAAATACGAAGGATCCTATCGGACGCCTGGGATCTCCCAGACCGGCGCGAGCCCGCCGTATAGATTTGGCGATAGCGCCGATGGCCTCGTCCTGTCCAACGATAGACTTTTTGACTTCATCCTCCATGCGCAGAAGGCGCTTCGATTCTTTCTCCTCCAGACGGAAGAGCGGAATTCCGGTGATCTTGGCTACAACCTGAGCCACGTCTTCTCCGGAAAGAACGATCTTCTGCTTTTCGCGTTCCTCTTCCCATTTGGCTTTCATCTGGGCCAGTTCCTCGCGCTTCGATTTGAGCTCGTCACGCAAGTGCGCCGCCTTTTCAAATTCCTGATTCTTGACAGCGTCTTCCTTGCGCTTGGCGATTTCTTCGATCTGCGCCTCAATCTCGCCGAATTCATTCGGCTTGGTGTATGAGGACAGATGAGCGCGGCTTCCGGCCTCATCGATAATATCCAGGGCCTTATCAGGCTGGAATTTTCCGGTGATATAGCGATCTGAAAGCCTGACCGACTGTTCGATGGCATCATCCGATATGGTGATCTTGTGATGCTCCTCGTATTTCAGGCGCAAGCCTTTCAGAATCTGAATTGATTCGTCGGTCGTCGGAGCCTCCACCATGACAGTCTGGAAACGACGGTCCAGAGCGCCGTCCTTCTCTATGTACTTGCGGTATTCGTTAAGGGTGGTTGCGCCGATGCATTGCAGCTCTCCTCGGGAGAGAGCAGGCTTGAATATGTTCGAGGCATCCAGTGAACCCTCGGCTCCGCCGGCTCCGACAATCGTATGCAGCTCGTCGATAAAGATTATCACTTCCTGGGAATTGACAATCTCATTCATGACTGATTTGAGCCTCTCTTCAAACTGCCCGCGATACTTGGTTCCGGCCACAAGTGAAGCCATATCGAGAGTAACCAGACGCTTGTTTTCCAGTGTCTGGGGGACCTTGCCCGCCACGATTCTCTGCGCCAGCCCTTCGGCAATTGCCGTTTTTCCGACACCCGGCTCACCAATCAGCACAGGGTTGTTCTTCTTGCGCCGAGAAAGAATCTGTGTCACCCGCTCTATCTCATCGACTCTGCCTATGATCGGATCGAGCTTGCCGCGGCGGGCAAGTTCGGTCAGGTCGCGTCCGAAATGATCCAGCGCCGGGGTCTTCGACTTTTTGCGCTTCTTGGCAAAATTCGAGGGCTTGCCGGCCTGTATATTCTTCAACTCTTCATAGGCTTCCTGATAGGAAATGTCATACATCGATAAGACCTGAGCGGCCACGCCCTCTTCATCTTTCAAGAGCGCGAGCAGTATATGCTCGGTATCGATGTCTTTCGACTTCAGGGCGCGTGCCTCCTGTCCCGCAACTTCCAGGGTCTTCTTGGCCCTGGCGGTCAAAGGAAGCTGGCCCATAGTCATAGTTCCGCCTGAGGGCTGGACTACATCCTCGATGGACTGCTTTAGATCCTGAAGTTCTAATCCGATGTTTGTGATGATGTCGACAGATCGTCCCTCACCCAGACGGATTAGTCCCAATAGAAGATGTTCCGTACCGATGTAATCGTGCCGCAAACGTGTTGCCTCATCCCGCGCGTATTCAATTGCCTTGCGGGCCAATTCGGTGAACATCTCATTCATAATAAAAATCCTCCATGTGTAAGCTATTTAAGCTCGGACAGCCTTGCCCTTATCAACTCGGCCCGCTTCGCATCCCGTTCCGATGGGGAAACATTTTTCCCGGCCACTTTCTGTATATGCGCAGGCTGAGCCTGAACCAGGATTTCGTTCAAAAGCGTCAGAGGTATCATATCCAGAACGCCCAGCGCCATTCCAAGTCGCACAGCTGACAATAAATTCATAGTCTCCTCTGATGTCAATACCCGAGCGTATTTTAAAATTCCGTAAGCGCGCCATATCTTATCCTTTATCTCATCAGGGGCGTCTCGAACAAGGATACGGCGTGCATTCTCCTCATGTTCTATTAACTGTCGCGTAATTTGTTCCAGAGAATCAGTTATATCCTTCTCCCTGCGCCCCAGTGTCGTCTGGTTCGATATTTGAAACAAATTTCCAAGCACTTCTGTTCCTTCTCCGTAGAATCCGCGCACAGCCAGCCCCACTTTCGTAATTTCCTCGATCACTTTATCGATTTCGTGGGTCAGGACCAGCCCGGGAAGATGAATCAGCACCGAAGCGCGCATACCGGTGCCGCAATTCGTGGGGCAGGAGGTCAGGAATCCGTAGTCAGTGTCATAATCATAGGCCAGCGTATTTCCCAGAGTATCGTCAACTTCTTCGGCGATTTCCATCGCCCTGTGAATATTCAAACCGGAAGTAAGCGACTGGATTCTGATGTGATCCTCTTCATTTATCATTATGCTGATATCTTCGTCATTTGACAGATATATCCCCCTTGAGGGCTTGGTGGCCCGGAACTCGGGGGAGATCAGATGTCTCTCGATCAGGAATCTGCGATCCAATTCGGTCATATCTTCCGATTGAACATAAATGCCTTTCGCGAGCATGTTTTCCTTGCGCAAAGCGGAATGCACAAACTCCCGGGCATCCTCCATTTCCTGGGCGCTACCTTTATTAGGATAAAGAATATTCTGAATATTTCTTGCCAGGCGGACCCTGCTTGAGACCACTACCGCAGGTTCAGTACCGTCACCTCTAAGCCAGGCGGCCGTCTTGTGTATAATATCTTCGAACATAGCCTGCTCCTACTTGTTCTCCATCAAAAACCTGAGTTGGTCGCGCAACTCGGCAGCCTTTTCAAACTCTTCGTTCTTGATAGCATCTCGGAGTTTTTCCTGCAATTCGCGCTCTTTGCGCAAAGGTTCCATGGATTCAGAGCTTCCCCGGGGAAGTTTGCCCTCATGGCGGTTGGAACCGTGGATCTTCCTCAGCAGGTCGTCAAGCTGAGTCTTGAAAGCCCGATAGCATTTACCACAGCCGAATTTGCCTGTCTTGGAAAACTCGGCAAAGGTCAGACCGCAGCGGGGGCAGTTAATCTGCACCAGTGAGCCGGTCTTCTCCTTTATATCTTTATCAACCATAGATGACAAAAAATCACCCAGCGGGAAGGGCACGGCCTTGAGAGGATTTTTGAATCCGAGCTTGGCAGCGCAGCTTTCGCAGAGGTGATATTCGATTTTCTTGTCGTTCGCCACCTGGGTGAAATTTATGGTTGCTTCATTTTTTTTGCAATTGTCACAAAGCATAACTCCGAAACCTCCGCTACTGTAAATGCAACTGGCCCGAGGAAAGTTCATATGTTTTTTCGGCCATATTTGCCAGCCTCTGATTATGTGTAGCGATTAAAAATGTGACTCCTGTCGATTTGTTTATCTCTGCCATCAGTTCATGTAAATTATCGGCCGTTCTCTCGTCCAGGTTCCCTGACGGTTCGTCAGCGAATACAATCCTCGGATTGGTTACAAGCGCGCGGGCCACCGCGACCCTCTGCTGCTCTCCGCCCGAGAGCTTGCCCGGCCGATGACTTACCCTTTCCTTCAGGTCTACCTTTTCTAATATATTATACGCAAGTTCCGAGGCCTGTTTCTTGCTTTTACCTGATATTAATAAGGGCATCATGACATTCTCCAGGGCACTGAACTCTGATAAAAGATAATGGAACTGGAAAATAAAGCCAATATTAATATTCCTGAACCGGGCCAGTTTTTTTTCGCTCATGGAAGAGAGATTTTCGGGGCCATAGGAAACAGTGCCGTCGGTGGGGTGATCCAGGCCGCTCAAAAGGTATAAAAGGGTACTTTTGCCGGCGCCTGATGCCCCCACTATTGAAGTCATTTCACCCATTCTGATTTCCAAGTCGATTCCCCTCAGAATCTTGATTTCGCCTTCAGATGTTAGAAAGGTTTTAGAAATTCCCGACGCTTTTAACAGCACCTCATTGCCCTGGGTATTGCCTGCAAGTTCGCCCTTATTCAGGGCCTTCCTGTTATATTTATTGTCGCCAGATTCCATATTTTTTTTAGCAAAACCTATTGATAGCGAATAATTTCTAAGGGATACAGACGGCCCGCTCTGAAAGCCGGATAAATTGTTGCCAAAAATGTTAGTATGACGGCAACAACACTGATCACTATAAAATCCACCAATCTCATCTCGATTGGAAGGAAACTGAGGAAGTATATATCTCCCGGTAACGATATGATTTTAAACTGTATCTGCAGCCAGCATAATCCCAGACCCAGAATGGCGCCGAGGATTGTGCCGATTACCCCGGAAATAAGACCGATCGTCATGAATATCTTCACTATCGACCCGGGATCGGCGCCCATGCTTTTTAGAATCGCCACCTCTGCCTGTTTCTCCAGAACGACCATCACAAGTGTCGAAATAATGTTGAATGTTGCAACAGCCACAATCAGGAGCATCGCCAGGGTCAATAATATTTTTTCCCATTTCATCCAGTAAAACAGATTGGCATGCGAATCGACCCAGTTCCTGACCAGGTAGAACATGCCTATGCGGTCATCCAACCGCTTTGTTATCGGCTGAACATTGGTAGGATCATCCACTTTGACCTGGATCGCACTGACCGGGTCCTGGGGATGATAGTTTTCGGCAGGCAGCATGTAATTCATGGCGAACGGCTCTATCAAGGGGTTGCCGATTGAAAGTAGTTTATTTTTGCTTCTCGTATGGCTGTCTCGCAGTTTGAAAATCTGCTGAGCCATAGGAATCGAAATAAACATGAAATAATCGTCGTAATCATACATGCCGGTTTCGAATATTCCATTTAGCCGGAAGCGAGTGATTTTAACATCACTCATCCCCAGGCTCAAACTCCGGCCCTTCAAACTGGCGATATAGACAGTATCCCCGATAGTGACCTGCAGCCTCCTGGCCAGACCTCTGCCCAAAACAGCCCCGGGAAGCCCGTTGTCCGGCTCAAATCCGAAGCTGCCGCGAAACATATGATTCTTTATATTGGATACATTAGAAATGTCGTCCGGATTGACCCCGCGTACCAGAACACCATCATTATCGGATTCTGAGCCGACTACAGCTTTGCCAAGTACCACCGGTGCGGCTCCCGAGATCCCGTCTACAGCATTAATCTCACCCATCAACTCCTGATAATTCTTGATCCCGGTATCGCTGTAGCCATAGACTGTTATGTGGGAGATGGTTCCGCCGATTCTGGATTTGACCTCGGTTTCGAAACCGTTCATCATGGAGTTGACAAAAAATACCACAGCCACTCCCAGAGCGACTCCGGCAATGGAGAGAAAAGTAAGTACAGATATGAAACGCTCCCTCTTGCGTGACTTCAAGTAGCGGAGCGCTATAAAAAATTCAAAGCTCATCCTATTCCGGCTTTAATTGGGGGAACAATATCACTTCCCTTATATTGGTTTTGCCCGTGAGAATCATAAACAGCCGATCCACTCCGATTCCCAAACCCCCGGTGGGCGGCATGCCGTATTCCATGGCTTTGAGGAAATCCTCGTCCAGCTGCTGCGCTTCTTCATCCCCGAGCTTGGAGAACTTCTGCTGCATCCTGAATCTTTCCCTCTGATCATCGGGATCATTGAGCTCAGAAAAAGCATTGCAGACCTCGGACCCGGCTATGTAGAGCTCGAATCTTTCGGTCAGTTTCGGATTTTCCCGATGAACCTTGGCCAGGGGAGACATCTCCAGAGGATGATCGGTGATAAATGTCGGCTGGATCAAATTAGGTTGAACTTTCTCCGTGAATATATCGTCAAGAATTTTTGGACGTCCTCTGGTCTTTTCTATTTCGATCCCCAGCCGCTCACATTCGGCGGCCAAAGCCTGATCATCCAGGTTGGCAGCATCAATTCCCGCATACTGCTTGATCGACTCGAGGATCGGCAGGATTTCCCATTCGGCATTGAGATCGAATTTATTTCCGGCGAATTCGAATTCTGTGGTAGCGAAGACCCTGGTGGCGATATCCAGAAGCATCCGCTTGACAAGCTCCATGATATCATGATAATCCGCAAAAGCCATGTAGAATTCGATCATGGTAAACTCGGGATTGTGATAACGGTCGATACCTTCATTGCGAAAATCCTTACAGACCTCGTAAACCCTCTCATAGCCGCCGATTATCAGCCTCTTGAGATAGAGCTCATCGGCTATCCTCAAGAAGAGATCGACATCCAGGGCGTTGTGATGTGTTACGAAGGGACGTGCCGAAGCCCCGCCATAGAGCGGTTGCAAGACCGGGGTCTCCATCTCTACAAAACCTTCGCCATCCAGAAATGAGCGCATGGCATTGATCAAACGGCTCCTTTTGACAAACAGCTCCCTGACCTCAGGATTGGCGATTAGATCCAGATATCTCTGACGGAATCTTGTCTCCACATCCTTCAAGCCGTGCCACTTTTCGGGAAGAGGGCGCAGCGCTTTGGAGAGTAACATGATTTTATGCGCCTTGATGCTGATTTCGCCTTTCTTGGTGCGGAATGCCGGGCCGGTCACGCCTATTATATCGCCTATGTCCAGGAGTTTAAACAACTTGTATTGATCCTCACCGACATCATCCTTCCTGACATAAAGCTGAATCTGTGCGCTCTCGTCCTGAATATGGCAGAAAGAGGCTTTTCCCATCACACGCATGGTCATTACTCTTCCCGCCAGGGATAATTCTCTATCAGTATTATCAAGTTGATCGAAATTCGCAAAGACATATCGGGCTTCTGTATCCTTCTCGAATCTATATGGAAAGGGATTTACACCCATCTCCCGGATTTTCTCGAGCTTGGTTCTCCGCGCCTGTACATACATGTCTTCGTTCATTTCCGTTCTGGTTTCATCAGCCATATTATAAACTCCGCATATTTAGCTGTTTAATCCTGAGTCTGATACTTTTGTTTCAGCATTTTAATGACAATTGGTGGAACAAGATCCTCATATTTTCCGTGATGCTGGGCGGCATCCTTGATGATGCTGCTGGATAAATAGACATACCTGAATGATGTCATCAGGAAAACCGTTTCCACGTCGCGATTCATTTTTCTATTCATCAAAGCCAGCTGGAATTCCGCCTCGAAATCAGATACTGCCCGCAGTCCTCTCACGATTGCAACCGCATTTTTTTCACGGGCCAGATTAGCCACCAGGCCTGAAAAATTTATAACGCTTATTTTTCCATTGTCCCGGAAAGCTTCCCTGGTCATCATCAACCTTTCTTCGTCAGTGAAGAGATAGTCTTTGTTGGGATTGTGGGAGACCGCCACGATGACCTGGTCAAAAATGTTAGTCGCACGCTGCGCGATATCGACATGTCCGTTTGTAACCGGATCGAAACTGCCCGGGTAAATTGCTATCCTCTTTTTGTCTGTCATTTTATCCCTGTTCTCTTTTCTACGATTTTACATACAGTTCGCTTGCTTTTTTATGGGCACAATATGCCATAAGGTACTCAATCTGTCCAGGGGAATATGAACTTTCCTGCAACAGCTCCTGCGGAAAGAATCCCAGATTAGCTCCTATTTTTTCCTTCAGGACAGAGATCTCTTCCTGGTCCATGTTGCTGTCGAAAATGAGCACGGGCATATCGACAAAGCCGGGGGCAGATGAAATCGAATTTGCCACATTGTCAGCAATGCTCTCAATCAAAGGTATTTCCGGCCCCTCTTCCGAATCTCGTCTGGCCCTTCTTTCATGGTACCATTTCATCTGGAGCGGACTATCCGCATTCCAGAAGATACACAGGAAAGAATTATTCTCTTTGTATATTATCATCTTGTGGGAGGAGTCCTGTTCGGTCGTATCAAAGATCCCCTTCCATAATGTCTGCGGCAGATACATCCCTGAGAGAAAGAGGGATCGATCCTTCAATATACTGTTGATTCTGGCCAGGTGCCTGTTTCTTACAGCCAGTGCGTTTTTCTCTATTATCCCGGTACGGCTCGGCCTCTGTTCTGATTCAAATTGGACCTGGTAGCCGCTGTCATCGTCAACCAGTGACTGCCTCACTTCCCAATACTCCCATCCGCTTATATCTCCATCAAGGTTTTCGAATGTTCTGATCCGCGCTCCCACAGAGATCTCGTGGGGCAGGACCAGATATGTTTCCAGCTGGCTGTAGGCGGGCAGCTTCTGCTTGACTAATTCCCGCAGGTTCTCTGAAAAAGAGAAGAAGAGATCTTTCCAGTCAGCACGCTCAAAATCATAACTGCCGAAGTCCAGCACCTCCGGCCTGATGCCATCAAAACCGCTGTAAAGATACTTGAGGTTAAAAGACTTGAGTTCCAGAATCAGGAAATCCTGCAATACCTTGAGCAGAACTACTCCAATGTTAAATAATTCTTGATATTTTCAAAAGTGCCTGGTCCGATGCCCTGCACCTCCATCAATTGTTCGAGAGATTGAAAATTGCCCACATTTTGCCGATATTCTACGATTCTTTCGGCATAAACAGGACCGATTCCGGACAGAAGTTCAAATGAATCTGCGGGAGCTGAATTTATGTTTATTTTCAGCATATCGGGCCCATCGGAAGCGATCATCGATGCCTGTGATGGTTGTCGGGGCAGCTCGGATTTTCCGACAGTTTCGATTATCAGTTCCGGCGGATGGTTGCGGTTGGATTTCTGATAAATCATTATCGCTCCACCAACTAACATACAGGCCAGCAGGAATAGTATGGCCCAGATATCTCCCCTTGAAAATATGTTCTTTTTTTCAGTCATGATAAAAAAGATATAGTGGCCCGGTTTGATGGGCAACAAAAAAATTTTCGGATACCGGGCGACAGGTTTCCCGTATTAGAATCTGATTTCGACCCAGATGCCCAGCTCCCGTACATGCGATTTTTGATACCGTGTCTTGTCGTTGCTGTCCTGCCAGCGCGCCTGCAGACCGCCATTGATATTGGAAGAGAAAGAATATGAAATCCGCGGCATGACCGTGAAATCGGTTCTCTCCGAGGTGGTTGACCATTCACCTGTCTGGACCTGATTATTCTCGGATTTGGTGTATTTCTGGGAGATGCTCAGGTTGAAGGTCAGGGTCGATTGAAGTTTGCCGAATATCGGGAATTTAATGCCCTGGGCCGGCGACAGTGTAGCCCGGGCGGAAAATTGCCAGCTGTTTGAGGATGTACGCACAGCGTTACTCAATTTCGCTATAAAGAATGTATCGACCCCATTGATTTCCTGGGAATTGTCAAACTGCTCTCTCAAGGTCGAGGACTTATCATACTGGAAAGAGCATTGCAGTTTCTGGAACCACGTGAAATTCAATTTTAAGAGCGGCGTATAACTGTCGGTTGTGCTCCTGTCAGAGAGATACTGGCGTCCGGCCGTTCTGAATGTCTCGTCAGTTTTTTTCGAGTATTTCGTATCCAGGGAAAGACTATTGAAGAAGAACCTTATAATACCATATCTCTCCAGATTACTGAGAGTAAATGATAAATCGGGCCATGTCGTCGAGATGCTCTTGTTGGAATTGGCGCTCGATTCTCTTTCGTTGCGAGCATAGCGCGTATTGATCTTCGTTCCCAGTATGAATTTCACGCCGGTTCGAGCGGAATAGCTTCTGGATTCAGTGCTCACATCCCGGGCGGTTCGTGAGACCGCATCGGGGTTAATTGCAGCAGCCGGGTCGCTGGTAAAGCCGAAGATATATTTCCATTGTGGCCTGCTCACGAGGCCCCAGATGGAGGACTGCTTATCGATCGAATATGTGCCGTTGATGTCGTCGATTCGGTTGGTGAAAAACCTTATTAACTTCAAAAAGGGCTTGTGCAGCGAAAATCCTCCGCCGCTGGATGAATCCGATGCGGGAGCACTGCCCTTATTGCCGCGTCCAAAGAATGTCTGGGGCGAGAAGGTCGAGCTGATCGAGAATGTATTGCCGGCATTGACATTACGTGTGCCCAGTTCATTTCTGGCAGGATCCGCATTCTCGCGGTATGTGGCCCTGTATGAGAATTTGTGAGAGAGCCACTTGAAAAGGTTTGGACCGTACTCCATACGCAACGATTGGGTGTTGTCCAGTTCGATTCCAAGCTTGAACTTGCTGGGATTGAAAGAGATATTTATGTCATCCGTATGCCTGATATCCCGGGTCGTGCGCAAATTGTAATCCGCGCTCAATGACTTGAAGATGTTCCAGCTCAGGTCCAGAGTGCCGTCAAGCGTCCGATTATATGTTTCCGATTTGTAATTCCGGTTATTGATGCTCTTCGAATAGTTCTTCTTGACCGTTCCGGAGAGGTTGAGTCTGGACGGTAGAAGACCAAGCTGAGTATCCTTGAGCGACTGTGGAATGAGAGGTATAGGCCGGAGCCAGAACAGGATCGGGATATTCAGGGAGGCCTTGGGAGTCATATCGTAAGTTGCTCTGGCCTGATACGATTCTGAGTGCGAGAATGGTACAGTAGGAGACTTGCTGTCAGACTCACTGTATGAATATGAAGTATTAAGCCGGTTCAACAGGAGCCCGAAGAGAAGATTGCCGCCCTGCTTCCTGAATGACTGCGATATCGAAAAACGTGTATTGGTTGATCGGCTTGTCTGTTCCTCCTCCTGCTCGGGGGGAACGATAATATCCGATCCCGGCTTCAGCCTTGGAACGGAGGTCCTTTCACTCACGCTATAGGTAAAAGGCAGCGAGGCTCCCCAGCTGGGCGGAAGGATCTTGTGGATATTGACCTTGGCCGAATAACTGTAGTTGGTTTCGGAATTGCCGGAGCCGAGATTGGAGCTGTTCGAGGCGGTCAGATTCCGGAAATATTCATCTTGGTTCCGGTAATTGAAAGTGTAGGTGACGAAATCAGAGAGCCCGCCGGAAACGGAGAGCCGCATGGCGGTTCCCGGATCATTGCGCACATCCGAAACCCGCAGTTCATCGAGCCAGATTTCCCCCGATATGGGCTCATAATTGACCGTATCGGTGTTGGTTACCGCCAACCCGAAATACAAGACTGAAGTCAAGGATGGACTTCCCCTGACAGCGTATTTGCCGACCTTCAATTCCCTGATACCGGGATCCTCCGCCTGCAATCTGATAAGCGAGTCCTTGACCAGCGTGGCTTCGCTGAAATCCATCACAACTTCATTGGAATCACTCCAGCCGGGGTAGATATTGGTCTGAAATTGATAATAATTCTCGGCATTGTTGCCCAGGCGGAAGATAAAATGGATAGGTGATGGTCCCTCGGGAAGAGAATCCGGGCCATGTACATACATTCTAATCTTTTTATAGCCCGCATAATCCTCGGAACGGAAAAGCTCGCGTGCGGCTATGGCGGTGTCGGGCACCATGACAAAGGTATCGATTACCGTAGAATCGACAGTGATCTGCGTGTCGACAGGGTAGAATTGCAGGTTGCTGAAACGCAGCAGCAGCGACTGCTCTTTCTCGTAGGTTTCCGTGGTTCTGTCATAATATCCGCTCACACCCGGGGGAGGGGTATAATCAAGATTCTCTTCAGTATTGATAGCCGACACATTGAATTCCGGAAAATCCGTTGCAATGGTTCGATCGATGTTCAGGGGACGAATCGAGTCCTCTTCCCAGCGCGTGGTCACCAGATTAATATCGGCTATTTCAACCACGACGGTGGAATCGAAGCCGGTCAGCCAGATTCGGCTGTAAGCGATCCTGCCCCAGTCGGGATTATTGATGGCCTCATAGTTCAATGAATCCCGCAGAGGAATCTGATAGGTTATCCAGTTATTGAGATTCGATCCATCCACGCGATATTTATTGTCCGCCAGATCAATCACAAGCCGGAAGAATTTTTCTACCGTGTTCAGGGAACCCTTGCCGTCAAGATCCTCCGTATCCGGACGAGCGCCGCTGGCATCAAACCTATTTCCCTCGGTGCCGTTTATCTGTGAATAGTCGTTTTTGTTTTCATAGGAATAGTTGTCGCCTGCTGGATCAGGATTTGTAACTGAATCATAGCAGGCCTCAGCCGTGTCGGCCAGACCGTCAAGGCCAACATCCTCGAACTGCTCAAGAATGCCATTCCCGTTTTTATCCTCTGTATCAAGGGTCCCGTTTCCATTTATATCTTCAGAAATGTCGCCCAGGTCGATGTATATCTTCCCATCGGACGGAATCCGCCCATTATTGATCTTCATCCTTACTTCGAGCAATTGCGCACGTGTCTGATCCTGGCTGCCGGTGGAATAAGCGCGCATAATTCCGGCCCAGCTTTCGGCTGGGGTGACTGCGATCGAATCCGGATTACATTCATCCTCAGAACCAGGATCGGGGACAAATTCCAGCGGATCAAAAAGAATGCTCATTGTAGTCTTTCTATCATTCCCGCGCACATCGCGATTATAAATGTCGGTCACTGAATAGGGGTCGTAAGGATTGAACCAGATCAGTCGTCCCCTGAGCTCGCGATCAACCAGATCCGGCGCGGATGATTTGGTCCACTGGTAACGTGTAATTCCCAGCGAGAAGGTCTCCTTGGCGCTTTCAAAGTCATCAACGAAAGCCTCGCCCGCGGTGTTCGGATTTGGCCGGGATTGCGCGACCTCACCCGAAATGGCGATACGAGAATCAGCCGTGGCCTCAACCAGCGGCAGAGCATCGGTAAGCGATGTCAGGAACGGCAGGTCGGTCGAATATGCGAAGTCGGCATCCCAGACCAGCGATTTCGAGGTCTCCTGGCCGACACGCGGTTTGCGGTCGGTCGATTTCTCCCCTTTGTAAAGCACCGTCGACCCGATCTTGAAATTGGGATTAAACTCATATTCGCCGCGCACTCCGAAAAGGTTCTTCTTTTCCGATGTGATAAAGGGCTCGTATTCGAAGTCAATCTGCAGATCGGCATTCGGATCGGAGACAGCATCGGTTAAAAATGTTATTCTCCCGATTTCATAGTAAATTTTGTAATCTCTGTCTTTTTTCAGCTCCTCACCGTTGAGGATCACCCTCTCGGAGTTTTCAATAATATTTACCCGCCCCAGGTAATATTCGGTCTGGCGTTGAGAGGTCTCGAACTGGATATAGTATTCGGTATATTGTGAGGGATTGCCGGTTATCGTACTGCGCCTGGTATTATATATTTCGGGCACAGTTACGTTCAACGTCTCACCGTCGGGAGCATAAGATACTGTGGAGGCAAAGGGATTGGGTTCCGGGAAAATGAGATAGCCCCGATCCCTCAGCAATATATTGCTGTTTTTGGAGTCGATTATTCCATCGGGATTATCCGCCCCGGTTACATCCCTCTGGTCCAGTCCCATGATCTGGATGTAGGGTGTGCCATTTTGATGAGGCAGGTTTTTGTCCGCCTGCGTCTCCGTTCCGGGAGCCCCGAGATATACCTGGACATCGATCCCTTCCGCGTCAATATCGCGGGCGCCCAGGCTGTAAACATTGCGCCACTCATTGCGCCAGGTCTGGTAAGTGCTGTCAGCCACATTCTGTTCCAGGGCGATTAATTTCAACGATAGCGTATCTCCAAGGCGATTGCCGATTTCGACTATTTCCCCGTTGTTCATGCGGACACGGAACCATCCGGCGATCATACGCGTGCGATCATAGGTAAACATTTCCAGATACAGCGACTTGTTGTAAACATAGTAATCGTCGTAATCGAGACGCTTTACCGTGGTGGTTCGGTCCTCCTGTGGATACTGGCCGAAGTTTTCCGGATCAACGGCCACATTGGCGTAATTCCATTGCTCGTTTATTTCGGTGTTGGCGCCGCTCTGGATATTGTGATATACATATATTTCTGATTCAATGATTGTGTCAATGTCGTCTTCCGGGAAGAAGAGCCAGAAGAATGTCCGCTCCAGATAATCGTAGTCGCGCTTATAGTTGGTTGATTTGGCGGCTCCTGCCTCGAAGCTCGAACTTTCGGTCGAACCCTTTTCCTGCGAGACGATTGCCGTTAGATCAAGCGCTCCGATTTTGGCCGTGGCCTTTATGCCGAACAGCCCCTGTACCCTCTGGGAATAACCTACAAACTGGGTATTGGCAAGCGACAGATTCGTATTCCCGGCTTCTATCGACTGAATAATTTCGTCTTCGGAGCCTTTGTATCTGATCCTGATGGTATTGGCAAGGTCTGTTTTTCTTTCCGAGTTTTGATCCACCTCAACCGATATTTTGGTTCCGATCGTGCCCTTGATGCTGTAACGTGAAACCTGCTCCATATCCAGAGAAGGAAATTTATTGATCCGGTTCAAGGCATCCGATTCCTTATCAGTCCATTGGCTTCGTCCGGAGAAAGATATCTTCTGGTATCCGGTAACATCCAGTCCGGCAGTTCCTTCGCCCGCGATCGCCTTGATGACCCCGCCTACCTGATCACCAAGATCCACCTTGACATTCAAAAGCCCCGCGCCCTTGTCTCTCTCGGCCTTCTTTGTGCTCTGGTACAGATTTTGACGCCAATAATTGGCTACTTCGGCACTTCCGTAAACCCTGGCGTTCTCAAGGTAATCAGCGTATCGATCGGTCTCGACCTTATGCTCGTTGATGGTGCGCGAATAGTATAAATTTCTGGTCTTTTTATCCCATCCGGCAACGACATTATACTGGGTTCTCCTGTTATTCAGGAGCCCCGGCGCTTCTCCGGCAAATGATATTCCCGGATCCAGGGGTTTTTGGGGGAAGGGGGTGATATACGGGGTCTCGTAGTCCAGTGGGATATTAAGCCGGCTGAAACCCGCTTCGGGCGATTCTTCTTCGGATTCTCCATTATCCTGCGCAATCAGTCCCGGACTTGCACCCAGCAGAATAACAAGAACGCCGATCAGGCTAATAAAATGGAATCTATTCCTTAAATTCACAAACAGACCTTATATTTAAATTCCTTAACCTGTATTAATACGCTATAAGACACTCCTTTTTATCAATCGCCCAAAAAAGTTATTTCTTCTTCCAGATTATATCCGTATTCATCTTTTACTTTCTTCTTCAACGCCTCCGCCAGTTTGCGTACATCCTCGGCTCGGGCCTTTCCGGAAGCATTTATCAAAATATTCGCGTGCTTGTCGAATACTCCGGCACCGCCAATGTGCATTCGTTTTGCTCCTACTTTTTCGAGTAAAAATCCAGCCGCCAGTTTTCCGTACGGCTCGTCCGCTTTTTCGATATTTTTAAAAAAGCAACCTGCCGAGCAATCCGTCCGGGGATGTCTCTGGTTGCGCAATTCAAGAATCTCGTCCTGTTTTTTCAATAAAACCGCAGGCTTCTCTGGCACATATCTAAAACGCGCCCTCAGCACTATTTCATGGGTTTTTTTCAATATACTATTTCTGTATGAAAAGGCAAAGTATTTATTGCCTTCCCAGCGCGGTCCCTGGCCCGTCCTCAGTATTTCCGCTTCAAGCAGTATATCGGCCACCGAGGTCCCGAAGGCTCCGGCGTTGCCGTAAACCGCCCCGCCAACCTGTCCCTTGATCCCGGCCATGCCGACCAATCCGCCCAAACCTTTGCGGCAACTGTAATCCACCAGCTCCTCCCAGTCATATCCGGCATCGACCTCGATATATTCACCTGTGACCTTCAAATCTGTGTTAGCGATATGAATTATCAGACCGGGATAGCCGTTATCGGAGATCAGCAGGTTCGATCCGCCCCCGACTATAAAGAATTCCAGTTTGTTGTCATGAGCCATACTGACAGAATCGATAATATCCTCACGGCTCTCGCACTTTATGAACATTCTGGCGGGTCCGCCGATTTTGAACGTCGTGTAGTCCGCAAGGGTGTGATTTTCGCGAAAATTGTCCCCGAAACGCTTCTTGAAAATCGAGACAATATTGTTGATTTCGGCTGCCTGTAAATTTTGCATGGGATTCCCGACTATAAGTACATTTACCCAATTAGTTTATACAAAAAAATGCTTGAAAGTTCTGGATTTTATTGATTTTGAGGATTATCGGGACTTTCTTTTTCAGCGCTCTTATCATCTTTTTTTGTATCTTCTTTTGCTGTAGTACTTTCTTCTTGTTTATGTTCGGCTTTACTAGCTTTTTCGGCATTTATTTCATCCAGATAATTCATTCTGAGCTGATAAAGGATTCTTTTGGTCAACTTCTCCTCATCCGGGGTTAGATTCCCGGTAGTCTTTTTCTCGATCATATCCAGCATATCGATAGTCATCTGGGCCTGCTGGAGATTCTTCTCGGTCTTGCCGGTCAAAGGGTTCATCATCTTACCCATGCTCTGCATGGCCGAGGCCTCCAGAGACATCACCAGGCCGAGATAGAGAGAACTGATATTCTGTTCCTTGCCTTCTTCCGCCATCGTTATCCTTTCCGCATCAATCTAACCGCGATAGAGAGATTGTGCTGAAGATCGATAACTTCCGCTTCCACTTTTTTCAGCATACGGCTGAGATCATAGTCGCTAATGTCCTGTTGTATTTCTTTCATATATTCGCCGATCTTCTGGGCCAATTCTGCGGCCTCGGTCAGCTTTTCATGCTTGGACATTTTTCCTCCATCTTAACCGGCGGCGAGATTATCAAACATGCCGGAATATCTTTTCATGACCTCGTTTTTTAAGGATGACAGCTCCTCGCTGGATAATTTAATTTTTTTTGACACTATGTCAAAGGCATATTTACGGGCAACATTCAATAAATCAAGGTCCCTTATAATATCGGCCATCCTGAAATCCGGAAGCCCGTGTTGTTTCTCGCCCAGAAATTCACCCGGGCCGCGCAGGCGCAGATCAAATTCTGCTATCTTGAATCCATCCTGCGTCGAGGCGATGGCGGCCAGTCGCTCCGCGGCGATATCCGTTGATTTCGAGCCGGTTATCATAATGCAGTAGGACTGATCCGCTCCCCGCCCGACACGACCGCGCAGCTGATGTAGCTGGGAAAGTCCGAACCTTTCGGCATTTTCGATTACCATGACGGTCGCATCAGGAACATCAACACCCACTTCTATGACGGTGGTGGCTACCAGAATGTCAATTTTTCCGGCGCGAAAATCCCGTGTGATCCTGTCCCGCTCCTCAGGAGACAGGCGGCCATGCATAAGAGCCAGCCTGTAATCTGGAAAAATCTCTGCCGATAGCCTTTCATATTCATCAGTGGCGGCCTTCAGCTGCACCTTCTCGGATTCCTCGATCAAAGGATATACAATATATGCCTGTCTGCCTTTATCGAGCTCATTTTTGAGGAAGTCGTATACTTTATTTCTGGCATTATCCTGACGCACAGCGGTCTTGATCGGCTTTCGGCCCGGGGGCATTGTATCTATGACTGAAAGATCCAGATCGCCGTAAACTGTCAATGCCAGGCTTCTCGGGATCGGGGTGGCGGTCATGACCAGCAGGTCGGGATTATCGCCCTTACCCCGCAGCCGTGCCCGCTGAGCGACACCGAACCTGTGCTGCTCATCGATTACCACCAGCGACAGTTTATGATATTCAACATTTTCCGAAATCAGGGCGTGAGTGCCGATAATAATATCCACTTCACCGGCCTTTATCATTTTCCGCAGCCGGTTTTTCTGTGCCGGTTTCTGGGAGCCGAGCAGCAGGCAAATTCTTACACCCGCTTTCTCAAGCATGCGTGAAATCGTGGAAAGGTGCTGCTCGGCAAGCAGTTCGGTTGGCGCCATAAAAGCCGCCTGATAACCATTCTCAACCGCGTATAAAATCGAGGCGACAGCGACTACGGTCTTGCCCGAACCAACATCCCCCAGCAGCAGGCGGTTCATGGGCGCGGTTGATTTCATATCATCGAAAATTTCACCCAGCACTCTGGCTTGCGCAGAGGTTAATTTAAACGGCAGATTATGCTTAAACTCCTTCAGCAACAGCCCGGGTATTTTGTACTCGTGTTCTTTCTTCTGCTTTTGGTATCTGTGATGAATAATCGCAATTGCTGTCTGGAGCAAAAAAAGCTCCTCGAATGCAAAGCGGTTGCGGGCATCCTTCAAACCTTTTTCTGATTCCGGGAAGTGCACCTGCTTCAGGGCCCGGTCGATCGGGGGCAGATCCAGCTCTGACCTGATCATCTCCGGCAGCACATCATCGAGTTTATCGGCACACAATCCCATGGCATTATTGATAATCCTGCGCAGACCGCGGCTGTTCAATCCTGCTCTCATCCAGGCGGCATTCGAGCTGTACAACGGTACTATTCCCACTGTATGCAGAAGGTTTTCTGTGTCGCCGATTTCCTGCAGGATTTCATACTCCGGATGAACCATGTTCAGACCCCGGAATTCCCCAACTTCTCCTGTGACCGAAAGCACCACATTCTTTTTGATTATGTTCTTTAGATAGTTATGTCCCTGAAACCAGACCAGCGCGAGATTTCCCGAACCATCGGTTATAATCGCCTCGAACACTTTTTTCCGGCCGGGAATTGATCCTGAGGTCAGCACCTTGCCCAGTACTGTAGCCCTGTCTCCAATTTTAAGGCTGCTGATTTTTTTTACATTGGTGCGGTCGAGATATTTGCGCGGAAAATAGTAGAGCAGATCCGGTATAGTATTGATCCCCTCTTTTTTTAGAAGCTCCGCTTTTTTTGGGCCCACGCCCTTGAGGAACTGCAATGGCGTCTCAAGATTTCCATTTTTATCTTGCATATATTCAAAAATGGATTTTTAAATGGATTTGGCAAGTTTAAACGAAATATTTGTTACACTGTATTATATATGGAC
>DSEQ01000038.1 GCA_011056555.1 Candidatus Zixiibacteriota bacterium | reverse complement strand
GTCTCCAGACCCGGAGTGGATTGCGGTATTAACGGATTTGATGAATTTCCGATAGCGATTATAACTGTATCAACCGGAATCTCGTAATTGGAGCCCTCGATCGGGATCGGACGGCGCCGTCCGGAGGAGTCCGGCTCGCCCAGCTCCATCTGCAGACACTCCATAGCCTTGACCCAGTTATTCTCATCGCCGATAAAACGAATTGGTGTGGTCAGGAACTTGAACTGCACGCCCTCCTGTTCGGCATGATGAATCTCATCGATACGGGCAGGCATCTCGTTGCGCGATCTCCTGTAAACTATATAACCGTTATCGGCGCCCAGACGGAGGGCTGTTCGCACCGAATCCATAGCCGTATTGCCGCCCCCCAGAACTGCAACATTCTTGCCCGACTTGACCGGTGTGGGAGATTTGGGAAAATCGAATGCGCGCATAAGATTATTGCGCGTCAGATATTCATTGGCCGAATAAACCCCGCCCAGGTTTTCGCCGGGGATTCGCATGAAGTTGGGAAGACCCGCGCCGGTGCCGATGAAAACAGCGTCAAAGCCCTCTTCGTCCAATAGCTCATCTATTGATTTAAGTTTTCCTATTACGGTTGAAGTTTTTACTTCGACGCCCATGAGTTTGAGATAGTCCACCTCGGACTGGACAATTGTCTTGGGCAGCCTGAATTCCGGAATACCGTAAACCAGCACACCGCCAGCTCGGTGTAGCGCTTCGAATACAACTACTTTGTGTCCGAGCTTAGCGAGGTCCCCTGCTACCGTTAGTCCTGCCGGCCCCGACCCGACAATCGCAACTTTTTTACCGGTTGAAGCTTTGATCTCGGGTACTTCTATCTTACCGGCTTCACGTTCGTAGTCGGCCACAAACCTTTCCAGATGGCCGATCGCCACCGGTTTATCCTTTTTGCTGAGTATACAGACGATCTCGCACTGTTCTTCCTGGGGGCAGACACGACCGCATACAGCTGGAAGCGAGTTGGTTTCCTTGATCTTGCGTGCGGCATCTACAAATTTGCCCTCGGTAACAAGGCTGATAAATCCGGGAATATCGACTTCTACCGGGCATCCCGGCACGCAGGGCTGATTCTTGCATTCGAGACACCTTTGAGCTTCCTTTATAGCAAGTTCCGGTGTTAGGCCATAGGGTACTTCATTGAAATTCTTGACCCGCTCCTCGGGCTTTTGCTCCGGCATGACCACGCGAGGTATTTTACGCCTGTCTTTTTTTATGACCTTGCCGATTTGCCCCGGTTCTACGTACTGTATTTCGTCTTTTTTCTTCTGCTCAATTGCCACTGTTACCTCCAGCGACTATCTATGCTTATTGTGACTTTGTTTCTTTCTTTGGTTTCCTGAGGCCAATTTTGCACCTGTGCAGGTAATCATCGTAAGCGATTTTTTCCTGATCCACATACAGCCCCTGTCTCTGCATCAACTCATCATAGTTGACTTTGTGTCCGTCAAAATCGGGACCATCCACACACGCAAATTTAGTTTCTCCGCCGACAGTGACACGGCATCCGCCGCACATACCGGTACCATCCACCATGATCGGATTGAGCGAGACCCAGGTTTCGATATCATATTTTTCAGTCAATTTGGCCACATTCTTCATCATGATAACCGGTCCGATAGCCATGACAAATTCGATCTTGACGCCGTCATCGATCAGCTTCTGGAGAGCATCCGTAACAAAACCCTTCATGCCGTAGGAGCCGTCATCCGTGGTAACAATCAGCTCATCCACCGCTTCTTTCACCAGATCTTCAAGAATAACCAGTTCTCTGGAGCGGGCGCCGATTATACCATAGACCTTGTTGCCCTCTTCTTTTAAGGCTCGGGCAATTGGATTGATGGGGGGGATGCCCACACCGCCACCTATCACGACGCAGGTGCCGTATTTCTTTATATGCGTCGGCAGACCCAGCGGCCCGACAACATCCATAAACTTTTCTCCCGCTTCCATCCTGACGATTTCAGCCGTCGACATCCCGACCTCCATCACAACGATCGTAAGGAGGCCTTCTTCGCGGTCAAGATGACCGATGGACATGGGAATTCTCTCTGAATGGTCGTAGGCGCGAAGTATTACAAACTGGCCTGCTTTTGCCTTCCTTACCAGTTCAGGAGTGTAAATCTTGAACATGGTAATCTTGGGGCAGAGTTCCTCTTTGTAGGCGATTTCATTTAGTTCCATTTGTTCACCTGCTGGTTTTGACCTCTTTATCTTGTACGTTTTTTCCAACAATATTTTGGGTTTCTCTGGCAATCACCAGCTCTTCGTTGGTCGGGATCACCAAGGTCCTAACCTTTGCATCGGAGGAGGAGATATCGGATTCTATCGCTTTGGTAGAATTATTTTTTTCAGCGTCGATACCTGCTCCGATCCAGTCCATATCTTCCATGACCTTTGCCCGCACCTCTTTTGAGTTTTCTCCTATACCGCCGGTGAATACGATGGCATCCAGGCCCGCCATGGCAAAGCTGTATGAACCGATATACTTTTTGATACGATAGCAGTATGCATCGAATGCCAGCCGGGCGCGGTTATTGCCTTCTTTTTTTGCCTCCAGGAGGTCGCGCATATCTGACGACACGCCGGAAATTCCTATTAATCCGGAGTGCTTATTCAGTAGTGTGCGGGCCTCATGCAGGGATAATTCTTCCAGTCCCATAATTCGCAGGATAATCGCGGGATCCATATCGCCCGAACGGGTTCCCATGATCAGGCCTTCCAGGGGTGTGAAGCCCATAGATGTATCAACCGATTTGCCCTTATGTACGGCTGCAATCGAGGCGCCGTTCCCCAGGTGACAGGTTATGATATTTAAATCCTCGAATTTTCGATTGAGTATCTCGGCCGCTCGGTGGGCGACATAGTAGTGCGAGGTGCCATGAAATCCAAACCTGCGGATTTGATACTTTTTATAGAGAACATAGGGCAGGCCGTAGATATAGGCATAATCGGGGATGGTATGGTGAAAGGCTGTATCGAAGACCGCGACCATGGGTATATCGCCCAGGATTTTCTGACAGGCAGAGATACCGCGCATGTTATGCGGATTGTGCAAAGGGGCAAGCTCGATCATATTGCGCAGGTGCATCATGACTTCCTCGTTTATCAGTGTCGAACTGGTAAACATCTCACCCCCGTGAACCACTCGGTGCCCGACCGCATGAATATCGGATTTGTCTTTGATTACGCCATGGTTGGGGGAGAGGAGGATCGAGACGACATGTTCGATGGCCATAATATGATCCAGTATGTCGCCGGAAACCTTGGTCATCGGCCTGTCGAATGGTTTATGGCTTAGCACCGCACCGCTCATGCCGATACGGGTAACATCCCCTTTGGCGAGGGGAATACCCTCATCCATATTAAAAAGCTGATATTTGACCGATGACGATCCGCAGTTCAAAACCAGTATGTTCATTATTCGCCCTCCTTTATACGGTTGCCCTCGGCGTCATACTTGAAGAAGCCCTGGCCGGTCTTCACTCCCAACTGGCCGGCGCGAACCATCTTTCTCAGCAGGGGGCAGGGATTATATTTATGCTCGGAAAGCTCGTGCAGAAGATTTTCCATCCAGCTCATGACCTCGTCCAGACCCATCATATCCGCCAGGCTCAGCGGGCCCATGTTAAATCCGAATCCGAGTTTCATCGCGCTGTCAATATCTTCCGCCGAGGCAATTCCCTCCATTAAAACATGCATGGCCTCATTCAGAAACGGCACAATGATCCTGGTGGTAACATAGCCGGGATATTCATGCACCATGACCGGGGTCTTGTTAAGGATTGAAGCAAATTCTTTGATGCTCTCGACAGTCTTTTCAGATGTTTTCAGGCCGCGCACGATTTCCACCAGCGGGACCTTGTGTACCGGATTCAGGAAATGCAGGCCGATTACGCAATCCGGGCGGGATGTTGAAGCGGCCAGCTCTGTGATAGAAAGGGTGGAGGTATTGGAAACCAGGATTGTGCCGGGCTGACAGATATTGTCGAGATGAGCCAGCAGGAGCTTCTTGGCCTCCAGGTCTTCCTGAATTGCTTCGATAACCATGGGAGCCTGCTTGGCCGGCTTGTAGTCGCCGGCCGGGGAGATTCTTGCCAGAATGGCTTTCTTTTCTGACTCGGTGATACCCCAGCGTTCAATCTCTTTATCGAGCTTGTCGGAAATCTCATCGTAGGCCTTGTGGGCGAGACTGAGATCTCTATCGATAAGTATAACATCGGTACCGGTAGCAGCAACAACCCGGGCTATCCCCTGGCCCATCACTCCGCCTCCGATGATTACAATTTTATTTAATGTCGCCATAAAATCCTCTTCAAAAATGTTTCATCCTCCCGACGATCTTAAATATCTGGAACATCGGGATTTTGAATATACATTATCAGACGTATAATTCAAGATAAATTGGCCATAATGGAGCTTAATTATACTAATTATTATTGCCTGCACAAACGGGCGAAAAGCCCCTTTCCTCTCATCGAAAGTTTAATATTTTTGTACGCTTTGCGCGCCTTTCTGAATGGTAAAATCTGGGCCGGGAAGCAAATAAAAAAGCCGCCAACGTTGGCGGCCTCTCTGTCAAATGCTCAAAGGACTTGAGCTTGAAAAGACTCAATTTGTTTAAAATTCGATTTTATCCAGGTGCGAATAAGTTTTTGGATCATGCCCATCCAGATTCTCTTTGGCCCATTCTTTGAACTCATCAAGCCTGAATCGGTTCTTCCTTACCTCCCATGATCCGCTGCGGAAGTATTTATAGACATACTCCGGAAAATATAGGGAATTATAAATCTGGGCCAGTTGATCCAGATAAGAGTTGGAGATGCCCGGGTTTCCTTCCTTTAGATCGATCCAGTATTCCGCCAGCCGTTTGCGGCAATCCAGCTCCTCTCTGTAGGAATAACGATATTTCTTTTCATCGGGAAATGTCTGGAAGAAAAGCTCTTCCCTCCATTTTTTTTTGGCTTGCGCATATTCTCTCCAGGCGGCAACAGCATGAGCATCCGTCATAACCTCCTCGGAAATCACGACCTTATAAATGACCGTCTTGTCTTCCGCCCTAACCTGCTGGACCGCTAAAACCGCGATAATAAATATAAATACTATTAATATAAGATTGATGTGTTTCATATCCCCAATTGCTCCAGTTTGCGCTTTCATTAACTATAATCGGATGAAGAAGCGCTGAAGTTCAGTCCGGATCGAGCACAAATTTCAAACAGGTCTATGTAAATTTCATACAGTCCTGAAATATATTTGCACAATGCCGTTAAATGGCCTATAATGTCGGGATTAATATGGCAGAAGATAGCAGTTTTAATTTCAAACTTGAGGATGTTTCCTACATTTCCGGAGGGATTCCGGTCCTGCAGGAGATAACTCTGACTTTTGAGCGGAATCGTGTGACGCTTGTAACCGGGCCTTCCGGTTCGGGCAAGAGCACCCTCCTGCGTTTGATGGGCATGCTGATATCGCCGACTTCCGGGCAGATATTCTATCGGGGCAAAAGCCTTGATGATTTCGATCCCGGCGAATACAGGTCTAAGGCGATCATGGTGGGGCAGAAGCCTTACCTGGTGGAGGGATCTGTTATGGATAACCTGATGCTGCCGTTTAAGCTCAAGCACAATCGGGAGCGCGATATTTCCGAGGAGACCTTTATCAAATACCTTGGCCGGGTAGGATTGGATCAGGATTTTTTATCCAAAAAGAGCAAGAAAATCTCGGGGGGAGAGGCACAGAGACTGGGACTGGTCCGGGCCCTGGCGCTGAATCCGGAGACACTGCTCCTGGATGAACCGACCTCTGCGCTGGATATGTCTTCCGAAGAGCAGGTGGTGAATCTCCTCGGGGAGAGCAAGAAGGTCAGGACTATAGTAGTGGTGGCGCACTCATCGACATATCTCGGCCTGGCCGACCGGGCTGTGGTTTTGAAAGACGGCCGGGTGGCGAATTGTAAAGAGAGCATGACCCCGGGAGAATTGAAAAACTGCCTGGAGGGCAGGATATGAGCTCACCGAATATACAGGAAATCTCGCTCCTGCAGATGGCCATCTGTTATCTTCTGTTTCTGGTCTCCTTCCTGCTGATATTTTACTACAGGATGAATCTCGAAAAGGACGCTATTATTTCCACAATAAGGATGTCTGTTCAGCTCGTTATTGCCGGCCTGGTTCTGAAATATGTCTTCGAGTTCAATTACTGGTACGTCGTCTTGTTTGTGCTCTTGTTTATGCTGTTTTTCGGGGTGCAGACGATCCTGGGACGCACCGGGATCAAAATTAGAAAGACATTTCCATATCTGTTTCTGAGCATGCTTATCGGATGCGGGGGCACAATGCTGTTTTTTATCTTCGCCGTGGTGAGGCAGGAGCCATGGTATGACGCCCGCTACCTCATTCCCCTTTTCGGCATGATCGTCGGAAATTCCATGAATGGATGCGCACTGGCCCTGGAACGTTATGTAACCGGCATTCATGACAACCGGGATGCTGTGGAGGCCGTTCTATCTTTTGGAGGGACTCCCTCAGAGGCGACACGAGATAATTTCCTTAAGGCCTTTCGGGCATCGGTCCTGCCGACTTTTGCGTCCATGACCGGCATGGGAGTGGTTTTTCTGCCGGGTATGATGACCGGCCAGATTTTATCGGGAGCCGAGCCGCTTCTGGCGGTGAGATATCAGATCGCCATAATGCTGGCCATACTGTCATCGGTTGTTTTTTCGGTCTTCCTCATACTGAACCTCGAAACCCGGCTGCTATTTAACAGGAAGGATCAGTTGATTGAATTCTGATCGCCTTAACTTTTACTCAAAATAAATATGTACTTTCTCCCCGCTGTTGCTCTCGACATCAACATACAGCTCCGAAAAAGCATCGATCAGCTCCTCCAATGAGTCGGCATTAATATCATTAAAATCGATGTTTATGCCTTTTTCCTTAAGGGCTCCGTCAATTTTGCTCTGGGCCTCGTCGGGAAGAAGGGATGTGAGCTTTATGCCCGCACGCAAAAGCGCCATCGGTATGCGGATATTCACCTGGTCCCCCTGATCTCCTTCATTCACTACCACCCTCAAATATTTGGGCGATTTGAGAGCGACGCTTTTTTCGCTTGTATTTTCCTCGCCGCCGGATTCGCCAATTGCATTCAAAAGTTTCTCGGCCTGCTCGACATTGATCTTACCTTCGGTCAGCATATTCAGTATCTGATGTCTGTCCTTACTCATTTTAATACACTCCTTCATTGAAAATTAACGTAAACGTTATCGGTTGTGCTTTTCACATCAACCCTCAGGCCGCGCACATGGCAAATCAGATAGAAGAGGACCGGTAGCCCGAACAGGAGCTTTTTGCCTTTGCCTGAGTACCAGGTTAAAAGTGATATCAGCAGAATTAATGGAAACAGGATTACTCCAAAAATCAGCACAAACGGCCAGAGCAGAATGAGTGGAAGCCAGAGACCGATTTTCTTCCTGCCCCCTTCCCCAATTCGTATCCGGAGAATCAAAGGCGGATAAATCATTTCAACAACTCCAATGCATCATCAACCGAAATCTCACCCTTTTCCAGCCGATTCAGAACTTCGCTCTTCGAGGGCGCAGCATCAAGCTGAACAAATTCAAGCTGCTGCGCGATTTTTTTCAAACGGCTTTTAATGGTGGGATAGCTGACTCCAAAAAGACGCTCAGTCTCCTTGATCGAGCCGTCAGACTGGATAAAGGCTGTGACAAAAATCTGATCTTCCATGGAAAGCCTGGCCAGGGGCGGCAGTTCAAATGACCCCTCGATTACGATATCGGAATCCTCCAAACGCACCCGCTCGACCAGGAATTCCCTGTTTCCGGTCAGATCTGTCAGTTTTTGCCAATTTTGAGGCATCGAACCTCCTTTCCTTAATTTTTTCAATGTTAATATCGGAATATTATCATAAATGTCAAGTATATAATTAATTATTTTAATTATTTTTCCACATATTATTAAATATTATTAATATAAGGACTTATTTTGTGCATATCTTTAAATATTCCAAAAAGATAGCTCTATCAATTCCGCTTGACAGTCTCTTCTGCTTTAATTAATCTTATATTTCAAAATCAGAGGGGCATTGGAAACATGAAAAGTATTTAATGATCTTTAATACATTTGGAGGTCTTTGCCATGAAAATAGATGGTTTGGAAGATGTTCTGAAACAGCTTGAAATCGAGGAAACTAATTACGGTGCCTCGGACGGACATGAGTGGTTCGGGAACGGTGCCGAGACGAAAAGCGTAAGCCCAATCAATGGTCAGGTGATTGCAAAGGTCAAGCAGGCCAACAAGGACGACTATGAACGTATGGTCAAAGCCAACCGGGAGGCGTTTAAAACCTGGCGCGAAATGCCCGCTCCCAAGCGCGGTGAAATAGTCCGGCAGTTCGGACTGGCTTTGAGAGAGAAGAAGGATGCGCTTGGCCGCCTTGTCACTATCGAAATGGGCAAGTCGCTTCAGGAAGGCTGGGGCGAGGTGCAGGAGATGATCGACATCTGTGATTATGCTACTGGCCTCTCGCGCATGCTTTACGGTAAGCAGACCCACTCTGAAAGATTCCGCCACAGGATGTACGAGCAGTGGCACCCGCTGGGAGTGGTGGGCATAATTTCCGCCTTCAATTTCCCGGTAGCGGTATGGTCATGGAACCTTGGGATTGCGCTGGCCTGCGGCGATACCTGCATATGGAAGCCGGCTTCCCATGTTCCGCTTACAGCCATTGCCTGCCAGAAGATTTTAATGAGGGTGATCAAAGAAAACGATCTTCCTGCCGGTATTTCCACTCTTTTGATCGGAAGGGGATCGGAGGTTGGCGAATTGATGCTCACCGACAAGCATGTGAATCTGGTCAGTTACACCGGCTCCACCAAAATCGGCCGTCATGTCGCCGAGGAGGTCAGCAAGCGCTTTGGGAAGACGATTCTCGAACTGGGCGGCAATAATGCTGTGATTGTTACGCCCCATGCTGAGATGGAACTGGCCGCCAGGGCGATTCTTTTCGGCGCAGTCGGAACTGCCGGTCAGAGATGCACCAGCACTCGCCGGGTTATTGTCGAGAAGTCAAGAAAGGAAGAGCTGATCAAAACCCTGAAAGATTATTACGGCCGTGTTACCATCGGTAACCCCCTGGATCAGTCAAATTTGATGGGACCGCTTGTCGATACCGGTGCGGTCGATATGTATCTGGAAGCGATCGAGATTGTCAAAAAGCAGGGCGGGAAGATGCTCTGGGGCGGTGAGAAGCTGGATCATGAGGGCGGATGCTATGTTACCCCCTCGGTTGCCGAAGTCAGGCGGGATCTGGAGATAGTCTGCGAGGAGACCTTTGCACCGCTTTTATATATCATCGAATACTCAGGTGATATCCAAAACGCTATCGATATTCAAAATGATGTACCCCAGGGCCTGAGCTCCTCGATATTCACTAACGATCTGATCGAATCTGAGACATTCCTCGGCCATACCGGCTCGGACTGCGGAATTGCCAATGTCAACGTCGGCACCTCCGGCGCCGAAATAGGCCTTGCGTTCGGCGGCGAGAAAGAGACCGGCGGCGGACGTGAGTCGGGCAGTGATGCCTGGAAATTGTATATGCGCCGCCAGAGTAATACAATCAACTGGTCCGGCAAAGCCGAACTCGCGCAGGGCATCAAATTCGATTAAAATAGATTCTGTTTTTGCGAAACAAAACATCGCCAATGAGGTTTATAAATGCAATCCTCCCATACAGGGAGGATTGTTTTATTGAAAGAAAAATATATAAGGCTTACAGGGTATGTTGAAAAATCTATTTACAATATGTCATCCTGATTTACTTCCTGTCATCCTGAGCGCAGCGAAGGATCTGTTTGATAGTTCAGCAGGTTCCTGGGTCATTTCATGCCCTCAGAATGACAGCTATTAGCCTGATTTTTCAACATGGCCGGCATCTGGGGAAGATAACTTGCTTGGTGAACTTGCAGCTCTGGCGACGGCTTTCTGCTGGTCATTCGGATCGCTCTTTTTTACATCCGGCGGACGTGAAATCGGCGCGCTGAACGTCAACCGCATCCGGCTTGTGTTCGGGGTAATACTTCTGGGACTTGCATTGCTTATCACCGAGGGCTGGCTGATTCAGCCGGACGCGCCTCTAAAAAATATTGGCTACCTGACATTATCAGGTTTAATTGGCCTGGTTATCGGGGATTCATTTTTATTCACTGCTATGGTAATGATCGGGCCGCGCCTGACACTTTTGATCTTTTCTTTATCCCCCGCAATCGCAGCAGTCACAGCCTGGATTTTTATGGGTGAGACTCTGGAACTTGTGGCTATAGTGGGAATCGCCGTCACCCTGGCCGGTGTAATCTGGGTGAGTGCGGAGCGCCCCATGAAAGGAGTCAAGCAGGTAAACCAGATCTCCGCCAGGGGTGTGATTCTGGCCTTTCTGGGAGGTGTGGGGCAGGCAGTCGGAATAGTATTTGCCAAGATGGGTATGGCTGATGTTATCAATCCCCTGGCGGGGACATTCATACGTATGCTGGCCTCTGCCGCGATAATCTGGGTTATCAGTATCTTCACGGGAAAGTTCGTAAAAACTATTCAGGCCATGCATAACAAACGGGGCGTAGCTTTATCATTCGGGGGAGCTGTATTCGGGCCGTTTCTGGGAGTAACTCTTTCATTAACGGCTGTCAAATACACAGAAGCGGGAGTGGCGATGGCGATCATGTCGATTGTGCCGGTGCTGGTAATACCATGGGTGATGATTTTTTATAAGGAGAAGGTATCTATTCGCGCTTTCATGGGCGCGCTGGTTGCGGTTGCGGGCGTCTTCATTCTGTTCCTCCACTGATATCCTCATCCTCAAATGTAGTATCTTCCATATGTCCCCGTCTTTTCAGTCTTTCCAGCCACTGTTTTCTGGCCAGCTTGCGCATATCCTCTTCTGTATCGAGTTCATCGACTATCTCAACACCTAACAAAGTCTCGATCACATCCTCGAGGGTGATAATCCCTTCCGTCCCGCCGTATTCATCGACAACCAGGAATATTTGCTCTTTGCGTTTGATGAACTCGTCCAGTATTTTTGCGATCGATTTTGTCTGCGGCACCACATAGAGCGGAATCACCAGCTCCTCCATGGTCTTCTTCTTCTGCCCTTTGAAATACATTTCCATGATCTTCGAGCGGAAAACCATGCCCAGAATATTATCGATGTCGCGGTCATAAATCGGTATCTGCGAAAAGCGAATTGGGTTATGGGTATTGACAATCTCCTCCACAGTCTGATCCTTCTGGAATGCCAGTATTACTGAACGTGGAGTGAGCACATCCTTTGCATAGATTCTATTCAGCCTGAAAAGATTCTCAATAATGCGCGCCTCTTTTTTCAACAGAATCCCTTCCGTCTCCCCGATCTGTGCCAGGGTGAGAAGTTCCTCACGGGTAAGAAATGTCTGCTTGCGGTTGCGGGTAATGAGAATGGAAATTCCCTTGAGCATGATTACGAATGGAAATGTGATGATAATCAGGATCTGAATGATGTAGGCCGCGGGACGCGACAGTTTTTTCCAGTAGACCGCGCCAAGGGTCTTGGGAACGATTTCGGAGAAGACCAGGATGGAGAATGTCAGAACAGCCGAGGCTGCCGCCACCCATTCGCTTCCAAACACTTTCAGGGACTGCGCACCTACGCCAGCCGCACCCACGGTGTTTGCAATTGTATTCAAAGTTAATATTGCGGAGAGGGGCTGGTCGATTTTGCTCTTCTGGTTTTTCAGCAGTCTTCCGCTCCTGTAACCTCTCTTCAGGAGCACCCCCACATGGGCCCGGGAAACAGACAGAAATGTCGCCTCCATTAGCGAACACAGAAATGACACCAGCAGCGCAAGCAGAAAATATGAGATTAGAGCAGTCATCGGGGTATATAAATCCTGCCAAAATAAATATCTGAAGAACGGGGGCTGCGACTAAAACTTTCGCCGGGGATTTCCATTTGATTATAGTTTAAGGAATACGTTTAATATTGTCAAAGCAAATAATTGCTGCCGGCACGATTCGGCCGGCATCAGATTCTTGTCAGCTCGATTCTGGCGTTGGTTGCAGATATCAGCGCTTCTTCCAGCTGGTCCATAATGGAGAGCCGGACCACAAAGATGATCTCAGCTTCATCGGTGTAATTGCTGTCGACTATTTTGATGCCCTCTGCAGAGAGTGTGCGAAGGATAACATTGGTCAAATTGAGAGGGAATTTCACTCTGTATTTTTGGGTTAGAAGGACCTCTATTATCCTTGCAGATTCGAGAACATTACGTGCGGCATCGCGATAGGCCCGTTTGAGTCCACCCGTACCCAGCTTTATGCCGCCAAAATACCGGGTTACCACAATTCCTGTATTGAATAATTCGGCAGATACTATGCTGTCGTGAATCGGCCTTCCGGCTTTACCCGAGGGCTCGCCGGCGTCGGAGTACCGGAATATGTCCAGGCCCCGAAAGGGATAAATCCGGTAGGCGTAACAGTTATGATTGGCGTCATGAAACTCGCTTGAGATCTTTTCGATTTCCGCCTCGGCTTCCTCCTGTGACTGGCATGGAAAGGCCGAGGCAATGAATTTTGATCTCTGGATTTTTATTTCGGTCCGTGCGGGACCCTTGATCGTTTTATAGGAGTCTTCCAATCTTCCGATCTATTCCTTCTTTATTCCTGCTTAGCTTTTATAAACTGATCTATCAATCTCTCGAAACGCGCGCCATAGATCATATCATACTTCTCCATATCATCCGGAATCAGATCTTCGGCTTCTTCACGGGTCTTGGCGATCAATTCACGCGCCTTTTCCTCGGTCAGGTCGCCGCTTTGAATATCCTCGGCGGTGCGGTCAACCAGTTTTCTCAAGTTCTCTATTTTTTCCTCTTCAGTCATTGTCATGATTATCTCCTATAAGCTGTGATCAGAGATCAATTCAGCTTTACTGATGTCCTCCAATGGAATCGCCCCATAATCGATCAATCCCTGATCGACAGGCAGGTCTTTTCTGCCGATTGCGAAAAGCAGCTTGCCGAGTTCACGGGCGCGTTCCGCTGCATTTATGGTACCGCGTGATTTTTTATCCAGCTCTCCAACAACCACAGATTGGGCCAGCCCCACAATTATCCGGTTGCGCGAGATCAGTCGTCCCGTTGTAACTCTGGTATCGGGCGAGTACTCGGAAATCAAAGCTCCCTTCTCCAGAATCTCCTCCGATAGCTTTTTATTTTCCGGAGGGTAGATATGGTTGAAGCCGCATCCCAGTACGGCGTATGTTCTGCCCTCGGCCTTGATGGCTCCGATATGCGAGGCTGTGTCGATCCCCCGTGCCAGACCGGAGACAATTACTGCGCCTTTCTCCGCCAGAGCGTTCGAGAAATCTACTGCTATCTCGATCCCCTCGGCCGAGGCCTGGGTGGTGCCCACAACCGCTATCGTCTGTTCATCCTCCACTGGAAAATTGCCCTTCCAGTACAGGACAAACGGCGGGCTGTTGATCTGCCTGAGCAGTTCGGGGTAATTATCATCGAATATGGTGAGGGTCTCGATCCCTTCCCGGCGATATAGTTCGAGGTCCTGCTTGATGCCGTCTAAATGTCTCTCGATTTCATGGATTACCGCAGCTTTCTTTTCGCTGATCCGTGGAAATTCCGTAAGCTCTTCGATATCGGCCGAGACGATGTTTTCCAGCGACTGGAAATGCGACAAAAGCATCTGCAAGGTCTTTGATCCGAGCTTGGCCTTCTCGCGCAGGGCGATCAAAAGTTCTTTGTTATATTCGCTCATAAAAAAGATTCCAATTTCTATACAAGGTAGCCCTGGCATATGGACGTGTCAAGGCCTATTACAATTTCATTAGCACAGGTAATTTTGTAACATATTGATGGGTAAATAGTTTCGAAAAAGTCCTGGCCGTTTACATCAAAAAATCTCGGCCGTAAAAATCTGGATTTCCGTGGCCCGATCCTGGTAGGCATTCTCCGGCAGACCCGCTTTCAGGCAGGTATGCCTCAAAAATGTTTTCCGATCCCATCCATATTCGGTAGCAACCTGGGGCAGCAGAAGTCCTGAATGGTAACCGCGCCTCATCATGATACCATGCTTGCCGACTTCAATTTGATTCGGATCATCTATTTTTTCGAGGGGAGAGAGGACCGATATTTCTATTTCCAGTTTATCAACTTCTTTTTCTGCAAGGGGCGTAAAGCGCGGATCATCAAAAGCCGCCGCCCGCGCCATTTCTGTTATCGTTTTATACAGAGGCTTCATCCCCACAACCAGGCCGATACAGCCCCGCAGGCTGCCGCGAATCTTTAGCGTGACAAAAGCCCCGCAGTTCTCCTTAAGTGTTTCTGATTCAATGCCAAGTTCCGGCTCGGGCTCGTTTTGGAATTTTGTCCTGATGGACTCCAGAGCCAGCTCTTTCAGATGGTCTTTTTCTTCCTGAGTCAGGTGCATGATTCGAGTTAATCCGAATAGATTACAGCGCCCAGATATCCAACTACCTCGCGGCTGTCGCCGGTGACCCTGCCGCTGTCCGATTGCCCGGTAACCGTGATCTTGTTCGCTCCCAGCTTGCGGCAGGCAAGCATAGCCGCAGCCATCGGACCGCCGCCGCAAGCCTCAGCCTCACCCTTGGCGATCGATTTATACAGGCCCTGCGGGTCGAAAGCCTCAACTTTGGCCCGGATGATCGCATCTTTTTGTGATGCAATCTCGGCGGTATAAAAATGTGACAGATCGGTCGAGGCCACTATCAATGTGTTGGTTCCCTTGAGTGCCGCAGCCAGCGTTTCACCCAGCGCGGTGATAATATCCCATTCCTGCTCGGCCATGATAATCGGCACCAGCTTGAAATCCCCCAGCATCATTTGCAGGAACGGCAGCTGGACCTCGAGTGAATGTTCCTGTCGGGTGCCGCCGCCGGTATGTCCTTTATTTGAAAGATACACTTTTGATGGACTGATCTGGGAAATTTTCGATCCAAGTTCCTGATCGATAAAAAGCTTGCCGAGCGGGGTCAGATAGGCAGAACCGTTATAAATCGAGGCTCCCTGGAAAAATGTCGTGTGCGAGGGTGCGATCACCACCACAGTATCGAATTTCAGGCCGTCCAGTTCCTTGTAGGCCGAGGCCGCCACCGCTCCGGAATACATATAGCCTGCATGCGGCGCGATAATTCCCTGCACCTTCTCGGCAAAGACAGTCCGTTTGGTTTCAGACAGATAGCCGCTCAGCATGCGCGAGAGATCGAGCGGATCGGCCGGGTAGAATGATCCGGCTACCGCCGGCTGGCGTTCTTCATCATGATATGTATCCTGAGTAGCCATGCCATTAAGATAAGCTGAATATATCAGATTTCAAGGATTTTGTTTTCTGGTTGATGCGATTAACTCGCGAGGCTTATATTTATTGACAAAATATCCATTCAGAGTATATTTTCCTCATAACGGGGAGGTTTAGTGGGTACACATTTCAGAATCATATTAATGCTCATGATTCTGCCAGCCTGTCCTCTGATGTCTGCCGACAATATAGGGCGTTCTGATAGCGATTATCAATTAAGTATTGCTTCTCAAAATCCAGGCCTGTTTCAAAATCAGACCATTCTCATATCAGGAAGAGAATCTTATTATACTTCGGACGACAATCCATCATATAAATCCGAAGAAACGGCATTTATGTTGGCTCTCTTTCCCGGATTTTTTATACATGGTCTCGGTCATTTTTATGCTGGAGACCCTTCCACTGGTTTGGTCCTGCTTGGTATCGAGACGGTATCGATTGCAACTGTTGTAACAGTGGCTGCCGCCCATGCTTTTGGTGATTGGTCTATCAACAGCAAATTAAGCTTTACTCATGCATTGAACCTCCCCCGAATTGACGGACACGAAGATAAGGTGTATATTGCCTTACTGGAGGTGTCCCCATGAAAAGAAGACGTTATGACCGAGAATTCAAGATCGAGACGGTTCGTCTGGTAACAGAGGGAGGTCGCAAGGCCACGGAGGTAGCCCGCGATCTTGGTATCCATGTTAATCTGATATATTTATGGAAGAAGCAGTTATCTGCAGATGGCCAGGAAGCTTTTCCGGGTCATGGTAACCTGAAGAGTTCGGATGCGGAACTTCGCAAGCTTCAGCGAGAGCTTGCTGATGTCAAGGAGGAGCGTGACATCTTAAAAAAAGCCTTGGCCATTTTCTCCAAGAAACGTCGATGAAATACAGTTTTATAGAATTGCACCGCTCGTCATCGAGAGTAGTGAAGATGTGCCATGCTTTGAAAGTATCCAGGAGCGGTTATTACAGGTGGCGTTTGGGTCATGAGAGTAAGAGATCACAGCAGAACCGGGTCCTATTGTCACGGATCCGGATAGTGCACCAGAGAAGCCGGCGCAAGTACGGCAGTCCACGAGTGACCGATGATCTCCGTGAATCGGGTTTCAGTTGTTCACAGAACCGAGTGGCTAAGCTAATGAGAGAGCACAATATTCGGGCTAAACGAGGTCGCAAGTATAAGGTTACGACTAAATCTAAGCACAATCATCCTGTTGCCCCCAACCTGTTGAACCGTCAGTTTGAGGTCTCGACTGCCAATGCTGTCTGGGTTTCGGACATTACCTATATCTGGACCTCAGAGGGCTGGCTGTATCTGGCGGGAGTGGTCGATTTGTATTCGCGCATGGTAGTGGGCTGGTCATTGAGTAACCGTATCAACGAAGAGCTGACGCTGGCCGCTTTAAAGCATGCCCTGGCCCGTCGTCGGCCCTCAAAGGGCCTGCTGCATCACTCGGATCAGGGCAGTCAGTATGCCGCCGGTGGCTACCAGAAGCTATTGAAAGATCACGGGATGATCTGCAGTATGAGCCGCAAGGGGGATTGCTGGGACAATGCCGTGATGGAGTCGTTTTTTGCGACCTTGAAGAGCGAGTTGATTTATCAGGAAAGTTTTGCCACAAAAGATGAGGCCAGATTGAAGATTTTTGACTATATTGAAGTGTATTATAATCGTAAACGCCGTCATTCAAGCCTGGGATCGAAAAGTCCGGCTGAATTCGAACTGACGGCAAAACCAACTTAACTTGATGTCCGTTTTATCGGGGGAAGTCCACATTGCTTACTGCAGGATTAGTAGGTTTTTTTGGAAGTTGGGTTTATGATTTCCTCTTTGTAGATAAGGCGGTTCAAAGGCATAACCGAAAGATTCGTGCAGAGATATCTATTCCCGAGAATCGATCCGGCGGTATAGAACTCTCCCTGGCATTCACATTCTAATCGGTCAAAATATCCCTCCTGAAATTGGACTTTTTCCATATTTTTGCGTAGTGGGCATACGTAATAGATCGGGATTTTAGTAGTATTGTCAACATTGCCGTCTTAAGCTATCTTTGGGCTACGATAATTGCTGAAAAGGCATGTAAGAAGATATCTCTGAAGATAGAATGCAATCCATAAAGCAGGAGGAGGGTTCAATGAGCAGGAAAGTCATCTTAGTTACTTTTACCTCATTGATGTTGGTTTTTATTCTCGGACTCGGAATAAACAGTCTGGCCCAGGAGGAGATGCCGTTTGGCGGAGCTGATGATGTCAAATTCGCCAACAATCTCTGGAAAGCCATGCAGGGCTACGAAGACTGGCCCATGAGTTCGGGAGTTTATCCAGGCACATCCCCGCATGGTGAGTTTCTGCGCATGTATTACAATATGGTGCATGTTGACGGTACGCCTTACCATATAATAGTCAAGGACAACTACGGAGGGGAAGACGCTACCCGGGAGATGGTTGCTGAATCACCCGGCGACTATCTGGCTGCTGTAACCATAATGCTCCAGCGCGAGGATGGTTACGATCCCGAAAATAACAATTGGTTCTGGGTCAAATACGGCCCGGACGGAAAAATAATGCAGAACCCAAAGGGGGTTGCATTAGCCGGAAGGGTAGCCAAAGGAACAGGACAGGCATGCATTTCCTGTCATGCCAATGCAAAAGGGGATGATTACCTGTTTTCAAATGATCAATAGATGATCACGGCTATCTTCATCCTTCACAAGTCAATTCGGTTTTCAAAAAGGAAGAGCTTTTTGATTCCGGGTTTAGTCGTGGAAAGCCTCGGCCTCGACATGGGGCCGGGGTGTTTATTATTTTAAAACTGGGGTAAGAAATGAAAATACTGATCGTCATCATTATTATTTTGGCCCTTGCCGTTGGGTTGTTCATAATTTTCATGAATTCCGGGATTTATAATGTCGCCGCCACATCCGAGCATGGCGCTTTGACGCTTAAGATCATTGAAGTGACGAAAGATAATTCCATTCGCAAACATGCCGCCGGAATTGAAGTTCCCGAGCTGACCGATTCGGCGATGATAGCCGAAGGCTTCGCGCATTTTGACGAGATGTGCGTGATATGTCATGGAGCGGCTGGAATAGGCAAAGACGCGTTTGCGATTGGGCTATACCCCGAGGCGCCTTCACTGGCAGAGGAAGGCGATGAATGGACGGCTCCGGAACTTTTCTGGATTACCAAGCACGGCATCAAATTAACCGGAATGCCGGCTATCGGCGATGTGCACAGCGATGAGGAAATCTGGCCCATAATTGCTTTCCTTCAGGTTCTGCCGGAGATGACTTATCAGGAATACATGAGTATGCGCCAGACTGGTGAACAGGAATCCGCGGAACCGGAAGAAGAAAATTCAGAGGATCACGGTTCTCACACCCATTAGGTCCGTGATTATTCTGTTCCTTATCGGAAATATTTTCAAAGCGGAATAATTATATTATAAGCCGGTTTAAATAAGCGGACCTTTTCATTTTAACTGCGGATAAAAAATTATTCGCTTTTTCTCAAACCGCCCATTGATCCGCTGCGCTGTTCCATACGCTCGCGCATTTCGGCACGCTGCCGCATCATCATGGAGACGGGCGTGGCATCAACAGTATCGCCGACCGAAATTCCGGAGATGACCTGGGTGTAATCCAGATTTGATTTGCCCACGCTGACAAGCTGGGGCACAAATTGGCCCTCGCGCTTGACCATGACAACCTTCTTATCGGCCATGGCCTCTTGCTGTTCCTGGCGGCGCTTGCGCAATTCCGCAATCTCCTCGGGGCTCATATTCTTCATTTTCTCACGCATCTCCTCGCGGCTGGGCCGCTTCTGGCCTTCAGCCCCCTCGCCGATTTTCTGCTCACCCTGAGCGATTTCACCTGTATATCCGACCGCCTCGGGATCCTTGACAGCATCATTGGGCACCAGCACCGCGCCATAGGCCTCGGCAGTGATAATCTCGATAGAACTGTTCATTCCGGCCTTGAGGTAGCCCTCGCTGTTATCGATTTGCGTAGTAACTTCAAAAACAGTCACATTTTGCTCGACCGAGGCCATGGGAGCTATTTTCTCGACCCGGCCCTCGAAATTCAAGTCGGGATAAGCATCGGCATTGACTTTAACTCTCTGCCCGGCCTCGACCTGCCCGATATCTGTTTCATCAACCTCGGCCACAACATAGACCGAATCCATCTCCGCTATCTGCATAATCAATGTTCCGCCGGTGACTGTCGATACTCCTGAAGATATAATCTGACCCTCTTCAACCTGCTTTTGCAGCACAATCCCGTTTATGGGCGATCGTATCTCAGTGTCCTCAAGTTGTTCCTGGGCAATTGAAAATGCCGCCTCAGCCCTGACCAGCGAGGCTTTGGCCTGTTCCAGAAGCAGTTCCGTGTTGTCCAGTTCCTGTTCGGACAGGAGCTCCTTTTCAAAAAGAGTCTTCTGCCGGTCAAATTCCCTCCGGCGTTTTTTTACCGTAACCTGGGCGACGTTCAGGTCGGCCTTGGCCTGCAGATAGCTGTTCATCACCGTCGCCGTATCGAGACGGCAGATCAGATCTCCTTTGTGAACATAATCGCCGACATCAACGCCCAGTTCAATTATCTCACCGGAGGCTTTGGACTTAATCTCCACAGTCTGAACCGGGGTTACCCGTCCGTTGGAATGGATCGAAACTACGAGGTCGCCTTTGAAGGCTTCTGCCGTGATCTGATCGATTTCATAAGGATTTTCGTTGCTGTTTTTGCCATAAACGAAGAAGTAGTACCCCAGGGCCGCTATGATCAACACTATGGCAATTATAATAAATTTTTTCATTCCGAACTCCAGCTTACAGGCATAAATCTGCCATCATAGAAATTTAGACACACAATTTAGCACAAAACTTGCAAAAAACAAGCGCATATGGCTGAATTGCGGATTATTTGTTTCTTGACCTCTTAGAACAATTATATTAGAATCGAGGTTTAAGTTTCGTATGAATAACTCAAAAGATGAAATATTTAAATTGACCGAGAAAGTCTCCTGTGCCGGTTGAGCTTCCAAGCTCGGTGCAGGTGCACTCAGCCAGATTATAGGCGCATTGCCGCAAATTATCGACGAAAATCTGCTGGTGGGCTCGTCCACAGCCGATGATGCCGGCGTATATCGAATTTCCGAAACCGAGGCGCTGATTATGACGACCGACTTTTTCCCTCCGATCGTCGACGACCCTTACCGCTTCGGGCAGATTGCGGCTGCCAATGCGCTTTCGGATATTTACGCCATGGGCGGGAAACCGCTTATCGGGCTTAATATCGCCTGTTTCCCGGCCGAGATGCCGCATGCTTTGCTGACCGATATTCTCAGAGGCGGCCAGGACAAGGTGCAGGAGGCGGGAGCGATTATTATTGGTGGGCATACCGTTAAGGATAAAGAACTGAAGTACGGTGTGGCGGTTACCGGCAGGATCCTGATCAAGGACATAAAGACCAATGCCAATGCCAGGCCGGGCGACCTTGTGATCCTGACCAAGCCCCTGGGGACAGGAATTATCTCTACCGCCCTCAAGAATAATCAGGCAGATGCCGCCGATATCGAGTTCATCATGAACCAGATGTGCGAGTTGAACCGGATCGCGGCCGAAATTATGGTCAAGTATGAGGCCAATTCCGCTACCGATATTACCGGATTCGGCTTGATTGGCCATATGATCGAGATGGCGCGGGCCTCGAATATCAGCTTTAAATTGCAGTCGCAGAGTGTGCCATTGATTCCGAATGTGCTGGGTTACGCCAAAGGCTGGATTCCGGGCGGTTTGAATGACAACCGTGAGGTGTTCCAGAAAGATGTCGATATCAAGGCTGACCTCGATCAGGACCTCGAAACTGTCTTTTATGATCCCCAGACCTCGGGCGGGCTTTTGATATCGGCTCCGCCGGAGAAAACAGAGCAGATATTGAATGAATTGCGCTCATCAGGCATCGAGATGGCTGCTATTATCGGTGAAGTACTGGAAAAGCAGGACCATTTTATAGAAATCCACTAAACTCTTAAAGAGGATTTGCCATGGATAGGTTCACATTGAAGCCCATAGGTATAATCCATACGCCATATAAGACCACCGAAGACTGTCCCAAAGGCGATTATCACAACAAGGGCGTGAAGGCTTATATCGAACTTCAGCCTGAGTTTAAGGATGGCCTGATGGATCTTGATGGTTTCTCCCATCTTATACTGATCTGGGTTTTTCATGAATCCGAGGGTTATGAGCTGATCGCATCACCTCCTCATGATGAGGAGCAGCATGGAGTCTTCGCCACCCGTTCACCCAAACGTCCCAATCCAATCGGGCTGACAGTTGTGAAACTGACCAGGATTGAGGGGACCACGCTTTACATTGAGGATCCGGATATGATCGACGGCACACCGCTATTGGATATCAAGCCGTACCTTCTGCCGCCGGAGACATTGGGTGAGGTCAAACGGGGCTGGCTGGACAAGAAAAAATAGGCTCTACTTATTGTTCTCGGTCATCAAATCCAGCTTGGCAAGGTTGCTCTTGCGTCCGATCAAGACAAGGATATCGCCGACCTCGATATTGGTGTTGGCGCTGGGATTGAAGTGAATGGTTTTGTCCGGTTTCTTTATTGCCACCACCATTATATCCAGCTTATTCTTCAGATCCGAGTCCTTCAGCGTCACGCCATCGAGGCTGGAGTTTTCCGGTACGATGACTTCCTCGATCGATATGTCGGCCTCGGCGCCGGCCGACTCGAGTTCCATAAAATCGACCACATTGGGACGAATGATCGAGAGCGCCATACGCATTCCGCCCAGCTCATAGGGGCAGATAACCCTATCCGCTCCGGCGCGGTATAGTTTCTTCTCGGCATCGGGGCTGTCGGCGCGGGCGATTATTTTGAGGTCGGGATTAAGCTGCCGGGCGGAAAGTGCAAGATAAACATTATCGGATTCGGACGGGATCGTGGATACAAGTCCTACCGCCCTGTCGATTCCGGCTTGGTGCAAAACCTCATCCTCGGTGGAATTTCCCTCTATGTAAAGTCCGCCTTTGTTCTGCAAAATGTTTATCATCTCGGCGTTGCTTTCGATCACGACAAAAGGTCTGCCGCTTTTTTCAAATTCGTTATAGACTATCTGCCCGACCCGCCCGAAGCCGGCCAGGATGTAATGATTCTTGAGCTTCTTAACGTCTTTTTCCATTCGTCTCCTTCCTAAAATAGTTGCGACCTGACCCTCCACAACCATCTGCATTACAACCATGATGCCGTAAAATATTGTGGCCACCCCGGATAAAATGAGAAGTATCGTAAAAACCTGGAGCCGCGGGGTGATCTCAAAGACTTCATGGTAGCCGACTGTGGTAATCGATATGACTGTCATGTAAAGAGAATCAAGGAATCCCTGCTCTGCCAGGAGCATATATCCAGCAGTGCCTGCAATCGTGACGAAGATAATCATGAGAAGAACAACTTTTAGCTGTCGTTCCGATTTCTGGGCCAAATTCGGCTGCCTTTCGGATTACTAAAATATCTTTCCAGGTCAACTTCTGATCCGGTAATATAGTCTTTGTTGAAGCGAGTTTCAACTATAATAACAAGGGAGGAAGACGATCATGGGTGCCCCACAGCGCAGCTGTGGGATCTTTGAATCATCCAGAATCTTTTATTAAAAAGAAGCGAATCCCACCCCTTATGGGCCGGAACGGCCCAACGGGGACGGGGCACCCATATCTTAACGGTGCTTCTTACTGAAGTCCTCAGTTTGACCTTGACATATCATCCATTATAGAGTTTAAATCATCGTATGGAAATATCTATTTTAGGTTCAGGCGGGATCAATCCGCCCCCGCGGCCGGGATGCCAGTGCCGCGTATGCCGCGAGGCACGTAAACGGGGAATACCGTATTCAAGAAGCGGTCCGGCTGTGTTTTTGTTCAATGAGTCGCTTTTGATCGGTATGCCCGAGGATATCCGTCACCAGCTCAACCGCGAGGAAATCGACATGGTGGAGAACCTGATAATCCCAAACTGGAAGCCTGAATGCGCCGGAGGGGTGCGTGTAATCGAAAACCTGAATTACGATTCGGTGATTGACAATCCGATCTGGGAGGCCATCAATGTCTATATCCCGGCTCTGAAGGACGAGACAAATTACATCTATCAAAAGTTGAAAAAATACCGCAATGACTTCTGTATCATCAACCTGATCGAGATGCATGACTGCGAAATTATGGGCATCGGCAATATTAACATTTTGCCGGTGAGACTCGATGCAGATGACGGTTATTATTTTGTTATTTATGACGGCGCCCATAAGATCGTGTACCTGCCTGCAAGGTCAAATCAATTCAAGCCGATCAGCGAGGCTTTCGATGCGGACCTTATCATTGTGCCCTGCTATTACTGGGAGGACAAAACTGTCTTCAGAAGGGAGATCGTAAACAAACAGATCACCGCAAGCACTATCACCTTCGAAAGCATGCTTGAGACTGCTGAGCAGATGCGCGCTCATAAAATCCTGCTCACTCATATCGAAGAGGACTTTGGAATGTCCTACCGCAATCTGCGTTCCCTGCCGGCGATAAAATATCAGTACTTTCCGATGGAGTTTGCTTATGACGGAATGCGTATCAGTCTTTGAGATTTTCGACAAAGCAATGCTTTGGTATAAGTTGTGTCAGTTCCTGTCCCCGATGGAATCGGGGATGAGAACTGACACTTTATTATAGATGGATATACCATCAGATCACAATTCGCCCAAGGGCGAATCAGGATCTGAGGGAACCAGTAGAGTGCATTCAGTCGATTTTAACTAGTCAATTTCTTCGATAAATTTCAAAAGGACATTATTGAACTCGTCCGGCTTTTCGAATGATACTAAATGCCCGGAATCGAATTCTATGAACTTTGAGTTGGGAAGTTCTACCCGGGCCAGTTCTGCAATCGGATAGAAATCCTGATCATCCTTGCCGGCTGCAAGAAGCACAGGAATCTCGATTTGATCCAGGCGCTTCAAATCATTCGGTTCATCGTAGCGGGGATCGGGATCAAGCCAGTATGCACAGGAGAAATCATTGACCATATCGGTGAGGATATCGAATTTCTCTTTGGCGTCTTTAAGATTCTCAAACAGCCTGAAATTCTTCCATGTTTCGCGAGCCTTCTCCACACCCTCTTTGCGGGCGATCTTGAACATATTTGGCCAGTCCTGAAATTTCATATAGCCGACTATATGCGAGCCGATCAATGTTAACGATTTGGCTTTTTCCGGATTCTCGATCTGATAACGGACTGCTACCGCTCCGCCCAGAGAGAGTCCAACCAGATGAAAATCTTTCAGGGCAAGATGCTCGATAAGGTTCTTCAGGTCATCGGCAAAATAATTGTAGGAGTAGCCGGTTTCAGGAGCTTCTGACTTGCCATGGCCGCGGAGATCAAATGTTATGAGGCGAAATTTCTCTTTTAGAGCATCGATCTGGTATTTGAAAATTCGTCTGTCGATACCGAGACCATGCACGAATACAATTGGCGTTCCCGAACCAGTATCCTCATAATATATTTTGACCCCTTTTGAATCGATGGAAGGCATAGCGACCTCCTATATAATTTTTCTGGGAAGTAGCGGATTGATTCTCGCCACAATTTCGTAGTTGATGGTCTGCGCCCACGAGGCCATCTGCTCTGCCGTGATAACATCGCCATCCTGACGGCCCAGAAGCACGACCTCATCTTCGATCTTCACATTCGGTATATTGGTAACATCCACCATAATATTATCCATGCAGATTCTGCCGCGTACCTGAGCGCGCTCGCCCTTGATCAGGACATAACCAAGATTCGAAAGTTTGCGGTCATAACCATCATAATAACCCAGAGGCAGTACGGCGATTTTTGAATCAGCGGTCGTGCGGTATGTACAGCCGTAGCCGATGAACGACCCCTTGGGCACATTTTTGATCTGCGCAACTTTTGTCTTCCAGGTGAGAGCGGGTGTAAGCAGATTATTCTCGCCGCCGGCCAAACGATAGGAAAGATAGGTCTCCTTGGAGGGCCAGAGCCCATACAGAGAAATGCCAAACCTGATCATATTATAGTGGGTCTTTGAAAACAGAAGGGAGGCCGCTGAAGAGGCCGTATGTTTTATCGGGATCTCGAGACCGGCGTTCTCTATTTCAGCTAAAATCTCCTTATAGCGGTCGAGCTGAGACTGTGCATAGGAATGATCTGTTGTGTCCTCGATATTCGCAAAATGAGTGGATGCTCCGATCAGATCGATCTTTTTTGTATTTTTTAAAAGTCCGATAAAGGAAGGCAGTTCCTTTTCATCAATTCCCTGACGATTTGTTCCCGTTTCCAGCTTAAGGTGGATTTTCGCTTTTTTTGATGTCTTCAGTTTCTCGAGTTGTCTGATAGTGTCAGTGTTATAGACGGTTAGATGAAATCCTGACTCAACTGCCTCGTTGAGCTGGTCATACGGTACATAGCCGACTATCAGAAGTTCGGGCGAGTATCCGCCCTCATTCAGAATGAATGCCTCTTCCAGGCTATGGACCGCCAGAAATTCGATCTGCTCGTCCTCAAGAATCTGTGCAATTTCATGATAGCCGTGCCCGTAAGCGTTGGCCTTGACCACCGCCGCTATCTTGATATCAGGACCGATTTTTTTCCGGATGACCCTGATATTATTGAGAATATTCTCCCGGCTGACTTCGATCCAGCTCAATGATGTCGAGATTTTTGTATTATTCATGTGGCTGAATATATGCTGTTAAAGGTATAAGTCAAATTTTAACACAAAACCGATTATGCCAGTGAATATCCTCCGTCTACGACCAGCACCTGGCCGGTTACCCAGCTGGCCCTGTCGCTGCATAAAAAGGCAACCACCTCGGCCACCTCTTCAGGTTTTCCTGCCCGGCCATAGGGGGTGCGGCGGATCGCTTCGTTAAGCATGTGTTCATAGCTTTCGAAGCTCTTCAGGGCGTCGGTGTCGATAAAACCGCCTGAAACGGTATTCACGTTGATCCTGCGTTCCGCAAGTTCGTATGCCAGATACTTTGTGAGAGTCTCGATTGCGGCCTTGGAGACACCTATGGCCGCATAACCGGGGATATACCTGTTGGATCCGAGCGAAGATAAGGCTACGATCTTGGAACCGTCAGGCATCAAAAACTCGCCCTTCTGGACCAGAACCAGAAGCGCCTGGGCGTTGGTATGCATGGAAAGATGCCAGGCCTTGTCGGTCATCTCGATCGCCTTAGTGGGCAGGCCCAGTGCCGCATTGGAAACCAGAATATCCAGTTTGCCCCATCGTTCCTTGATCTGTTCGAAGATGGGGGGGATGTGTTCATGATTGCCCACATTGGCCCTGACAGCGAATGCATCCGAACCGTATGATTTCAATTCCTCGACTGCACCATCGGCATTCTTGCGAGAACGGAAATAATTTACACAGACATCAGCTCCGCCCTTTGCCAGTATACGTGCAGTCTCAAGACCGATACCTCGGGTCGATCCGGTAACAAGCGCCTTCTTACCTTTGAATTCCAAAATCTCCTCCTTGATGATGTAATGTGGACAATTATACTCTTAATAGTTTAATATGTCAATCATTGTTTGCAAAAAAACAGGATAATAGACATCTTGTTCCGCAAAACATTGGAAATATCAGGCCTGGATGTCTTACAGCATTAAAAAACCCGCCCATGTCTGGGCGGGTTTCGGAGCAGGCTATATATAGAACTCACGTTTTAGCAGTCGGGCTCCCCGTCGCCATTGGTATCGCAGGGATCATTTCCACCCACGAAAACGAAGTTGATGATCCAGACCGCATCACTCACATTAATTGATCCGTCGCAATTGGTGTCACCCGATTGGTAGGGATCTGGCTCCTGACCGCCCACAAAGACAAAATTGATGATAGAAACCGCATCGCTGACATTCACAGTCAAATCACCATTGGCATCACCGCAGATATAGCCGATTTCAGTAGTGAAATCGCAGATCGGCATGGAGGCAATTCCGCCGTATCCGTCAAATGCCTTAACATACCAGTAGTAATGTGTTTCGTTCTCGAGTTCAGGCAGGTCGAAAGTCGGTTCGGTCAGGCTGGTAGCGTAAGACTGGGGCGGATTCTGCTGGCCGAAATATAACGTATATTCGACATCATCTCCGTCAGGATCACCGCCGCTCCAGCTCAAGTCTGCTGTGATCGGTACATCGACTGCGTCATCGGCTGGGAACGGATCGGACGGCGTATTGGGTGGATTATTGGTCACGGTGAAGAAGTCGAATGTATAAGTGCCGCCGAGCGGCATCCCCTGCGAGGATTGAATATCTGTTGTCAGATCCACGTATATCCTCTGATCCTTATCGAAATTGCTGTCACATACAAAAGCCGCAGTTCTCGATAAGGGAATGTAGTTGACAGTGCCGCCGTAATATTCACCTCCGCCAGTTCTCACCAGCATACTGCTTTCGTTAATTGTGGAGCCGTCCATATCAATTGAGAAGGAGGCCGAGATTAAGGCATCTATCGGAACTTCGGTAGCGCCGTCGGCAGGATCGGTTGTTAACACAAGAGGTGTTGCCGGATTTAACGTAAGTATAACTTCCGCGACCTGAGGGGAATTTGTCGCTCCAGCGCCTGTTACTGTGATAGTGTCGTAATAAGTTCCCACCGAAAGCCCGGAGGTGTTTACCGCGATTTGCATATTGCTGGGCGCCACACCGCTCGCGGGCGAGAGGTTCAGCCAGGTCTGAGTTTTGGTAGCATTCCAGTTGAGTACTCCACTGCCGGAGTTTGTTATTGTCAATGTGTCATACATGGTTGCTTTTTCGCCCTCTGTGCCCTGGAAGCTGAATGAGCTTTGTGACAGATTTATGACGGGATTGACATCCAGAACGTTGAAAACATGCGGGCCATCGGGCCCGACATAGGGGTGATGTTCCACACGTCCCGAGTTGTCGCCTGCCTGCACATAATATTCTATTTCTGAACCCCACGATTGGGCCGGGATGGTGCCTTCATACATGTATGGATCGACTCCGGCCGAAAGCATACTGTACTCCCAGGCTCCGTCGTTGATCCTGTAATAAATCTTGCAGGAATCCATAATCAGACCGGTTTCGGAATGGTCGACTATTTTTGCGGATACACTATAATCATTTATGGTATCATTGGAAACATAGAGCGGTATATGGTGGATGAAAAGCATTTCGGGATCGGGCACGCCCATTGTACGGCAGTGAAGAGCATCGGTATTATACCAGCTTCCGGAAAAGCCCAGCACCTCGTAGCCCGGCATGGCATCCTGATAAGCCTGTAAAGCCGCAGCATCGTTACCGGTACCGGAAACAGGCACCAAAACCTTATCATTTAAGATTACAGAGTTTGTATAAGCTTCGCTGCCTGAACTGTAAACCCTTACCACGGTATAGGGACGGCCCCAGGCGCTTGTCAGCGATTCGATCGAATCGGCGGCATCATTCAATTCATCGTACTGGGAGTGCCAGCTGGGCACATCCAGGATCAGGACTGACTGCGGGCTCAGGAATTTTCCCCAGCAATCAATATGTTCGATATATTCTCCCAATGGGTCGGGATACATAAAGTAATCATTGCCCATATAAGCCAGGATCATAGAGTCGATCTCGGATTCTGTCAGTCCCGGATTCTCGGTAAGAGTCAGGGTCGAGGCCATCGCCTGCCCCAGCCCGTCGGACATATAATTTCCGCCCGCGGTTTCGATGGAAAGTCCGTAAACCGGTACGCTCCAGGCTGTCCCGATGGCTGATGGAATGGCATCGTCGTTGGGACGGGGACGGTTGTAGATCGGATCCACAATTCCGAAGTCGCCGTTGCCGTCAAAGATAAACCAGGGACCGTAATCACGCGTCCAGTAGCTATCGGATGACGCGATTATGAACTGCACATTGGCCATATTGACGCCATAGGAGTTGTAGTAACTCGTTACCGTGGCCTGCTGGGATGTCGAGGCTACAATGGTATAGACTATTATATCCTCTGACATTTCGGCAATTATCGCATAGGATATTCCAAATGGATATCTAATGATCACTCCTTCCGAGGGTTCCCATTCCGCACAGCTCCTGATTCCGGGCCCTGGGGGAGGGGCGGTCCATCTGTGGTTCATACCGATTTCATCGAGACGGGTCAGTTCTTCTTCGGTGAACCCGATCGGCAGTTCCTCTTTCTGTTCGGAGGGATCGTCAGCTAAAATGTTGACTGAAAAGATAAATAAGAGTACCAAAAAAATTGATGCAATTTTGCGCATGTGTCACCACTCTTCCAATGAAAGTTCATATAGCAGTCTACCGCGAAGTAGATAATCCTCACCAAAATTAAATATAACTCAAATCCTGATTCTGGCAAGCCCAATTTGCCGTTTGAAATTATACGCAGCTCCCGGCCATTTGTGATAACCATATTTTGGATAATGGGTTAGAGGCCGGTATTCGCGGCATTTTAAAGTTCGTGGGAAATGACCTTAGAGCAGGGAAAACATTTCGTGCCGGGCGTACCTCCTGATGCGCTCAGTGGGACACTTTTCTCTAATGAATGCCTTGAAGAAAAATATAGCGGGATGACCGTCAATACCCACATTTCATGTGGGTTACCGCAGTTTGTGCCTACAAAAATATCAGCGCCAGCGCCACCGCCACTACCAAGGCCGGCAGCATATTCAAAATTTTCAGCTTTTTGATTTCGAGGATATTGATGCCGAGGCCGATCAGGAGCAGTCCGCCCACCGCGGTCATCTCGGCAATCACCGGATCGGCCATAACATCGCGAAGGCTCGAGGCCAGCAGCGTCAGCCCCCCCTGATAAATTAGAAGCGGAACGGCCGCAAACATAACGCCGATCCCCATCGAGGCCGCCAGCGCCACCGACGAGAAACCATCCAGCACCGACTTGGCGAGAAGCAGATTGGGTGGATCGCCGAAACCCTCCTCCATAGCGCCAATGATAGTCATCGAACCCATACACCATAGAAGGAAAGCCGTGATCAGCCCCTCTGTGAATTTTTCATTTTTGGATTTCAGCTTGGTCTTGAGCTTATCACTCAGATTTCCCAGATGCTTGTCAAGATCTATCAGTTCGCCAAGAATCGAGCCGATCACCATGCTGAAGATCAGTATCAGAAGGCTGCCGGTCTCTGAGGCCATCCTGACGCCAATGAAGAGCGTGAAAAGGCCGATGCCCTGAAAGGCGATACGTGTTAGGCGGTCGGGGAGATGGGCATGGATCAATAGCCCCACCAGACTTCCCGCGATAACAGCGGCTGTATTTACGAGTGTACCCAGCATGATCTTTTTTCGTCGTCATTGCCAGGAGTGTAGCGATTTTGAATCCGGCTGTTGACGGACGCGGCAATCTCTTATGATGTTCTTGATACATCGGCTGAGATTCCCACGGTCATCCTCGACCAAAGATCGGGACTCTCTCGGAATGACAAATATATTCGTGCGCGGCGTACGTCTCGTGCGCCGCGTATTTCCGAACGCACCCGGAGGTAAGCCCGGCACAATATTCAGCTTTCTGGGTGCCCCAAGCTTTAGCTTGGGATCTCTCTCGATAAATCCCTCCCAATCTGAAGATTGGGTCACCCTCCCGATCAATTCCACCCCTGCAGGTGATGGGGCACCAAACACGTCAAATCCCGGAAGGATTTGACCTATACCTATGGTTTCATTACGTCACTCTGAGGGAACGAAGTAATCAAAGAATCTCTCACGGATCGAACTGATTCTTCGCCTCGCTCAGAATGACGGTAAATGACGCTTTCATTTAATAGCATCAGACTTTTTCAGCCAGTTGCACAAATTCCGGAATATCGTCGGTGGCTTTGTCGGTCACCCATTTCCAGAAGGCCGGATCAGTCAGGTCGGCATCGAGATATTTCTTCGCGACATCCTCGGATGTCATCACACCGGTATCCGACAACAGCTCACGGTATGTTTCTGCAAACGACTTTCCCTCATCTTTGGCTCGATGATAGACAGCATTCGAAAACAGATATCCAAATGTATACGGAAAATTATAAAACGGAACATAAGTTTCGAAGAAATGCAGCTTCGAGGCCCAGAATTCGGGGTGATATCCGTTCTCATCAAGCATATTACAGAAGGCAATTTTCTGTGAATCCAGCATCAGTTCGTTTAAGCGGTCTTTGCTGACAGTTCCCTTAGCGCGCTCTTTGTAAAAACTCCTGTCAAAAATATAACGTGCATGGATATTGCAGAACATCACAAATCCGTTCCCGATCTTCTGGTCCAGAAGCATGATCTTCTCCTGCGGATCACTGACCTGCGAAAGCGCGGCATCGGTTACCAGCAGCTCATTGAATGTCGAGGCAGTCTCGGCCAATCCCATGGGGTAGAATTGCGCAAAGGCGGGATCATCCTTGAGCACGTGATGATGATAGGCGTGCCCCAGCTCATGAGCCAAAGTTAAAAGGCTGTCATAATTGCTTTCAAAAGTCATGAAGATACGGCTCTCCTTGACCTCACCCAGCCCGGTACAGAAGCCTCCCGCAGCCTTGCCGGGACGATTTTCCGCCTCAACCCAGTTATTCCCAAGGGCATGTTTGATAAACTCCGCCATATCATTCGAGAAATCCTGAATTTGCTCGATGATGAACTTCGAAGCCTCATTAAAGTTAAATTCTTTCGATGATTTTCCCACCGGCGCAATCTGATCGTACCAGCAGAATGTGTCGGCGCCCATGAGCTTCTTCTTAGCATCGATATACTGCTGGTATCTGGGCGCGGCATTTTGAACCGATTCCCACATCGCATCCAGGGTTTTTTCCTGCAGACGTCCGATCAAAAGCGGCTCGAATATAGGCGATTTCCATCCGCGATGTTTATAGAGCGAGAGTCGAAATCCGGCCTGCGAATTGAGCATGATACTTGCCAGGTCAGCATTCTTTTGCCAGGCTTCGGTTAGCTTATCAAACGCTTTTTTGCGAATAGCCCTGTCCGGCGAGCCCATCTTGAGCGCCAGTTGTCCCAGTGAAATCACCTCGGTCTTGTCATCTTCAGTAAATTCTACCGTGCTACCGCCCGCCATTTTTGTGTAGATATTATTCCAGGCATGATAGCCGTTGACAGCCAGATCAAGCACCAGCGCTTCCTTATCCGGAGGCATTTTTATTTCTGCAATTTTGCGGATTTCATCCAGATAGAACCTGATGCGTTTGACCCTGTCATCCTTGAGCAGATTCTCCCAGGCGCTGTCGCTCAATTCCAGGATGAACGATTCCAGGGTGGTCTTCAAATTCTCCCACTGCGACTGATATCCCTGCGCTTCGGAATAGACATGATAAGCGTGATCATCCTTCACGTCAGCTGCCGACAAACATCCCGCAAATGAGTAAACCAGTTCAACCTTCTGGTATAATTTCTGGAGTTCCTCTATGAGCCCGATAATTTCGCTGCGGTTCAATTGATCGGCTTTATCCTTGATTGACTTCATCCGGGACTCGAGAGCATCCAGATCCTTCTTCAAGTTTTCTCTATACTGCTTGTATTCATCGGATCTACTGCCTCCCGGAAAGACGGATTCCAGGTCCCAGCGGGGAGCTCCCTTCTTGCTGACAGAGGTTCCACTGCTTTCAGACATTTTATTCTCCTTTATTTGACGTCCCGGCAATATATGGTCAAAATATCAAAAAGGGGAGAAACCATCTCGCTCGACGGCATCTCCCCGCAAATTAGCAAGGTTGATTTAGTATTCCTCGAGATGGTTCCATTCTGCATCTTCGAGCCATCTGTCGGGTCGATGCAGAAACTGCATGACAGATTCGATCAGGGCCCAGTGCTTATGTTCCTCGTCTGCTATTTTGTTCAGCAGGTCCCTGGCGGTCTTATCGGGAACGACACCGGCCTTTTCGCGATAGAAATCTTCGCTCTTTTTCTCGATTTCCTGGGCATGCTCCCAGACCTCGATAGCGTCACCGGCAGTATCAACCTCAACTTCGTCTCCGGATAACTGCTCAAAAATATTCCTGGCGTCGCTCATGATGGTGGTCGACTTTTCCGAAAGCTGCGAGACCTGATCCGAGTGCTGCTCTTTAAGATTCTTGAATATCTGGTAATGACGCTTTTCATCATCGGCCAGGCCCGTAAGAATCTTCTTCAGAGCCGGGATTTTAGTCTTGGAGGCCATCTCCTCGTAATAATCTCGGCCATCCTGCTCCATCTGCATGGCGAAATCAAATACGTCCTGCATTTTCTATTTCCTTTCTACTTAATTATCTTCAATAATCAAGCAACACAAATGTCGGCAATTTGTTCTGCCAAAGGCTCTTAATCTAATAAAAATGCACCTGCTTCGCAAGAGGATTGATGTGGTCAGTTTTATGTTTCATCCATGCATCTTCCTGCAGGCCAAAATCAGCGACAGCAGGCTTTCAAACCGGGACCTGCTGATGGGTCTCCGTAAGAGCTTATCCAGGTAGTCAGAGTCAATAATATTGGATAGAAAACCGGCATGCCTCAATGAGCCCAATGCATAATCGAGCAGATGGTCTTCGATTGGCTTTGGCCTGTATGTCCGCGGAAATACAACTCTCCGCATTCTTCGCAAAAGCGCCGGATGCCTTTTCATAAATCTTCTCACCAGCAGTTTTGTCCGTATACGGGATGATTCAGGTTTGGCTCCGTAATCGGCATATACCACATTCAAAAGTGCGGGATCACACAACTTCAAAAACCGATTCATAAGTTTGAGTCCGGATTTGAATCGGTCCGGAATTCTGAGGGCGTTGATATAAAACGGGATCGCTTCAAAGGGCGTCTGGGTCCAGAAGAAATAACGGCTGCGATCCTCGCCCTCGTATCCGAAGTTTGTGAGGTAATCGAAGACCGTATAATAAAGGTATTTTTCTCTCCAGCTCTCAGGCGGGTAGCTTGATACTTCTCCTTCAAAATCATCAACTAAATCTGAGATCCCCAGGCCAAGCAGCCTCTTCATTTCATCATCATCAAAAACTGCAGGAGTATTGAATATCTGCTGAAGCAACTGATCTTTCGATTTAATTCCGCCCTGGCTTCTATATGGCGTTTTCATGGAAGCGCCACCGTCACCGGTATAAAAATCAGCGCCATACGGAAACCTGTCCAACAAGTTTGTGTATAGCCCCAGAGCATTGGCCATCGAAATGTTGTTCAATCCCGGTTTGATTTCCGCAATCTTTTCCAAATCACCAAATTTCGGATTCTCCAGCTGTATTCTGATAAATTCCACATCCTGGACGGCCGCTACTTTTTCCGCAATATTGACATCGAATAGATTGCTGCGGCTGTAATTGATCGAACTTGCGGCCAGCATTCCCACACCCGCCGCCTTCAATATCCCAAGCACAGCCCGGGAGTCGAGGCCGCCGGATAAAGCGATAATTGATTTTTCAGATATGTTTAAGGAATTGCGGCCATTCACAGCATCCTTTGCCTGAAATAATAGTCTCTCAGCAGACTCTTCTATTGAAGATTTATCATGCACTGTTTTAATATCCCATTGATGGTATCTGATGGGCTCTGAGAAAGTTCTCGTATCTTCCGCCTGCATAAATGAAGCATGCGGCATTTTCTTAATCCCGGAAAAAATTGTCCTGCCTCCGAGAGGATAGTGAAGCATCAAGAACTGAGCTGTACCATATCGGTCAAAATCATGAACATCATCGAGCCTTCGCACGAATGATATTTCCCTTGAGATAGTCAGGCCATTCGATGATTCATGGTAGTAAAGCGGGAGTTTGCCGAGGGAATCGTTTGCTATCAGAAATTTTTGATTAGTTGTATCGATCGCGGCAAACCAGAACTCACCATCTAAATCTACCAGCTTCTCACGCAGTGCAGCCGGAATCCTGGCAGCGTCTCCCTGCAAAGCGGTTTTTGCTATAGATTTCAAAATTTGGGATTTTTCATTCTCACTGCGGTTATAGATCTTTCCTTCAAAAAATATTATCAGGTCATCGAATTCATATCGAGTGATCGGATAGCCCTCATATCCTGAGAAGCCGATTATTATGTTTTTCCCCTTGTACAGAATTTCTGAGCGATAGCCTTGAAAGAAATGCATTTCTTTCAGAGTTGACTCGAAGCCGGCAGCAGATTGCGCTTCGATCCCGGTTTTGGAGAACAAAAGCGACAGTCCTGGCATACAATCCTTTTTTTATTGTTAGTTGACTATGATGATCTTATTGAATCATGTTTTGATTGTCAACTAAACATATCGAACACAACAAAAAAGCCCCGTCCTCTGACAGGGCTTTTCTATCATTAAATACAGACTTTCGATTAGTACATTCCGCCCATGCCGCCCATTCCTCCGGGAGGCATACCGCCGGGCATACCGCCTTCATCACCTTCCTTGGAGGGCTTGTCGGAGATAATCGCCTCAGTTGTCAGCAGCAGGGAGGCGATAGAGGAGGCATTTTCAAGGGCAATACGGGCAACCTTGGTCGGATCGATAACGCCGTCCTCGAGCATATCCACATACTGGTCGGTCTGAGCATTATAACCGAAATTGGTATCCATCTCAGAAACCTTATTGACCACAATCGAGCCCTCCACTCCGGCGTTGCTGGCGATTAGACGGATCGGGGCTTCCAGCGCCTTCTTAATAATATTGACGCCGATTTTTTCGTCGCCTTCGGCCTTGACATTGTCCAGCGCCTTTATTGCACGCAGGAAGGAAACGCCGCCGCCGGGGATAATACCCTCCTCGACCGCGGCACGGGTGGCATGAAGGGCGTCCTCGACACGCGCCTTCTTCTCCTTCATCTCGGTCTCGGTGGCCGCGCCGACATTGATAACCGCCACACCTCCGGCCAGCTTGGCCAGGCGTTCCTGCAGTTTCTCGCGGTCATAGTCGGAGGTTGTATCCTCGATCTGCTTCTTGATCTGGGAGATACGCCCCTTAATTTCATCGGTGCTTCCGCCGCCTTCGACTATGGTCGTGTTATCCTTGTCGATATTGACTTTCTTGGCTGTACCCAGATCTGAAACCACTGTGTTTTCAAGCTTGAAGCCGACCTCCTCAGAGATCACCTTGCCGCCGGTCAGGGTGGCAATATCCTCCAGCATGGCTTTTCTGCGATCGCCGAAACCCGGAGCCTTCACAGCAGCGACCTTAATCGTGCCGCGCAGCTTGTTGACCACCAGCGTGGCCAGGGCTTCGCCTTCGAGATCCTCGGCCACTATCAGCAACGGCTTGCCCATCTGGGCAACCTTCTCCAGGATCGGGAGCAGGTCTTTCATGTTAGAGATCTTTTTGTCATGGATCAGGATCATCGGATCCTCCAGGACAGCTTCCATATTATCAGGGTCAGTAATGAAGTAGGGGGAGAGGTAACCTCGGTCAAACTGCATACCTTCGACAACTGTCAACTCAGTCTCCGTGCCCTTGGCCTCCTCAACCGTGATCACGCCGTCCTTGCCGACCTTCTCCATCGCTTCGGCAATCAGGTCGCCGATCAGCTTGTCATTGTTGGATGAGATTGTGCCAACCTGCGAAATCTCTTTCTTCCCAGCCACCGGGCGGGAGAGCTTCTGGAGCTCATCAACTACGGCCTTGACACCGAGATCAATACCGCGCTTGAGGCTCATTGGATTGGCGCCGGCGGTAACGTTTTTGATGCCTTCGCGGAAGATCGCCTGGGCCATCACAGTTGCGGTGGTGGTACCGTCACCGGCGATATCGGAGGTCTTGGAAGCGACTTCCTTGACCATCTGGGCGCCCATATTCTCGAAGTGATCTTCGAGTTCGATCTCTTTTGCAACCGTTACGCCGTCCTTGGTGATGGTCGGCGAACCGAACTTCTTATCTATTACCACATTGCGGCCGCGCGGCCCCAATGTGACCTTGACCGCATTGGCCAGCTTGTCCACGCCCTTTTTGAGGTGGTCGCGGGCTATGGTATCGTATTCAATCATCTTAGCCATAATTTATCATCTCCTTTTATTTTAGTCTTGCACAACTGCCAGAATATCTGATTCACGCATTATCAAATACTCTTTGTCCTCGACCCGGACTTCCGAACCTGAGTATTTGCCGTAAAGAATCTTGTCGCCTACGGAAACTTCCATATTGACCTTGTTGCCTTCGTCGGTCACCCGGCCGCTGCCGACCGCGATAATTTTGCCCTCCTGGGGCCTTTCCTTGGCGGTGTCGGGAATAATAATTCCACCCTTTTTAACCTCGGCGGGCTCCATTGGCTCAACCAGAACCCTGTCTGCCAAAGGCTGAATGTTCATGCGAACCTCCTCATTTTTAATAATTTACTCAATATATTAGACTTAATTTATCTACTTGCCATTATTAGCACTCACTTAATAAGAGTGCTAACAGCGGGGCAATATAAAAGTTCCGCAGAAAAAATCAAGTGGGAATTGAGAGTTTTTTTGAGATTTTTTGGGATGCTATTAGATGTCTGTTTTATGGATATCCCATCCCTTTTGGGCTTGTTGATAAAGTCGGTGTTCACAAAATGTCATTCGGAGTTCGTAGAGAAGCCCCCTACAAAACTAATCGTATTTTTGTGCCGTCGGGTTCCCTAACCCGATGGCTATCGGCCGGGAATGGGTTCCCGGCGGCACATGGACGAAATTACATCGTGTTATTTCAGTTTGCGTAGCGCAAGACCCCCGTGGTCCTGCCTATTAAATTCGGGTGCCGCCGACAAATCCATTTGTCAGCGATGGCAGGTTCGCAGGGAACCTGCCCTGCAATTTTTCCCCGCATCCGCTTTACAATCCAGCGGTCAACGTTTGTGTGCGGCGTACGTCCTCGTGCGCCGCGTAATATTTCAACTACAATCCTGCGGTCAGCATGAAATAAAACCAGGTGCCGGTGTCGGAGTCATCACCCTGCCAGTCCTCGGATGGGAAAAACAGAGACAGCCCGCCCTGAGCGTCGAGATTCTCATAAATATTATACTTCGCCGTGAAATCGATCTCGCTGCCGATGGCGCTGGATGTGTTATCACCAATTGGCTCAGTCAATATGAAGTAATCTTCCATGGTGCGGAAATAATGAAAATCGAATCCAAACCACCATTTATCGGTCGGCATTATAGACACCCGTCCGAAAAGATCGAAGAGACCCTCGAACGGATTCTCAACAAATAAATCCATATATCCCCGGTATGCATGCCCGGTGTAATAAAGATTATCGTAGGTATTCAGCTCAGAGGCATCAATGCCCTCATCGCCGGAGGTCATATCCACACCTGCCCCGATACGCGGTCTGGCGTCGCTGTTTACAAATGTATAACCAAGTTCTGCCGCAAGCATGTAAGCCGCTATTTTATCGACATTGATTCTGTCATACTCCCCGCCCTGATAAGCCAGATCGAGCGCAACATCAAAGCCGGAGCGGGTGGTACGATGATAATATGTCCCCAGTGTATATCGTGCCAGGGTAGGCTCATCCGAACCGGGGAAGGATTCCTGGTGGTCGTAATCCAGCAGCCCGAATATATGCAGGTGCCTTTCCAGCCATCGGGTGTAGAGGCCATAAAGATGATGATCCCCGGCACGCGATGGTGTGCCGAATCCGCGTTCTACGATTTTGAGCAGGAACAGATCAAATGACAGAAATCCACCGTCATATCCAAAACGCAGGCCGTCGAATGTCCGCCCGATATTGCTCCAACCAACAGCGCCGATTACCCTTTCACGTCCATATTTGGCTTCAAAACGTCCGAGCTGCAGCCAGCTACCCTCCATGCCCGGAATCATGAACTTGATATAGGCCTGGTGAATGCCCAGGTTGTCGTCGTTGGTAAGGCCGCCTGAGTTTGTGCCCAGATTGCGCGAATCCTGAAACTGCAGGTAGATCTGGGTATTTTCAATGCGGGTGAATTTCAGTCCCAGACGTGTTCTCAGGTATGATCTTTCGATCATGTCGGTGTCAGTGTTGAAATCTTTGCCGTCAAACTCGGTACGTTCACGGATCTGGCCGTCAATCGTCAGCCCGTCGGCGACCTTGATCCCCTGGGCATTCAGAAATGACGGGATAAGCATCAGCGCCAGAATAAATAACGCAATGCTGAGCAAGATTTTCTGTGGTCTCATCGTTCCCTCACTTTTTGCTTATTTGATTTTTCTTAATATTCTACCCAAGGTGTCATTTTCCAAGACGTTTGTAATTGATACATGTCAAAAAAATAAATAGGGAGCATAAAGTCAACAAGAAGGTTTTGCCTGGTACGGATGGTGAATAGTATGTCCAGAAATAGCCTGACACTGGGAGCCATATTACGTATAATAGAACAGATCATCAATCAGCGAGGGCAAGATGGCAAAGCATGAGAAAAACAAAGGGGTCTTTGTCTGTAAGGGCAGGCGGGTGCATGTCGTCTATAACGATATTACCCTGCATTTCGATTTTGATGAATTCGAAAAATTCACATTTATGCTGGATGATGCTTATCATCGAATCAAAGGGGAGCTCAAAGACGATTCCGATACGGATGATATATCGGATGACAATCCCGAAGAATGAATGAGCGCCTCTTCGAAGAATCCTGAGATTCCATTTATCCTATTTACTTAGATACTTTTTTCACAAGCTTGGCTGCTCTAAAAATGTTAGATTAGCCTATATTATTTATCCATCGGAATACCAATATTTAGTTAAAAGCGGGGCGTTTTACTTCGTATCAATAGTAATGGAATGCATAAGGAAAGCAGTTCGTAAAAGCAGCATAAATAATTGTTTATAAACGAATAATTGCGCATTTTGGGCTTGACATGCTTGTGAATTATTTTACATTAATTGCTTTTAATACATTTGAAGTGCAGGAAAATACAGTCGAGTTTGCATATCGGGAAGACATTATTGAAGAGATTTTCTCGTCCGGCAATGGAAAGACGTAAAAATAAATAATCATACGTTAGTTTGTTATAAATTTCACCAAGTACGAGATGGCAGAACAAAAGTAGAGATATTTGCAGATCAAATACAAGAGGCTTTTGCCTCGCAGAGTAAAAGTAAGGAGTCATTATGGCAGACCAATTACCAAATACCCCGATGCTGGATGAACTTGAGAAGGGTAAATGGCCAAGTTTCGTTAAGGAGATCAAGACTGCTGCAGCCAAAAATGATATGTCCAAGGACTTGCTTGGCATTCTGGAGAAGTCCTATAACGAAAAGATAGGCCACTGGAAGCACGGCGGCATAGTTGGTGTTCTGGGTTATGGCGGCGGGGTTATCGGCCGTTATTGTGATGTGCCCGAAGAATTTCCGGGAGTCTCGCACTTCCATACCATGCGTATCAACATGCCCGCGGCCTGGTTTTATACCTCGGAAGCGTTGAGAACCATTGCTGATATCTGGGAGAGACATGGATCGGGCCTGACCAACATGCATGGATCGACCGGCGATATCATTCTTCTCGGAACGACTACCGACGAGCTCGAACCGACCTTCCAGGAACTCGCTCAGGCCGGGTTCGATATCGGCGGTTCCGGTTCCGACCTGAGAACCCCGAGCTGTTGCAACGGTATGGCCAGATGTGAATGGGCCTGTTATGATACCATGAAGGCCTGTTACCATATGACCATGCATTTCCAGGATGAGCTTCACCGCCCGGCATTCCCCTATAAGTATAAATTTAAATTTGCCGGCTGTCCCAATGACTGCGTGGCTTCCATAGCCCGTGCGGACATGTCCTTTATCGGCGTCTGGAGAGATGAGATCCAGATCGACCAGGACAAGGTCAAAGAACATGTCGATAACGGTGTTGATATCATCAATGACGTTATTCTGCGTTGTCCCGGACAGTGTATGCACTGGGACGGCAAGAAACTCGAGATCGAGGATGAATACTGCCGTCACTGCATGCATTGCATCAATGTCCTGAATAAGGGTTTGAAGCCCGGCAAGGACCGCGGCTGCATGATTCTGATCGGCTCCAAGGCTCCCATCGTCGAGGGCGCGCAGCTCTCCTCGGTACTTGTTCCGTTCATAAAGATGGAAGAACCCTATGACGAGATCAAGGATCTGGTCGAGAGGATCTGGGATATCTGGTGCGAGGAAGGCAAGGCCCGCGAGCGTGTCGGAGAATTTATTCAGCGTGTCGGCCTGGGTAACTTCCTTGAGGCCATAGAAGTAGAACCGCTTCCGGAAATGATCGCTCACCCCAGAGAGAATCCATATGTATTCTATGAAGAGTACTATGAAGAGGGTGATGATGACGAGGAAGAGGAAGAAGAAGAATAGTCACTGGGAGAAAATAACCTTAATATAAAGAGGTAAAAAACATGGCAGAAGTAAAACAAGAAAGATTAACTGATATAGGTCCGCCACATTATCAGAAGTACCTGCCTCCGGTAATCAAGGAGAACTATGGCAAATGGGCTTATCATGAGCTCCTGAAGCCCGGTGTGTACGTTCATGTGGCCGAGAGCGGCGATAAGATTTTCACGGTTCGAGCCGCCTCACCAAGACTTGTAAGTATAGATAAGATTCGTAAATATGCAGACTTAGCGGATAAATACTGCGACGGTTATCTGCGTTTCACCAGCCGTAACAATGTTGAGTTCCTGCTGACTGACGAGAGCAAGATCGATCCGCTGGTCAAAGACCTTCATGAATTGGGTCATCCGGTCGGCGGTCTGGGAAATTCGATTTCCAATATCGTGCATACGCAGGGTTGGGTACACTGTCACTCTGCGGCGACTGACGCCTCCGGTATAGTGAAGTGCGTCATGGATGAACTGGCAGATTACTTCACCAGCATGAAGCTTCCCGGCAAGCTCAGAATTGCCCTGGCCTGTTGTTTGAATATGTGCGGCGCGGTTCACTGCTCGGATATCGCTATTCTGGGTATTCACCGTCGCCCGCCGCGGGTGTTCGATGATATCCTGCCCAAGCAGTGCGAGATCCCGAGCGTGGTGGCATCCTGCCCGACCGCGGCGATTCGCCCTGCCACCAAGGATGGCAAGAAAACAGTTGAAGTTATTGAGGAGAACTGCATGTTCTGCGCCAACTGTTATACTGTTTGTCCTGCTATGCCGTTGAACGATCCGCTTAATGACGGCGTTTCGATCTGGGTAGGCGGAAAAGTCTCCAATGCACGTCATGAGCCGATGTTCTCGAAGCTGGCGATTCCATTCATTCCCAACAATCCGCCCAGATGGCCGGAAGTTGTTGATGCCGTGAAAAATCTGGTCGAATTATGGGCCAAGAATGCCAGGAAGTACGAGAGAATGGGTGAATGGATCGAACGTATCGGCTGGCCGAAATTCTTTAAGATGGCCGGGATCGAATTCCAGAAGGAACACATTGACGATTTCAAATTCGCTGGTCTGACATACAAGCGTTCAACTCACATAACCTATTAATAAAGGATATATTGTGGCTGACAAGTTGACAGTTGATGAAGTAGCTGACCAGATGTATAAGATGGTTGCCGATTCTCAGGGGCAGAAGAAGCTCAAACCAGGCGACCTTACCAAGGCCGTAAAAGAGGTTTATGGCGATAAGGTCGACCGGAAACTCTGTAAAGACGCTATCAGGTCTTTGATCGAATCGGGCCGTTGTGTTTACACCTATTTCGGCGGCAGCTATATCGAACTTCCGCACAGGGAAGGCGCCGCCAACGATTAGGATTGAGTTCGGCCTATGTCGTTGATGGCATCGAAATCCTGCCCCCGCCTGGTCATTGCGGGCACTTCCGGCGATTCGGGCAAGACCCTCGTTTCACTGGGAATTCTGGCGGGACTGAGACAGCATGGTTATAAAGTTGCGGCATTTAAGAAGGGGCCGGATTATATCGATCCGGCCTGGCTTAATGCGGCCAGCGGAAAATCGGTCAGGAATCTCGATACATTTCTGGTGGACCGGGAGAAGGTTTATCGGACTTTTGCCAGACGGGCTATTGAAAATGGTATTAACATTATCGAAGGCAACCGGGGACTATACGATGGACTCGATACTCATGGTTCGCACAGCACCGCCGAACTGGCCAAGTTGTTGAATTCGCCGATTGTGCTGGTCTGCAATGTAACCAAGAGCACACGAACTGTGGCCGGAGTTGTTCTGGGAATGAGAGAGATGGACAGAAAAGCGAATATTGCCGGAGTAATTCTCAATAAGGTTGGCGGAAAAAGACACAAGGACATTGTGAAAGATTCTATCGAAAGTATAACTAAAATACCGGTTCTGGGGGCGATCCCGCGGGTGAAGAACGAGAAACTTCTGCCGTCCAGGCATCTTGGTCTGATTACTCCGGCTGAATACCCGGACTTTGCTGATTTGATTGAAGGACTGGGTAAGCTGGTATCGGATAATGTCGATCTAGCAGCGCTGGTCAATATTGCCGAATCGGCCGCTAAGCTGGAATATGAGGCTGAAGGCGGTCGAGAAAAATCGGGCTCCGTTCCCGCGATCAAAATCGGATACTTTTCTGATACGGCATTCACTTTTTATTACCCGGAGAACCTGGAGTCCCTGCAGGAGCTGGGAGCCGAATTACTACCCATATCATCGCTTGCGGATAGAGAACTTCCTGATATTGACGCTCTCTATATAGGCGGCGGATTTCCGGAGACCCATGCCGAAAGGCTGGCCGGGAATCGCATCCTGATGGATGCGGTCAAGAAGGCGGCCTTAGACGGCTTGCCTGTCTATGCTGAGTGCGGCGGGCTGATTTACCTTTGCAGCAGTCTCACGACTGGAGAGAGTAATTATCCTATGGCCGGTCTGTTTGATGTAGACCTTAAAATGAATAGCAGTCCCCAGGGACATGGCTACAGCATTATGACTGTTGACCGCGATAATCCGTATTATCCAAAAGGTGCGCAGCTCAAAGGGCATGAGTTTCACTATACCTCCCCAATCCGTGTGGGCCGTAACGTGAATACGGTTATGTCGGTCAGCAGAGGTTCCGGATTTGAAGGCGGCCGTGACGGCCTGGCACTAAAGGCGGTCTGGGCCAGTTATCTGCACCTGCACGCCTCGGGCGAGCAGGGCTGGAGCGAAGCCCTGGTGAAGCTGGCGTCCGAATATAAGACCGGCAAGAGTAAATCGGGAGGAGGCGCTGGAGTTTCTTCCCGCAAAGCCGTTTAAAAAGGAAAAATAATAAATATTGTATCCCGGTTAAGCGTATAAAAATGAAGGCCAGAAAATAGATAAAGCAATTGATGTTGGGCCTGACTTTATGATTTTGCTTACTATGTGATTTTTGAAAAAAATATCTGATTATTCAACTCAGGATGTGCATTTATGGCTATCAAAGTTAAGAAGAAAAAGAAGAAAAAAGGTTTAGGCGGTTTGGGCTCGAGAGCCGGCTCGGGGCAGGAACAATCATCGCGCCGGCCGCAAAAAATCGAGAAGACTGCTCCCTGTATGGCAGCTTGTCCCAACAAGACCAATATCAGGAAGATTATTACCACCATTGCCCAGGCCGAGAAAAAAGAGAAATCGTATGACCAGGCGTATGCCGAGGCCTGGGATATTCTGGCTGAAAAAAATCCGTTTCCCTCGGTCTGCGGAAGAGTCTGCCCTCATCCCTGCGAAGAGCAGTGTAACCGCAAGGCTAAAGACGGCGCCGTGGCTATCAACAGCATAGAGCGTTTTATCGGTGATTATGCCCTGGAACACAATCTGCCGCTGCCCGGCCTGTCAACCGAAAAAAGGTCAGAAAAAATTGCCGTTATAGGCGGCGGCCCTGCGGGTTTCTCGTGCGCATATCAACTAAGGCGGCTGGGCTACCCGGTGACGGTATTCGAGGCCTTCCCCAAAGCCGGCGGTATGCTTCGTTATGGCATTCCGGACTATCGCTTACCGCAGGATGTTCTCGATGCTGAGATCAAGAGACTTACCGATATGGGAATCGAGCTTAAAACCAACACTGTTATTGGCAAGGATATCGATTACCACGATCTTCAAAAAGAATACAAGGCGATCTTTGTCGGTATCGGCGCCCACAAGGGCTATACCCTCGGTATCGAGGGCGAGGATGCCGAGAATGTCTGGACCGGTACCGAATTCCTGAACAAGATCAATTGCGGCCAGACAATAGATGTCGGTGACAATGTTTATGTCATTGGCGGCGGCGATACCGCTATTGATGCTGCCCGGGTCTGTCGGAGGCTGGGGGCGGAGGTCACCATTCTCTACCGCCGTACCAGAAACGAAATGCCTGCCATCGAGGAGGAAATCGTGGGCGCGGAGGAAGAGGGAGTAAAGTTTGTATTCCTGGCCGCCCCGATTGCAATTACCAAAGAAGGCGATAAAGCGGTCAAGATGACCTGCCAGAAGATGGAGCTGGGCGAACCGGATTCCTCCGGCAGACGCCGACCGGTGCCAATCGAAGGCGAGACATTCGAAGTAGAGATGTCAACGCTTATCCCCGCTATCAGCCAGGAACCGGAATTCGAGGGTTTCGAAAATCTGCGCGAGGGACGAGACTGGATAAAGACCGATGACAGCTTCAAGACCAAAGAGGAGAATGTCTTCTCCGGAGGCGACGTCCTCGAGCTGGGACTCGTGACCATAGCGATTTATCAGGGAAGAATAGCCGCCTACAAGATTCACGAGGAGATAACCGGCGAAAAGATAGTAGGCGTTGACGAGAATGTCGAGCATCCTGTAATCAAGGAAGACAAGATTCTGCTTGATTATTATGAAGAGAAAATGCGTCACGAAGCGCAGAAGCTGGAACCGTCAGAAAGACTCAAGTCGCTTGAGAAAGAGATTACGGAAACCTTCACCGAGCAGGATTGTATCGATGAAGCCAAGCGTTGCTTCAGCTGCGGTTCATGCTTCGAATGCGGACAGTGCTGGAGCTATTGCCAGGATAATGCGGTGGTAAAGCCGCTGAAGCCGGGTGACACCTACACATTTAAACTTGAATTCTGCAAGGGCTGTGACAAGTGTGCTGAAAACTGTCCCTGCGGATATATTGAGATGCATTAACTGAAAAAAATGAGATGTTGAAATAAAAGTAACTATTAATCCCAAGGGAGGATTTGAGAAATGGCGATTTTTGAACATGGCGACATCAAGATTGAAGTCGACGAAGACGGTTTTATGCAGGAACCTGATGAGTGGAACGAAGAGGTTGCAAAAGCTCTGGCAACCACCGAAGAGGTCTATGAAATGACTGACGAGCATTGGAAAATCGTGAATTATCTGCGCGATTATTACAAGCAGTTCGGTATCGCTCCCATGATCCGCAAGCTCTGCAAGGAAACCGGATTTCCGCTCAAGAAAGTCTATGAGCTTTTCCCCTCAGGCCCCGCCAAAGGCGCCTGCAAGGTTGCCGGTCTGGCCAAGCCAACCGGATGCGTATAATTCGATTTTGATGATTGATATAATACAGCCCGGAAATATTAACCTCCGGGCTGTTTCCTTATTTGCCCGCCCCTGTCCCGATTCAAAGAAAACTTCAAGTTAACTGTAAAAAATGGTTGAAAATTCTGCAAACTTTACTTTATTACTATAGTAAAGATTGTGCATTTTGTAACAAGCTCGGTTTTGTTATCTATCAAGCCCAATCAGATGGCAGAAATAAGGTGAATAACCGCCGATTTTTTGACCTTTCTGGAAAAGTACCGGACTGGATCAGATTTATTCAGATTTATAAGGAGGACTAAGTATGCCCGACGAACTTCAGGTTAATGACAGCAAAGTGCGTCTCGTCAAAGGAGATATAACCGACATCGACGTGGATTCATTCGTCTATTATGCCAGAGAGGATTTGAGCCTTGGTTCAGGATACGGAAATGCCATAGCAATGCGCGGAGGACCCGCAATTCAGGACGAGTTGAAGGAGCTTGGACCAAAAGGGGTCACAGAGGTGGTTATAACTTCAGCCGGGAATATGAAGGCCAGGAAAATAATTCATGCTGTGGGGCCAAAATTCCAGGAAGAGGAACTTCCACACAAAATGAGAAAAACCATAATAAATGCTCTCAAACTTGCGGATGAGCAGGGCATCAAGCAGGTTTCATTCCCGGCTATGGGTGCGGGATTTTATGGTGTGCCCCTGGAAGAAAGCGCCGAGCTCACATTATCGACAATCAAGGACTATCTCCAGAACGGGTCAAGAATCCAGGAGGTAATTATCTGTCTCCTGGATACCAGGGAGTATCTGCCCTTCCAAAAGAAGCTAAACAGCATTCAGCAAGCATAAAGGAGTCAAAATGAGCCATTTGCTTCACTTTGTCGAACACACTCTGCAGGAAGTTGCCCTTTTGATTATGGCGATTGTTTACACAGGGCGCCTGATATGGCTTATGCACTATAAGGCCGGAAAGGAACGTCAAGCCGATACCGGAAACGGAAATACTTCACCGGGAAAGGGGATCATCTATTCCTGGTTCAATGTAGCCATGCCCTGGGCGATGGAAAGCTCGCGCCGGAAGATCTTTCTGTATTTTCAATTTGTGATATTCCATCTGGGGGTGGTGGCAGCCATCGGACTGTCTTTTGTAATACCGTACGGCCCGCATCTGCTGAATTCTGAGACCCTGGTTCTGCTTCTTCAGGTTGTTATCGGGCTGGCTTTTCTGGTAGGGTTGTATCGTATCATCAGGCGGGTCTCAAACTCATACATGAGAGCCATCAGTTCGCCGGATGATTATTTTTCGCTAGTGCTTCTTACGGTCTGGTTCTTTTTTGCTTTCTGGGCGGTGCCCAACAATACTGCTAAGGGCGAGACCATTCTGCTGATCTATTTCTTTATGACGGCATTTTTCCTCATATATGTCCCCTTCAGCAAGATATCGCATTATCTTTATTACCCCTTCACACGATACTATCTCGGAAAAACTCTGGGCAAGAGGGGCGTTTATCCGGTAAAGCACTATCCCCGGGAAGTGAGGGGCTAAATGAGTACAGCAAAGATCGACAAGTGGAGGAAATGATGAAAGCTACGCGCTCATATAAAGCACAAAAAGTTCTTGATCGGATGGGCAACAAGCTCAACCGGCAAATGGTTGCCTCTCTGGCTGCCTGTGTCCATTGCGGCATGTGCACCGATGCCTGTCATTATGTTCTGGCCAATCCGGGTGATCCGACTTATGCCCCTGCATACAAGGCGGATAAAATCAGAAAGCTGTTCAAGAGGCATTTCGACTGGACCGGCCGTGTAATTCCCTGGTGGGTGAATGCCAAATCAGTCTATACTGACGAGGAACTGGAGGAATTGAAGGACACGGTCTTCGGCAAATGCACGAATTGCCGCCGCTGCAGTATCAACTGCCCGATGGGCGTCGATTATGCAACTTTTAACCGCATGGCCCGCGGCCTCCTGGTTTCTGTCGGGATTATGCCCGAGGGCGTTGCGGTGGTCAGCAAAGATCAATGGGAGATCGGGAACCAGATGGGTGTCTTGAAAGAAGATTACCTGGATACCCTCGAATGGTTGTCTGAAGAATTGGTTGACGAGTTGGGTGATCCTCGGGCCGCTATTCCTATCGACAAGAAAGACGCTGACATAGTTTATTCTATAAATCCGCGTGAAGTCAAATATGACCCTCGTACTATCTCGGATGCCGCCAGGATATTTTACGCGGCTGGCGCCAACTGGACCATGCCCTCAGAGGGATGGGATATGACTAATTTTGGCCTCTTCTCGGGTGATGATGACCTGGGCGGTGCGGTCGCCAGGCGGCTGTATGAAAAAGTCGAGGAGTTGCGCGGTAGAAAGCTGGTCATTTCTGAATGCGGGCACGGATATCGGTCCACTCGCTGTGAAGGTCAGAACTGGGCCGGGTATGACCTCGGCTTCGAGATGGAAAGCTCCGTCATAACGATGCTCAGGTATATCCATGAGGGCGCGATCAAAGTCGATAAATCCAGAAACACCGAGCCGGTGACCTTCCACGATTCCTGCAATAATGCCCGCAGCTGCGGCCTGTTTGAGGAACCCCGGGAGCTTCTGAACCTGGTGATAGAGGATTTTCGCGAGATGTATCCAAACCGGGCAGAAAATTTCTGTTGCACCGGCGGGGGCGGCGCTATGTCGATGGCCGAATACACTCCGCTGAGACTGAAATCGGCGAAAATCAAGGCTGATCAGCTGGCCTCCACAGGCGCCTCTTATGTGGCAACTTCATGCCATAATTGTGTGGACGGCCTGTCGGATTTAATCAAGCATTACAAGTTGGGCATGAAAGTAACTCAGCTTGTCAATCTGGTTGCCGAGGCCCTGGTTATACCCGAAAAGGAAGTCCTCGTGCCGGTCGAAAAAGTGCCCGCAGTCTCTGCCGGCCCGCTGGACGGATACAAAATCCTTGTGGTTGATGATGAGCCGGATTTTGTATCATTTGCCTCGGCCATACTGGAGGATCACGGCGCCTCAGTGGTAACTGCTTTTGACGGAAATGAGGCCCTGGAGGTCGCCCGCAGGGAATCCCCCGATCTGATTACTCTCGATATTACCATGCCGGGCAAGGACGGCAAGGAAGTCTTTGAGGCAATGCGCAGGGATCCTGCCCTGGAATCCATACCGGTATGCATTATAACCGGCCAGCCGGAATTGAGAAAATTGATCTACGACCGCAGTGTTCCTCCGCCTAATGGGTATGTCGACAAGCCTATTTCCGAGGAGACGCTCATGCGCAACGTGAGAAAGATCCTGGAAATCAAACAGAAAGTAAAGAAATAAAAGCGGTGATAACCTATGAAAGATTCATATCAAAATTATTTTGAATCTATGCCGTGTTTTCTTACGGTGCAGGATAGAGAATACCGAATAATAAATGCGAATAAAAGGTTCGAACAGGAGTTCGGTGACTACGAGGGGCGGTGCTGTTACCAGGTATACAAGCATCGCCCTGAAAAATGCGAGGACTGCCCGGTTGAACGCACTTTCCGGGACGGCCATCCGCATAAGAGCGAGGAATGGGTGCGTACAAAGGATGGAAAGGCCATTGCCGTTGTGGTCTATACCACTCCGATTTACAACGGCGGCGGCGAGATCGACGCGGTCATGGAAATGTCGACAGATATAACGGAACAAAAGCTCCTGCAGGGGCAGCTTCGGGAAAGCCAGGAAAAGTACAAGCTGCTCTTTGAGGAGGTGCCCTGCTATATCTCGATTCAGGATCGCGACCTGCGCATAGTCGAGGCCAACCGTCTACATCGCGAGGCCTTCGGTACATCTTATGGGGACAAATGCTACAAGGTCTACAAGCATCGGGATAAGGCCTGTTTTCCCTGTATCGTTAAGGAGACCTTCGAGGATGGCGAAATCCGGATGCATGAAGAAGTGGTCACATCCCGCCATAATGAACAGATGAATGTCCTGGTCTGCACCGCGCCGATACGCAACGCCGAGGGCGAGATCGAGAAAGTGGTGGAAATGACTGCCGATATTACTCAGATTCGCTCTCTGCAGGATAAACTTTCGGCTGTAGGTTTGCTAATCGGTTCTATTTCACACAGCATCAAGGGACTTCTGAGCGGCCTGGATGGGGGCATCTACCTGGTCAATTCGGGGCTGAAAAAGAATGACCGCGAACGCATCGACCAGGGCTGGGAAATGGCCCTCCGGAATCTGGATCGCATTCGTTCAATGGTGATGGATATTCTCTATTACGCCAAGGAACGTCAGCCGGAATGGGAAATTATTTCTGTGCGCACGCTGATTGAGGATGTCTGCACCTTAATGACCGAGAAGGCCCGCAGGTTGAATATCGATTTCAGTTACGAGATCAGCGACGGGGTCGGGAAATTCGAGGCCGACCGGCTTTCGGCAAGATCATTATTCGTAAATCTGCTGGAAAATGCGATAGATGCCTGCAGGGTTGAAAAGACGCGTGATTCGCATTTTGTCAGGTTCGAGGTCAACGGAAACAATGCTGATATTCATTTCAAAATATCCGACAATGGCATCGGTATGAGCCAGGAGACCCGTGAGAAGGCCTTCAGCCTGTTCTTTTCATCCAAGGGTGCGGGGGGCACCGGCCTGGGGCTGTTCATTGCCAACAAAATCGCTCAAACGCATGGCGGAATGATCAATATTGAATCAGAACCGGGTCAGGGCAGTACATTTATAGTTAAACTTCCGAGAGAGTGCCCTGTAAAAGAAGAAGCGGCAGGCGATCTGCCCGGAAACAGTCCCATCGAATAGCCCTACAAGAAGCATCGCACACAATTACTGCAAAACTACTTGTAACTGTGCAGATTTGCAGGAAAAAGCCGCAAATAATATCTGATTATGATATCATAACCCACCAAATTCGGGCTTCCAATAGAGCGTATAATATTTGAGTAAAATTGTTATTTTTTTAACAAGCTTTGTGAATTTAGTAACAATTTTACTTGATTTAAAAGGGGCTATTTGCTATATAGAAAATTTGATATGAGATGGCAGAACAAAGGTTTATCCTGTTAATTTGGCAATAGTTACAATCATCTCAAAACTTTGATGGCAGAAGGAAAATTATATAATCTGATTTTGGAATCTATATGTTTTCCGATTCTTCCGGCCTGCCCGGCTGAACCGGAAACAAGATGAAATTGTAACCTGACTCAATCTGATTTATGTTCATTGATATCGTCAGAGAAAAAAAGTCTGAAATCCTGAAAAGTTGGCAGAACAGAATTTTTGAATCGTATCACCCCGATTCCAGAAAGTTTTTTCAGGGCGAGAGGGATAGATTCAACAATCCTGTCGGGGCCTGCATCAAACGCGAAACCGAGACTATCCTGAACGGCCTGATCGAAAATGTCAAAGCCGTTGAAATGATGGAGTCAATGGATAATTTCGTGCGGGTGCGTTCAGTGCAGGATTTCACCCCCTCGCAGGCGGTCAATTTCATGTATCTCCTGAAAGACATACTGAAAGAAGCCTGTGCGGAGAAATTAGAGGAGCCCGGGATAATAAGAGAGCTGATAGACTTCGAGATCAAAATAGACAGACTTACTTTTCTGGCATTTGATGTTTACGTGAACTGCCGCGAGCAGATCAACAGAATCAGGCTGAAGGAAGTAAGGGATCGTTCTGCTGTACTGTTCGAGAAATCTCAGAGAAAAAGCGATGAAGCTGAAAATAATAATAATCCCAATGGCGGCGTTGGATAGATATTCGTTGAAGGGAGGTCTTCATAGATGAGCGCCCTTTTTGCATTATTAATGATCATAGTTTTGCTCCTCATACCTATCATTGGCACGGAGGTCCTGGGACTGAACTATGTCTTCGGGGTTGTTATACCCTATGCGGCCATAGCCATGTTCTTAATCGGTTTTGTTTACCGCATTGTCAGATGGGCAAGCTCTGCAGTTCCTTTCAAGATCACCACCACGTGCGGACAGCAAAAATCCCACCCCTGGATCAAAAGCTCCAGCCTGGAAGCGCCGCACAACACCTGGGGGGTGATTGGAAGGATGGCTCTGGAGGTGCTCTTTTTCCGTTCCCTGTTCAGAAATACCAAAGCTGATTTGAGAGAGGGACCCAAACTGGTTTATGGCCCCAGCAAATGGCTGTGGGCCGCCGGACTTGTATTCCACTGGTCATTTCTGATAATTCTGCTGCGCCATTTCCGTTTCTTTGCGGAGCCGGCGCCGTTTTTCGTCAGCGGCCTGCAGGCGCTGGATGGCTTTTTCCAGATCGGACTGCCCATCATATATCTGACTAATGTTGCGATCGTGGCAGCGGTCACATTTCTTTTCCTGCGCAGGCTTTACGATCCCAAACTCAGATATATATCGCTTGGCTCCGACTACTTCGCGCTGTTCCTGATTCTTTCGATTGCGGCCAGCGGGATTCTGATGCGTTATACAGGATTTCGGGCGGACATCGTCGATGTCAAACAGCTCGCGATGGGTCTGGTCAGTTTCCATCCGGTTGTGCCGGAGACGATCGGTGTGATGTTTTATATTCACCTGTTCTTCGTGGCTGTCCTGTTCGGCTATTTCCCGTTCAGCAAGCTCATGCACATGGGCGGCATATTTATGTCTCCTACCCGCAATATGGCCAACAACAACCGTGAAGAGAGACATGTTAATCCCTGGAATTATCCTGTCAAGACACATACATACGAAGAGTGGGAAGATGAGTTTAGAGATGTAATGAAGGCGGCCGGTATGCCGTTGGAGAAGGAAAAATAGATATGGCTGAAAAAATTATATCACCGGAAGAGTTAGCCGGCGGCATCGATTACAAACCAAAGAAAAAGACCTGGTTTGATCCGACAGTCGAGTTCAGGAGGGGTACCTGGAACTATGCTGCTCCTGCCAAGAATCTGGAATATCTGGATCTTCCTAATCCAAGAAAGTGGTCCCCGACTGATGAAGACTGGAAGCTGCCGGAGAACTGGAAAGAAATTATACTGGAGGGCCTGAGGGTAAGAATCAAAAGGTTCCGCTCCCTGCAGCTTTTTATGGATATCTGCGTTCGCTGCGGAGCCTGCGCCGATAAGTGCCACTTTTTCATCGGCTCCGGAGATCCCAAGAATATGCCCGTGCTGCGTGCCGAGCTCCTGCGTTCGGTCTACCGCAAAGACTTCACCATGGCCGGCAAACTTATGGGCAAGATGGTGGGTGCGCGGGAACTGACGGTTGATGTGCTCAAGGAATGGTTCTACTACTTCTATCAGTGCACCGAATGCCGCCGCTGTTCAGTGTTCTGTCCTTATGGCATCGACACGGCCGAGATCACCATGATAGGCCGGGAGCTCATGAATCTGGTGGGCATCAATATCGAATGGATCTGCACCCCCGTCGCCAACTGCTTCAGGACCGGCAATCACCTCGGTATCCAGCCCCATGGTTTCGCAGACAGTATTGAATTCGCAGTCGATGAGCTGGAGGAAATTACTGGAATCAGGGTGGATGCTCCCATTAACAAAAAAGGCGCGGAAATCCTGTTTGTGGCGCCCTCGGCTGATTACTTCGCCTCACCGCATTACTACACACTGCTCGGTTACCTGGCGTTGTTCCACGAAATCGGCCTCGATTACACCTGGAGCGCCTATGCCTCTGAAGGCGGTAATTTCGGGCTGTTCCATTCGCATGAGATGATGAAACGTCTCAATGCCAAAATTTATGCCGAGGCCAAGCGCCTGGGCGTGAAGTGGATTCTGGGCGGGGAATGCGGTCATATGTGGCGCGTGATTCACCAGTACATGGACACGTTAAATGGCCCGGCCGATTTCCTCGAGGAACCGGTCTCGCCCATAACCGCAACCAAATTCGAGAATGCCAGAAATACCAAAATGGTTCACATCATGGAGTTCACCTCCGACCTGATCCGAAATAACAAGCTGAAACTGGACAAGTCAAGAAATGACCACTGGCATCCGACCTTCCATGATTCCTGCAATCCCGCCCGGGCCATGGGCCTGATCGAGGAGCCGCGTTACGTTATCAGGGCCTGCTGTAACAATTTTACCGAGATGCCCGAGAATACGATTAAGGAACAGACATTCTGCTGCGGTTCCGGGGCCGGTCTCGGTACTGATGAAAATCTGGAGATGAGATTGCGGGGAGGTTTCCCCAGGGCCAATGCCACCAAATTCGTTCATGAGAGAGACGGTGTCAATATTCTGCTCTGCATCTGTGCGATCGATAAAGCCACTCTCCCGCCCCTTCTGGAGTACTGGGTTCCCGGCGTGGAGGTCGGAGGAGTGCATGAGATGCTTGGCAATGCCCTTGTAATGAAGGGCGGAAAGCCGAGGACCACCGACCTGCGGGGAGAACCGCTGGTCGGAGTTGCGCAGGCAGAGGAAGAGAAGAAGGAACAGGAGGTGAGCGAGGATGCATAATACCGGGAAAATTATAATTGGTCTTCTGATCTTCCTCGTGATTGCCGCCTTTCCGATCTGGTATGCGGTAGCGGGCGGTAAGACGGGGGAGATGCCCGTGCTGGAGAAGGCCGCCAGAGGCGAAAACTGCATAATCGACAGTGTTCTGATGAAAGAAACGCATATGTTTCTTCTGGATGACTGGCGCGATGAAGTTGTGCGTGAAGATGACCGATGGTACCGGTCGATGACCCTTGACAGCACGATCGAGAAGAGCCTAACCCGAACATGCCTGGGCTGCCATGCCAGCAAGGCCAATTTCTGCGACCGCTGTCATGATTATCTGGCAGTGGTGCCCTATTGCTGGGATTGTCACGTCGATCCAAAGGAGTTTGAGTGATGGGTATAGATAGAAGAGGATTCATGAAGGTATCCGGCCTGACCATACTGGGGATAGCCGGGGGCGCCTCTATCGATGGGCTGGCCAGCCCCCAAACTCCCCGGAAAAAAGCCGCTGAAGCCGGAACCAGGAGATATGCTATGGTAGTCGATTTGAAAAAGTGCCATAGCCAGGAAGGCTGCAGGGACTGTGTCCAGGCCTGCCACCTGTATCACAATGTTCCCGATTTCGATAATCGTAAGGACGAAATCAAGTGGATCTGGAAAGATTCATTTCATCATGCCTTCCACAGCATGGAACACGAGCACCTGGAAGAGAGCATCACCGAGGGACCCGCGCTGCTTTTGTGTAATCATTGCGATAATCCTCCCTGCACCAGGGTCTGCCCCACCAAGGCCACCTGGAAGCGTGAGGAGGACGGGATCGTGATGATGGACTGGCATAGATGTATAGGCTGCCGCTATTGCGTAGTCGCCTGTCCCTACGGTTCCAGGAGCTTCAACTGGAGAGATCCCCGTCCGCATATAAAAGAAGTCAATCCGGACTTTCCGACACGCACCCGGGGGGTAGTAGAGAAATGTACCTTCTGCGAACTGCGCCTGGCGAAAGGGCAGAAGCCCGCCTGCGTGGAAGCTTGCAAAGAGGGCGCTTTGATTTTCGGCGATCTGGAGGATCCGGAATCGGAAGTCAGGAAGGCGCTTCAGGATAGATTCTCAATCAGACGTAAACCCGAACTCGGGACTGAGCCCGAAGTCTATTATTTAGTGTGAGGTGCCCATGATAGAGAATGCATTAAGAGGAAGTAAGAGATACTGGACCTGGGTTTTTTTCCTGCTCGCGGTAATATTCGTCGGGTTTCTGTTTTACCTCAAGCAGTATCATGAGGGTTTGGGAATAACGGGTCTGTCGCGTGATGTTACCTGGGGATTCTATATCGCCCAGTTGACATTCCTGGTAGGTGTGGCGGCCTCGGCTGTTATGGTCGTACTGCCCTACTATCTGCATAATTATAAGGCCTTCGGCAAGATTACGATCCTGGGGGAATTCCTGGCTATCAGTTCTGTTATCATGTGCATGTTGTTTGTGGTGGTGGATATCGGTCAGCCCTCCAGGATGTTCAACCTTTTTCTGCACCCCAGTCCCAACTCCATGCTGTTCTGGGATACAGTGGTGCTGTCGGGATATCTTATTCTGAATATTGTTATCAGTATCGTAACCCTGGGCGCTGAACGCAAAGGCATCGCGCCTCCCGGGTGGATCAGGCCGGTGATTGTCTTTTCCATCCCCTGGGCCGTTTCGATCCATACTGTCACGGCGTTTTTGTACGCCGGTCTGGGAGCGAGGCCGTTCTGGATGACCGCTATCCTGGCGCCCCGATTTCTGGCCTCGGCCTTTGCGGCCGGTCCTGCGCTCTTGATTCTGCTGGTCCTGCTCATGAGAAAAATTACGAAATTCCATGTGGGTGACGAACCCATCAAGAAGCTCACCGTGATCGTCACCTACGCCATGATCATCAATGTCTTCTTCGTGCTGATGGAGTTCTTCACCGCATTCTATTCCGCCATGCCTGAGCATGTCGCCCATTTCAAATACATGTATTTTGGGCTTGATGGCAATGCCAACCTGGTGCCCTGGATGTGGACCTCGGTCGTGCTTTCGATCTTCGCCCTGGTGATGCTGATTGTGCCGAAGTTCCGCTATAATTTCAAGCTTCTGCCCGTGACCTGCGTGGCGGTATTTATCGGCCTCTGGATCGACAAGGGCATCGGCCTGATCATAACCGGCTTTGTGCCCTCGGTATTGGGAGAGGTTGTATCTTATAAACCGACCTTCCCGGAGATTATGATCACTATAGCGATTTACGCGGTGGGGGCGCTGCTGGTCACTGTGTTCTACAAAGTTGCGCTGACTGTTCGGGGCGAGGTAACCTACGACAGGGTGCGCCCGCTCGAAACGAAGGCGGTTGGAACGAAGTAGGGAGATTTTATAAAATAGATTCTAAGTGCCGGACAAGAACTCATCTTCTCCGGCATTGTTTTTAAAAAAGGATATGGACAATGGAAAAATCGGATGTTGTTATAATTGGCGGGGTGGCTTGCGGATGTAAGGCTGCAGCCACACTGGCTAGACGAAAACCGGACTTGAAAATTACGCTCTTTCAAAAAGAAAAGGACCTTTCCTATGCCACCTGCGGGCTGCCCTACTTTGCATCAGGTGATGTCGATTCATTCAGGGCACTGACGGAGACTTCCTATAATGTCGTCCGCGACGTTGATTACTTCCGAAAAAGCAAAGGCTTTAATGCCGTTACAGAATCTGAAGTAATTGAAATCAATCGCAAAGAGAAAAAGGTGAAGGTGAAGGACTTGAGAACCGGAGACAGCCGCGATCACGGCTACGACAAGCTGGTAATAGCCACCGGCGCCACTCCCACAAAATTGCCCGTAGATATCCCGAAAACAGACCGGATTACTCCGTTTACCCGCCCGGATGATGCCCGGAATTTTCGCAAGCTGGCGCAAACCGGTAAAATCGGCAGCGCACTCGTCGTAGGAGGCGGATTCATCGGCTGCGAGATGGCGGAGGCAACCGCCAGCCTGTGGGGCATCGAGACCACCCTGGTGGAAATGGAATCACAGCTTCTGCCCTATGCATTGGATGAGGATATGGCCATTCCGGTGGCGAAGGAGATGGAGGCTAATGATGTCAAGCTTTATCTAAATACCGCCGTGACTGATTTTGAGCTCGATGATGATAAGGTGAAGGTCATTCTTTCAAATGATAAGCAGCTTCAAGTTGATTATGTGTTCTTGTGTGTGGGAGTCGATCCGGCCTCACATCTGGCGGAAGCAGTCGGTCTGGAACTGGGCCAGAGCGGAGGAATCAAAGTAAATGAATATATGCAGACCTCCGATCCGGAAATCTACGCCGGGGGGGATGTTGTCGAGCTGACCCATCAAATCACCGGTAATCCGATATATATTCCTTTAGGCTCGCTGGCCAATCGCCACGGACGGATTATCGCCGAGCATATCGCCGGAGGAGAGGAAAAATTTCCAGGTGTTTTGGGCGCCTTTATGGTCAAAGTTTTTGACCTCAATGTCGGTTCGGTTGGGCTGAATCAACAGGCCGCCGATGAGGCCGGGATGAATGCCAACTCGGTATGGGGCAGCTTTGTCGATAAACCGGATTATTACCCCGAAAGCAAACCGATTTCCCTGAAAATGGTATTTAATCCGGAAGATCATTCCCTGCTCGGGATTCAGGCTGTGGGCAAGGGTGATGTTGTACGTCGAATCGATGTCTTCTCCTCTCTTTTGCAGAAGAAAGCCAGGATCGATGATCTGCTCTGTTTCGAGCATGGTTACGCCCCGCCCTATTCGGAAGCGATTGATCCCCTTTATCATCTGGGAGCTATCGCCAAATCGCTGGAGCACGGATTGGAGCAGGAAAGTCCCGGGGGCGACTATTCCGAGGGAGATTTCATCCTTCTCGACGTGCGTGAGCCGGAGGAGGTGGAGGCGATTCCGTTCAAAGCTAAGAATATTGTACATATACCTTTGAATGACCTTGCGGATAACCTCCAGAACCTGGAAAAGTCAAAACGAATTGTGATCCTGTGCCATCGGGGCATGCGCTCGCATCAAGCCTCCCACATTCTCAGGACTGCCGGTTTTGAGCATATTTCGTATATCGCCGGAGGTACCACATTGGCGGTAAAATCATTAGCTTGACAGCCGCTTTTATTCGTATATTTTAGAACGTCGATAAAAATGGTATATTATGACTCGAAAGTGTATAGATTGCGACAATAAAGAAAGCTGGTATCTGGCAGTTTGCGGCCTCAATCATCGCACTGCGACGATCGAGGAACGGGCGCCCCTGGCCCTGGGGCATGACGAGATTCCAAGCGCCCATCTGGAGCTGGCCAACTTTGAGAATGTCTACGAGGCGGTGGCGATCTCGACCTGCAACCGGGTGGAATTCTATCTTGTGCTGAAAGCCGGGGTGGAGCCTTTTAATGTGGTCAAGAATTTCTACCGCAATTTCCGCAAGCTGGATATCTCATATCTGGAACCGAAATGCTATGTCAAAAAGGAGCTTCTGGCAGTCGAGCACCTGTTCAAGGTCGCGGGGGGCCTGGATTCCATGGTTCTGGGCGAATCGCAGATCTTCGGCCAGATCAAGGAATCGTACAGCTCGGCCTGCATGCTCAAAACCGCCGGCAAGATTATCCACCGCCTGTTCCACCTCAGCTTCAGGACCGGAAAACTGGTCCGCAGCCAGACCAGCCTGACCGAAGGGGCAAGCTCTGTTTCGGGAGCGGCAGTCAGCCTCCTGAAAAACCAGATTAACGGCAATAAGGAGATACCCATACTCTTTATCGGCGTAAATCAGATGATTCACATCGCCGCCACCGCCCTGCATAAATCCGGCTACAGCAATTTCATGTTCGCCAACCGCACCGAATCGAAAGCGCTCGAGATGGCCGAAAAATACGGCGGGTCCGGACACGCCATGTCCGAACTTGACAAACTCCTTAAATCCTCTGAGGTGGTGATTACATGCACCGGTTCTCCGGAACCGATTCTGGATGAGTCCAATCTCCTCCCGGCAGTGGAAAACAGCAATGGCCGGAAAATGATAATTATGGACATGGCCATTCCAAGAGATACAGTTCCGCTTCCCGATCACAGGGACAAGATTAAGATCTTCGACCTCGAAGATATTGATTTCTATTTGAAAGAGACCCAGAAAAGCAGGGAAGACGCTATCCCGCAGGCCGAGGAGATAATCAACCGCAAGCTCGCCGAATTCGGGTACTGGTACGAACATGCCAAAAGCGAGCCGCTGGTCATGCGCGTAGAGCATGAGCTGGAAAGAATTCGACGCGAGGAGTTGGCCGAGATTACCAGAGAGCTGGATGATGATACTACAAAGAAGATCGAGGAATTTTCAAAACGCCTGATAGATCGTTTGCTAACTACAAATCGACGCTGCAAGAAAGGACATTAGAAACTGTGAAACATTCTATTGAGGAATACCTTCCGGTAAACCTTGCCCTTGAAGATAAAAATTTTCTGGTGGTGGGGGGCGGCAAGGTTGCCGCACGCAAAATCGACCTGCTTGTTCCACGCGGCACCCACCTGACTGTGGTCGCCAGGGAACCGGATCAAAAGATACGCGAACTGGAAAAGAACTCGCTGCTGATTTTGCGAGAAAAAGAATATGAGACCTCTGACCTGGAAAACATGGATTATGTTATCGCGGCGACTGATGACAGCAAATTAAATGAAGAAATTTATGAAGAATGCAAAAAACGCAATATCCTGATAAATGTTGTTGATGACCCCGGGCACTGTGACTTCATCTTTCCTTCAATATTGAGACGCGGTCCGATAACCTTCACGGTTTCAACGGCCGGCAAGTCGCCCTTTCTCTCAGCATTCTTGAGGCAGATCATGGAAAATGCTTTTACCGAGGAATGGGTCTTTATAGGGGAACTGGCCGGTAAATACCGCAAGTATGTCCTGCGCAAGTTCAAGGATCGTGAGGACCTCAAAGCTGAATGCTTCAAGCGTTTTCTGGATGTCAACTGGATGGAAATACTGCGCCAGCATGATGAACATGCGGCCGAAGAATATTATAATAAACTGCTGGACAGTCTGGAAGAAATTTAATTGATGGCTGAAAACAGCAAAAAGAAGGGCAAAGTTTATCTCATCGGCGCGGGGCCGGGCGATCCGGACCTGATTACAATCAGGGGTAGCAGCCTGCTCAGCTCCTGCGATGTAATTATCTATGACAACCTGATCCCTCATGAATTGATCGTGACGGCGCCTCCGCACATAGAAAAAATTTACGTGGGAAAATCTGCCAGCGCACACACTCTTCCCCAGGAAAAAATCAATGAGCTGCTGGTTGAACATGCCAGACAGGGCAAAAATGTCGCCCGTTTAAAAGGAGGCGATCCGTTTGTCTTCGGAAGAGGCGGGGAAGAAGCGGAATATCTCAGGAAAAATGACGTCGATTTCGAAGTTGTCCCCGGAGTTACCGCCGGGCTTGCCGCCGCGGCCTCAGCCGGAATTCCCCCCAGCCACAGGGATATGTCCAGCGCCATACTTTTGCTCACCGCGCACGGCGCCGCCGATCATGATTTATTCGTGGATTGGGATTGGGTCGGAAAAGTCAAGAAGGGTACTGTCATCGGATACATGGGCGTAAGACAGCTTCCAACCGTGGTTGAAAAATTGATCGAGGGTGGGATGCCTCCCGGAATCGAGGCGGCTATGATCGAACGCTGCTGCTTCTCAACTCAGAAGGTGGTGCGGGCCCGCCTGGAGGATTTACCCGCGGAAGCGGAAAGACAGAATGTTAATCCTCCGGCAATATTCATTATTGGCGAGGTGGCCGCATTGTCCGAAAAGCTGGAATGGTATAATCGCAAGATGCTTTCCGGCGTACGCATTATGATCACCCGTCCGGCCGACCAGTCCAGATGGATTTACCAGCTCTTCCGCAATATGGGCGCGGAGGTGATCGCATACCCCACCATCAAAACCAGATATAATGATGATAAAGAGGGCTGGGAGAAATTTATTAGATCCGGCGGCAAAGATAACTGGCTTTTCTTTTCCGGTGAGAACGGCGTGCGCTACTTCTTCGGCTACCTGAAATCAAAACAGATCGATCTGCGTCTGGTGGGACGTTATGCTATAGCAGCGGCGGGGCATGGCACCCTGCGGGCTTTGAGAGATCTCGGCTATCAGCCGGATTATGCTCCCTCTGTTTCCGGTATGGTGAAATTCGCACAGCAAATGTGCGAGGATATCGAAGTACATAAGATAAAGCTGATCAGGGTGCGCGGTCAGCTGCCGCATGATAATATTGCGGAAATTCTGAAAAAGGGCGGAGCAGAGGTCCATCCCCTGACGTTATATAAGACCGAATATGCAGACTGGCGGGAGAATGAAATCAAAAGGCTTTTCATGCATCCTCCCCACATGATAATGTTCTCGAGCGGGAAATCGGTTGACGGTCTGGTGAATATTCTCGGGCATGATAAGGCCCTGGAACTTGCCGCAAAATCGAAAATAGCGACTATTGGCCCGACCACATCGGAAGTGGTCAGGAAATACAAAATGGAGGTCGAACTGGAGGCAACCAGGCATTCAATACCTGACTTGATAAATCAGATAGTTCAATATTATCAAAAGAAGTAACCATGTTGAAGATAGCGACAAGGGGAAGCAGGCTGGCCATGCGCCAGTCGGGAATGATACGGGATATGCTTTTGGAGAAGGCCGGTCTGGAAGCGGAGCTTATGGTGGTCAGGACTGCGGGTGATGTTATCCAGAATAAACCGCTCTCAGAGGTCAAAGGTGCGGGCTTCTTCACCAAAGAGATAGAGCAGGCTCTTTTTGACGGCCGCGCTGATATTGCCGTGCACTCTCTTAAGGACTTACCGATACAGCAACCTCCCGGAATCGATGTCGTCGCTATCGCCGAAAGAGAAAATCCCTCGGAGGCGCTGCTTACCAGGACTGAGAATATTGATGATTCCCGGCCCTTGAACCTGAATGAGGGGTTAACTATCGGTACCAGCGCAATCAGGCGGAAGGCCCAGATCAGGGCGCTGCGGCCGGATCTGAAGGTCAAGGATCTTCGCGGAAACGTGACCACGCGCCTGGAGAAACTGCGGGAGGGCGAATATGATGCGATAATTATCGCTTACGCCGGGCTCAAGCGAGTCGGGGTGGAGATTGACGATCTGGAGCTGCGGGTGCTGAAGAGAGATGAATTCGTACCTGCCCCGGCTCAGGGTGCATTGGCGGTTGAAACACGGATCAAAGATTATGATGTGGCAAGCAGGGCGGCAAAGATAAATCATGCTGATACCAAATCGGCCGTTGATGCCGAGAGAAGACTTCTGCTCCTGTGCGGCGGCGGATGTCATCTCCCCCTGGGAGCGAATCTCACCAGAGCAGAAGAAGGCTGGGTGATGACGGTCTTCTGGTCCTACCTGCTTCCCGATAAAACCGAAAAATATCTTCGTGCTAAGATAAGCTCGGAAGACTTTGATCAACTGGTTGAAGAAAGTTACGCATACATTAAATCGACTGAGATTTCTGATCTTTTGAATTTTAAGGGGCGCTCCAAAGATCTCCCGCGGAAACTCTTGATCACCCGTCCCTCGGAAAAGACGGATGAGCTGGGTGAAAAGCTCGCCGCAAAGGATATAGAGCTTATTCCATATCCGGTCCAGAGCTTAAGAAAAAATTTTGATGAGAAGGAATGGATCGATATCGAGCAGGAATTTGAGGCTTATGAATATATAATTCTAACCAGCGCCAATGCGGTCCAGTTCTTCAAGGAGATTCTGGAGGACAGTGATATTGCTCCGGAAAAATACTCTCATAAAAAAATCGCCACTGTGGGAGTGAAAACCGCGGAGGCCTGCAGTGAAGCCTTCCCCGATTCCGAGATTATCGTTTCCCATATTTCCACTGGTGCGGGGTTGGGCGCCCATCTGCTTGATTACAGGAAGGGCAAGGCCCTTTTCCCTTGCGCCCGGGAAGCCGGGCACGATCTCCAAAGAGTGCTTGGCGATGCCGGATGGCATGTCAGGAGGTTCGAAATCTATGAATCGATTCCCGAAAAAAAAGAGAATCTTCCCGATGTCAATCCCGGAGAAGTTGCATATTATTGTTTCACCAGCCCGTTGGCGGCTGAATACACATTCGATAAGATAGATTTACCTGAAAATAGTATCATAATATCAATCGGCCCCAGGACATCGGAAAAGATTAAGAAATCGGGCTATAAGGTTGACTGGGAACTTCCCAATTCAAATCTGGAGTGGTTATGGCAGGTGCTTTAAAAGATAATTCGAACATTCGTCCCAGAAGGCTGAGGTCAGCGCAATTAATCCGTGACTTGACTGCGGAAACGCGCCTTAACCTTCCCGGCATGATCCAGCCCTATTTTGTTATCCCCGGAAAAAATAAGATTGAGAAAATAGAATCGATGCCCGGTATCGAGAGGCATACTGCCGATAGACTCGTCAAGCAAATCGAAAAGGACGTCAAGCTTGGTATAAAGAATGTCATGCTCTTCGGTCTGAGCGATAAGAAAGACTCCAGGGCCACTATGGCATACTCGAAGCAGAATCCCGTGGTGAAAGCTATCCGGAAATTGAGAACAGAATTTGCGAATGATGTGATGATATCCTGCGATATCTGCCTTTGTGCTTACACCGACCATGGTCATTGCGGGTTGATTAAGGATGATTATGTTGACAACGATGCATCTCTTGATGCTCTTTCCAGAATGGCGGTCGTGCATGCCGAGGCGGGGGCCGATATTGTAGCGCCGTCGGACATGATGGACTTTCGCGTTGGCGCGATCAGGGAGGCGCTGGATTCGAGGGGATTTATTAATACCCTGATCATGGCTTACACCGCCAAATACGCTTCGGCTTATTATGGCCCGTTCCGCGAGGCGGCGGACTCTGCACCGTCATTCGGCGACCGTAAAACCTACCAGATGGATTACCGCAACAGCCGTGAGGCTTTGAAGGAGCTGTGGCTGGATATCGACGAGGGGGCGGATATTGTCATGGTCAAGCCGGCCCTGCCCTATCTGGATATAATATCACTATTCAGACAGAATACCGACCTGCCGGTCGCGGCTTATAATGTTTCCGGTGAATTCTCGCAGGCAAAGCTGGCGGTGAAAGCCGGCCTCGCTGATGAGAAGGCGCTCGTTCTGGAAAATCTCACCGCCATCACCCGTGCAGGCGCCGACATAATACTGACTTACCATCTCCGTGATTTATTGAAGAACAGGTGGTTCGATGAGTAAAATTGAAAAATCGGAAAAACTATTCGAGAAAGCATGCAGTCTCATCCCCAAAGGTGTAAATTCGCCGGTGCGGGCCTTCGGCCAGGTGGGCGGTACGCCGATCTTTATGGAGCGCGGCGAGGGCACATATATATATGATGTCGATGGTAATAAATATGTCGATTACTGCCAGTCATGGGGCGCATCTATTATGGGCCATGCCCATCCGGTGGTCGTGGAGGCTGTCAAAAAACAGGCCGAGAAAGGTACCAGTTTCGGAATTCCCACCGAGGTCGAGGTTCAGCTCGCGGATATTGTAGTGTCCAATTTTAAGAAGATCGATATGGTGCGTTTTGTATCCTCCGGTACCGAGGCTGTCATGTCCGCGGTCCGTCTTGCCCGAGGCTTCACCGGGAAGGATAGTGTCTTAAAATTCGAGGGCGGGTATCATGGTCATGTGGACTATCTCCTGGTTGAAGCGGGTTCAGGTCTCGCCACTCTGGGCCTTCCCGCATCCGCAGGTGTGACAGAAGGAAATGCGCAGAACACATATAATATCCCACTGGATGATACCGATAAGCTGGATCAGCTTTTTGAAAAGCACGGCAATGATATCGCCTGCATTCTTGTCGAGGGCATTCCGGCTAACAACGGCCTCTTGATACAGTCCCGAGAATTCATGCATCACCTCCAGCAGAAAGCACATAAGCATAATGCGCTTCTGGTTGTCGATGAGGTTATCACCGGATTCCGTGTCGGCAAAGGCGGGGCGACAGAAATGTATTGCATCGATCCGGATATAGTGACCTTTGGAAAGGTCATCGGCGGCGGGCTTCCGGTAGGAGCATTCGGAGCGAAACGGGAGATCATGGAGAAGATTGCCCCGCTCGGACCGGTTTATCAGGCTGGGACCTTGTCTGGCAATCCGCTTGCAATGTCTTCAGGTATTGCCGTGTTGTCTTATCTAATCGAATATGATTCATGGAAATATCTGGAGGAAATTGGGAAATTCTGGGAAGATAATATAAGGGAAATCATAACGAAGAACGGCTATCCTATGAATATTGCCAGGAAAGGTTCGATCTTCTGGTTTTCATTTGCCGAAGGCGATCTTCCTACTCAAGGCAAGCAAATCACTCCAGAATCAATAAAACTCTATGCCAAGTTCTTCCATGCCATGCTGGAACAGGGCTTCTATTTCGCTCCCTCGGGCTATGAAGTCGGATTTCTGACCATTTCGCATACAAAAGAGATTTTGGAAGTGACCTTGGATGCAATGGAAAAGGGCCTCCAAAAGATCATGTAGATTAAATCTATGGGGGATTCGACATCACCCCGCCCGGAGTGGGTTCCCGGCGGCACTATATGTAAGCGGTCGAAGCTATGTGCCGGCAGGTCGTAGATCCGGCTCTTGACGGGGATCCTTTCCTGCCGGCTACTTTCCTGTTGCAGCAGGTCCTCAGACCTGCCGTCCGCCAATTGCGCGATTCACAATCCGCCGGTTCTGAGCAACTGGCGGAACTCTGTTAGTCTGAAACTCCACACCATACCGCTCAAAAACAATTTGATTTATTAGGTTAAATATATATATCTTAATACCGGAATCCTGCTTTTTAAGGGAGGTATGGATGAGCAATAATTCCGGATTAAGATCACTTATTAGAAGCGAGGATTGGTGGGCGGTATGGTTCGGTGCAGCTATAATCATAGTTGCCCTTCTGCATTTTACCGGCAAGGCTCCCAAACTCGGGGAATGGGTTAAAAATCCTCTAAACCAGTTCGAGAGCTATGAACGTGTTTACCCGCTCGAAAATAAGCCTGCCGATCTTAATATCGAGGGCCCGCTTTCAAAACATCTTAAATACGATGAAAAACAAGGGGTCCTGATTTACAAGGGCTTGATGACTGCGAGCCAGATGCGTGAGATGCAGAAATTCTCTTCAGATCCTGAATACAAGTCGGCAATCGACCAGCTTTACCACAGCCCGCCTGTGGCTAAAAGCAATATAATTCTGAAACTGCTTTTCCTGATGGTCTCGCTGGGCCTCATGACTGCAATCGGCGTGAAGGCGATGGGACATAATCCGTTTGAATACCTGGCCGGGTATGTCGTGATTTTTGTGCTGGCCATAATAGCCTATACGTTTTCCGATCAAAATGTGATCAAGGCCTATGGTCTGGGGTATGCCTTCTGGGCACTGCTCCTGGGTCTCCTGATCTCCAATACGATTGGCACTCCCTGGTGGCTCTTAACCGGGGCGCGGACTGAGATGTTTATAAAAACCGGGCTCGTCCTTCTGGGCGCGGAAATTCTTTTTGGCAAAATTCTGGCTCTGGGCGCGCCAGGACTTTTTGTCGCCTGGCTGGTAACTCCGACTGTGATAATTTTCATGTTCCTGTTCGGCACCCGAATTCTTAATATGGCTTCCAAGACCCTGGTGATAATCATTGCCGCGGCAACCTCGGTCTGCGGTGTGTCGGCGGCAATTGCAACAGCGGCCGCCTGCAAGGCCAAAAAGGATGAACTCACCCTGGCGGTAGGGATGACCCTGATATTCACAGTCCTGATGATGATTTTCATGCCGATTGCAATCAAGATGGTGGGCATGAAAACTGCTGTCGGTGCAGCCTGGATGGGCGGTACTATCGACGCTACCGGGGCGGTTGTGGCGGCCGGATCGATGCTGGGCGCGGAAGCCGAGAAAATCGCCGCGGTGGTCAAAATGATTCAGAATATTCTGATCGGCGTGGTTGCTTTCGTTGTGGCAGTATATTGGGCCTTCAGAATCGAGCGCACCGCCGATGCTCCCCGTGCCAATGCCATGGAAATCTGGTACCGCTTCCCAAAATTCATTGTGGGATTTATTGGAGCATCCATCGTATTTTCCTTCGTACTCATACCGATTTACGGCTCGAATTATATTGAATCAGAAATTATTAGCGCATCAACAAAGACCATTCGCGGATGGCTGTTCTGCATCGCCTTCGTATCGATCGGCCTGGAGTCAAATTTCCGAGATCTTGGAAGTCAGCTTGTGGGAGGCAAACCGATTCTTTTGTATATCTGCGGACAGAGTTTTAACCTTGTGCTGACTTTATTTGCGGCCTATCTGGCGTTTGGAGGAATCCTCTTTGGAAAGATTTAAGAAGATCGTTAAGTTCTCGGCCGGATGTGTTGTGCTTGGACTTATCCTTCTGGCCGCAGCATCCGGGAATATTCCAACCGGGGGAGAGGGAGGTGTGATCGAGCATAACCTCAGGGAAAAAAGGGATGCCACCCCGCTGATATATTCGGAGAGCGAGGAGATGCCCCGCCTCGAACAGGGCCTTTCCGAAATAAAACTGAGATGAATAGCATAAATAAAAAAGCAGCTTCAGTCATGGAGCTGCTTTAAAAATGCGGGAATAATTTTTTATTTGGCTGTCTTCCTGCGCTTCTCCTCGAGTTTCTTTTCGGCCATAGCTTTGACGTCATCCTTAATATCGATGGTTTTTTCGCCAAAAAGCGCAAACCTGACCCACCGGAAGCCGAATTTTAACAGCTCTTCATCATCGGTCTTGATTTTTTCCAGAAGATCATCCTCGACATCGAATTTCTGCAGGAAAGTGCTGTGGAGGATGAAATCCCTGAACTTGTCGAGATTATAACAGGCCAGGAAAAACATATCGATTTTCTGGGGAGTCAGCTCAGGAGCTTTCTCGAGATATGGGTGCGTGTATATCTGCTTATACATCTCGCCGAATTTATCATATTCCGCTATACCCTGGTCCTCGATCCATTCCCGAACCGTCCACTCCCTGTTCTCATTGAATCCCTTGCAGACAGATTCCTTCAGAATGAAATAAAATTCTTCATTCAGATTTGCGGCCAGTTCGCCGGGTGAGGCCAGACCCAGGGGATACATTCTACAGGCCCAGGGACGGTTTTCATAAACTGTACATCCTTCTTTCGATACAAAATAGCAGGTCTTCTTCTCATTATCCTGCATCTTGAGCAGCACCACCGGTAATCTCTGGTTCTGATCGATCGGAAGGATAGTGTACTTGTCCAGAAATTCCTGTGACGATATTCCCAGGGTATTCTTGAGCCTGAGCACATCATAAGGTGTAAGGAAAATATTCACATCACCGCAGCATTCATTGAAGCACGATACTCCGGAGTGACATGCGAATTTGAATTTGTCATCCTTTTTCAAGCGGGGGTATTCTTTAAGTATGGTCTCTTTAAGTTTCTGAATTTCTCTCTGTGCCATCCTCATCCTCTTCCAATATTCCGCTTTTTAAAGCATTCGGCGACCAGACGGGAATCGGCCCGGTCTGACCGGTTTCAGGATTATAGCTGTGACGGTAGGAAGCCCGCTGTTCGTACTTTTCCTCCATCCACTTCCAGCCCTTTCTGTAATAGGGGCAATCGTCATTGAAACAGATCCAATGGTATTCATTGGTCCACGTGGATTCGGGAGGGACTTTCCACTTCTTCATCTTGTGCCCGCAATGCGGGCAGACTGTCTTATCGACTGCTTTTTCTTCGGTCATCAACATCACCTTTATACGCACTGTATCCAAATATTAATTGCATCTTAGATTGTCTTTAATTAGAAATCCCCCGGGAGTGTTTCTCCCGGAGGATTATTCTATCAAAGAAGTCTAAGCGAGTTGTCTTTTATTCAAACAGACGCTTGATCGGAACCTTCTTCATTTCCCATTCGCCGCTGTCAGGGTGCCACACGCAGTTGACGAAGACTTCCCAGTCCTCTTTCATCTGAGGAGTATCGGAACGGAAGTAGTAACCCGGCCAGCGGGTTTCTTCACGGGCGAGGATTGTGCGCACATGCGCTTCAGCCTGCCACATACGGTGGACATTCTCCCAGCAACGCATCAGTTCGTGCAGATCCTCTGCAGCCAGGTGCTCGGCATCTTCCTTCAGGAAGGTGAGGAGCTCCAGACCCTTCTCGAGCTGGGCCTTGGAGGTCGAGAACTGAGCGGTAACACCGCCGGCATACTCGTCCATAATCTTCTGCAGACGGAACATGAACATCTTCGGCTTCATATAGGCCGGGTTGATGTCGGGATCGGATGAGTCTTTGCTGTTCTGAGCAAACTTATCCAGCGGAGCCAGAATAGTCTTCTTCATCTCTTCGATTTTGCCAGCATCAACTTCAGGAATATCTGCATTATCGAGTGCGAATCTGCAGGCTGCTTTAGCGGCGATACGGCCTTCAGCATGCGATCCGGAGGAGAACTTGTGCGAGGAGGCGCCGGAGGCGTCGCCAGCACAGAAGAGACCCTTCACGGTTGACATGTTGGTATAACCCCACTGATATTCTTCGGGGGCGATATCGGCCGGACCAGAAACCCAGGCACCGGAGGCGCCGGAGTGTGAGCCGATGAAGTAGGGCTCGGCTGCGGCGATCTCTGAGGGCTTCTCTTCCGGAGCGGTGTTTGTGGCAGCCCAGAGGATAGCCTGTGAGATTGTCATGTCGAGGAAGTCTTCCCAGGCTTCCGCTTCGAGCTCTTTCAGTTTCTTCTTGGCGGCCTTCTCGTCGCCTTCTGATTTGGCAATATTCTGGATCGCTTCCTCGGTGCGCATATAGATCGGGCCCTTGCCTTCCATAACGTCGAGCATCATGAGCCAGTTGCGCAGGTTGGCCGGGATCGGCTTAACCAGACCGTAGGGTTTCCATTTCTCCAGTTCATCCCTGCGGGTTTCCATGTAGGCTTCACCCTGGGCGTTGGTGGCACGGCTCTTGAAGAGCAGGAACCATGCGCCCACCGGGCCGTAAGCATCCTTGAAACGTACCGGGATGAAACGGACTTCCTGGCAGGTCATCTCAGCGCCGGCCTTCAGCGTGAAGTAGGCGGAGGAACCGGAGTTCCACGGCGGATACCAGGCGCGTCCCAGGCCCTCACCGGCTGAACGCGGCTTGAAGACGTGAACTGCGCCGCCCATCGCGGCCAGGACTGCTTTAGCTTTGAAAACGTAGAATATGTTTTCACGAACCGAGAAGCCAACCGCGCCGACACATCTGCCATCGGCAACCAGCGGCTCGGTAATAAACACACGCTCATAGATATTATCGGTGCCGACAGCATTTTTGGCGGCCTCGGCCACGATAACCTTGTAGGACTCACCATTGATCATGAGCTGCCAGCGTCCTTCATGAACATAGGCGCCTTCTTCGTCTTTCCAGATCGGGAGTCCCCATTTCTCAAACAGATGAACTGTTGAGTCGACATGACGGGCGATCGAGGCGACCAGGTCGTCACGAGCAATACCCATCAGGTCATTCTTAACATAATCGACATAATCCTTAACGGTATTCTGACCGTCTTTCAGGCCGACATACTGGTTGATAGCGGACAGGCCCATAGCGACAGCGCCGCTGCGGTCCATAGCTGCTTTATCCACCAGAGCGACCTGGAGGCCATTCTTCTTTGCCCAGTAGGCGGCCTCAACGGCAGCACCAGAAGCGGCCATGCCGCCACCCAGGATCAGCACATCCGTGGTAATTTCTTTGGTTTCGAAATCTGCCATCTTTTTCCTATCCTTTGTTTACTTGGTCCACATTTGATCCATGCCTATAGAGTCAGGCTCGGTGAATAAAACTTCGCTGTTGAGATCAGGCTCGGTTGAATAACCGCCTTCAGGCTCAGCGGTGCCCTCAGAGGTTGTCCTGATCGGGAATTTGAAACGCTTCAGCATGCCATTTCTGAACTTCACTGTCCAGAGGATGGAATCTGAGCTTCTCATTGGAGTAACAGTTGCGCCCATCGGTACGAAATCGGCGTAACCGCGTACCTCGATCGCCTGCGTGGGGCAGATCTTAACGCAATTGTAGCACTCCCAGCACATCTCTGGCTCCCGATTATAGGCCTTCATGATGTCTTTGTTAAGCACCATCAGGTCATTCGGGCAGATATGCTGACAAGCTGTCTTATCAAGTGCCTTACATCCGTCGCACTTTTCAGGGATTACATAGCTTGGCATTAAGTCCTCCTTAATGAACTGTAATGTGTCTCTGCCATCTTCTAACGAGACACCGTGATTTAATTTATTTCTTGTCTTTCTTTACATCGCCGGTGGCTGCGCCGTGCAGCTTGACCTCAACTCTATCCTCGTCTTTAAGGCTGGCATAATACTCGCGCAGGAGAGCCAGAACTTCCGTACGGCTGAATTCCGCCGGAACCTCTCCGCCCTCAGAAAGCGCCTTGCGCAGCATAGTACCCGAGAGCAAGAGCCTGTCTTCCTTGCCGTGCGGGCAGGTCTTCATGGAAGCCATGCCGCCGCATTTGTAGCACCAGAAAGTCCAGTCGATCGGAAGCATCTTGCACTCCAGAGCGCCATCCCATAGCTCGTGGAAAATCTTCTGGGCATCGAAGGGTCCATAATAATCGCCCACGCCGGCATGATCGCGGCCTATGATCATATGCGTACAGCCGAAATTCTGCCGGAAGACCGCATGCAGGAGCCCTTCACGAGGCCCGGCATAACGCATATCCAGAGGATATCCGCCCGTGACCACGCGACTCTTGTCGAAGTAGTTTTCCACCAGGGTGTTGATGCATTTCACGCGCACGTCGGCCGGAATATCGCCGGGTTTCAGCTTGCCGACCAGCTGGTGAATGAAGATGCCATCAGAGACTTCAACCGCTATCTTGGCCAGATATTCATGCGAGCGGTGCATGGGATTACGAAGCTGCAAGGCAGCCACTGTCCTCCATCCGCGCTCTTCAAAAATCCTGCGGCTCTCTGACGGACGCATGTAGATTTCACCAAAATCGGTGGGGAAATAGCTTTCCGAAAGAACCTTCACCGGACCGGCAATATTGTATTCCTTCTGCGCATTGACCATCTGGACACCCGGATGCTCATCATCGGTGGTGGAGAAGACATGCTGGCACTCGAAATTCTTGTCGATCTTGTAAGATTCGGTGACCGTCATGGTAGCCATGATTTCCTTGGTCTCGCCTGAAATCAATGCGATTTCCTTGCCCGGATCAATTTTCTCGTCATATGATAGGGTCACCGGAATGGGCCAGAAAATTCCCTCGGTCATCTTCATATCCTGACAGACGCCTTTCCAGTCGTCGTGACCCATGAATCCTTCCAGGGGGGTAAAACCACCGATGCCCATCATAATCAGGTCGCCGGTTTCCCGGGAGCTCATAATTACCTTTGGCAATTTCTCAGCCTTCTTCAGCTCCTCTTCCTTCTCCTTGCCCTCCAGGAGCAGGATCTTGAGCTCATCTGCACCGTGCGGTTTTATTACTGTTGAATCTGCCATAACTGATTCCTGTTCTTTAGTTTATAGTTTATAGATTTACTTGCTTCTGTTCTGCCCAGGCGCTCGATCTGGCACGCAAATTATTTTTTTCACAAACTGCGCCAAGATAAATAATTCACAAGCTTTGTCAAGCGAAATCCACCTCTTTTCTCCTGGAATCAGGTCTTTTTTATATTTTCAAAACTTCCTGCAAATCAGACGATTACATCCCCTTGAAGGGGTTGTATCCCATCGTCTCAATCTCTTCCACAAAGTCATCAATCAGTTTGGGAATCTTGTCATAATCATCTATCTGAATCTCATGAATCTCAACTCTTTCGGATTCCAGCGCCAGTTGTTTCAGCTTGTCCTGCACGTTCGTCATACGGGTTGCAGCAAGCTGGGAACCCTTGACAAAGTGACACTGGTAATCATCACCCTTCTTGCAGCCCAGAAGCATGATCCCGTCAAAGCCCTTGGAAAGAGCGTCGTTGAGCCAGATCACATTGGTTGAGCCGATACAGCGTACCGGTATGAAGCGCACAAAGGGGCTGTATTTCATCCTCATCTGGCCGACCATATCCAATGCCGGCATGGCATCGTTTTCGCAGATAAAGACCAGAATCCGGGGCTTCTCATCGAATTCATCCGGCATCGAGATAGAACCAATCATCTTGGAGTGCATGACTATGTTGTAATTCTTGAAGGTGATGATCCTTTCCGGGCATGCGCCCAGACAGATACCGCATCGCCTGCAGCGGTTCGGATTCAGAAGCGGAGTTCCTTTCTCGTCCTCGTCCAATGTTCCAAAGGGACATTCCTCGGTACAGCGCTTGCACTGTGTACATCTCTGCATGAAGAAGTCAAACTCGGAGAGGTCGCCCGCCCTGGGATGAACCGCTTTACCGACCGAAACAGCCTCTACCGACTGAATAGCCTTGAGAGCCGCGCCGTAGGCGTCATTCATCGAGGTGGCGATATCCATGGGAGCACGAACCGGCCCGGCGGCATAGATACCCGTCCTTCTGGTCTCATAGGGGAAGCAGATAAAGTGTGAATCCGGGAAACCGTATTTCAGTGATGGAAGATCGGTTCCCTGGCGATATGCAAGGTTCAGTATCTCAGGTCCCGCTTCGGCTCCAGCGGCCGCTTTCTTTCCGCCTTCCAGGAATTCTTTGGCTTCCTCGGATTTCGGCTCTTCGTCCTCATCCTTCTCATCCTCAGATCCGCCGATCAAAAGTTCTTTTTCCATCGGGCCGATATCGACAAATTTGTTGCCGACCTTATTGGTGGAGACCATACCGGAGGCCAGTACCACCATATCAGTTTCAATCTGGATATCCTCGCCCAGAAGAGTCTCGCTCACATCGATCTTAATTTTGCCGTTATCCGCTGCAACATTCTCGATTTCACCCTTGGTCAGGAAAATACCGTCGTCGGCCTGGGCCTGCATATAAAAGAGCTCGTACTGCTGGGGCGAGCGGATATCCTTGTAGATGATATATATCTTGCAGTCGGGATACTGCTCGCGAATATACTTGGCCTGTTTCAGCGATACCCTGCAGCAGACCGCGGAGCAATAGGGGATATAATCCTTGTCTCGCGAGCCGGCGCACTGGATGAAGGCCACAGATTTAGGCTCGCCGCCGGTGGGAAGCTCGATCTTGCCCGATTTGGCCATCTCTTCCATCTCGATATTGGTCACGATATTCGGGGATTTGCCATATCCCAGGTATTCCAGCTTCTTGGTAGGATACTGGCGCCATCCGGTAGCCTGGATAATCGCTCCAACCCGTATGTTTTCTTCACCGCTGCCATTTTGCAGGGTAACATCAAATTCACCCGGCTGACCTTTGGTTCTCTTGATCTTTGTTGATTTGCGGACAGTGATATTGGGATTATTTTCGATTTGCTGGATCATTGCCTCATGATTTGGGTCTTCAAGATCCTTATAGGGAGCCTTCTTGGGAAAGAGCTTATGGAATTTCCGCGACCATCCGCCCAGCTCATTCTCCTTTTCGATCAATATCGCCTTATAATCCGCATTGGCAACATTCAAAGCCGCCTGCATGCCGGTTACTCCGCCGCCGATAATCAGTATGTCCTTGCTGATTTCCAGTGTCTTTTCATCAGGCGGGGCCGAATTAGAAAGCTTGGCACAGCTCATGGCGATATAATCTTCGCCCAGCATCTGGGTATCTTCATCATTCGGTTCATGACACCAGGCCACATGTTCACGCAGATTGGCGCGGTCGACCAGGATGTCATGCCCGAACTGGAACAGGTCGGCGAAAACTCTGCCTGAACAGGCCGCAATGCTTACACGGTTCAGCTCGTTGGCAGAGATAGCATCCTTTATTTCCTGTACGCCTTCGGGAGAGCAGTAAGCCCTGTGCGAGGCACAATGTGCAGCCTTGCATTCACCGGTGGCATGCTCTTTGAGCTTGTCTATATCGAGGGATTTCGCGATGTCGCAGCCTTCGCAGATAAATACTCCAACTTTTGTATCCATTACTTGGTCCCTCCTTTCGCGGCTATAATGCCCTTGAGGGCGGCTCCCGTAGCGTCCTGAATTGTAGCGGAAACCTCCAATGGCCTCATCACGTTGCCGCAACCGATAATGCCGGAATCATCATCCTGATCGATATACCCGAATTCATCCAGCCTCACATCAACAGGGGGCGGCGAGCTCTTTGTGGTCGGCACCATACCGGTCGCCAGAATCGCCATCTCAACTGTGGTCCTGGTCATCTCGCCTGTTAGCGTATTTTCTGCCTCCAGAACAAGGTTCCCGGTTCCGTCTTCTTCTGTGATCCGCGCGACTTTGCCGCGATGGAAATGTATCTTCTCATCTTCCTGTGCGTTCATATAGAAATCTTCCCAGCGTCCCGGGGAACGAACATCTATGTAGAAAATATGAATTTCTGTGTCCGGATGCTGCCGCCTGATATACTGCGCCTGCTTCATCGAGGCCATGCAGCAGATTGCTGAGCAGTAGGGCAGATGATTCTCGTCTCGGGAGCCCGCGCACTGGACAAAACCTACGCTCTTGGGCGCATTTCCGTCCGAGGGCCGTTTGATTTCTCCGTGAGTGGGGCCGTCAACTGATGCCAGTCTTTCCATGATTACGTTGGTAACCACATTCGGATATTGCCCGAAGCCCAGGTTGTCAATTTTGGTTGCATCATATGGCTCCCAGCCGGTGGCCCAGATAATCGCGCCTGTTTTGACTTTAACAGTTCGAGGCTGCATATCCAGCTCGATAGCGCCATATTCGCAGGCCTCAACACACTTCTTCATGCGCTCATCATCGACATATTCCGGATCGATTACATAGCGGTAAGGAAAGGCTAGCTTATGGGGGAGATAGATTGCCGTGGTTTCATCCAGTCCAAAATTGAGCTCATTCTTGCGCATTACTTCGCAGACCTTGGCGCATTCATCGCAAGCGGTGCATTTCTCATTTACAAAGCGGGGATTAATCTTAAGCGTAATTTCATAATTACCGGGACTACCCGAGATCGATTCAACTTCCGTAAGGGTGGAAACAGTAATGTTTTCGTTCTGGCGTATCCTTTTCAGATTGATTTCAATCCCGCATCCGGGCGGACACATCTTAGGGAAATAAAGATTAGTTCTCAGAACTCTTCCGCCGAGCATGGGGGTCTTTTCAATCAGGACAGCTTTCCTACCAACCTCGCTCGCTTCAAGCGCAGTGGTGATTCCGGCAATTCCGCCGCCGACTACCAGAAGATCGCAGGAGACTTGATCGCCTTTAATGTCCTGTACGTCCATCCTCTACTCCTATCTCTTCCTCTCAAAAAAAGTATATACGATTAGACATTGATTTGCTTTTTTGAATTGATCTGTTTGTGCTTTTTATCACAATATGCATATGATATTTCATTTCCGCCATCTATGCTTATTACGCAGAAAATCAAAGATTTTATAATAAAAAAATGCCCGAAAAAGTCAAGTGATTTATATAGATATTCTTTATGAATCATGACTTTCGGGCATATTTAAAAAT
>DSEQ01000039.1 GCA_011056555.1 Candidatus Zixiibacteriota bacterium | reverse complement strand
CCTGATTGATTACTAATCAGAAATTCTATCAGGTTCCATGATAAGCCGGGAGAACAATATTGAATATCGCTCCGCCCTCATCGGCCATGTCGACTTCGATGGTCCCGCGATGACGCTCGACGATGCCCCAGCTTACCGCAAGTCCGAGGCCATTGGTACCCTTAGTCGAAAAGAATGGTTCGAAAATTTTATCGATCAGGTTTTCAGGAATTCCCGGCCCGTTATCTTCTACCGAAATAATACACTTGTCCTGACGCTTATCATATTTTGTAATAAGTCTAATAAGTCCCTTGCTGTTCATCGCATCGGCAGCGTTAAGCATCAAATTCAGGACCACCTGCTGTATCTGCCTCTGGTCGCATTGAACCGGAGGAATATCTCTGGCAATGTCCTGCTTGATTTCTATATTCCTGAATTGAGGCAGCTTTTCAACCAGAGATAGGGCATGAGTCACTATCTGGTTCGGACTGGTTTTCTCAAGCTTGGGGGCCTCCTGCCGTGCAAAGTCCAGGAGATTCCTGACAATATCGCGGCAGCGCTTGGTCTCACGGATAATTACCTCAATATCCTCAAAATGTTCGTCATGACTGCTCAGATCATCGGCCAGATCCTCGGCGTAAGCCAGGATGCCGGTCAGGGGATTGTTTATCTCATGGGCCACGCCCGCGGCCAGCTGCCCTATCGCCACCAGCTTGCTGGACTGCACCAGCTGGTCCCGCAGTTCCTTCTCAGAGGTAACATCGCGCATAATAGTGCAGACCCCCTGTACGCTGCCCTTATAATCCTTGAGCGGAAACCTGACGGTCTGAAAGTGGTGGTCACGCCCCTCGATCGGGATTACCTCCTCATAGGAGCGGTGGCAGTTGCATTCAATTACTTCCTTGTCATGTTTCTGGATCAGCCTGGCCAACTTCTCCGGCAATATTTCATCGGCCCTTTTGCCGACGAAATCCTCCGGCTTGTGCCCAAAGGCTGCCGCAGTTACCGGATTGACAATGATGTAACGTCCCTCCAGATCCTTCATGCTTATCCAGTCGTGGGCGGAATCGATGAACGAGCGAAATCTCTCCTCCGCGGTCTCGATCTCCCGCCGCAGCATGACCTGATCGGTGATACGATGCCATGTGGCCAGGATTCCGCGCGGACTTCCCCCCCGGCTTATCAGCGGGGTACGGGTAACCTCCCAATGGACTTCATTGGGTGGAGGTATCATCCAGATACTGGAAAATGATTTGCCAATCCTCAGGGTAAAATCCAGCATCTCAACCTCGCGCTTGCAATGCTCTTCAAAATCAGTACCCGCGAACAGCTCGATGCAGGTCTTTCCCGCAGCCTCGTCCGGGGTAATACCGATGTAACTGCTGAAACTCCTGTTGACCCGCGTCACTTTCTTATCCTTATCGAGAACAACTATCAGTTCCGGAATACTATCCACCAGAAGCTGGAGGAAATTACGTTCCCGGTCCAGCTTCTCCTCCAGAGTGGCCAGTTCGTCGATACGCGCCATCTGATCTGTCTGGGCATTCAGGAGATCCCAGAAGATTCTCGCAATCGTATGGTCGATCAGCTTGACACCCAGGGGAATAATCTTGTGAATCTGTTTCAGGACATGATCGCGGCCCGTAAGCTCGAGAACCAGTTCCAGATCGGGAGTATCCATAACCTGCTGGATATCGGTGGTTGTATCGATTCCCTTTTTGCGAGCAAAAACCATACCGGGAGCGTCAGGATCAGAATCCATCACACTTACGATCTCCAGGCGCAATTCTTTCATGAATGTCCCGGAAGCAAGCTCGATTATTTCACGGCAGGCTTTGCCCCCGCCAATGATCACGGTCTTCATATTTTTCCCTCAGAACCGGTTTATCCAGGCTATCTCACCCATAAACATAATCGATATATAAAAAATAACAAAATTTTATCAGATTGGAAAGTCCCTTTCCAGCATCCTGCGGTAATCCTCCAATAGCTGGCCAATGCTGACATAATAGTCTTTCGGCTTTATTGTGAAATGCAGAAGAATATCGTTCAGCCTTTCGGGAACATACGGGTATAGCTTTTTGAGATTCATGATCCGGTACTCATAAAAAGCGGAGGCGTCGGTCGGACGCAGGCTTTCCTTTACCTCCCACGAAAAATCCTTGCTGCGCAAAATCTGCTGAAACGAGTTTATCCCTTTGCCCACGCAATAACTCAAGACATTACCGATACTCCACATATCGAAATCCGAGACCATCTGGTTCAGGTCAAAATCGATCCACCTGTATTGCCCGGTATCGGCTTCAATTATTATGTGGTCGTTCCTGATATCGCCGTGGCAGAACTTGTGTTTATGCAAGAATTCTATGGCTTCGATGGATTCGGTCAATTTCCAGAGCAGCCCTCCCAGGTCCTCATGGAAATATTCCTCATGGCTCTTGGATATACTGAAAATATAATTAAAAAATGTCTCGCCCCTGATATAATCGAGGACCCTGATATTATTGCCTTTTTCATCAAAGACGCTGTAACCCTGCATGAAACGCCTGTCGCCCCTGACTATTTCCAGAACCTTGCCCTCCTTTTCGGGGGAGCGGTAACAGCGCACCTTGAAAATTCCGATGTGCGCCATAAACTCTTCATTAAATTCGGTCTTGATGATCTTCTGCTCGCCGGATTCCATATCGAGCACAGAAAAGACCCAGTATTTGGGCTGCTCGCCGATACCGAAACGGGTTTCATGTTTATTGCCCTTGACCACAAAATCCCGCCCGCCAAGCCTCAGGATATCACCCCTGATAATATTCATCCAGTTCGACGTATCGGTTATAATCCGCGGAGGTTCATATAGTTTCCATCCTGTCAGTTCGACGATCCGGGCGGTCAATTTTTCGGTTTCTTTCATTTCAGTTCAGTTCATTTAGAAGTTATTTTCTCTTGCACTATTAATATCGCCAATCTGCAGATGATTTCAACAATTATCCTCAAGAAGACCTTATAACACACAGTTGCCTGATTTTTCTTTTTTCCTCGGGATAGAAGAATTTCATCACATATAATATTACGGGAAATAGAAATAATAACATTGTCTTAAGCGCCATCCCCAGATACCAGCCCCCCCAATCCAGGGAAATCATAGAAATCATGGGGCTGTTGCCGATCAGGAGTTCGTTCGCTGATACGATGGCGAGGCCCGCAACAACGATTTTCAGGAGCCGCCCCCATTGATAGCAGATCGGGAAAAGACGCTGAACAATCCGGATGCTGATCAGGAAATAGAAGGCAAAAGAAATAACGGTCGCGAGAGCGGCGCCATGATAGTCCAGATGCGGGATAAGGATAAAGCACAGTCCGATTGCCAGCGCCGCGGCGATACAGAAAAGCACCGGTTTGTAAATCGTCTTTTTAGTAATATAGAAACCGGAGTCGAGGACAAGCGAGGCCGCCCAGAAAAGATATGCCAGCGCAATCCAGGGTACCACCGTACCCGCTTCCCAGTAGATGACCTCCCCCAAAAGGGCCAGGAGCTCCTTCCGGAACAGGATTATACCCGATGATACAAAAGTATAGACGAGAACCACATAGCTCATAAAATTGGCGAAAAGGTACTCTTTGTCCTCCCGTTTTGAATATTTAACGTACAGGGCGCTCCAAACCCGTAGAAATGGGGACATTACCAGAGCTGTGGTCAGTGTACCAATTCTATAACCTATCGCATATATCCCGACCGAATCGCTCGAGCTCAGGTGCAGAAGGATATAACGGTCGCCGGAGTTGAGTATGAACAGGAATAGGCTCCCGGGGACAAACGGCAAACCGAATATAATCATCTCTTTCAGCAGGGACAGGTCCAGCCTTATCCTCACGCGAATCATAATATATATAAAAAGTACGGTGCCGAATATGCCCACATAGATAATATTGCCCCACAGCACTCCCATGATTCCCATATCCCTGTACGCCACAAGATATATTATCAGCGCCAGCCCGATAGTAAAGCGGCCGATTGAAATCAGGATAAAAACAGTCGACTGCAGGCGGGCCTGAAAGTACAATATGGGCACGATATAGAGCACCTCAAACAAGATAATTAAAAGCATCAGGCGGACATAGCTAACATGCTGCGCGGATGCAAAAATTATATTTGCCAATTGATGCGCAAAAAACATCAGAACAGCGACAACAGCAAAGGAGAAAGCCGCCAGAAACTGCATGGCGGTGGAAATTACCTTTCTCCTGTAAAGCTCCTCATCATGTTCCTGGTAAAAGCGCAATGTGGTGGTAACCATGCCAACCATCAAAATAATTCGAAGGATGTCATTGGTGCGGTTAATTATCTCCAGAAACCCGATCTCATCAGGACTGAGGTAATTCATGTACAGGGGCAGCAATATGACGCTCATGGCATTGGTGAGAAGAATCGCCACGCCATAGACTGATGAATGCCGCAGTATGGTCTTTATCTCATTCCACATAGAAGAGGTGTTCTATAGAGTTTTTAATCAGGCTATATCAAAACTTGATCTTTGACCGAGTATTGCAATCGGCTGATATTTTATAAGGAAACAAAGTCCATTATGAAAGATTAAACTTCTAAAAACCTCATGTCACAGCAATTATTACTTGACCATAATGTCCATAAAATGCATATTATGCATTACCTCTACTCTCGGGGGCCATTGCCTGACGTTTTCATGTATAAAAAACAGTTATGCCAGGAGCGTATGTCATGCAATATGCTAAATTTTTATTAATTTTGCTGTTTTCATTATTCGTTTTAATCTCCATAGCATGTTCATCGGGAGATAATATCGTTGATGATGATGGTCCGACAACGGAGGACCCCCCCGATTTTTACCAAATAGCCGAGATAAATGTCCCGGCCGGTATGCGTACCTCAGATGACAGCCATGCTCAGCTTGCGGTCAGTTATATCGATTTGATGAACTCATTTGCCAACATAGTCATCCCACCTCCGGCCGCAAAGGCCTGTGCGCACTTCAGCGCGGTCTCTGATGGTGAACCGGATTGGGTCTTAAAGGATACAATCGGCAACCTTGTTATCACTTTCAATATCTTCGAGTCTCCCGATTTTTATGCCTGGGACTGGATATTTGACGGAGATGACGGTGAGAACAGCTATAATAACTGGACCGCCATGCATCTGGAAGTCCACAAAACCCTGGATTTCGGGACTTTGATATTGTATGAGTACCACAGTCAGAATAACGCGTTGCAATGGACCTGGGGTCATACTGAAGACGATGCCTACTCAATGGAGTATTACGAATATCCTGAGAACAATAAATATGAGGTTAGAATTTATCCCGATAATTCAGGAAGGCTGCATCACTATGGAATGGTCGGCCAGGAATATATACAAGAGTTTCAGGTTGAGTGGAATCAGGATGGCAGCGGTCATTGGTGGGAATATGAAAATGGTGAGTATTCCGCCGATGGAACCTGGTAATAAGAAAGCATTCCTTGTTTATTCAAACAAATTGCTCAATGTAATAAAAGAACGTACGGCTTGGGAAGACAAGACCTTTTTATAATTCAAGCTTCCTGCGAGGTCTTCCTCAGATTTATGGCAAGGGTTTTCGTGAAATATCCCGTCGCATTTCCTGGCTGATATTTCTTTAGCAGTTCTTCCTATGCTGCTCAGCTGTTTACAAAATTATCGGCGTACCCCCATTTATCATCATGACTGCGAAGGTCTATCCCATGCTCGAGCCATGCTTTCAGATTGGTCAGGAAGAATGTCCATCCGGCGCGCTGCTCCATGTGGGTATCCCATTTATGATTGGGGCTGGTCTTCATGTTGAATTGATGCAGCTCGCAGACAGTGTATCTGCCGCTCTTTTTCAATTTTACCTCCACCTGTTCATCATTCATGCCGAAAGTAAAATGAATCCGGCTGTCCTTGCGCGCCCCCAGCATTTGCATGTCGAAAGAGTTGCCGTAAATATCGGTGAGACTGAATTTCCCGCCCTTTTTGGGCTCTACCTCGGCATCATATGCAAACCATTTACAGATTTCTTTTGAATCCGTCCAGGCCTTATATACTTTCGAGGGCGCAGCTTTTATGGCTATGTTCAATGTAAACTGGGACCAGTCAAATTTTTTGGGTACAACCATTATCCCTCCTTTATTATCATATCCGGCTGTATCAAGCTTTCTTATGTATTCTGAAAGTCGTTAAATACTCAGATAAATCGTCCCTTTGCGATCATCTCAACCTTTCCACCGACATGCACATTAATCCGACCTTCCTCTTCATTGGCACGAAGATACAGGAGTGAGGGCCGGGAAATCTCATAACCCTGCTCGACCTTTATGTCTATTCTATCCTCATCGAAGTAACGGTTTTTTACCAGATAAGCCGCCAGGCAGCCATTGGCCGATCCTGTGGCCGGGTCCTCGGCCACTCCAAGTTCCTCCGCGAAAAACCTGACATTTAGATCATTATTTTCATCGTAGGCTTCCGGACAGAAGATCAATACCGACCTGGCCAGTAGTGTCTCGATCAACTTCCTGAATTTTTCCCTGTCCACAGCGGCCTGCCTGACCGCATTCAGGTTCTTCAACGGCACTATCAGGCAAAACATGCCGGTCGAAACCTCCTCTATGGGAAAGCGCTGATCGATATACTCAAAGTCAATTCCGATTGCCCCCGCCACCTTCTTGGCTTCGGCAGTCTGGCCGAATTCCGGCTCAATCTGCTTCATCCATAAAAGCTTTCCGGCCAGGGTCACCGGAATCTGTCCCACTCCCAGATTGAGTATAATTTTCTCAGCCGGCTGCTTTAGAATTTCATTCTTAATTATAAAGGCTGTGCCCAGGGTGGGATGCCCCGCAAAAGGAAGTTCCTCGACAGGTGTGAATATGCGGACATCATATCCGCCGTTATTCTCTTGATCAGACAAGATGAATGTGGTTTCAGAAAAATGGGTCTCATTGGCTATTTTCTGCATCTGCTCGCTTGAGAGATGACCCGCATTGCGGAATACCGCCAGCTGGTTGCCGGCATACTTTTCCTCTGCAAAAACATCGACAATATAAAATTCCAGCTCGCCCATAGTCCAAACCTCCTCTATACATCAACATTTATCTCGGCGACATAGAGCAACTTACGGTCGCGGTTCTCAAGAAAATTCTCGAGAATGTATCTCAGATTCGGTTCAATATAGTCGTCCTGATATTTTTTAAGGTTGAGCCGTACCACGATCCTCATGTCGAGGTCGAGTAATTCGGGATCAACCTTGATGGTGAAGGCCCCTACTCGCGAACCTTCAATTGCTATCCCATTGCCCCTGTGTTTGATCCGGGCCATAGCCGAATACTTCTTATATACAAACAAGGGTTTTCTTTCCGGAGGAGGAAGGATGCCGTAAACTGTAAATTTCTCGCTGTTACGGTCAATTGCCAGGACCGCTCCTCCGCCTCGATGCAACTGGGATTTGAATTCCTCCAGATCACCCATATCCTCGATTTTCATTGTATTTCCACCGATGATAATATCCCCTGACTGCAAACCAATGCTATTGGCCAGAGTCTCGCCTTCGGTTACACTTTCGACCTTAACTCCGACGCCTTCATAAGAATAGTCAGGGATAAATCCGACAGAAATCGAACTGTCTGTCATGGTGGTATTAAGCACAGTATGCCATCTTTCCGGCGCACCCTTACTGATCTCATCTATCGCAAACCACTGGAACTCACCGAATTCCGGTTCCGCAGTCTCCCAGTTGAACTCGGAAAGAATCTGGCGTTTATTATTATTCATAAAACCCAGCATCTGTTCGAAATCCTGGGGCCCGTAAGCCGCAAGATCATGTTCTCCCTCGAAAGCCTGAAATTTCAAATCAGCATGAGCCCTCTGAATCAGCCGCACTGCGGGACTCATCGATGCCGTGGGGTAGAGCTGATCTTGATTTGTGAAGCCTGCATATATGGAAACATTATTCAAATTGGAGGCATAGGTATGCAAACCGCCATCCTCATTCGGCACGCCCGGATCACCATTCAGGCATACGAATGCTGCAAAATCAGTCGGGTCCAGCATCGCCAGACCGTAAGCGCCCGAGGCTCCATCGGAAAAACCCGCCAGGTGAACCCGATTGTCATCGACATTATATTCACTTTTAACTGTCCGAACCAGATCCCTGATATTGGCCATGCCCACTTCATCCCACCAGGTGGCCCCCTCCTGTCCGAAGGGGAAAAGCGCCAGCCATCCAGCCTCTCTGGCAATATGCTCCAGGATCGGATGTTCCTCTGCATATTTCACAGGATCATCAATTATATTCTTTCTGCCGACCATGCCGTGAAGAATCACGATCATCGGGGTGGGCAGATTCGGATCATACTGCTCCGGAACATACAGCACCCATGGGCGCTCCACACTATCGATACACATATTCATGTTTTTTATAAGCTGTCCGCCGGGCCTTTCCGGAAATCGCAAATTCTTGATGAAGGAGATTACGGCATCAACAGGCGGATCGGTCTCCAGAATTGAAACCAGGAGCTCTTCCCGTTCATTTTCATCCGAGGTTCTCAGCAGCCGGTCCAGATCTGATTGCCAATCGGCTGATAATTGACAGCTCGCAAAAACAACTACCAGGGCCAGCAAGATTAATGTGAACTTTTTGCGCATATATCCCTTCCGCATTAATAAACAGCTTTATTAGAATATTGAAAAAATATATCTTGAATGCAAACCTTAATAAAAATTAATTACAGCGCGGAAGGTATTTGCTCGGTAAACAGATAAGGCTTTTAGAAGCATACTGGGAGTGCAAAAATAAGTAATGGCTGCTATTGGGGGACATTTTCTTATAATAATTGCCGGAGTATTCTACGGCACTATCCCTGTTTTTGCAACTCTCTTGAGCCGTTATGAGGTCTCCACCACCGAGCAGGTGTTTGTAAGGCTGGCATTGAGCGTGAGCATCTTCCTGGCATACGTGCTCCTGAAAGGAAGGCACAGTCTCAGGCTGAATCCGCGGGATTATTTCCATTTCTTTATCTTCGGCCTGGCCGGGATCGCCCTCTTCTTTACCCTTTATATGACCGCGGCGGTGATGGCTTCGGTTACCGTGGCGGTTCTTCTTCTGTACACCCAGCCGATTTTCACGCTGATTCTCTCCCGCATTCTATACAGGCGGCAGATCATGCTCTCCGGTTATCTCGCTATCTTATTGGCGCTTATCGGGGTAGCTGCAATCTTCCGTGTCTGGGATATTTCCTGGGCCGACTTCGGACTGGGGCATATCTTCGCTCTTATGACCGGCTTTCTTTATTCGGTCTATATCATCTTCATGAGCCGCAAGACGCCCAAATATGACACGCTGACAGTCACCTTCTGGGCATTTCTCTTCGGACTGGTGTGGATGCTGCCGTTGTGGTTTTTGACGCACCTGGTGTTCAAAAATCCGGTCATGACCGGTCTTGACTTCAGTCTTCCGGTCAATACCTGGCTTTTGCTTATAGCCTTCACACTCTGCACCAACATCATCGCTTACCTGGCCTTCAACCATGGAATTCGCACGGTCGAGCCGCATCGCGCCGGAGTGCTGGTGCTCGCAGAGCCTCTGGTGGCGATAATCCTTGGCGCGGCGCTTCTCGGCCAGACTCTCTATTTGACAGATTTAATCGGCGGTATTTTGATACTGGTGTCATTTTTGATTGTCAAGCGGAGGAGAAAATCCAAACCGTGAAAGTTGCGGCAGATCCTCAGATCTGCCGCAAATTATTATACTCTCAACCCATCCGACCGAACTATTCTTTCAAGAGCTCAAACGATTCCACAAATCGTCCCAGAAGACCGGCGGTGTCCGATACCGGGGCGGAAGCCGTCACTATATAAATCCGGTTTCCTGACATATAGGCCCGGACACGCATGACAGACTCGCCGTCCGGCAGCGTCACAACACTTTCGCGCGCAGTCATATTCTCGTTTTGAATTAACGTATCGAGCACACTGGTTCCGCCTGATTCCTCAACCACCCCGCGCACAGTCCCCTCCAGCACAACTCTGGCCGGGGCCTGGGCCACCAAATCTTCCGGCATGTCCGAATAACCGACCATGAGATGCTTTTCCGGGGTATCGAGAGTATAGGATGGGTATTCGACCGGACCACGCGGAGTATTCACGGTATCAACCGCGTAATACGGTTCGCCGGGCATCATGAAGCTAAAATCGCCCTCACTCGAGGTAATCTTCCTCCATTCCCCCAATTCAGCTACAGGCGCGTACTCCCTTTCCGGCTCCAGCTGCTCCCGGCCAAACTCTTCGACTGCCTCGGCCGTCCCGGTCTCCTCCTGTTCTCCGTTTCCACCGCAAGAAAGTGCAACGGCCAAAAAAATTATCAGAAATAGATATAAGATTTTCATCCTGTTCTCCTTCCCTTTTAGCGAGCTTTAAAAAAGCCTATTCTTCCGGAATGTCCTCCGGAATTTCCTCGTCCGGCTCAGGACCGGTTATACCGGTATCGAACACATACTTCCAGGAACCATCCGGCTGTTTCTTCCAGATAGTAACATAATAACCATAATCCTCGTTTTCCATCCCCAAAGTATCCGTCACAGTGTAAATCCATTTTCCCAATGTATATCCCAATTCGCCGGACTCGGCAATCTCGGCATAAAACGGCTCCCAGCTCAATATGCCTTCCTGTTCATCCGGCGGCGGATAAAAGGACAAAATTTCCTCGCGCCCTGTAATCGGCTCCATCCTGTCGCGGTAAATTGTTGCATTTTCCGCCATATACCGGTCGAAAGCGGGACGCATGCCCTCTTCAACCGACGCGAGGGAGAAGGCTTCGTCGGCGTTGATCATACTCTCGCGGGCAGCCTCGAAATCAATTCTCTCTTCCTGGCCGCAGCCCGTTATAACCAGGCCGAGCATGGCAAGCAGGATTACCCACTTCATAATCAAATCTCCTTCAAAATATTTTTAATTCATTTCCGCAAAACTAAAATAAATGCGTCATGTATATGCGGTTTATCGGTCTCAAGCTCTTCGCTAACATACCGGCGCTGATCGAGAACCCGGAAATCCCTGTAGGCCCTCAGGATTTCATCGGACCCATGATAAAGGAGATCATGACCATTTTCAACAAATTTCGTGTTGAGCAGGAATGCCAGAAATGCAATGCCGTTTCTTCTCAGTACCCTCGTGACTTCGGATGCCCCGGCATGGAGCGGGACAGACTGCAGTACCCATCCGGCATAAACAGCGTCAAAATGGCCGTCTTGGAACGGAAGATTTTCCGCTGTCCCTACCGAAAAACTTATATCATGGGAATTCGCTATACGTTTTGCTTTTTCGATAGCGACTTCTGAGATATCGACCCCATAGACATCAAAACCATGATCGGCAAGATAGCGCGAATCCCGGCCCGAGCCGCATCCAAGATCAAGCACTCTGGAACCGGGCTCGAGATACGTTATGAATTCCAGCATATTGGGAGAGGCTTCTATCTCCCAATGAGCGCCTTTGGTATAGATTTCATCCCAGTTGAAATGGTATTTAGAATTGATAAGTCCTCCCTTTGTCTGTACTAATTCTTCTTTCCAATTAAAATAAACGAAAGAGGGAGCTTTTGTTCCTTTTCAAGGAAAGGATATATTTCGGAAATATCGTGGGCATACTCATTCAGTTCTTCAATCATAAGACCGTTTTTTACCACCGCATTGATAATATCCGACATTTTTTGCGTGAAAGAATAAGCCGGACTGCTCTGGTACTTACTCCTGCCCACATAATCAAGGCCGTTATCTGTCACCCAGGCATCGGTCTTGAAGTAGGAATAGGCGATTTTGTAAGGATTGTCCGCGTCAAAATTTGGCTCATCTAAACATGGTATTGTATATAAAAACGGATGCATCTCATAGATAAGCAGATGGCCGTCCGGCTTGAGCAGGCTGCTAACGATTTTGAAAAATTTCGGGAGGTCAGGAAGCCATGTAAGAGCCCCTATAGTTATGAAAACGATGTCAAACTTTCCAAAATACTGCTTCCCGATGTCCATAACATCAGACCTCACAAACTCGCAGTCACTGCCGGCAATTTTGTTAAACTCGCAGGCTTCCGCAATCGCCTCATCAGAGATATCGAAGCCTGTCACAGGACCGGATCCCATATTTCGCAGGGAGATGCACTCACGACCATTATTACAACATGGCTGTACAATAGCTTTACCCTCGAATCCTATTTGCCTGAGCTTGCCGGTGACAGTGCCATCGAGAGCCGAATACCCGGGCGCTTTTATTTTGTCCAGAAATTCTCTGCCGCGCGCCCTGCTATGAACTGCTGCGGCCTCATTCCAGGCTTTACGGTTAGCGTTTATGTAATCCTCAGCATCCATAGCATTAAGCTTCAAAAACTGCGCATTGCTTTTCTGTTGCGATCAACTACCATATACATACATAAATTCGAAATTCCCTCTTGCGCAAGATAAATAAAAAAAATCCCCTCCATTCAAATGAAGGGGATACTATGGAAAGCTAAACCAATCTATGCTGCAATTTCAACAAGTTCGACATCAAAAAGTAGCGTTTTGCCAGCCAGAGGATGGTTGGCATCGAGCGTAACCGTTTCATCCTGAACTTCTGTAATGACGACATTCATCTTGTTGCCATCCGGCGCCTGTACCTGTAACTGACGTCCGACCTCGGGAGTGATATCATCGGGAAATACGGACTTCTTGACCTCGATAACATTCTGATCATACCGGGGACCATAGCCCTCTTCCGGTGTAACCGTGATTTCCTTTTTCTCGCCCTCTTCCATGCCGACAACACCCTTTTCAAAACCCGGGATTACCTGTCCCTGGCCGAGAGTGAATTCCAATGGTTCGCGGTCTACCGAGGAGTCAAACACCTGACCATCTTCAAACTTGCCGGTGTAGTGGATTTTAACCTTATCGCCTTCTTTGGCCTTAGCCATGAAAACCTCCTAACTTGTTTTCCCTTGAATTCGATCCAAGCCCAGAAGAGTGAAACCGGCATAATATCCCAAACTTGCACCGAAATTATTTTTGCGCAAAAATATAAGTCTCTGAATTCACTCAGAGACCGCCATATTTTTTAACCGAATAAACTCCGGGACGTTCCCCGCTTATTTAGTATTCTTACTCAATTCTTCGGAAAATGCAAGATTTAATTTAGATTTGTTACGGATTGGAAATTGACTATTCATTATAAGGTATTAACTTAGTCTCGTAATATTATTATTTCTTAAGTAGAAATCAAAAATAAATTTAACCAGATAACGCTGGTGGAGACATTTATAATGGATTATACCGATGATGACGGCAATAAAAAGACTGTAACAGTTCGTGAAAAAGGGTACGTGGGGAGTGAATTAAAGCTGATGCTCAGAATTACAGGTTTTGAAGCCTTTCACTTCTATGGTTCCACAGCCGGGAACTGGGAACATCGTCCGGTTGATCCCGATGAAATCGGTATTATGGCGCTCTCACGCAAAGTCCGAGAGTTGTAAATTCCGATCATGAAATATCGTAGGTCAAAAGTCCCCGACTTTTGACATTGTCAAATCTCGCAGAGATTTGACCTGCAGTTTTTCGTGTGCAGAGTACGTCCGTCCCACGGTTATTCGTGCGTCGTGTACGTCCTCGTGCACGACGTTTTGATGGCCGCACCAGGAGGTACGCCCAGCACGAATAAGGGAGCTACATCAAATCTTAAACTGCCGCCGGCAGTTCCTGATCTTTATATTGAAGCTGGTAGAGATTGTAGTAAATGCCCTTCTTGGCCAGGAGTTCGTCATGACTGCCGATTTCGCAAATTCTACCTTTATGAACCACTACTATCTTATCAACCTGTTTGATTGTGGAAAGCCTGTGGGCGATAATAATTGAAGTGCGGCCCTTCATCAGGGTCTCGGTGGCCTTCTGAATAATTACTTCGGTTTCGGTATCTACAGATGACGTTGCCTCATCCAGTATCAATATCCTCGGATTATAAGCCAGTGCCCTCGCGAACGATACAAGCTGTCTCTGACCCACCGAAAGCATGCCGCCCCGTTCACCGACATTGGTATCGAGCCCGCGCTTCAAACCATTGCCGAGGCGCAGCAGGTTGACATCTTCGGCCGCCTTCTTGACCTGTTCTCTGGATATATCGCCGTTTCCAAGGCGGATGTTATCCTCAATTGTGCCGGAAAACAGGAATACATCCTGCAGCACAAGCGAAATATTTTTGCGGATTGTCTCGCCGTCGAAATCCTTCAATTCCTTACCGTCGAGAGTGATGCTTCCTTTCTGATAATCATAGAATCGCAATATCAGATTAGTCATTGAGGTCTTACCTGAGCCGGTTGCACCCACAAAGGCCACCTTTTCGCCGGTACGAATATGCAGATTTATATCCTTCAGCACCCATTCATCTTTGTTGTATGCAAACCAGACATCCTTGAACTTTATCTCGCCCTTCAGCCCATCTGTTATAACAGGTTTGGCAGGAGTCTTAAAAGCCGGTTTGGTATCGAGCAGCTTGAAGACACGTTCGGAGGAGGCCATGGCCGACTGCAGGATGTTATATTTTTCCGAAAGATCGCGGATTGGACGGTAGAACATCTCCATATACTGCGAAAATGCAACCAGAGTACCGAACGTCATCGCACCCTGAATCACCTGCCCTCCGCCATACCAGATGATGATTCCCAGTGAGATTGCGCTTATGATCTCAACTGTCGGGAAGAAGACGGCATAGTAAATTATTGACTTGTGGTGGCGTCCCATCAGTTCTCTATTGATATCATTGAAGCGGTTGAAGATCCTGCGCTCCTGAACAAAATTCTGCACCACGCTGATGCCGGAAACATGCTCCTGCACAAAGGCATTGAGCTTGGCAATCAGGCGCCTGATCTCACGGTAGGCATGACGAACCTTGATCCTGAATAGAATCGTGGCGACAATCAGAAGCGGAAGAGCTATCAGCGTTATCGCCGCCAGCTTGGAATTTATGACGAACATCACACCAACTATCCCGAAGATAGTGAATAAATCGCCGATGATATTGACCACACCTGATGAAAACAGCTCATTAAGCGAATTTATATCCGAGGTCACACGGGTGATGATTCGTCCCACCGGATTTCTGTCATAAAAATCCATTGTCAGACCCTGGACATGCCTGAAGACTTTCATGCGCAGGTCATACATAGCCTTCTGCCCGATCCATTCCATCAGGTAGATCTGGCCCCATGTAGCGAAGAACTGCACCAGTAGAATCCCGGCATAAAGAAGCGCCAGCCGGCCAAGTCCATCGGCATCTCCAACCGCAATATATTCGTCGATCGCAAGCTTAATTATAACCGGTCCGGCAAGGCGCAGGAGGGTCGAGATAATCAGTATCGCCAGGGCCAGCACAATCCACTTCTTGTAGGGCTTAACATACTGGAGAAGGCGTTTCATCAACTGGGAATCATAGGCTTTCCCCAGGGCATCATCTTCAAAATACTGATGATCGCTCATCTCAGTGCCTCCAGCTCCTCTTCCAGAGATTGAAGCTCAACAATGTGCGCATATAATCCGGACTTCTCTATCAGCTCCTCATGAGTCCCGCAGGCCTCTATCCTGCCCTCCTCCATAACGCAGATCATATCCGCATTTTTGACTGTCGATATACGGTGTGAAATCAGAATTGAGGTTCTGGTCTCCAACACATTTTTCAATTCGCGTAATATTAGTTCTTCGGTATTGGTATCAACCGCCGAAAAAGCGTCATCCAGAATCAGAATCGGGGGATTGGCAATGATAGCACGCGCCAGGGCGGTCCGTTGCTTCTGACCTCCCGACAATGTTACCCCGCGTTCGCCCAGCCTTGTCTCAAAGCCCCTGGGGAATTCGCTGATTTCCTGCCTGATTCCGGCGATTCCGGCCGCCTTTTCGATTTCTTCTTCGATGATCTTTTCTTCACCGAAAGCGATATTTTCTTTCAAGGTCCGCGAGAATAGAAATGTCTCCTGGGGCACATAGCCGACCGCCCTCCGCAGATTCGCCATAGGGATTCTATTTATATCGATATCATCGATCAATATCTTTCCATCCGGGACCTTATAAGCCTTGAGAATAAGCTCGACCAGCGTTGATTTTCCGCATCCTGTCGGTCCCACGATGGCGACGGTCTTGCCGGAGGGGATCCTGAGGTTCACATCCTTCAAAACCTCCTGATCATCATTGGGATATCTAAAGGACAGATCCCTGATTTCAATCTCGCCCAGTTGCGGCCGGGCATTCGGATCGACGTCCGTATCGGCGACCTCAGACTTGCGTCTCATGATCTTCTCGATACGTTCGAGCGAGGCGGTTCCGCGCTGATAGAGCGCAACCACCCATCCAACCGCGAGCATGGGCCACATAATGCTCATGAGATAAAATATAAATGCCACCAATGTCCCTAATGTTATCGAGCCGTTAATGACCTGTTTACCGCCAAAATAGAGCAGGAGTAAAATTATTATTCCCACAATACCATAAATCGAAGGCATAAATAGCCCCCGTATTCTGGCCAGTGAGAGATTCAGATCAATATAGGTCTTATTCAGGCCCGCGAAGTTTTTGATCTGGTCCTCTTCCTGATTATAGGCCTTTACCACCTTGACCCCGGAGACATTCTCCTGCACATACGAGGTCATTGTGGAAAAATGCTGCTGAATCTGATATGACTTCTGGTGAATCTTCGTACCCAGGCGATTGGTCAGTATGGACAAAAGCGGAAAACCGGTCAATGCTATCAGCGTCAGTTTCCAGCTCAGCACGAACATCAATGTCAACGCCACAGAAATGGATATGGCTGAATTTATAATCTGCATAACAGCCGGCCCGGCTAAAAGACGTGTGGCTTCGACGTCATTCGAACCGCGGGCGATAATATCCCCGGTCGCAGTTTCCTGGTAAAACGACTTTGGCAGGCCCAGAAGATGCAGGAAGAACTCATTACGGATTTCATATTCAAATATCCGGGAACCCCAGATAATAGTACGCCGCATCAGAAAACGGAAAAATCCAGCGCCGATTGCCAGAATCACTATCAATGTAGCATATGTTCTAAGTTGCGAATAGGTTGCGGCATTTTGCCTGAGGTCGTCAATGGCCATCTTTACAATCCAGGGCGAAACCATACCGATAACATTGGTCAGTACTGTAACCAGAACGCCCCAATAAAGATACTTTTTATGGCGCTTGAAATAAGCGATCAGCCGCTCTAATCTTTTCAAAAACTTCGATTTCATATACATTTAAAGAGCAAACATACGAAACGGTCTTCAGTTCCCTTCAAATTATGACTTTACAAATGCCGGCAAGAAATATATCCTGTAATTATACTGCTGGTCTTATACTATGTCAAACAGTAGTTTACAAAAGAAGTTCATTGCTGACGAGATGGTCGGCAAATTGGCCCGCCTGATGAGGATGCTCGGTTTTGACACCCTTTATTTCAGGCAGATTGAAGACAGCGATTTGATCGATCTCTCCCTGAAAGAGAAGCGTACAATTCTGACCCGAGATACAAAGCTGGTGGAAAAAGTGATGGTCAAGGATTTCGTTTTGATCGAGAGTGATGATCCGGATAAACAACTGTCGGAATTGATGAAGAAATCGGGACTGACCCCGGATGAGAATGATTTCCTGAGCCGCTGTCTGGATTGTAATACTGTTCTGGAGGATATCCCTAAGGGCAAGATAGAGAACCGGGTCTGGCCGTACACGTATGAAACGCACGAGCTCTTCAAAATCTGTCCCCGATGCGATAAGATATACTGGGAGGGGAATCATGTTAAGGCGATGCGTGAGAAGCTTAGAAAAATTGGAGTCTATCGATCGGATTAGAAAAGCCCCAGAGGAATGGAGACCCCTGCAAAAAGTGAGAGAAATTCCGAATTAAACGAGACCACTTCCTCCTCCGAATACTGCTCGAGGTCCTGCACGATATCATACTGGATATTGAAATCGAAAGCTACTCTGGGGAACATAAATATTCTGATGCCGCCGTTAAGATTCCAGCCGAATTTGGTTTTGCTGTCGAGCTTATTGGAGGCGATGACTTCGCCGGCGGGATCCTTGAGCTCGGTTTTGCTCTCGAAATAGTAGATACCTACCCCGCCGCCCCCATACGGTTGAATGGCCGCCAGCCTTTTGGAGAATTCCAGACCAAGGGTGCCCTTAAGGAGATCATTGGTATATGTCTCGGTAAAAATGTCCTCCGGATCGCCCTCAAAGACAACATTGCGGTTGTCACGCTCGAAGAAGACCCCCTGCAAACCAAGACGAAGCTGCATATAGGGCATTTTCAGCACGCCTATGCTGCCGTAACCCATAATAGAAAAACCGGTCTTGGTATATTCATTGAATTCACCCTGAGGCATGGTGGCCCCCAGCCCGCCGCCAAGTGAGCCGAATATCCCGGCCGATCCCGAAGCCGACAGAACAAAAAGCAGAAATAATATAAACAGCAATCTTTTCATATTCTCATCCACACAGGCAATAAAGTAAACTGACGATCTCCAAATTCCAAAAATTTTATTAAATCACAGGTGTCCTGTCAACAATAATCACAAGATTGCATATTATTTGCAAAAATATCGGCACTATGACGTAAAAGAATACGAAAACGCCTCGTCCAGAGTAGCTCCATAAGTATCGGCGGCGCCTGTAGATACTGAAAAGGTATAAGTTTCTCCCTCGGGGAGGCCAGAATCGGGAAAATATTGCATGGCCTTATCCGTAAACCAGACAAATTCCCCGGGGATTTCAATCACTCCGTCATTAAAACTGAAAGCCTCCTGAACGGTCCGCCTGTCCATGACAGTATTGAACCTGACCTGAATAATCGGGTACGTATCCTTGAGATTGACACCCGGATTGGGATAAAAATAGACAATAGCAAGCTTCCCAGTACTGAAGCCGCCGTCAATCTCTGTTAGTACCCGATTCTCATGAATATCGAAAATCTCTGCATCAATCACAATCTGATATTCGCTCTGGCTCCTCAATGGACTGGTGATCCGATATTCAAAGACATTCTTCTTGTCGGAGATTCCATAAAGTTCATAATCAAATGAGGGGCTGGCTGTAAACGGCTCTTGAATAGTCGAAAGGTCAATCGAATTGTTAAACCACAGTTTAATTGCCCGCGGAAATGCATCCAGTGTATCCACCCCGTCATATTCAGGTGTGATGCGCAGGAGCCTTGATGATTCCGTCGTAAATTGGAATTCATATGGTCGTGGCAGATGGTCGCCGATAATATCGTGTGCGCTGCTGTCAATCATACAGCTATATGTTGTATTAGGCAAAAACGGTTCCTGCGGATAAATGTAGAACATGTAGAATTTCGGATAGCAGGTGGAATCATTAGGGTTGCAGATCGGAAAGGTGGTCCAGTGTACGTCGTAATCGAAAGCAGGCTCGGATGAAAATGCCTCCTCCACCGACTGCCTGTCCATATTCAGATGAAAGCTAATTACAATCGGTTCGGTCAAATTAGTAATAAGAGTATCCGAACCGAGGGAAACGCCTGCTATAAAACGATCCAAAGGATCATCCGGACCTGTTGGCGATTTCGAACAGGAAATCCCCAGACCTGAAATAAACAGGACTAATATTATCGATTTCAGATTCATAATTGCACCCTGAGGAAATATAATCGCTCCCGTTTATTATACAAGAGAGATTCTAAATTTGCTTGAGTCAAAATACAGTTGAGATATTCCGCCCGGTGCGGATAATACTGAAATTAATGATCGCCGTTACCGTTTTCCAGCGAGGACACTATCAGGCCGTCCTTGAGTTTCACCACGCGATTCGTCCTTTTAGCAATGCTTTGATCGTGGGTAATAACTAGAACGGTCGAACCCGCCTTCCATAGCTCTTCAAACAGATTTATAATATCTGCCCCGGATTTGGAATCGAGATTTCCCGTCGGCTCATCGGCCAGGATCAGCCGGGGTCTGTTGGCCAGAGCCCGAGCGATGGCCACTCGCTGCATCTCGCCCCCGGAAAGCTCGTTGGGGCGATGGTCCATGCGGTCGCCCAGGCCGACACGGTCGAGCAGCTCGGCCACTCTCTCACGCCGTTTTTTAGCAGGAACATTGGCGAATACAAGCGGCAGTTCGACATTCTCGAAGGCCGTGGCATATGGCAGAAGATTGAAATTCTGAAATACGAATCCCACCTTCTTGTTCCTGATCTCGGCCAGCTCATTTGGTTCCAGGTTCTCAACTCTCTCGCCATCCAGAATATACTCACCGCCGGTGGGGACATCCAGGCATCCGGCAATGTTCATCAGAGTGGATTTTCCGGAACCCGAGGGCCCCACGATGGAAACGAACTCGCCTCCCCTAATATCCAAATCGATGCCTTTCAAGGCCTTGACCTTGACTGTACCAGTATTATAGAACTTGATTATATCTTTCATATAGATCATAGTGTTATTCATAATCTGAACCTCTATTCATATCGCAATGATTCCACAGGATTGACCGAAGCCGCCTTCCGGGATGGGAAGAACCCGGAAACCAGGCCGATTATTCCGAGAATGCTTGCTGTTATAATCGCAATCGTGGTGGAAATGTTCGGTTTCCCCAGCCATAGCAGGGCTTCATTATTGATATCTATTGACCCCAGTATCCTGGTTATAACTACCGAGAATAAAATGCCCAACCCTCCTCCAATAAATGCTATCAGCAGGGCTTCCAGCATGAACTGCGCCATGACCTGGAATCTCTTTGCGCCCAAAGCCATCTTGACCCCGATTTCAGTAGTGCGCTCCTTTACCGCGACATACATTATATTTGCCACGCCGACACCCGCGACCAGAAGAGTGAGCCCGCCGATCAACCCGAAAAATATCTGCATCCCCAGCATGACATTATTGAACGTCTTGACATTCTCGATAAAATTCCAGACACCGATAGTGGATTCATCAGCAGGATCGAACTTGTACTTGCCCGATAACTCCTCGATGATGCGTTTTTCGACAAATTCCGTCTTACTTAGATCGCGCGGCTTGACAACCAGATTATTAAAATAACGATGGCCGTAGATGCCGTGAAATGTGGTGGCCGGAATCACCGCCCGATTCCAATCCGGCCCGGAATACATCCCCATCTGCATCTTCTTCTTCAGAACGCCGATCACCGTGAACTTCATGCCGTTAATTTCAATTGTCTGCCCCACAATTTCCTCCCGGGGTATATTGGCGCCAAACAAATCATCGGCCAGTTCATTTCCGAGGAAAACAACTCTCCGTTTCAAATCCATATCAAGCTGGTTTATGAAACGTCCCCCCATTTCCGGAATCATGTTGCGCATGATTTCGTAATCGGGATAAACGCCATTGACCATGCGGTTGAACATCTTGCTCTTGTTAGCCACCGATTGTCCCCAGCGGGTATATTCACCCCCGATCATTTCAATTTGGGGGATACGTTCTTTCAGAAATTCTACCACATCTTTTTCGAACCGAATCGGACGCCCCCGCGGAAGACCCTTATACGGCATGCTGGTTTGGCCGCCCCAGACGATCATAATTCCCTCGCCCATGCCTTTCTGGTTGATATCTAACTGGTTCCGCAAACCGTCCCCGAAGGCCAGGAGCATAGTTATGGACATAGTTCCCCAGACAATACCGAGGATAGTCAGGAACATCCTTTTCTTCTGCGCCTTGAATTCGCGCCAGAACATCTTAAATACAAGTTTAATATTCAGCATATCTAAATCTTCAAAGCTTTTACCGGATCCATGGTCGCCGCCCTGCGGGCAGGAAAATATCCCGCCAGGACCGCGATTATAAGCAATGCGGCTATTGTGCCGAGGCTCACAAAGGACGATATTTCCGGAATACCTACATATGCTTCCAAATTTAGACGCGGGAACAGTTTAACGATAGTTGCAGAAAAAAGGAAGCCCATCAGGCCGCCAAAAGCTGTCAGGAACATGGTCTCAAACAAAAATTGCCGCAGCACAAAACCGCTTTTTGCCCCCAGAGCCATCTTAATTCCAATCTCCCGTGTCCTTTCCTCCACAACAACATACATGATATTAGCGACCCCGATTCCTCCCACAATAAGGGTTGCAATCGAGATCAAATACAGAAATACCCTGAAGCCCCAGAAAAAATATGTAAAGAATTCCGTGTTTTCAGTGGTATCCCAGGTCATCAGAGCCTGCCGGTCGGAGGGATCGAACTGATGCCGCTTGCCCATAATTTCGAAATATTTTTGTTTGACATGCTGATGGACATCCTGGGACTCCGCTTTCCAGACAACATTATCGACATAATTCTGTCCATAAAGGGCCACAAAGGTTGTTGAGGGGATAATTATCTTCCTGCTGTCACGACTGTTGTAGGATGAATCCTGCTGCTTTTCCTTGAGTACACCAATTACCTTGAATGGTACACCGGAAATTTCTATAATTTGCCCGACCGGGTCCATCTCCTCGCCGAATATCTGCTCCTTCAACTCGTTGCCCAGGAAACAGACACGTCTACGGTCATCCAGGTCGTTCTGATTGATAAAACGTCCCCCCATGCGGGCAAAAATATTCCGCATCTCGCCGAATTCCGGCCAGACTCCGACAATCGGCGCAACCAGTCTTTTATCCTTGTATATAACCGTTTTATTCCATTCCGTATATTCGGGCGAAATATATTTCAATTCTGGAATCTGCTGTTTGATCAATTCAACATCCTCAATCCGCTGAATGATAGTCCTTCCCCGCGGCAGGCCCTGATATGACTTAGAGGTTGTACCGCCCCAGACGATTACGATATCCTCTCCCATACCCTTGAACGCCTTCTCCTGATTCATGTGGATACCATAACCGAACGCCCCCAACAGTATCACTGCGGCAGTCCCCCAGAATATTCCAAACAGCGTGAGAACAGTACGGAGCTTCTGCCCGCGCATATCGCGCAGGATTTGTTTGATAAACATCAGGTTCATTACTGGATTTCCCTGGGAGGATACTCCACCACCTGCTGGCCCGAATCCAGCCCGGCAATGATCTCGATATTGAGCCCATCCGAAAGCCCGACCTCGACAGGTATGGTCTTTATCGCACCGGCCGAATCCTGCACATCAACAAAGCTCGAATCGTTTCGGAAGTTCACCAGACGTTCCGGTACCATGAGCACATCATTTTTCTCGTTGATTATGATTTCCGCTGTGGCCGAATACCCGGCGCGCAGCAGATTCGGCCCGGCCTCCGTGATTTCGATTTCGACATCAAAAACAGTGGTCTGATCCTGCTTACGGGCCTTGGATGCGATTTTATAAAGACGTCCACGTACCGTATCCGAGGGCAGCGCGCCGATTTTCAAGGTCACATCCATACCTTCACTCAGCTTGCCGACATCGATTTCGTCGACAGTTCCCCTGAAAACCAGGTTGCTCATGTCGGCCAGCGACATAATCGGCGTGCCGGGCTGGAATGATGTCATCGGCTCGACAGGGTCGCCCTCCTCGCCGTAAATCGCCAGCACCGTGCCCGCTACCGGAGCCCGGATGACCGATTCGATCGCCTCTTCGGTCAGCATCGTTTTGCCCTCTTTCAAAAGCGATAACGCCTCCTGCTTGCGCTGAACATCCAGACGCGCCATCTCCAGCGTCTTCTTCGACCGGTCATATTCAGATTCCGAGAGAAGATTCTTATTGAAAAGTTCTTTTACCCGCTCAAATTCCGATTCGGCATTTTCGAATTCAACCCGGGTTTCCTGAAGCGAGAGTTCAGCATTGACAATCTGTTCCGGCGTGGACCGAGGCGAAACCTCGAAGAGCGCATCACCCACATCAACCTGATCATTCTCTTCCACAAAGAGCTTCTGTACAACTCCCGAAATATGGGATTTCACTGCGATTTCCTTTTCAGGCTCGATCTCGCCGATCGCTATGGCCTTATCTACGATATGACCTCTTTCAACCGGGAAAAGTTTGATGCCCTCATTGGCCTCGCCCGAGTCGCTCTGAAATCCGAAAAAGATTATGGCCCCAACAAGTACTACTATTATAAATCCTGCAGTTAATTTTTTTGCCATGTTTCTCCCCGGTATGTGAGTTTTATTGACCTATTACATAGTTTAATACGAAGCTTTCAAATCAAGGTTTCCGTTAATATACGACCGCGTTGTCCTGTATTTGTTGCATTTTAATCCTTGGGGATGGCCTGATTGAAAACGAAAAGGGATATCTATGCTATTCCCAAATTTCTTCCAGAGAAAAGTTGCGGCGCGAGAGCTCTTCCACAAAAACATCGGGAGGTACTGAGATCTCCTGGGGTACTACACCCTTTCTCTCAATTTTACCCTCGGCCAGCATCTGTGCTATTATCGATGAGGAGAATCCGGTTGAGCGCATCATAGCCGTGAGGCCTGTGCTTTCATCGTAATAATCAATGATTCTGTATTTCAGGTGCCTGTTCTTCCCGTCCTTCCTGCCCTCAAAGTCTACCGAGACCAGGACAACATCCTTCTCATCTCTGCCCAGGGCCCTTTCCAAAAGCATTCCTGTCAGGTGGCGCGGCACCACTTTGTTTTCGTTCACCAGCACCGTCTCGGATGAACAAAATCCAAGCGAAATAAGGGTCTGAAAGAGCCTGCTGTGCCCGGGATAGCGGATGGTCTTATAATCCAGGTTCTTCACTTTGCCATAATAAGTGAGCGGCAGGGTTGAGGTGCCTCCCGAGGTCTGGAAGGCCTCCAGCTTTTCAAAGGGCGAGGGGAACGAGAGCTCCTCCACCTCCGAGAGCGCCTTGACATTCTGCACCTTTCCATCACGTATCACCACCGCATCCTCGATATATTCATTTATGAGGCCGTCAACTGAGAAAACAATTTTATAATTCAGGGGCGGCTCAGGGTTTTGGGGAAGTCCCCCGACTCGCAGGTGAACGTTTTCGAGCTCATCAAATCTGGATGATCCTGATGAAGTCAGGATCTGCACCAGCCCCGGAGCAAGGCCGGTATCCGGGATAATCGTTACGCCTTTGGATTTTGCTTGTTCATGGAGTTTCAACTGTTCGCCCACAACTCTGTTATTTCCGCCCAGATCAATGAAGTTAGCGCCAATCTCGATTGCCAGCCTGGATAATTGCAGATTGAATTGGTAGTGTATGGCGGATATGATGACGCTGCAGCCGGAAATAGTATTCTTCGTTCCGCTCGGATTGCGGACATCCAGCCAAGTCGGCACTACCTTATCCGATTTGGCAAAAGCCGCGACCTCTTCCGCGTTCGAGAGATCGATATCGCAAACAAGAATCTTATCGATTTTATCGTTCTGCGCCAGATCATAGGCAATAGCCTTGCCCATCATCCCGCTTCCAAGTAATGCAATCTGCATCAATCCTCCATCTTTTGCTGAAATCAAGATATAAAAAAAGCGCGGGATGTCAAAGGTTTCGAGAAATACCGGGGATAATCAACAGCCGTGCAGCTCGATCAATTTATTTATCGTGGGGGTATCGGCATTACCTGTGGGACTTAAATCGTTATCTTCCTGGAATCTGCGAAGAGCCCTGTAAAGTTCCATATTTTTCTTTTCCGGGATGTCATGGTTGAAATAACCAAGGTTTTTTAGACGGTAGGCGTAGCCCGAGACAGTTCGGGGAGGGTCCATATAACCCATATTCCAGGTCATCACCTTCTCTTCCAGCTCCATGCTCAGAGACTCCACTCCGGGCGGAAGCTCCTGGTCGACCTGCCCTTCTCCGCCGGTGCTGGCCGAAACCTCCTCATCCTGTTCCGGATGTCTGAGGGTATAATCGAGATTCGTGAGGGATTCTCCCTCAGTATTTTTCAGACGTGTGGTGATCCGCTCCCTGACAGCGCGAGTCACGCTAATACTGACAGCACCCCCGTTCTTGCCCCTGGTGGGAAACTCCGGAACGGGAAGCACCGGGACCCAGACTTCATCTCCCCGCGCCAGCAAATTCCTTTCCGGACGCTTTTCGCGAAGATAGGAATTTTTATCATGATCATAAATCGGGGCAGGGTCAGCATGATTGAAATCTCTGGCGATCCTTCCCATCCAATCACCATCACGGCAGACATGCAGTTTGTGTCTTTCTTCGGAATCCGGCATACGACAAAAATAAATCTGCTCAATACATGTGTCAAGCAAAGAGAGAATTCGGGCGCAGTATTGGCAAAAAAATACGGGACAGGCCCTGGCCCGTCCCGCTAATTGGAGCAGGCAACAGATTTATTTGGCCAGAAGCATCTTCTTTGTCTGGACAAAATTCCCGGCTTTAATGCGATATAGATATATACCGGATGATACCCGGTTGCCGTCGTCATCTGTACCATCCCATTCAGATTCATATATACCGGCATCGTGGTAGCCGTTCACCAGACTTGCCACCCTCTGCCCGAGAAGATTAAACACAGAAAGCTCGACATTACAGGCGGTCGGCAATTCAAAGCTGATGACAGTGTTCGGGTTGAATGGATTCGGATAGTTTTGCGAAAGCGAATACTCATCCGGTACAGTTGGGCTGGAACCACCGGGTTTGCTGAAGAGATTGCCGACCTCAATACAATCTCCCAGCTCGGTCCAGGCTATCTCCGGATAGACTTTTTGACCATCAATATATATGCTCAATATTGCGTTTTCCTGCGGATAATCGGCTGTGGCGATACCGGAGCCGTCATACCCGTAAACCGGCGTAAACTTAAGCAGCTCGCCATTGTAGACAGCGCTTCCGCAAAGAATACCGTTTTCAGCGCGGATTTCAATTTCAGTGCCTGAGGGAAGCCTCCGGTCATCGAGTTTCAGCTCATCCCCATAAATATTGATCCATTGCCTAGTTGGCCTTACTCCCTTGCTTTGAGATTTTTGCGCCAGGTTATGTACGGGAGGTATACCGAAGCCCGGGTATGCCAGAATTCCATTTTCAGACACCTTGGCCCAATATCCGTAGATAGGACGGATTTCCGTCAGCGTGTTGAATTCTCCCATATCAGGCATCCAGGTGACACCTTGCTCATGATATCCCAGAGCCACCATGAGAATCTCGAATATTGATTCCCAGGCATCCTCGACAGGCAGAACAGCATCCAGCCAGACAGCGACAAGATTCCATCCATCATAAACCGGTATATACTCCTGGGGATCGATTGCGCCGCCGCAAACCTGCGGGGCAACCAACGGCAGACATTCACCATAGATCCAGTAGCCATGATAATAGTCAACATGATCCAGTGTAGAGAATTCAGGTAAATCTGGATTGTAAGTCAGGGCGCTCTGGTCAAATCCAAGAATCACCCTGACACAATCCGGCCCGCCTATGAGATCAACAAATTCCTCAATCTCAGCGGTATAAGTATTATTCCACGACACCAGGCTCCAGCCCATGGTGATATTAATCGGGGAGCACTTCTCGGTTGAGAAATCGCAGACCTCAATGCGGTCGCCATTCTCGGTCCAGATAACCCGGGGAGTCGTAAAGACAGGATCGAAATTAATCTCAAGTGAGATCGGATCGCCCGGTTCAGCTCCCTCATCAAGATCGGGCGATGTAGCGTCATCACGATAAATCGGCAGGAAGCCAAAGCTGCCATCCTGCCTGACCGTGCCCATACCGCACAAAACGCCGTCAGGATCGTAAGCGCTGATAATATCGCCCGGCTGCAGGGCCTGATCATCAAGGGCTGGCTGTCCGCAATAGATTGAAATCCATTCCGGCGTGGGTATTACAACCTGGGCATCCGTGATACATACAAAACCTTCTTTAATCAATATTGCTCCGCCGCATTGATTTGTCGCCTCCAGGCTGACATCATAACAGCCATTGGAATCGTAAGCATGAGCCGGCGCGAATTCAGTACTGGTCTGGCCATCCCCGAAATTCCACACAAAAGTAATATCGCCTGAAATTTCAGTATCATTGCGGAAATACACAATAACAGGTGTAACGTCCTGTGAGGTAGAATCGATGCTGAAATCAGGAGCGGGAGCATGCAGAACCGTGAGATCCACATAAAATTCGCAAGTATTTGTAGAACAGGCATTTATAGCTGTAATTCGGATGTGCCTGAGCTGGGAGGTGTCGGCTGTGAAGCTGACAATGCCATCCTCATACTCTCCACCCAATATGTCAATTGTCTCAGCGTGAAAAACTGCCGCGGGAATTTCGACCGTTGTTCCGGCGCAGGCGCTGATTTCCAGGGTATCCTCAGGACAATCAATCTGGGGGGCAAGAACCGTCTCAACTGCGGCAACCAGATTGCAGGTGTCGGCGCCGCAAAAGTCGGCCGCTATAATCGTGAAATCATAATATGTGGTAATATTCTGGTCCATGGGAAAGGCCGGTTCAAAGCATAGCAGACCATTCTCCCAAACCGCCTCATAGCCCTGGATTGTCACAGTTCCCGGATTTTCTACAGGCAGCTCGATACAGACTGTATCCGCTTCGCAGAGAAGTAACTCGAGCGTATCCTCGGGGCAGGCTATCATCGGAACGGTACCGAACTCGACCGTCGCGGTCAATTCACAAGTATCCGAACCACATTGATTTTCAGCAACTACCGTAAAGAAATTTTGACCCGGGTTAACAGCGTCAAAATAAAGGGTGTCGCTCTGCCAGTAGTTTCCAGCGCTTTCTGGCATAACCTTGACCTCGCCTGGATTGTTAATCGGCAGATATACTCCCGCCTGCGCTCCTTCACAAACAAGAACTTCAACTGGTTCAACCGGGCAGGTGATGAAGGGCGCCTCAAGGATCATGACATTTATCCCCAAAGCGCATTCAGCGGCAAAACATTCATTGGAAGAGGTAACTGTGAAGGTGTAGAATCCGCTGGTCTGTGCGTCAAAACAGAGCGAACCGTCGCTCCAGACAGCATCGCCATCAACCTGAACCTCATCATAATTCGTAATTGCCAGTTCGACACAGACCTCACCCGGCCCGCAGATAGTCTCTGAAAGCTCGACCAGGGGACAGTCGATCACCGGGGGGGTAACGATCTCGACATTGACAGCAAATTCACATCCGGTTGTTCCGCAGCCATTTGCGGCCTCGATCAGATATGTGTACGTCCCGCTCGTATCGGCATTGAAGCAAAACGCCCCCTCTGTCCATTCACCGCCGGAGGCGCTCACTTCATCGGCATCCGCAATGGGTAAATCAAGACATATCGGGCCCGGCTCACAAATAGAGACCGGAACAGCTCCCGAGGGGCAGTCGATTACTGGGGGCTCATTAATAGTCACAATTGCCGTAACCTCGCATGTATCCGCGCCGCATTCATTTTGGGCGATGATCACGAAGACATAAGTTCCGGAAGAATTAACTGGATAACAGACAGTACTGGCCCGCTTGTCAACAACTGCATTTTCCGCGATGACAGTAACAGGTGAATTACTTTCAATCACCGGAAGGTCAATGCAGACCTCGCCTGCTCCGCACATGCTTACCTCAAACGGTGTGGTGGGACAGAGAATCTCCGGGGGATCGCAGTCTGAATCCTGGGCGGCCAGATTGCCGGCAAGGAATGCCAGAATGAAGATGGTAATAAACAGTAATACTCGATTCATAAATTCCTCCCTGCCCAGAGGGCATTACTATACATAAAATCCATTTATATTTGCGTCTCGGATATTACTTTATAAAGTGCCAGTCAGATAAGTATTTCGTATTCTGAATTTTCCCCCGCATGCTCCTGAGAGCCTCTTTTAAGTGTCCTGCGCATATCAACCGCCCGCGCTTGCTGCCGTCCCTGGTGTTATTAGTAGGTGACTCTAACCGGCGCAAGCCGCTTTAAGGATGTGTATTCTAATCAGACGCAATATGCTTATAAAATAAGGATACAAAGTTTGAGGGCTTTTCGCAAGTACTTTGAGAAAAGTTATGCGGGACTCAAAATCCATTGTGATGAAGGAGGGGGCGGAGAGGCTGATCGACTGCAGATAGATACCTTACAACAAATTCACCCTAATCGTCTCCACATTCCAGCCCTTGCTTTGAACACAACTGAACTGCAAATTCAGTATTTTCATCGGTTCAATATATTTCAGAGTGAAACCGTCTGTTTTTCTCTGGAAAGGCGGTAATAATACGTTTCAATCTGCCGAAGCATAGAATAAGAGAATGGGAAATCGCGGCAACTGAAACTCAGGGAAGAGATTAGTTGAATCCAGGCCGACCCCTGTATGGGAAACCGGCAAATCCGCTATCATATTGCAGAGCGAAAATTCGGAGAATATTTTGGTGGAGAAACCCGCCTTAAAACTGACAGGTAAGCTCCTGGCCAGAAATACGGTCTTCAATCTTGTCGGCCAGCTTCTGCCGTTGGTCGTGGCAGTAATCACGATTCCAATTATTATGAGTGCTCTGGGGGTGGAGCGGTTTGGCGTCCTGACCCTGGCATGGATGGTTATCGGATATTTCGGTCTCTTCGACATGGGTCTGGGACGTGCCACTACGAAATTTGTAGCCGAGTATCTGGGTCTGGGCGACTCAGGTTCGGCCGGACGCCTGATCCGGGTTTCGCTTTTGATGCTGGCGGGTTTTGGAATCATGGGAACAGCTTTTATGCTTATCCTGACGCCCTGGCTGGTCAAGAGTGTATTGAATATCCCATCGGTGCTCCTGGAAGAATCACTGCATGCGTTCTACCTCCTGGCGTTTTCAATTCCGGTTGTCTCCATGACCGCCGGAGCCAGAGGCATTCTTGAGGCGCAACAACGCTTTGATATTGTCAATTATATCAAGGTGCCAATGTACATGACCGCTTTTATCGCCCCGCTGATGGTTTTGCCGTTTTCCAATAAACTTCTTCCGATCGTTGCCGTACTGATTGCCTGCCGGTTTGCCGGACTGTTTGCCTATCTCTACTTTTGTGCGCGTTCTTTTCCGGGCATGATCCGTCCTTCATTACCCGAGCTGGGCCTGATCAGGCAGCTTTTGAGTTACGGCGGATGGCTTACGCTGTCCCATCTAATCTGGCCGATAATGACCTATATGGACCGGTTTATTATCGGAGCCATATTGACCATGGCTGCGGTAGCATATTATGTCACCCCTTATGAACTGGTCTCCAGGGTTCTGGTTATCAGCGGCAGCATATTGGCCGTTGTCTTTCCGGCGATGAGCATGTACGCCCGGGAACAGCATGAAAAATTTCTACGGCTGTTCAACCGTGCCATAAAATATCTTCTGATGATTCTGGTGCCGGCCGTCTTCTTGATAATAGCGTTTGCCAGACCGATTTTCGGACTGTGGCTGGGACACGATTTTGCACTCAACAGCGCGATTGTGCTCCAGCTCCTCGCACTCGGGAAATTGATCAATTCAGTCGGCCAGGTCTCCTCGAGCGCCGTGCAGGCTATGGGACGTCCTGACATTACCGCCAAACTGCACCTGATTGAGCTGCCGGTCTATTTGGTGATGCTCTGGTTGTTTGTCAGGCAGATGGGCATTGTTGGCGCTGCCATTGCCTGGACCGCCAGAGTAACGCTGGACCTGATGCTGAACCTGATAATCTTCAGAAGGCTATCGTCAATGCTCTCAGGGCTTAATCCCCGGATCAGGTTAAATCTGGTATCATGGTCGGCCTTTATGATAGGCGCCGCATTTCTTCTGTCAGCAGTTACGGCTCCTTTATTAAATATGCCAATTTCAATCATTATGCTGGGTGGATCGGCGATGCTGTACTGGTACAAGTTCTTCGAAAATGATGAAAGAGATTTTGTTAGAAATATAGTCCGCAAACTGTTTGGCAAAGGCGCCCTGATTGAAGCCAACCCGCAGGCATCAGTAAATAAAGTCGAACGTGATAAAGTAAAGGTATAGATGCTGCGAGCACAGAAAACATTGAGAAAAATCTGTTTCCGAAATAGAAACGGGGTAATCAGGCGCATGAGGAAGTTATGGGATATTCATAGGCTGCCGCCTGAACAGCTTGAGAAGCATCAACTTGAAAAACTTAATGATCTTCTCAATCACGTCTATCATAACGTTGAATACTATAATAAGATCATGAGCGGCAGCGGGCTGCTTAAAAAAGATGAAATAAAGCGGCTGATGGAGTCTGGATATCGGGTTGAATACGAATTTATCAACGATATAGAGACGACAGGCACCGGCAAGGTCCAGCCTGTAATTTCGGAGATCGCTTAGTATGAGGAAAAGACAAAATTGGTCTGCCCGCCGTCTCAAGCGTCTGAAAACTTCGGAGGAGCGATAAATGGAACAGGATTCGCTGAGAATATTAATGCTGATCGATCAATTTTTTCCAATTTTAGGAGGAGCCGAGCAACAGGCTTTGCGAATAAGCAAAGAATTGACCAGGCGAGGTTTTAAAGTCAGTGTGCTCACCCGTAAGAGCAGGACTGAGCTGGCTGAAACAGAAATATATGAGGATATTAGAATCCACAGGCTTCCATTCGTGGGAGCAGGCAGTGCACCTAAACTCAAGAGTACATCCCCGGCTGCCGCCTGGCTGGTAAAAAACAGAGCTTATTATGACATCATCCATTGCCATGGTTCAAATCCTCTGGAATGGTCGGCTATGGTTGCGGGGCGTATTACAAAAAAACCGTACGTCTTGAAACTGACCAATCCTAATTTTATGAATTATGCCGGGGCCAATAATGGATTTAAGATGAAATCATCCGGCGCAAATAGCCGGCCAAATGAGCCTGTCAGAACGCTGATGCTTCCGGCCTTGAGATTCATGCGCAGAAACATGGTAAAACATGCCAGCAGGGTCCTGGCGATCAGCCCCCAGATTGCAGGCTGCCTTGCCCGGTCCGGGTTCAATAATGTCTCATATATTCCCAATGGCATCGACACCGAATTTTTCAGACCGGTCGCTCCCGTTGATAAATCGGGCCTGAGAAGCAAGCTGGGACTCGATAGCGGGGCAACTACATTCCTTTATGCGGGACGTCTTGCTGTTGAAAAGAATCTCATGACTCTGTTAAAGGCATGGAACCAGTTTACTGCATCGAATCCGGGCCAGAAAGCGCAGCTGCTTTTCCTGGGCGACTCCAACGGGCAGGTATACTCGGCTGAAGACGAACTGAGAGAATATGCTCGAGAAAATAATTTAAGCAGCCTGAAATTTACCGGGTCGGTTTTAAACGTCGACGAATATTTGCAGGCCTCGGATATCTTTGTGTTGCCGTCATACTGGGAAGGTATGTCTAATGCGCTGCTCGAGGCAATGGCCTGCGGGCTACCCTCCATCGTCTCCGATATTCCGGCCAACTCTGCCCTGGTAGCAAATGGATCATCCGGATTGACATTTCCCGCAGAAGATGTAGAAGCGTTGGTTAAATGTCTAACAGCGCTGGCCGCCAACCCTGATATCAGAGTCGATATGGGAGATAAAGCGCGGGAAATCGCTGTGGAGAAGTTTTCTTTTCCCGCAATCATTGATGGCATATCCGAAATTTACGGCGCAATACTGGGATATTCCGTCTCATCGCAAAGAGTGTTATGAACCTTTTAACTACAATCCCGGCAGGTCTGATTTTAATCCTGGCGGCCGGTCTTTCGATCAACCGGCCCCTCTGGCTTCTGGGCGGCTATCTGGTACTGGTGCCATTATTCCCGCCATTGCCACTCGGTCAGATCGAACTTTCCATGCTCGATCTTCTGGCTGTTCCGGCGGCCATCAGAATTATCTGCAACCTCTCCCGTTCCGGATTTGAAATTAAGGGCGGGATTGTCAAGGGTATGTTTATTCTGGTGGCGGCAGCAATATTTTCCTATATCAGCTTCTGCTTCCAGACACAAATCCTGTCAGCGGCTTTGTTATTCAGGATCATTAGATTGATTGAGATGTTTCTGCCTGTAATCCTGGCGTATCAGACATTCCGCGATTACCCGACCCACAGGATTATCAAATTGTTCTTGATAGGCGCGGGTTTGACCGCTGCTGTGGCGGTGTTTATGTTCATTAATGGTATATCACTCAGGGCGTCGCAGACTTTTATTGAGGATGGCCTGGAATTTTTCCGCGCCGGCGGTACACACGGTGACTCGGGCTCATTGGGAAGCTTTATGGGTGTGAGTGTGCTGGTGTCGATATGGACGCTGCTCTATTACAACCGTCACGGTCTTGCGAAATGGGCTTTGATTTCAGGCGGACTTTCCGGGCTGACGCTTCTCATGACGCTTTCACGGGGCGGTCTCATCCTTGCCGCATCTGGTGTATTGATACTGATGATGCCGTTATTGAGGAATCCGGGAAAATTAATAAGGGCGGCCATTCTGTCTGTGCTGTTTGTGACTGCAGGGTCAATTGCCGCTTCAAAATTTATGAACCATGACCTGATAACAATGGCCGCCTCGGAGTTTGGGCAAAGAGTGACCGGCCTTTCGGAAATATCCAGCGACTTCGAAACTGTATCCAGCCACCGGGTTGTCCATTGGAAGCAGGGACTGAATCTGTACAAAGCTTCGGCATTGGCCTGGCCGTTCGGATTGGGATATAAATCATTGAAACTGCACTACGACACTCTCCCGGATAACAACTTCAACCAGGCGCTCTTCGAAATGGGTGTTTTTGGTCTTTTGGCGCTCCTGGTCATGATAGGCTCAGGCATTAAGGAGGGATTACTGCAGTACAGATTCAACAGGGATTTCGGCCTTCTTGGTATCGCACTTTGGACGGGGCTTATTTCGAATATGTTCTCGGCCGATGTTTTAACTTACTGGCACAATATCCCGGCCATATTCATCCTGCTTATAGCCATCGGAAAAAATGCAGGCATTAATGTAGATTACAATCAATATAACCATAGGTATTATGCAGAATATGAGGCTTATAATTCACAGGCAAATGTCCGATAGAATTACAGGGTAGTTGCTGGAACCATAATGAATATAAAAACACTAAAGACAGCCGTCATACATGACTGGCTGGTCACATACTGCGGCGCTGAACGTGCCCTGGAGGAGATTATAAATCTCTTTCCTGAATGTGATCTTTACTCCCTGATCGACTTCCTTCCCGAAAATCATCGTGACTTCATACATCGGAAAAAAGTCAAGACCTCTTTTCTGCAAAGAATGCCGTTAGTAAAAAGCAGGTACCGTTCTTACCTTCCGCTTATGCCGCTGGCAGTCGAGCAATTCGATCTCTCAGGGTATGATCTTATTATATCCAATTCCTATGCTGTCGCAAAAGGTGTCATAACCGGCCCGGATCAGCTGCACATATCTTATCAGCATTCGCCCATTCGTTACGCCTGGGACATGACGCATCAGTATCTCGCTGATGCCGGGTTAAGCAGGGGTGTGAAAAGCTGTATCGCCAGGACAATTTTGCATTATATCCGCAACTGGGATGCGCGTTCATCAAACGGCGTCGATTATTTTATTGCCAATTCGGGATTCATCTCCCGCAGGATCATGAAATGCTACCGCCGCAGGTCAACTGTAATCTACCCCCCGGTTGATGTATTCTCTTTTATGGTTGATGATAACAAGGAAGATTTCTACCTGACTGTGTCGCGCCTGGTATCATACAAAAAAATAGGCCTTATTGTGGAGGCCTTCGCATCCATGCCCGATAAAAGGCTGATCGTTATCGGTGATGGGCCTGAATTTAAGGAAATCAGGCAGAAAGCGTCCTCGAATATTGAAATGATGGGCTACCAGCCCCGCGCTATTGTTCAAAAGTATATGCAAAAAGCCAAAGCGTTTATCTTTGCAGCCATGGAGGATTTCGGAATCGTGCCGATCGAGGCCCAGGCCTGCGGAACACCTGTCATCACTTTTAGGAAGGGCGGGGCGTTAGAGACAGTGATCGAGAACCAGACCGGCCTGTTCTTCGAGGAGCAGACTGCCCAATCGATAGCTCGGGCCGTGAGGAGGTTCGAGGAGATGCCGGCTTTTTGTCAGAATACTATGCGGAGGAATGCGCTCCGTTTTTCAAAAGAGCGGTTTCGGCAGAATTTCATGGAATTTGTGGAGGACAAGATTGAACGGTTCTTCGGTCAGACCACCCATTCCAGAGATAATATTGACAGAATTGCGGAGATCATAGCGCAAGATGAAAATCAAATTGAAGAGAAGAATTTCCAGATTGCAAACAAGTAATCTTTTCAAGCTGATCTGGAAAAACTTTCCATAACGATTAATGAAACTTTGAGGCCCAATGTCGGAACTAAATTGCTCTAACATATTAATAATATGCAGCTTAGAAAATAACTACGGGAGTCTGCTCGAGATGGCAGTCTATTTGCAGGCAATATAGGCGGCTTAATACAGGGAAAGTATGTCCGAGAGCGATAATATGAAAAAAGATATGCCCTGGCTCGAAGAACGGCATCAAGGACGGGAGTTCTTGCGCATCAATTACTTTGAGCTGGCCGCTTTATTTTTGAAGAACAAGAAATGGATATTCGGTACAGCCCTGTCTGTGATGATTCTGGCGGCAGTCATCCTGTTTTTGACACCGAATAAATACAGCTCGCATGCACGCATACTTCCCAGCGGCAAAGCTGACCGCCTTTCCGCACTTCAGGAGCTGGCCCAGATGAACGGCCTTACCAGTATGGATGAGAACTCGTCCGAGCTGTTTCCGGTAATCCTGAAATCAAGGCATATTTGCACGGCGGTCCTGCAAAAGGAATACCCATACAGGAACACGAATATTACCCTTGAAGAATATTTTGATACAAATGATCCGGACCGCCTTCTGGCCGCGCTTGCTGAAATCACCTCCGTCTCCATGGACAAAAAAAGCGGTGTGATTGATGTAAGTGTCGAGACCAGATCCGCCGAACTCTCGCAGGCGGTTCTGCAGGCTTACATTACAGAACTTGAGAATTACAATATCCATAAACGGCGCTCACAGGCCAAGGAAGCCTCCAAGTATCTCGAAAAACAGCTGGTTGAAATCGAAAAGGAACTCAAGCAGGCCGAGGATAAACTGGAGAGTTTCCAGAATGCCAACCGGGGATGGGCAAGCAGCAGTAATCCCGAGATTTTAAAGATGCTTGCGCGCTATCAGCGCGACATTGAAATCAAAACCAGGACATATTTGACCCTCCGCCAGGAATACGAGCTTGCAAAGCTTAATGCCCGCAAAGATATCCCGGTGGTTAGAGTACTTGACCAGCCCTCTCTGCCGACAGTGAAATCGGGGCCAAAACGTCTTTCGGCCATAATCCTGGCCGGGTTTGCAGCTTTTGTGACAGCATATATTGTGGTGATTATTCTGAATTCCATGAGAAGAGCGGGAAACGGTCCCGACAGGGAGTCGTTTCAGGAATTACGAGAGGATTTAAAAAAAGAATTCCCGAGGGTTATCCAGCTTATCGAGAAAACCAGAAGGCGCCAAAGGATCGAAACTTAGCTACTCTGTTTTCACCGCCACGCATAAAAATTTGCGCATCCAGGGCTTACCCGAAATAAATCTTCCGCCTTTTTTCATCAGATCATGCGAGATATCCGTGAATTCGGTCCATTCCTGCATTGCCAGACCGACCGCATCCAGATACTGCTCAGTCTCCTCGCGTGTGAAGACATTATGGGTCTCGTTCATCTCCATCGATTCCATGGGCGAGTTCAAATAAGCATCTTTGGTAAGAAAGTCCTGCAATGTTCTCCTGGGGATACGGATTATATCGCCCGCCATAACACTGTGTTTCGCCTGGTAATATTCGAATTTGCTCTCGAATTCCTGCAATAAATTGGCTTTATCAGGCGGTAGAAAGACATCCACATTCCCGTCCCCCGCATCCAGATGATCCACCAGAAGGTGCTTTCCGCCCACCGCCAGTACCCGTTTAATTTCGCTCAGACTTTTGTACAGTTCATCCAGCATGCCGAATAGCTTTATTTCATGAAGCAACTGCGAGGTCACAGCGATATCGAAATAGTCTGAGGGAAGATCAAGGTTGTCCGCCCGGCAAATTACCACTTTCGCGCTGGGACAATTCTGCTCAACACCTTTAGTCATCTCAACGCTTTCATCAACTCCCCAAACCTCATCAACATGACTCGAGGCAATCTCCAGAAATTTACCCCATCCGCAGCCGATATCCACGAGCCGATTGCAGCCCTCACAGTATTTAAGCATCAAATCAAATTTCTCGAGATCCCGCTTATCCCAGGATTTCGTGCGCTTCCTGAAAAAGTCGGCCTCTGATGCTCCGTAAAGGCTATCGTCATTTTGGTCCATTAGAAAGCCCCTCTGCTGCTTCTTCCAGATATACAGGCTCAATATTCAGTGCCTCAAATAAAAAGGCATAAATATCGGCATATTCTTCGATTCTCTTTGAGGTCGGTTTGCCATGCCCATGACCAGCCTTCGTATCCACCCGCAGGAGTATCGGATTTTCTCCGCTGTCGGCATACTGAAGGGCCGCCGCGAATTTCTTGCCATGCATCGGAACCACACGATCATCGGCATCAGCTGTCGTTATAAGGGTTGCCGGATAGGTCTCGCCCTTTTCAATATTATGTAAGGGTGAATATGCGTACATAAAGTCGAAATGCTCGGGATTTTCCTCGGCATTGCCGTATTCGCCGGTCCAGAAATGCCCGACTGTGAACATATGATAACGCAGCATATCGATTACGGGCACACGGCACAGCACAGCACCGAATAAATCCGGCCGCTGTACCATACAGGCCGCCACCAAAAGACCGCCGTTGCTTCCGCCCTCGATTGCCAGACGAGAGCTGTTGGTATAGTTGTTCTCGATCAGCCACTCCGCGCATGCGATAAAATCATCGAAAACATTCTGCTTATTCTCGAGCATTCCCGCCCGATGCCATTCCTCGCCGTATTCTCTCCCACCGCGCAGTGAGGCCTGCGCATATATTCCGCCGTTTTCCAGCCAGATAATACGCTGGGTAGAGAAATATGGGGTCATATTATTATTAAATCCGCCGTACCCATACAGAAGTACCGGATTGGTGCCCTCCGGCATCATGCTCTTTTTATGAGTAATAAACAGCGGTATTCTGGTACCATCTTTGGATGTCGCAAAGACCTGTCTGGTTGTATAATCCTCCGGGTCAAAATCAACCTCTGATTTGCGGAATATCGACAGTTCTGAATCCTCAAAATCATAACGATAGACATATGCGGGATAAAGAAAAGACGAAAATTTGAAGAACATTTCCCTATGGTCGCGTTTCCCTTTCAGGCTGTGCATGGATCCGATTGTGGGAAGTTCCGGTTCCGCAGTCAATTTCCCGTCCAGGTCAAATATCTTAAGCATGTCATGCGCATCTTCGAGATACACGACAACCAGCTTTTTATCGATCATATTCACGCTTTCAATGGCATTTTCCTGCTCGGGTATTATATCGATCCAGTTATCCCTTGCGGGATTTTTGATATCTATCTTCACAACCCTGTTCAAAGGCGCATCAAGATCGGTATTGAAATAGAAATCCGTTCCGATGTTATTTACGAACTGATATGATGCATCCGCTTCGTCGAGCAGTCTGGTAAATTCTCCCTCATCACCGACTGGGCGGTAATAAATCCGATTTTCGTTATCGGTGCCGTGCCAGACATTCAGGATAAGGTACTGCCCGTCATCGGAAACCCTTGGTGCAAAGCCCAGGTCCTTATCCGAGGGCATCTCGAAGATCAATTCATCTTCCGACTGCGGTGTGCCCAGTTTATGAAAATAAACCCTGTTAAATTTATTGACATCTTCTGCCGGGACTGTTTTCGGATCGGGATAACGGTCATAGAAGAAACCTGAATTATCATGTTTCCAGCCCACAGCGCTGAACTTGGTAAATTCTATGCTTTCATCCAGATCAGTGCCTGAGTCAATATCCCTGATCTTCAATACCTCTTCATCACTCCCGCTCACTTTAACTGCATACACGAAGTATTTGCCATCCGTACTGAAATCCTTCAATTCCACAGAAACAGTGCCATCCTCACTCATCTTATTGGGATCCAATACGACAACCGGCTTATCGGGAAGTGACTCTATCATGTAGAGCACGTCCTGGTTCTGGAGGCCGTCGTTTTTCCAGAAGAAGTATCGTCCGCCAGCCTTGCATGGCGAACCGTATTTGGGATAATCCCATAATTCGGTCAGGCGTTTTTTTATCTTCTTTCTTACGGGAGTATTTACAAATTCATGAAACAACTCATTCTGGGCTTTGACCCATTTTTGGGTTTCCTCAGAATTCGGGTCCTCCAGCCAGCGGTATGGATCGGCCACCTGTGTGCCATGATAGTTATCAACAACATCAGCCCGTCGCGCGGGAGGATAATCATATTTTGCCGCTTGCTTATCGCCTTGCGAGCAATGAAGTAAAAGGATCGTCAGGAATGCAAAGATCGCATAATAAATAAGGCGTTGCCCTTTATGACATCCTGCTGAAAAGATTGGTCTTGTCATCTGAATATTCTCCTGGTTGTTTCCGCCGAGATTCAATGCAATAAAATAAAAACGCCCGCATTCGGCAAGGCATAAAAAATATACCTTGAACCCGAATCGGGCCTTTGAATCTATATACGCCGCTTGATTTAGCTGGCTTTTTTCTGCTTCTGATCGGTTACGACCTTATCCTCAATTTCCTTCGGCAGCGGCGAATAATGATCAAATTCCATAGAATAATTGGCGCGTCCGCTGGATAATGTCCTGAGCGTGGAGGAATACCCGAAGGCCTCCATTAAGGGCACGAAACCGTTGATCTTCTGGGCGCCTTTGCGGAAACGCCGCATATTGACAACCTTGCCCCGCCTGCGGTTCAGGTCGCCGATAATATCACCCATATATTCATCCGGGGTTCCGATCTCAATCTTCATTATCGGTTCCAGGAGCTGCGGGCCGGCCTTGTGGATTATCTGCTTCAGGGCCTGGCCAGTCGCTGTGCGGAAGGCCATCTCGCTCGAATCGACCTCATGATAGCTGCCGTCGAGCAGTACAAACTTGACATCAACCATCGGATAATCCGCCATAAGCCCGTTCTGAACTGTCTCGCGGAAGCCCTTCTCGATGGCCGGAATATATTCGCGAGGAATATTTCCGCCCTTGACATGCTCAACAAATTCAATACCGTTGCCCCGATTAGGCTCCAGCCTGAATACTATATGAGCAAACTGGCCCTTACCGCCGGTCTGTTTCTTGAGCCTGTAGTCATGCCTGACCTCGCGTGTGATTGTCTCGCGAAACGCTACTGCCGGCGCGCCCACCTCGACATCGAGTTTATGTTCGGTCTTAAGGCGGTCAACTATGATATCCAGATGAAGCTCGCCCATGCCGGAGATCACCGTTTCCTCGGTCTCCTGGTCAAAATGGGTCTTGAACGAGGGATCCTCCAGCGCCAGGCGATTGAGGGCCAGTGACAGGCGGTCGCGGTCCTTCATATTGGCCGGCTTTATCTTCATATCCAGCACAGTTTCGGGATAGTGTATATTTTCGAGCAATATCGGGTGTTCCTCGTCACACAAGGTATCACCGGTTGTGGTGAACTTCAGGCCGATTAACGCCCCGATATCGCCGGCCTTCAAAGCATCGACCTCCTCGCGCTTGTTGGCATGGATACGCATGATCCTTCCAATACGCTCGCGTTTCCGCTTGGTCGTGTTATAGATATAGCTTCCGGACTCGAGCTTGCCGGAATAGACCCTGATAAAGGTCTGCTGTCCGACATAGCTGTCGTTTATAATCTTGAATGCCAGCGATGAGAACGGCCTGTCGATACCCGGCCTGCGGGTAATAGCCTTCTCCGAATCATCAACATCAAACCCGGTTACACTGCCGCGATCGATCGGGGATGGCAGGTAGTCGACTATGGCATCCAGAAGCAGCCTGACACCGACATTCTTGAATGCGGCACCGCAGAATACGGGGGTAATAAATAAGCGTGTTACCGCATTTCTGGCAGCGGCCTTGATATCCGCTGGAGTTATGAATTTCTCGTCTAAAAATTTTTCCATCAAATTATCGTCATAATCCGCCAGTTTCTCGATCAGCTTCTGGTGCCATTTCTCGGCCAGCTCCCGCATATCAGCGGGAATATCTTCAAATGTACGGACAAAATCCTTGAATGTAACCGCCTTCATATTAACAAGGTCGATCACACCGCGGAAATCGGCTTCCTCGCCAATCGGAATCTGGAACAGTACCGGATTGGCCGCCAGCATCTCATCCATCATCTGCACAGTCTGGAAAAGATCGGCGCCCTGGCGATCCATCTTGTTAACGAACGCTATGCGCGGGACCTTGTAGCGGTCGGCCTGATGCCAGACAGTCTCGCTCTGAGGTTCCACACCGCCCACCGCGCAGAATACCATCGCGATACCATCCAGAATTCTAAGCGAACGCTCCACCTCGAGAGTAAAGTCGATGTGTCCCGGGGTATCAATTATATTTATCTGGTGATCCTGCCAGTCGCAGGTTATCGCCGCGGACGAGATCGTGATCCCTCGTTCCTGTTCCTGTTTCATGAAGTCCATCACCGCCTGGCCGTCATGAACCTCGCCGATTTTATGTGTCTTGCCGGTGAAGTACAGAATCCGTTCCGTAGTAGTAGTCTTGCCCGCATCAATATGAGCAACGATCCCGACATTCCGTATCTTATGTGTCATTTCTCGCGTCATTTCAATAACTCCTGAAAACTCCTCGAAATTAAAAACTCCGAGTATATCTAAATGCCCCTCAACTATCAAGCTAAATTTTCATTAAAATTTAGCGTATCCCCTGAAAACAGTGGTGTTCAACGTATAATCGGCCCTTATGTTCCCTGGATTCGAGAAAAATAGGATAATTATTGGTTGATTTTTTACATTAATCTGGGTGCTCCGCCGCTTTAGGGACTTATTGAAAAAGTATTGGGACAGCGAAAAAGGCCAATACGCGTCATTCTGAGGGAGTCCCGACCTTGGTCGAGGACGACCGTGAGAATCTTCACAATTTCTGCATCGCATACTTTAAGAGATCATCACGTCGCCGGGGTGCCCCACAGCTTTAGCTGTGGGTTCTCTGTGAAAATGAACCAAATCGGAACTTCCAAAATGATCGTACCTTAATAAGAAAATCGTTGTCCTGTCATAGATAGAGACTATATTTCTATCATGATAGTTTTCATAGTCTGCCTCATCATATCGATTTTGCTTATCCGTTCGATAATCAAGCATGGTGTTATCGGCGACGGCCGAGGCGACGACGACTGGGATTAGCACGCTCAGGGCGGCCTCTCCCCCGCCTGACCCACAGAGGGCCATGGAGCCTCCCGCCCCCTAATTTCCGCAATATTTGACAAAAATGTTGATTTTTGATCACTTCATAGTATATTTAACAATAGAGGGCGTACACGCAATGGGGCCGACGGATTCAAGCTTCGCAAATTGGAATATTTTTGAAAGTTATTTAAATTTATATTGGAGGGATATCGTCATGCAGAGGATATTCTATTTAATTGCCCTCGCAGTTATGACCGCATTTATGGGCTTGGCCATGACTGATTTACATGCTGACTACTTGTGCGGTGACGCTAACACCGACGACATGCTCAATGTGAGTGACGCAGTGTTTATCATCAATCATGTCTTTATCGGCGGCGCAGCGCCTGATCCTGCCTGCATTGGCAATGCCAACGAGGATGCTGCGCTCAATGTCAGTGATGCTGTTTTCATAATCAATCACGTTTTCATCGGCGGACCGGCTCCCGGTGCCTATTGCTGTTGTCCGTCAACGGTAATGGACTACGACGGCAATGTCTATCAGACAGTCCGGATTGGTGATCAGTGCTGGATGATGGAGAATTTGAAGGTCACTCATTATCGTAACGGTGATGCGATTCCCGGCGTAAAGGACGGCGGCGTATGGGCAGGCCTCACGACCGGAGCCTGGTGCAACTATAATAACAATATCGCCAATACTGATGTTTATGGCAGAATATATAACTGGCATGCTGTCAATGACAGCCGCAATATAGCCCCGGCAGGCTGGCATGTGCCGTCAGATACCGAGTGGAAACAGTTGGAGATGTACCTGGGTATGACCCAGGCCGATGCCGATGCTTACGGCTGGCGGGGTAAAGGTCAGGGCGGCATGTTAAAGGAAGCTGGCACAGTTCACTGGCAAGATCCCAACACAGGCGCTACCAACTCAAGCGGTTTTACAGCGCTGCCCGGCGGATGCCGCAGCGAATTCGGAGACTTCATCAACATATATAGCTTTGCTTACTTTTGGACCTCCACGGGATATGCCTCTAATGTGGCCTGGTGCCGAAGCCTCTATTCCGGCACCGCGGACATCGCCCGTTACCACAATTACAGGGAAATCGGCTATTCCGTACGCTGTGTCAAGGATTAGCTGGCTATCTGTCTGCGGAAATAAAGCAATTCCTCTTGATTAAAAATTTCCTATATTGGTCTGGTGGAATGCACTGGACCGCACATTTGAATTTATTTTTCTGGAGGGATTATCAAGATGAACTGGAACCCAAAATTTACTGCCACCATAACACTATCTTTTCTGCTCATAATGAGCCTGAGACTCCCTGCAGATAACCATCTTGAGACTTCCCTGAATATTGATGATTATCTCACAGAATTACCTGAGAACCTTGTTCTGAACGAGGATACGCCCCAGGAATATAGAATCACCACTGTCTGGCATAACCGCGATCTTCAAGGCAACGCTACCGCAAAATTCATAATCTCCGGACAATATACACGAGCACTGGAAGGGGATAGTGTGCAATGGAATAATGTCATGATAGAAATTTTTCCTGATCCATCAAAGGCCGCTTCGGATACGGCCTATCAGGAATTTATGGAAGGGTTCAAATATAAATCACCTGAGGATATTGCCAGATACGATTTCTTCAAGGACTTTCCGTCTGATGAAAGCACGCATCTCCTGAGGACTTTAATTTGGGATGCCGTCGCTTTTGAAGTATTCGGATGGAATTACTTCGATCAGCTTGAGCTGAACAAGGCAATCGTTCCCTCAGACCTGGTAGATTTCGATGCGCCCATGGCCGACTGGGGAACCATCACAATGAAAAACCTGAAACTTATTTGGGTAGGAGTATCGGAGCTAAACAATGAGCTGTGTGCGGTGATAGATTATGAGTCCTTTGTAAATCCTGTAAACTCCTCTTCGCCCGGCATGACAGTACAGGGACGCTCGCTCTACTGGGGAATCATATACATCTCTCTTGAGGACAAGCAGATCGAATACGCCACTATGAACGAGGATGTGATAATGGAAATCACCACTCTGACCAATCCCGAGAATCGCGTGAACATCCAGCGCGAGGTCAAATTCGAGAAGCTGCGGTAGTGGCCAAAATACCCAAGCATGCACCTTCAAAAATCTTCTATTTTTAAATATCAAAAATACTTGCATATTATATCCATTGATTATATTATTGGTAAGAGCCCCGCATTCAAATAGTCATAACATTTGCATGTAGGACAACCTACATTTAGCGGATCATTTATAATGAATCTGAATTGATTTAGACAATCTGATAGGGAGGGAAAATGCAACCGCGAAAAGATGAATGTGAGCTTGAAGGCAGTGCAGAAATACATCTTACCTGGATGCCATTGTTTAGAATTGCAGTCATGATGGTTTTTCCTCTTGCTATTGCACTACTATTTGATTCCATTTGGATAAAAATCATCTGCTGGTTTGTTTTTTTGGGCATGTTCAAGAGCTTAGTTTCAGCTTGGGGCTCATGTGTTCTTGCATTAGCAGTCGGCATTCTTCCCATGTATGTTTTCGTCGAATGGGATTCTGCGCCGGACTGGTTAGCTTATATCGCCGCGACCATTTTGATTATAGAAATGATTTATATTCATCGTCGGTTGAAAATAATAGCAGAATTAAGAAAAAGGCATGGAATCTTCATTTAGAGATAATTGTTGCTTATCACGATTTGCTGTTGCGAATTCGCTAATTGGCAACGGGGGAAAAAATAGATTATTCATAAATTAGACTTGTTTCTAAAATTGCTATTATTTTGTGGTCGGAATCAACCGGCTACATTACGCCCTGAGAAAGGGGGTGATCATATGAAGGCTTTATTAGGCCGTCTATTGAATCGTCCCCGATGCATACGGCCGATACTCTACTATCGGTAAGAAGCCCTAAGGGCGAATTTGGATTGGCAAAGTCGTCAGAGATCAATAGGGTTGAGATAATCCTATTGGTCTTGCCATTGATTGGTAGAGCGGTCAGGGTTAAGCGATGGGGATGGGGCTTCTGGCGCACCTTGTGAGCAACCTTTTAGGTAAAGCTCTTGAGATAAGTGTCGTCACTGCACATCCCCGCCGATCTTTTATCGCGGTAATTACAATGAGCGCTATTGTAATCATAGCTTGATAATATTAATTATTTCAAGGACCGTGCTGTGGACTTTCCAAAACCAACAACGGCTGCGGAACTTTGGACAAGAAGAATGGGCATAGCGATGATAATAATCGCTGCTATTGGATACCTCCTTTCATATACGTTTAATCGGTCCGCGGGTTGCTTTGAGTATTTTCTTGAAAATCCAAAATTTTTTATTGGAAGGGAGTTCGATTATGATAGGGATTGGGATATTATTGGACGGGTAATGGATCATAGGGACGATGATCGTGAATTCGCAAAAATAGCTGGACTCATTTCAACTGTAGTTTTGATTTTTGGTATAGTACTGATATGGGGTAGCGGTGAGACGGAAAGGAGGGAAAAATTGAGAGAAAAGTGGAATTTGGGGAAGCCAGGAGAGAAATCTTAGCACATGGCAATCTATACTCCAAGAGGATTAAAGATTCGGCTTAGTGTAGCTGAAGCGTTCGCTTTAATGAAGCGATTATACCCTAGTGTAAAGCCTTTCAAGATATTGAAAACAGTGGAGGGGATTGAATACATTCCTGCCTTTTTATCCACTATTGCGGCCCTTATTGCATTCGCCTTCGAGATGGCATTTCCAATGATTATAATCTTGGTCACACTGGCATATATATCCGGCGTATATATGAATACTTCAGGATTCTATTTAGTACCAGGTATAATTTCTTTATCAACCTATTTTAGCTACATACCTGGGATTTGGGTAGTTGAAATAGGCATTATTATTTTCGGCTTTATCGTAATTGGCTGGAAGGCAAGTGTAGCCTTCGTAGTCGGACGATTGATTGGTTGGATCACACAGCTGGTAATCGAGCATTCTGAAATGCATAGGGTGTACAATACCACTGGGTTGATAATTACGGCTTCTGAAAGATTCTTTTTCAATGCATATCGTAATCATGCGGTCTGGCGCGGCAAATCAACGGATATAACATGCTCAGAAGAAGAATTATCCAAAGAAAATTGGTGGCCTATTTTTAAAGAATTCGCGAGAGAATGGCCAGAAATAGCTTACAGATATTCTATCGATGAAGCTCATTTCGAAGACTAATAAATGCATCAATACACATAGGAGAGGGCAAACCATAACAAAATGTCCGGCCATTAGAATGTTTCTTCTTTTACTTCTTATCGCATTCTACCATTAGGAATGATATTATTAATTATAACAGACATGGCAATCAAACTGGGGTGGCAGGATTCGAACCTGCGATGCGAGCTCCAAAGGCTCGTGTCTTACCACTTGACGACACCCCAAAAAGCCTTACGGTCTGGTATATTACTGGGAATCGGTGCCGGAAGCAAGAGGTTTTTCTGCCGATTGCTCGGTAACCCTGTGATACTCTTCCAGGACCTTGTCCTCAATAGACTTACGCATCTCCGAATTGATCGGATGGGCAATGTCCTGGTGAGACCCATCAGGCCTTTTGCGGGATGGCATGGAGATGAAATATCCCCCGGCACCCTTGATGATCTTCAATCCCCGAATCACAAAGGCGCCGTCAAAAGTAATGTTGGCAAAAGCTTTAAGCTTCTCCTCGTTGCGTAAGGTGATCCTTACTTCAGTAATTTCCATTGTGCCTCCAAGAAGCTGTTGTTTAGCCTCGGAATTGGCATACAATCAGGCATGGCCCCCAATACCGTTGCTTTAATTTCCAAACTGTCCTTTATAATTGCTTAAAGCCGACATTATCCCCCTTGGGGGGAATAATCTGCAATTTTCAAAATACATCCTAACCTAACCCGATGGGAAGGTTTTCGGGCCCTCTTAATCCAACTCGTTGCCCAAAAACAGCGTTGTCAACTTAAAATTAAGCATCTGATCTATAATGTCAAGTGAAAATACGTGAACTTCCCCGGGCGGGGTTAAAAATAGCAAAAATTCCGGAGTTCAAAAAAAATCAAAAACGCTGCAAATACGCCCGGTTAACCGTTCAAATTCTCAAAAAAAATACAATCAACAAAATGCCGTATTGAGGAATTTCGGATGGCATTATTTTTTGTTAAAACCACGTTCTCGCCAAAATCTTTTGGTGTTGCTTAAAATTACATGGTTTCTATGTCCTTAATGCCGTCCCCTCTCCCAATAATATTGGTTTGACATTCTGGACGGCTGCGATATATTTACGGATTAAACATTATCGGAGGGAGAATTATATGCGTGCCTTAATAACCGGTATAACCGGCCAGGACGGTTCCTATCTGGCAGAATTCCTGCTGGAGAAAGGCTATGATGTTTACGGCATGGTGCGGCGTTCATCAACCGAAAATTTCGAGCGGATAAACCACATTAAGGATCAGCTCAATTTTGTGCAGGGGGATCTCCTGGACTACAATTCCCTCTCATCCATAATCAAGACGGTTAATCCGGATGAGGTCTATAATCTTGCGGCACAGTCATTTGTGCCCACATCATGGACCCAGCCCAGCCTGACAGCTGAATTTAATGCGGTTGGAGTAACCCGTCTGCTGGAAGCAATCAGGGACCATAATGTAAAAATAAAATTCTACCAGGCCTCTTCCTCGGAGATGTTCGGCAAGGTGCGCGAGGTTCCCCAGACCGAAAAAACTCCATTTTACCCCCGTTCCCCCTATGGTATCGCCAAGGTCTACGCACATTGGATTACGGTCAATTACCGGGAATCCTATAATATATTCGCCTGCTCCGGCATTCTGTTCAACCACGAATCTCCCCGTCGCGGGCTTGAGTTTGTCACCAAGAAGATTACCGATGCTGTCGCCAGGATAAAGCTGGATCTGGCCACAGAACTCAGACTGGGGAATTTAGAAGCCAAACGTGACTGGGGTTATGCCGGCGATTATGTGCGCGCCATGTGGCTGATGCTGCAGCAGGATGAGCCGGATAATTATGTTATCGCAACCGGCGAAAACCACTCAGTCAAAGAATTTGTCGATATAGCTTTTGGCCATGTCGATCTCGATCCCGGGAAATACGTTAAGGTTGACGAACGCTTCTTGAGGCCGGCCGAGGTGGATCATCTCCTGGGCGACTCCAGCTATGCCCTTGAAAAGCTGGGATGGAAGCCCGAGGTGTCGTTTGAGGAAATGGTCAAAATGATGGTCGATTATGACCTGGAAAAATACAGGAAGATAAAAGGCATCGATTAATGAAAGCTCTGATCACAGGGGTTCCCGGATTTGCAGGCTCACACCTGGCCGAAAATCTGCTGGGGCATAATTACGAGGTTTACGGTACTCATCTGCCGGGGGAAAGCCTCAGGAATCTACACGGATTCCGCGGCGAGCTTGAACTTTCGGCCATGGACTTCCATAAGCCCGAAAGGATTCCGGGACTTCTGAAAAAGATTGAGCCCGACTACATCTTTCACCTCGCCGCTTTGCCATCAGTGGCAGGCTCATTTCTAGATCCACTGGAAACATACACTGTGAATTTCATGGGCAGCTTTCATCTCATGCAGGCGGCACTCGATTTGAAGCAGCTCAAGAAACTGATCATAATATCATCTTCGGACATTTATGGATTGGTGAAACAGAAGGACCTTCCTATAAAGATCGAGCATCCATTACAGCCTGTTTCGCCGTATGCCGTATCAAAGGCGACCTGCGATATGATGGGTTACCAGTATTTCATAAACTACGGGCTGCCAGTTGTTAGAATACGTGCCTTTTCGCATTCCGGGCCCCGTCAGGCCCGGGGATTTGTCATCCCTGATTTTAGTTTCCAGATCGCCCAGCTCGAGAAATTCAGGAAGAGAAGACGGGTAATCAGGGTCGGGAACCTTAATGCACGCAGAGATATATCGGATGTCCGGGATATAGCAAACGGCTATCGTCTGGCGGCCGAAAAGGGGAAACCGGGGGAAGTTTACCAGCTCTGCAGCGGAAAAGCATACGCAATATCAACCATATTGAAAAAATTGATTAAACTTTCACACCATAAAATAGAAATTGAAACCGATCCAAAACTCTCGCGTCCTACCGATATTCCCGTACTCAAGGGGGATGCCTCGAAGGCAGAAAAAAGTCTGGGATATAAAAGAAAGTATTCCATTGACGATACATTAAGAGATTGTTTGGATTATTATAGATCGCTCTAAGGAGGAGAAATGGCCGATCTTAGCGACAAACTGAAAAACAAAAAGGCTGTGGTTGGAATAATAGGGCTCGGATATGTAGGTCTTCCGCTGGCCGTCGAATTCGCCCAGAATGGTCTCAAGGTGATTGGATTTGATATAGCAAAGACGAAAGTTGATCTAATAAATTCGGGGCAATCGGATATAAGAGATGTCGCCTCTGAAACTGTCAAGATACTGATAGATTCCGGCATGCTTTCCGCCACTGATGATTTCTCCCGGCTCAAATCGGTTGACTGCACTGCAATCTGTGTTCCCACGCCCCTCTCCAAGACCAAGGATCCGGATGTAGCCTTCATACTGAGCGCAATGGACCAGATCGGGAAATATGTGCATAAAGAGATGTTGATTGTCCTGGAATCGACGACTTACCCAGGTACAACCGAAGAACTGATATTGCCGGGATTGGAACAAAAAGGACTAAAAGTCGGCCAGGATTTCTATCTGGCTTTCTCGCCCGAGCGAATTGATCCCGGAAACAAGACCTACCATACCGCCAATACGCCCAGGGTTGTGGGAGGAGTCACTCCCGAATGCCGTGAAATAGCGAAACAATTCTACAGGTGCATAGTCGATGATGTCATTGATGTTTCCTCCACCAAGGCTGCGGAAATGGTCAAGCTTCTGGAAAACACCTTCCGTTCGGTCAATATCGGCCTGGTGAATGAAGTCGCCCTTATGTGCGACCGTCTCGGACTGGATGTATGGGAAATAATCGATGCCGCATCCTCCAAACCTTTTGGGTTCATGCCATTCTATCCCGGGCCGGGACTGGGCGGCCATTGCATCCCCATCGATCCGCATTACCTCTCGTGGAAACTCAAATCGCTGAACTATTATGCCCGTTTCATCGAACTGGCCGGAGACATAAATACACATATGCCCGAGTATGTGATTGATCGGGTGACGCGCCATATGAATGATTATGGCCAGGCTCTCAAGAACGCCAGGATCGTCGTTCTGGGAGTTGCCTATAAACCCGACATTTCTGATGTGCGCGAATCCCCTGCACTCGACGTGATCAAACTCCTGCAGGACCGCGGTGCGAAGGTCATGTATAATGATCCCTATGTTCCCATAGTCAAGTTCGATTCCGGCGACATGAAATCACAGAAGCTCACGAAAAAACTTCTGGAATCAGCAGCATGTACGATTATAGTCACGAACCATTCGGACTACGATTACCAGTGGGTGGTAGATCATTCCAATCTGGTCTTCGATACCAGAAACGCCACCAAGAATGTCAAGGGTTCAAAACGCAAGATAGCTAAATTGTAGTTAAACTTAGATTAAGCCTGATGCCTGCCTGACTAAATCAGGCAGGCTCGTTATTAATGTCAAGCGAGACCTTGATTTCATAATAACTAAATAAATCATGATGAACAGGTCGCAAATTGTAAAATATCTGCATAGAATCGGAATCGAGAAAGCGCAATCTCCAGACCTGCGATTTCTCGCCGCTCTGCAAAAACAGCATCTTCTAAATGTACCGTTTGAGAATCTTGATATCAGAAGAGGACGCGAGATTGTGCTCGACTGCGATAGTCTATACAAAAAGATAGTTCTCGAGAGGCGCGGGGGTTACTGCTATGAACTCAATGGTCTTTTCTGCAAATTATTGCGGGAACTGGGCTACTCTGTTGACATGCTCTCTGCACGTGTATTCAACTCCGCGGGCATCCTGAGCCAGGAATTCGATCATATGACACTGATGGTGCATCTCGACAACGACTATCTTGTAGACGTCGGCTTTGGCGATTCATCCAGGAAACCGATTGAGATGCCGGGTGGCGAAACAGAAGATGTAAGCGGGAAGTACAGAATCAAATCAAACCCGGAAATCGAGTCCTGCTTCTTTCTGCAAAAATTTACTGATCAAGACTGGCATCCGCGGTATCGGTTTACCACGATTCCCCGCGAGTTAGCTGATTTTCAAGGCATGAATGAATACCATCAAACTTCACCAGAATCGCATTTCACACAAAAATCGATTTGTACAATCGCAACAGAAGAGGGCCGCATCAGCCTATCCGATAAATTCCTGACCATTACAGAAGGCACTGAGAAGGATAAAAGCCCGCTGCCGTCCGGGGACCATTTCAAGAACTATTTGAAGCAATATTTTGATATAGAATTATAGTTTTGTTCAAAATTAGACCCGGGCAGGCACGCTAAATTCTGGCCCTGCCTTTTTTATCTTAGCCCGGAATCATGATCTTATTTGATTCCACCAGTTCGGCGCCGCTGGGCAGCATAAGCGGCTTGTCGGATTTGGTGTAAAAGAACAGACCCTTATACGACGTCAAATACCGGTCTGTTTTTTTCGGCCATCCGGCACGCGTATGCACAATCAAGGGAGCATCCGCACGAGAGAGTATCCTCTGAAATTCCTCCGGCTCCAGACTGACTATAGCCCCGGAAGATTTTATCGCATTGGCAATTGCTGCAGCGGCCGCGGCCGCACCGCCTGCCGCACCTCCAGCATAACCCATTTAGCTCTCCTTTCGGAACAATATATTATAGTACATATATGGCTATCCAGAGGATTTTATTCAAGAAAAAAGATTAAAATGAATTGGTTGCATTGGGCACTCCGCTTTGTCAAAAGCAGAGTTGCTGAAGCGCAGCTGTTGAGACTTTCCCTCAAAATTTACAAAGCAGAGTACAGCAAAAGAGCTAATGCACAAAAATGATGGTGCCGCTGTCGCCGCATATCCAGAGTTTGCTACCATCAAAGGTGATGTCATGAAGAGTGTTGGTGGTCATGTTGTCGTCAAACTGCCAGGTATTGCCGCCGTCTACGCTCATCATTATCATCCCGCCCTCACCCACTATAAATCCGCTGAAGCGGTCTATAAAGACAATATCATACAGATTCACGTTCGGAAACTGTCCCCCGCGGTCATCCCATGACCACCCGCCGTCCTGCGAGGTATAATAGGTACCGCTGTCGCCCACCAGCCATCCGGAATTAAATTCATCGTAATGCATATCGTTGATGCTGATTTCGCTGCCCAGATAATTGTCCTCCCAGTTCGCTCCGGCATCACTGGTAGTCCAGACATGCCCGGCTGTGCCGATCCATCCCAGCTGCTCGTCCAGGATATACAGGCAGGTCACGCTGTCCATAGCGACATACGCCTCATTCCAGTTCTGCCCGCCGTTATCGGTTCTGAAAACTGTGCCATAGGTAACGCTGTCGCGCTCATCAAAACGATTGCCAATGATAACACCGTTATCCTTGTCCCAAAAAGCCATATCCACAAAATCGACATCCTCATCCAGGGAACGATCCGCAACTGATCTTGAACCCTCCATCGAGGCATACAGCGCGCCCATCTCACCCGCGACCCAGAATGTCTTGTCATCAATCGCCGCCACAGCCGTCAGCTTTTTATCTGAAATCTTGGTGCTCACCCATGTCTTACCGGCATCCTCGGTCGACAGCAATGTGCCGCTTTCGGTTATAGCCCAGCCATGATCGCCGTTGCCGAAACTGATGCTCCTGATATTTTCTTCTATGTTTGGATTTTGAAATTCCCAGACCATTTCGGTGGCTCTCTTGCCCCCGCAACCAATGAGTATTAAACAGAACGATAAAAGACACAAAACATTTTTCATAAGGTATTCTCCTTCAGAGCTATAAAGCTATGCCGGGAGGAGTTAATGTCAACCAAAATCCCTTGCCACAGGGCGTTTTTTTTATTTATCATTATCTGATGGCAATTCTGAACGTAGATAAACTGACTTACAGGCTGCCCAACGGCCGCGCTCTGTATAAGGATTTCTCACTCGAGCTTAATGATTCCTCCGGGATACTGATTTATGGTCCCAACGGTTCCGGCAAGTCTTCACTGGTAAAAATACTCCTGGGATTAGTCAGACATTACAGCGGCAGGGTCGAAGTTCTTGGCAAAGATATCAAGCGCCTTTCCAAAGCTAAAATGACAGACCTGAGGCGGGAAATCGGTTTTCAGATGGAGGAACCTGTGGTCTTCGAGGATATGAACCTGATGCAAAATATCAGTGTATATCTGAGATTATCAGGCCAGAAACATGCCAAATCCGAAATCATCAGCACACTCTATGAAACCGGTTTCTCGGGGCTCAGAAATAAAAGATTGAGCGCTCTTTCCTGGGGTGAGATGCGTATGATCGAAATCCTGCGTATCATGATGAAATCCCCGCGCCTGATTATATGCGACCAGCCTTTTGCCGCCCTGGATGATGATACTGTCGAATGGGTGGCGGAGAAGTTCAGGGCCATGGTAAATTCCGGTTCATCGGTGCTGGCAACCTTCTCGCGCCCCGAGGTCCGCGATCACCTGGGCTGGCCCGAGATAGACTTAACGAGGTAGATTATGTTCAACCAGTGCCTGGGATTTCTAAATAAATACAAATGGCTGATATTGAAATCGGCCCTGCCGCTGTCGCTGATCCTCCTGATCGGTTTCGCATTTCTGCTGGTGGGCTACAATCTCCAGGAGGCTACACAGGGTATTGAAGGCCGATATGCTCTGGAAATATTCCTGAAGGATGCGGCGCTTCCGGAGGATATCGATTCGCTTCAGCGCTTTCTGACCCAGCAGCCCGCCTTTGACAGCCTGGAGATGGTTACGCGTGAGGATGCGCTGGATCGAATGTCCAATATACTGGGGGAGGATCTGACCGAGGTGCTGGGCTACAACCCTCTCCCGGCCAGTATCATATTCTATCCCGCCGACAGCTATAAAAGCCGCACCTACCTGGAAATTCTTAAACGGCAGGTGGAGTTATTCGACTATGTCGAAAAAGGTGTGTTTGCCGGGGAGTGGCTGGAAGAACTGGAGAGATTCAACGAAATTTTTCTGCGTATAACCAGCGCATTCCTGATACTGGTTCTGGTCGCCTACATACTGCTCCTGTATATGATCTTAAATCACCTCTGGCTCAAACACCAGGGAACCGCAGGCAAGCTGCACCTTTTGGGCATGTCCCGCTTTAACCTGAGGCTGCCGGTCTATATCTGGTCATTGATTTCCGCTCTTATCACGAGTATTATGGGTCTGATAATCCTGGCGATTGCCGCATCGATCATCTCAAAATATTTTATAGCAGTCCGCTATTTCGAACCACAGCATGTTATCGCTATTATAATATCGTTTACAGCCATTTCGGTATTGCTGACAATTTTTAAACCGATGAAGATTCCGTTATATGAATAAGTTCTCGCTCACATTATTAACGATCCTGCTTCTCGCTTCGGCATATAGACTGATTGCCCAGGAAGATCCCCGCGCAATTGATTCACTGAGCATGGAGAAGGAGCTGATCGACAGTCTTCTGGAATTGAAGCAGTCCGAGGTGGAACAGCTTTATCTGATCGATGAGCAGTTGAATCTCACCTCCCGCCTGATAAGAAGGTTGGAGCGCCAGATGAGGGCGATGGCAAAGGAACTCGACGGTCTGGACGTCCTGATTGATTCCAGCAGGGTCAGGCTGGAACAAATGAGAAACAGGCTGGCAAAGAATCTCAAGAGCTTCTATATAAATTATCAGCCGGCCCCGGCCGCCGTCTTCACGGCCGGCGATATCCGCAAGGCCGCCCGGCAGCTTCACTATTTCAAGACAACGGTCAACTTCATGAAATCGCAGCTGGACAGCATCAGCCTGATGAAAACCGAACTGGAACAGAACCAGGAACGCCTGATCTTTACCCGCCGCCAGACTGAAAAATTGATGGAGCGCAAAAATGTTGAGGAGAGCATACTGGAGATGCGCAGGAAGGATAAATCGCGTCTGCTTTCCCGTATCGATCAGGACGTCGAACTGAAGAGCCAGTACCTGAAAGAGACTCAGAAGGACCAGGAGCAGCTCGCCAATCTGACCGAAAGACTTCAATCGATCTCTCATCTGATCGATTTCCAATCGCTGCGAGGCAGGCTGATCTGGCCGGTCAGGGGGAAAATAGTCAGGCATTTCGGACGGGAACATGATAAAACCACAAATACTGAAACATTTTCGCCGGGAATACAGATCAAAGTCCCCGCCGGTACCGAGGTTATTTCCTCGGCGGCTGGAATTGTCGCTCATGCCGCCTACCTTCGCGGGTACGGCAACATGGTCATTGTCGATCACGGCAAGGGCTGGTACACTCTCTATGGGCATCTGTCCCGAATGAGCCGCTCTGTCGGAGAAAATGTCGAACGCGGTGAAATCCTGGGTTATTCCGGTGAGACCGGATCAAATGTCGGCCCAATACTATTTTTTGGGATACGCAAAAGAGACCAGTCTTACGATCCAATCGAGTGGCTGATGTAATTTTCAAAATGTTATTTTCAAAACTGTCGGATTTTCTTATCTTGGCTGCATGATCGAGACCGCGATACAGCCCCGAATCGGCGAAATTTTCAACCGCCTGATAGAAAACAACCGTCTGGCCTCGAGTTATCTGTTTTACGGTCCGCCCGGATCGGGCAAATGGCAGGCGGCGGTTGAAATCGCCGCCGAAATACTATCCAGAAAGAACAGCGCGTATGACGAGTCAGCGGCAATGCGTGTGCGAAAGCTGGTACATCCGGATTTGATGATCGTTTTCCCCATGCCGATGCCTAAAAAAATAAAAGAAAAGCCAGCTGAAAAAGTCAAAGAAGAATACATAGAGCATTTCATACGGTCCAAGATTGCAGAGCCTTATCTGCCAGTTGAATTCGAGCAGGTCAGTAATATCTTAGTTCAGAATGTAAAAGCATTTCAAAAAAATCTTTACAAATACCCTGTCGAGGGCAAATATCGAGTTGGAATTTTCGAGAAAGCAGAAACCATGCCCCGCAACAGCTTCGATATCCTGCTCAAGACGATCGAGGAACCTCCGCCCAACAGCCTTTTGATGCTCTTAACCGACAATTTCGACCGCATGCCGGAGACGATCCGCTCCCGCTGCCAGAAAATCCGCTTCAAAAGAGTAAGTCCCGATTTTATAAAGGACTATCTTGTCAGGGGTAGAGATCTCGATGAAACCCGGGCCGACCTTGTAACTTCGCTTGCCTCAGGCTCAATAAGCCGTGCCGAACAGCTCATGCAATCCGATTTCTTCGAGGAGCGCGATACCGCGATCATGCTATTGGGATACCTCCTGAGCCATCCACTTCAATCCTTCTGGATGGAGTTTCTGGGGCTGGTCAATTTGCGCGATAAAGCCCGGCTGGAAAATCTTTTGACAATCTGGCAGACATTTTACCACGATATCGCCATCCTGCTCGGTGAGGGCGAAGAAGCCCATATTATCAACAAGGATCAGCTGAAAGCTTTGCGCAAATTGGCGGGACGAGTGAGGGAATTCGAAAATGCCCGTATGGGATTAGGCAATCTCCTTGCAATGCAGAAGCTCGGTTACCGTAATATTAATCCCGTACCTGCCATGTTCGAAACCGCCCAGCGCCTAAAATCCCACCAGCCTCCGATAGAAATTCGTGATTGAGCAGCTATTTTTTCCGCGCAACGATAAATCATAACACAGAATCCATGAGCAGTCTCGACAATCCCTATCTTGTGCCGGCATTTCTCCCGGTTTGCATAGAAAATGGGGGTTCACGGGGAATCTATACCACCAACTAAAAATGGAAAGGCGGAATCGCTCAGGAATTCCGCCTGTCTTAAATTCACGGATGAAAATCATTCAACGAAATTACATATCCGCATCTACTATCGGCTCCTGCAGTTCGATGAAGGTCACCTCGCCGAACTCTTTTAACTGGTCGGCGATTTCGGAGGTGTTGCCGACAATGATATAGCTCATCTTGTCCGGGTGAAGATACTCTTTGGCCACACGCAGCACATCATCTTTTGTAACCGCTTGAATGTTGGCGATATAGTTCTTGTAGAAGTCACGCGGCATACCGTCATATTCCAAATTCATCAATTGACGCACGATTGCAGCCGGATCGGTAAAATTGAAAACGAAGCGGTTTATGTAGGAATCTTTTGCCGAATTGAGCTCATAATCTGTAACCTCGCTTTCGCGGATTTTTTTGATCTGATCGAGCATATTATATATGGCTTTGTAGGTGGTCTCGGTCTTGGTCTGGCAGTAGGCATAGAACTGGCCAAGATCACGTGTATCGGTCTCAAACCTGGAACCGACCGAGTACGCCAACCCCATATCGGACCGCACCACAGAGGTCATACGCGAGGTGAAAGACCCGCCCCCCAGAATATAGTTCATCACAGCAATTGCATATCGATCCGGATTGTATTGAGTAATTCCTAAATGCCCGAAATTTATTACACTCTGGCTCAGCTCCTTATCGATCAGGTATACTCCCGGCTTGTATTCCTTCTCTACTTCGGGATCTTCCGGAAAATCTATCTCTGAGGGCTGCCAGCCTGCAAATACCTCATTTAATTTCGCTTTGATATCGGCCATATCGAAATCGCCCGTAATACCCAGCCAGATGTTGTTGGGCACAAAATATTTGCCATGAAAATCAATCATATCCTGACGGGTGACAGCTTCGACAGTCTCCCATTCCAGAATCCGTCCGTAATAATGATCTCCGTAAACCAGATGATCGAACTCCCGGGAAGCGATCCTGCTGGGATTATCATTGCGGCGAATAATGTTCTCCTTGATCTTGTCCTTCTCCAGATCGATCTTATCCTGCCGGAATTCCGGGTTCATGACAACGTCGGCTAAAACCGGAAGCAGTCTGTCAACATCTTTGGAAAGGCAATTCAAAGATAATCCGCCCTGTTCATTGTAAATCCAGGTTTCAATCGAGGCCGCCAGATATTCAAGAAGGGCATTCAGTGAATCCGGTTCATAGGTTTCTGTGCCGCCCGTGCGCATAACGTAACCCGTCATCGAGGCCACACCCTCCAGACCTTCCGGTTCATACATCGAACCGGTGCGGACTATACCGCTGATATTGAAGACCGGGAGGCGATGGTCCTCCATCATAAATAGGACTATACCATTTTCCAGTGTATCTACTATAACTTCCTCACCCAGCTCCGGAATATCCCAGGTAATCTTCGGGAACTCCAGTTCCTCTATCATCTCGGCTCCTTCTGTACCGGTATCCTGAGCCATAAGTCCGGCATTCAGAGCCAGAACGAAAACCGCAGTTATAAGATATCTCAAACGCATCATACTCTCCTTTTTAATAGCTCGAGCTCTCTTTTTCGCTCAGTGCACCCTCGGATTCATCTCCAGCCTCATCCGGCTTGACCAGGGTCGCTACCGTCCGGTTGGATTCCTTGAGATACTGGTTGGCAACCCGCATGATATCCTCTGTAGTAACATTTTTGTAAGCCTGCCAGTATTCATTTATATAGCTCCAGTCCCCCACCATAGCCTCGTAATTTGCCAGGCGCCAGCACATGCCCATGTTGGAATTAACCGACTTGATCATGGCTGCGTCAAACTGGTTCTTGACCTTCTGCAGCTCCCATGTGGTAACAGGCTCAGCCTTGACCTTTTCGATTTCAGCGTAGATCGCGTCCTCCAGCTCCTGAGTCGTGTGACCTTTTAAAGGTGTGCCGCTGAAGGTAAATAGTGACGGGTATCTCGAGAAGGATGAATTGGCCGAGACTGACGAGGCGATTTTCTGCTCCTCCACGATTGATTTATTCAGCCTGCTGGTTCTTCCACGCGAGAGAATATCTGAGAGCGCATCGAGGGCGGCCATATCCGGATGGCCGGCCGCGGGGATATGATAGCCGATCAAAAGCATCGGGTTGGCATCAAATTCGACCGTAACACGCCTCTCACCTTTCTGCTCCGGTTCGAATGTTGTCTGGCGGGGAGGCTCGGGACCGCGTTCCCAGTCCCCGAAATATTTTTCTGCCAGTGAAAAAACCTCCTCGGGATTAACATCGCCGGCGATCACCGCAACTGTATTATTGGGTGTATAATAGTTCTCAAAATATTCCTTCAGGAGCTCATGATCCCAGCTTTCGATATCCGAGGCCCATCCCACCACCGGATGCTGGTAGGCGCTGGAGGTGAATGCCGTCGCGGAAAATTGCTCGTAGAGCTTGCCCCAGGCACTGTTGTCCGTACGCATACGCCTCTCTTCATAAACCACATCACGCTCGGAATAGAATTCTCTAAAGACCATGTTTTTGAAGCGGTCCGATTCCATTAGCATCCAGAGCTCCAGACGATTGGAGGGCAGCGAGACATAGTACTGGGTGCCGTCATCACCTGTGGAGGCATTCAGCATCGTACCGCCATGCTTCAGATACGTTTCCCAGAGCTCATCCTTGACTATATGCTCTTTCTGCGACTCCTGAATCTTCGCAATCTGGTCTCTCAATTCCTTGTAGCGGGTGGAATCGGGAGGATAATTCATGGGATCCTGCAGCTTTCGCCATTCGTCCATCAAGAGCTCGCCGATTGAATCAATCTGCGCCATAAGGTTTTCCTCGGCCTCGTAATCGGTGGTGCCGAATATCTTCGTGCCTTTGAACATCATGTGCTCAAGAAAGTGTGAAAGTCCGGTCTGGCCGGGACGTTCATCCACAGCCCCCACCTTTACTCTAACGATGGTTGAGAAAACCGGGGCATCATGATTTTCAACCACAAGGATTTTCATGCCATTGTCGAGCACGTGCTCTTTTACATCGATATTAAGCTGTTCTGCATTTAATAGTGTGAATAAAGCGATGATTAAAAGCGGCAGAACAAAAAATGTTTTTGCAGAAGTCGTCATAATTCCTCCATATTGTATTGAATACTTTAATACACAATTTAGTAAATTCGGCCTATTTTTCAAACCCGTTTTTATCGGCATTGTTTCCTGATTTGGTCAGGATTGACGGGGATACGGGCATTTTGTATGATAGAGCCGCACAGTGAGTCTGGCCAATCTGAAAGGCTTTTTCATTCAAGCCAGCCGTTGAAATTCTCCCGGACATCCGGCATATGAGCGATTTTTGATCGCCCAGGAGTTTTATGTATTGAATGAACAATCCTGATAATACTGGTGAGAATAGCAATTTTATCCGGTTGACATTCAAAAGGGAAAAAGCGATTTTGACATCTTATGAACAACAGCGACCTGCGCAAAGAAATCAACCGGTTGGCCTGGCCGATTATCGCCTCCATGGTACTCATCAGGGGTGTAGGGATTGCCGATGTGATCATTCTCGGCCATACCGGCAAAGAACCGCTGGCAGCTATCGGACTCGGACAGCAGATAACGTTTGTGGGCATGGCGCTGGCGTATGCGCTTTCGGTTGGCGTTAATGTCATGGTCTCCTATTACACGGGATCCAAGAATCCGGAAAAACGTACACGCATTATAAACAGCTCGATCTGGCTTTCGGTAGTGGTAGGGCTGATCATGATCATGCTGGGCGAGAATTTCTCGCGCCCGCTGGCGGCCTTCATGGGCGCGGAGGATCAGGTTTTCGACCTGGTCTGGAAATACCTGCGCCTGATCTGGCTTTTCTACACATTCCGGGTGTTCGTCTATAATCTGACGGCCATATTCCAGGGCACCGGGGACACCCGGACCCCCATGTACGTGGTCTCAATCACCAATGTAGTGCATATAATAGTGGCATATATTCTGGTCTACGGCAAATTCGGGGTACCTTCCATCGGTATCGAGGGCGCGGCCTGGGCCACTGTTGTTTCTGACTTTTTGGGTGCCTCAATTATGTATATAATTGCCCTGAAACGAGGCCTGGTCAACTTTAAGTTGGGCTGGGCGACACCGGTCCAAATTCGCAGGCTCTGGAATCTTTCCCTTCCCGTAATCGGTGAACGCACACTCGTATCCACCGCGATCATGCTCTTTAATGCTATCGTACTGCATTATTCGGTGGCTGCCTATGCCGCTACACAGATATTAGTAAATATCGAGGCCTTTTCGTTTTTGCCGGGCATGGCATATATGCAGACCGCCCAGATAATGGTGGGACAGAATCTCGGCGCCAAAAATCATGAGCGCGCGGTGCGCTCCGGGTATCAGGCGGGATGGATCGCGCTTTCGATTATGAGTCTTTTCGGCCTGACCTTTCTATTATTCCCCTCTTTCTGGGTGAGCATATTTACGAATGATCCCGAGGTCGTCCCCTATGGCCTTTATGTCTGCAAGATGGCCGCGGCCCTGCAGCCTGTACTGGCAATCACCATGGTCTTCGGGGGAGCATTGAGAGGCGCAGGAGAGACCAGATGGGTGATGTATATATCTTTTATCGGCGCCTGGATAGTAAGGCTTTCCTTTGCCTCATTTTTTGCTTATATACTGGAATGGAGTGTTCATCCGGTCTGGTGGGCCATGTTTGTGGACTGGGCCAGCCGGTCCATGCTGGCGCTCTGGCGATATCGCAAAGGGGGCTGGAAACTTTCTGAAGAGGACGACAGTTAGAATACGTAAGGAGAAGAACTATGTCAAAGAATAAACTGTACCTGCACCCGAAATACTATGACATCGCTTTCGATTTCCGTGATCTGCGCAAGGAACACAATTTCATGACGAGACTGTACCAGAAAACTGTGGGACGATCTCCCCGCTCGATTGTAGATATTGCCTGCGGCCCGGCTTACCACGCGATCTATTTTTCCAAAAAGAACGGCATCGATTATTCCTATGGTCTCGATCTTTCGGAGGCTATGGTCGCATACGCCCGCGAGAAAAACGAAATTGAAGGCGGGACTGCCCGGATCGTCCGGGGCGATATGATTGACTTCAAACTCCCCAGAAAAGTCGATATGGCCATGTGCATGATCGCCTCTATTCATATGCTCACAACCAATGAGGAACTGCTTAAACACCTCGATTCAGTGGCCAGGAACCTTAATCCCGACGGCCTCTATATTGTCGAACTCCAGCATCCCCGTGACAACTTTGAGGAGCAGGAGGATGATACCAATATCTGGGACATGGAACTCAATGGAACCAAAGTCTTTGTGCAGTGGGGTACCGATGACGATCCTTTCGACCCGATAACCCAGGTTCATGAGACCAGCGTTACCATGCAGGTCAAGGAGAAGGGCGAGAAGCGCAAGACCTTCACCTTTACCGATCCCTATAGAATTATTCCCTATCAGGAGTTTATGCTCCTGATCAAATGCTCCGGAAAGTTCAAATACCTGGGTTCATACGGAAAATTTGACCTGCGCAAGAAGATGGATACCTCTGAGGCGAGCTGGCGGATGATCGCAGTCTTGCAGAAGAAATAATATCACCGCTCAATATGATTGGCCGGTTATAATACCGTATGCCATTTCGAGACCGTCAAGCACCAGAGATTCGTTAACCACATTTATTACCCGGGTATGTTTCGAAACCAACTCGGCATATCCGCCGGTGGCGATGACTGTAAATGATGTGCCCAGTTCCTCGGTTATCTTCAATACGAATCCCTCAACCATCGCAACCGTCCCGTAAAACAGGCCGGATTTTATCGAATCCTCGGTTGTCCTCCCGATTACATTCCCGGGCGGGGAAACATCCACGTTAAATAACTGTGCGGCCCGCCTGGACAGCGAATGTGCTGAGGTCTGAACCCCGGGACATATCACGCCCCCCAGATATTCACCATCTTTATTAATCACATCAAATGTCGTGGCGGTGCCGAAATCGATTACGATACAGGGTCCCCCGTAGAGCTTGTGCGCCGCCAGCGCACCCATGATGCGGTCGGTTCCCACTTCCTTTGGATTATCATAGAGGATCTTGATTCCCAGCGGCGACATGCCGTCAACCACCACAGCTTCGATCCCGAAATACTGGCGGGACATCTCTATCAGCCTGCCGGTTGCGTGCGGTACCACAGACCCGATTACCACCGCCTTGATATCCTCCGGGGCATGGGAGCCCCGTTTTATAAACCAGTCCACTGCCATCGCACACTCCGATGATGTTCCCAGTTCGTGCGTGGTAAAACGGCCCTGGCTCATAAGCCTCTTATCCCTGTAAATGCCGAATACGGTGTTGGTATTCCCGCAGTCTATGGCTAACAGCATGCTCCAGCCTTATACCGTTCTTATTATTAATGTATCCCTCAGGGCCAGTTACGACCCTGAGGATTTAATGCGATTTTCTATCTATCTGCTGACAATTTTACAGCAATTATTGGCCGCCCAGAATAATAGGCAGGCCGTCAGCCGCATTTCCGATGACGACCACCTTGGTATTGGGAGAGTTGGCCAGAAGCTGGGTGGCCTCGATCCCCTTCCAGCGCAGGAAATCCTTGGTCAGTCCGGCGGATACGATCTGCTGGAATTTTCGAATACCCTCGGCCTCGATTACTTTACGTTCCGCCTCCTGTTCCTCCTTCATCAATGTGAATTCCATCCGTTGCTGGTCCTGATCGGCGGCCAGCTTCTCATTTATTGCATCAGATATTTTCTTGGGGAGAACTACATCTCTGATTATCGTATTATCGACATTGATGAATTTACCCGCCATCAGGGAATCCATTGATTTAATAATAGCACTGGAAATCTCCTCCCGCTTGGTGGAATAGATCTCCTCCGGTTTATAGCGTCCCACAATTTGCCGTGCAAGCCCCCTTAGTGCTGGAGCAATTACGACATTAAAGTAATTCGGTCCGATAGTAATCTGCAGGCTGTCCAGCTTCGAGGCAATCGGACGATACCAGACCGAAACCTCAAGCTGTATGGTTGCACCATCGGCGGTAAGAACGTCCAGAATCTCCTGTTTCTCCTGGAGCTGGGTCTGGTAGACATACATAGAGTTCCATGGCATATGCCAGTTAAAACCCTCGCCGTAGATTGTACCCATCTCGGTTCCGCCCCGGAACTTAAAGAATTTAACTGCGTGATGTCCTGAGGGAACCTGGGTACCACAGCCCGTAAACATCAATGGTACCAGTAAAAGGATTAGCAACAGCATCAGCTTTGATGATTTTCTGGTAGATGTCCGTTTCATAAAAAGACCTCCATGCTTAAAAGTTATCCGTTTTCGGTTAAATAAACACCAAATTTATAAAATGCAACTACTTTCGTCTGTGCGTGATCGGTGTACACCTTTCATAAACAATACAGGTCAGTTGCTTTTATATTCTACGGCGCTGACAGATTAAGCGGGAAGGCAGATTCTGCAAGGTCAATGAGCTGATTCAAGCGGCCAGTCAACATTGGCGCAGGGACCGAAGCCGTTCGCAAAAATGTAATTCATCATCTCCATTATATCGCTGAGATTGAGCCTTCTATCGCAATTGAAATCTCCGCTGTAGAATGGATCTGGCACAGGCCCTCTCTGGAAAACATATTTTATCAAAAAGAATACATCTGATATATTAAGCTGCTTATCGCCATTACTATCTCCCACCAGATAATGAACTTCATATATACCTATATCGGTACGCAGGCCGTTCCAGGGAAAATCCGCGGTAGTTTCTGAGCCGGCGTCAATCAGCAACGATTGACCCTGGGGATAGAAGTCCGCTCCAATCGTATCCATGAACATCGGATGCCGGCTGAAATTGAAAAAACTATCGGAGGGGACCAGGTTAAAGTTCAGGCACACCGTGGTATCGCCGAAACCCTCGCGGCAGTCGCCGAAATCGGCTTGCTGATTGTTATAAAGATTGTTGAAGGAGATGTTCGGACAGCACGAGACGCAGCTTATTCCGCCCGTGGCAGCAGCATTATTGTTGAAAATCACGGAATTCTTTATTACCGAGCTGTCACTGAGTAAAATGTAAATCCCTCCCCCATCCGTTGTGGCGGAATTATCGGCGAAAATATTGTGTTCTATAATTGCCCCGGCTTCCTCCAGATACATGCCCCCGCCCCGCAGAGCATTATTATAAATTACAGTGTTGTGACAGAAGTATGGGTCGGAATTCAGAAAAGCGCATGCTCCTCCATTGATAGCATTGTTCTCCCTGATTATATTGTTACAGATGATCGGATTGGAACCGTTCATGCATAGAATGCCGCCGCCCAGGTAGCTGTCTGCTATAAGCGTCCCGAAACCGGACCGGATAGTAAATCCAGTTAAGATGGAGGAGCTTGTTTCTCCGCTTCTGAAGGTAACTACTGTCCCCGTATCGGGATGCATTTGATCAAAACCCCTGATAATCGTGCCCTTTACAGTGTTTAAATTGGAATCGAGGATAAAATTGGATGCTAGCATGATGCCTTTACCGTTGAAATCGATATGCTCGAAATAGATTCCCGGTGACACCAAAACTGTATCCCCATTCTGGGCGCTCGAAACTGCCTGATTGATACTACCATACTGGTCGGGGACATGCAGAACACTTGCCACGGCAGCAATTGCGGAAAACAGTAAATACAGGGTGGCCGATATTATTTTTTTCATAAACTACAGCACAAAACAGGTTATAAGTTAGACCTTTTCATGGGTCAGTTCTAACCCCCTGGTGCTGATAAACTATTATAATTGTTTTTTGCGGAAATACAAGTTAATGTTTTAACGAAAACTCCCTGATTTTCTATTTGAACTTATCATCTGCGGACATATCTCTCAGGCTTGACAAACTGCCGGAAGAACAGTATTATTCCTCGGCTTGAAAAAGCTGGGGATGACCATCCAATATGAGCGATTTAGACAAATTTGAAAAGCGGATTTTGATTACAGGCGGGGCCGGTTTTATAGGCTCGAACCTGCTGCATTATATGCTGATCAAATATCCCCGGTATCTCTTTGTAAACCTGGACAAACTTACCTATGCCGGCAATCTCTCCAACTTGCAGGATGTCGAAATGAAGGAGAACTACATATTCGCCCGGGGCGATATCGCCGACAGGGATTTGGTGAGCGAGCTTTTCCAGGTGTATCAGTTTGATGGTCTCATAAACTTGGCCGCGGAGACCCATGTCGACCGCTCAATCCTGGGTTCCGGCAGATTCATAAATACGAATATCATTGGCACCCACAACCTTCTGGAGATTTCCCGCAAACATAATCATTTCGGTCAGGAGTTTCGCTTTCATCAGGTCTCGACCGACGAGGTCTTCGGGTCGCTGGGCGATACCGGCAAATTCAGCGAGAAGAGCTGTTACGCTCCCAATTCGCCCTATGCCGCCTCCAAAGCGTCCGCCGATCACTTCGTCCGGGCCTATCACAAAAGCTTCGGCCTGAATGTTGTAACATCAAACTGTTCAAACAACTACGGTCCCTATCAATTTCCTGAAAAGATCATTCCGCTGATGATAAACAACGCCCTTCATCATCAGCCCCTCCCGGTTTACGGCGATGGCGGAAATATCCGCGACTGGCTGTATGTGGCCGATCATTGCAAAGCAATCGACATCGTATTTCACAAGGGACGGACGGGTAAAACCTACAATATCGGCGCTGATAAGGAAATCAGAAATATCGACCTGGTCAGGATGATATGCAGAATCATGGATGATTTGACCGGCGAGGGGGGGCATGAAAAGCTGATTAAATTTGTGGAGGATCGTCCCGGCCACGATCGGCGTTATGCCATGGATTATTCGCTGATTCGGGAAGAGCTGGGATGGAGGCCCGAACACGACTTCGAGCAGGGCCTGAAGAAAACTGTTCAATGGTATCTGGATAACCCGGAATGGATGGAAAATTGCATCAGCGGAGAGTATAAAACCTATTATAATACCTGGTATAAGAAACGTTTAGAAGAGAAATAGATGGCCCGTAACATTAAAAAAGGCATAGTACTGGCAGGCGGAAAGGGCAGCCGTCTCTTTCCCGCCACGAAAGTCGGTTCCAAGCAGCTTCTGCCGATTTACGATAAACCGATGGTCTATTATCCCCTCTCGACTCTTATGCTTATGGGCATCCGGGAAATACTGATAATTTCCACCCCGCCCGATATTCCCAGATTTCGGGAGCTTCTCGGGGATGGTCACGCTCTGGGCCTGAATATCTCATATGAAATCCAGAAATTTCCGGAAGGAATCGCCCAGGCCTTTCTGATAGGAGCGAGGTTCATCGGAAATGACTCAGTCGCTCTGATTCTGGGCGATAATATCTTCTACGGCAAATCGGATTTTATCCGTCGAGCCTCGGAATTTGAGAAGGGGGCCATGGTGTTCGGCTATACTGTAAACAATCCCCGGAGATACGGTGTAATCGAATTCGACAGGGAGGGGCGGCCGCTATCAATTGAGGAGAAGCCCGAGGAGCCCAGGTCTCAGTATGCAATGACCGGGTTGTATATCTTCGATAACCGGGTGCTGGATATGGCCGGCGAATTGAAACCGTCGGGACGGGGTGAACTGGAAATTACCGATGTTGTCAAGAATTACCTTGAAATGGGTGAGTTGGAGGCGATCAAGCTTGGACGGGGTTTGGCCTGGCTGGATACCGGCACCCATGATTCCATGCTGGCGGCTTCGAACTTTATCGCCACCATAGAAAAAAGACAGGGCCTGAAAATTGCCTGCCTGGAGGAAATCGCCTTCAGGATGGGCTTTATCGATGATAATCAGATTGAGAATCTAATCGCTGAGATGAATAATAGCTCTTATGGTGATTATCTGCGCAACATCGTCGATAGTATCAGGGCCGAACGTAAAAGCTGAAGGTGAATTTTATGGATTGTGCAAATCAAATAGTATCCAGAATAGACGGCGTTTTGATCAGGGAACTCCGGAAAAATACCGATTCCCGCGGCTGGCTGATCGAGCTTTTCAGGAAAGATGAGATCGATCCGAATATTATGCCGGTCATGGCTTACATCTCAATGACCAGACCCGGGGTGATCCGCGGTCCCCATGAGCACAAAGAACAGACCGATAATATCTGCTTTTTTGGACCGTCAGTATTCAAAATTCAACTCTGGGATAATCGTGACAATTCGCCTACAAGCGGCAAGACCCAGGTAATCGAGGCGGGCGAGAAAAATCCCCTGGCAATTTCCATCCCGCCCGGTGTGGTGCACGCTTACAAAAATGTCGGCGTTCGTGACGGTCTGGTCTTCAATGCGCCTGACAGGCTCTATGGGGGGGAGGGCAAAAGTCAGGAAGTTGACGAGATCAGGCATGAGGACAAAAAGGACGCCAGGTTTAAAATCAGTTTTTAGCTGATCTTTTATCCACTTCAAAATTATAAGTCTCGACCCCGGTCGCTTTGCCTTCACCGGGATCGACGTCAATAATCAGCGAATTAAAAAGATAGTCGGATGTCTTAACCTTCTTGCGCGGAAAGAGACCGCTCAGATATGAATCTATTATCGACTGCGGTTCGTAGCCTCCGACTGAGTACCTGCTTCCCACCATGCCGACATCGGTAATATAGGCAGTGCCGTTCTCATCAAGGCGCAAATCCGAGGTCTGGGTCGAGAAATTTGTGCCCACCACCGCAGTTATCTTACCGCTCATGTAGTACCCCATACACAGTTTTTCCGAGGTGGCGTTGCAGTGAAAGTCCAGAATTACGATCTTCGCTTTTCCGGCAATATGATTCAGCAGACGTTTCATCGCCAGAAAGGGATTCTCCAGAACCGGATTCTTGAAATTGGTACGCCCAAACGCAGAGATTACACAGACCGGGACACCATCCCGGCTGCCTTTGATCACAAAGCCCCTTCCGGGATTGCCGTAGAAGGAGTTTATGGGTCGCAGCACGGCGTCGGCGGTCTCCAGGAAATCTACGGTGGCCTTCTTCTTGAGGCAGTTGTCTCCCAGCGTGATCACATCCACCCCGGCGGCATGAAGCTCATCCGCCTGCTCCGCTACAATCGAAAATCCCTTGTCGATTTTATTGGCATTCGCGATGACAAAATCAAGGCTTTCCTCTTTAATCAAACCGGGAAGAATTCCGGTTACTGTGTCCAGCCCCTTTTTGCCTACGATTTCTCCGATAAACAGTATTTTCATAAGTTATTTGCTTCCTTTTGTAACGGCTATTATAAGCTCAAAGGCAAAAAATGCAATCTGAATATGAAATTAATGGTATTTTTGATAAAACTGCTGGGTCACATTCAGCCATAAATGGCTTAACAGGACCCCGAATTGCGAATTTGAGCTGCATATAACCATGTCATTCAGGGCAAAGAGAAAAATCTCTTAACTCGTTATAGATTCTTCGATCGTCCTCGACCGGGGTCGGGACTTTCTCAGAATGACATCATGAAAACATAATAATCTATTCCCCGCGTGTCACCTTGCGCAAAAACTCACCGGTGATCTCGAAGAATTTGACCGGTTCCTCTATAAATGGGCGGTGGCCGGACTTGTCGAAGATTACCATTTCTCCATTGTTGAGCGCTCCAACAATCTCAAATTGCTCGGAAGGAGGACATACACGGTCGTAACGTCCGCCCATAATAAGCGCCGGACAATCTACAACTCCAAGAAGAGGCACAAGCTCCAGGCCCTTCATAGTCCCGTTAATAGTCCATTCCGGATCATCCCCGACAATTGTGGTGTAAACATTGTAGTTGAAACCAACAGAATTAGTATCCCGATACATGGCCCAGAACGGCCTCATCTTCTCGTCATTCTCCGGATTGTAATAATACATTTCAACCAGATTCGGCAATAGATCTTCATAGATCGAATCCGAAGTCAGGTAGCCGTTAGAGTGCAGTGTAAGAATCGTATCCCAGGCCTCGGGGTGATGCCGCCTGATGAAATACTTGACAGCATCGATGTTCTGCTCCTGAAATGCTTTTTCTCCCGATAAAGCCCCGTATGTCATAAGCGCCAGCGTATTTTCCGGATGAGTGGCGGCATATAAAAGCGCAACCATACTGCCGTATGAATGACCATAGACGATGATTTTATCGACGCCCAGATCCTGCCTCACCGCCTCTATATCGAGCACATCACTTGCCGGAGAGTAAGCATCCGGTATGGAATCGAGCATTTCGGATTTGCCGCGTCCGCGATTGTGGACGTACACAAGTTTGCCGTAAGCCTGCCATAGTTTATGAGTTCCTCTGTAGAAAGATGGCGATCCTCCCGGGCCGCCGGCAATCATTATGATCGGCACGCCCTCGCCCTGGGTCTCATAGTATATCCTGACACCGTCGGAGGTCGTGACATTATGTGAAGCGACCTCATCATCAGCGGCCAGAGAGGCAGTCAGCATCAATAGCATGGCGAAAAATATAAATGACCTCTTCATAATCTCCTCACTTCCAATTTCTGCATCTAATAAACCGAAAAGATACAAAAAAAATTCCGGGCGGCAATCCAGAAATGCATTTGTCGTCATTCCCAGCCCCTATTTATCGGGGCGCGGGAATCTTCACCCTTGCCTTTGAATCGAATGGATCAGATTGCCACGTCGCCCTCGACTAAGTCGGGGCTCCTCGCAATGACGAGAATTGATCGTTATCCGTCTTATCGAAGTGCACAAAAAAAATGCCGGGCGGCAATTACATTATCCACCCGGCAATTTCTCTGTCAGTTCTCATCCCGCTCAAAGAGCGGGACAGGAACTGAAAGAACATCTCTAATATTTTATTCGAGCACGCCCAAACGAGTTTCGGCGTGCCACCCTTCTGGACCAGAATCTTTAATACAAATCTATCTAACTGTCTATTCCGAAATGATCCAGAATGAAAACATACTCAAAAGCCAGCTCGCGCAGGGCTTCATATCGCCCGGAGGCGCCCATATGTCCAGAGCCCATATTTGTTTTCAAAAGCAGTGGATTATCATCGCTCTTCATCTGGCGCATCCTGGCCACCCATTTGGCCGGTTCCCAGAAGGCTACACGGGGATCGTTCAATCCCGTGGTGACAAGCATGGCCGGGTATTCCCCGGCTTCCACATTATCATAAGGGGAATATTCAAGCATATACTGATAATACTCGGGGTCATGTGGATCGCCCAACTCTTCCCACTCGATTGTGGTGAGCGGAATGCTCGGATCCATGAGAGTGTTGATTATATCCACAAAGGGGACATGCGCAATCACAACCTCGAATAAGTCCGGACGCATATTCATGGCCGCGCCTACAGTAGTTCCGCCTGCAGAACCGCCGACCAGCACAAGTTTCTCCGACGAGGTATAATTTTCCTGAACCAGATATTCGGCGCACGAGATGACATCTCTGAAGGTGTTCAACTTATTCAGCTTCTTGCCGGAGTCGTACCATTCACGCCCCATCTCACCGCCGCCCCTGACATGCGCAATGCAGAAGGCAAAACCGCGGTCAAGAAGGCTCAGACGGCTGGAGGAAAACCATGGATCCATGGACGCACCATAGGCGCCATAGACATAGAAATACATCGGATTGCTGCCGTCTTTCTTGAAATTATCCTTCTTATACATCATCGAAATAGGAATCTTTACCCCGTCGTGACCGGTGGCAAAGACTCTTTCCGAGGCATACTGGGTTTTATCGTATCCGCCCAGAACCTCGCGCTGTTTTTTGAGTTCCATGTCCCTCGTGTTCATGTCGTAATCATAAACTGACTGCGGTGTAACCAGAGAAACATAGTCCAGCCTCAACAATTTCGACTTGAATTCCGGATTGGTGCCCGGGCTGACTGAGTATACCGGTTCGGGAAACTCGATAAAATGATTCTCACCGCTTTCAAAATTCCTGATCTGGACCTGGCGCAGACCCTCGGCACGCTCCCAGACAACCATATGATTCTCGAAGACATCAATATAATCCAGCTTAACATCCTCACGATGCGGGATGACCTCTTTCCAGTTATCCTTACCAGGATCATCGACCGGCGCCATCATCAGCTTAAAATTGGTGGCCTCATCGTTGGTGACGATATAGAATTTACCTTTGTGATGGTCGACTGAGTACTCCAGCCCGCGTGTGCGGGGATGGACGATTTTGAATTCGCCGGCAGGATTATCGGCATCGAGAAAATGATATTCATCGGTACCGCGTGTGCCGGTACCCATAACAAGGTACTCATCATCCTTGGTCTTGCCTATGCCCATCCAGTACATATCGTCGGTTTCATGATACACCAGCGGATCATCCTCCTGCTGGGTGCCGAGTTCATGCCGGAAGAGCTTGAAGGGACGGTTGGCCTCATCGCGGATCGTATAGAATAGAGTCTGATTATCGTTCGCCCATTCCAGAGAATAACCGCAATCCTTGATGATATCGGGATAAAGGTCTCCCGATTCCAAGTCCTTGACAAAAAGCGTAAAATTCTCGAATCCTGTCGTGTCAATTGTATAGGCGAGCAGCTTCTGGTTTGGACTGACTTTCATCCGTCCAATATCAAGGTACTCATAGCCCTCGGCCAGCACATTCTGGTCCAGATATATTTCCTCTTCAGCTTCAAGACTGCCCTTCTTGCGGCAATAAATCGGATAATCCTTGCCCTCTTCTGTGCGGGAATAGTAATAGTAATCCCCCAGTCTATACGGCACATTGATATCTGTTTCCTTAATCCGGCTCAGGAGTTCCTGGTACATTTCTTCCTGAAATTCCTCGGTATGCGCCATGACCTTCTCCAGATATTCGTTTTCAGCTTCAAGATAGGCGATAACGTTGGTATCTTCTTTATCGCGCAGCCAGTAATACTCATCCACACGAATATCGCCGTGCAGGGTATCCACATGCGCTATCTTTTCGGCTGCAGGCGGGACCGCAGTCTCCTGTTTCTCACCCCCGCATGATATGGCCGCGATCAGGGACAGGCTGACCAGTCCCGGGAGAATTACTCTCCATACGTTCATCCTACTGGACATAATCCAAAATCTCCTTATAAGTTATAGAATTAGTTAATTCCTGATGAATTAGCGAAACGTTAAAATCCTTAAATGCCTTCAGATTGTCAATAGAAAGATACGTTTGACAATGATAATTATCAGAGCTTATACAGCGTTTCCCTCATAAACCTCTGATACGCTTTATAAATGGAATGGTTTCCCCGACTTTTGCGGAACTTATCAGCAGCAACGGTAATTTATGCTTTAATCGACAAGAAAGTCTGGATTGTTTCAGTCCTTGAACAATGAACATTTCCAGGCCGGGACTGTTATATTAAAACGAAAGGACGGCAGATGAACACATTGAGGTCGTTGTTGATGGGGTTTGCGGTTGTGCTGGCGGTTGCTTTTTTGGGGGCATGCTCTGAAAGCGAAAGTGAGGAGACGGTCATTAATTTCAAGATTGAAGGTATGACATGTAATCACTGCGTCGAGAACGTCACCAAAGCCATGCAATCGGTTGAGGGGGTCGACACTGCGGTTGTGTATTTCGAGGAGGATTCCGCGGTTGTGCATTACAGCGGGCAAAGACCGTCGGACGAGGCTCTGCTCAAAGCTGTGGAAAAAGCAGGGTATGGAGCCGAGCTTGTGTCAGAAGCAGGCGCCCCAGATACAAAATGATTAGATCGATAATTGAGAAAGGCGGGATAAGGATGAAACGACTGAAAATTACGGGCATGAAATGTCCTGAATGTGCGCAGACAATTAAGGATTCACTGGAGAAGGTCGATGGTGTCGATTCGGCTCTGGTGGATCTGGATAAAGATGAAGCCACCATTATGTTCGAGGGCAGCGGTCCGAATGACGAGGCGCTTATTACGGCAGTCAAAGATTCCGGATATACTGCTGATGTTATAGCGCCTACCTCGAAGAAATGAGTGATAGAATTTGGCAGCCAGGAACAGATTCCTGGCTGCGCAAAGAGATGTAGCGGCAGAAATCCTTTCCTGCCCCAGATCAACAAGATAGCTGAAAGGAGGGCGATACCATGATGAAACATTTGAGAATATCCGGCATGACCGGCGCCTATAGCGCCGATACAATCAAGAATTCCCTGGAGATGGTTTCCGAGGTCGATTCGGCCTATGTAAATTACGAGAAAAATTCGGCCCAGGTGAACTTCAGCGGGTTGGAACCGTCGGATGAGGTGCTGATCAATGCCGTCAAGGATGCCGGTTATACTGCCGAAGTCATCAAAGAAGAACGCAAGAAGTAAACGGAGTGGGGCAGCAGACCAGGTATCAGGCGGCAGACTATTGAGCCCGCACAATGGTATAACTTTCTATCGAATTCTTTCAGTTCCTGTCCCGCCGTTGCCGGGGGCGAACTGGCAAAAAGCAGAAAGAAAGAATTATCGAGCGATCTCAGCTAACCCGCCGCCCCTGACCCTAATTTTAACGGCTGCCGTTACCGGAAAGATTCATAAAACCGCGGAAAAAATTGTCCGGATCATATTTGGCCTTGATATCTTTTAATTTCTGATAATTGGGGCCATAGGTTTTGGCCAGCAATTCCTCACCCTCCTCGGCAAAGCCGGGGAAGTTCAAATAGAGACCGGCATCAAGATTATTCTTGAATTCGTCATAAATAGCTCGCGCCCATTTGATGTTGCGCTGGGAGTCATCGGGATCATCCCAATTTGCCTCTATGCCGATCATATATGGCGCATTTCTCTGGTAGAATGCCGTACTCTCCGGTTTGATGCGATTTACCTGCCCTCCCAGACCCCAGACATCAATTGATGACAATGCGGAAGGACGATTTTCGGCATACTCTATAAGTCTGTCGATGGTATCATCGCTGATCTCGTTGATGTATACCGACTTCCAGTAATAGTGCCGACCATTGGGATAATCCTCATCCAGTACCTTTTGAACCTCCTTGAACGGCATCCTGGCGCTGAGATCGGCAATGGGCTCGGAAATTTGCCTGAATGGCGCAATTGTCTTCTCGGCTTTATCCGGATCGCCAAGGCAACATCCAAAGGAGACTAAAACCGGAAGGCCGCGATACTGCTCGGGAATAGCTTCCTGGTCAGGAGCGCTCCAGAAAACATTAATCATGCTGAATTCCTCAGGTGTGTTGGGCATGTGCTCGCGGAAATATTCCATGCATTCGCGTGCTTTTGAGAGCGGATAAAGCGTCATTAAAAGCCAGACCTCGGATTCGATTGGATGGAGCTTGAATTCGAATGAGGTGACCACCCCGAAATTGCCGCCTCCGCCGCGCAGGGCCCAGAATAAATCCTGGTTTTCATCTTTGCTGGCCCTTAAATGTCTGCCATCCGCTGTGATAACATCTACAGATAGAAGATTATCAGCCGCAAGCCCGTACTTGCGCGAGTGCCATCCGAATCCGCCATGCAGGGTCAACCCGGCTACTCCCGTCTCCGAAACCACGCCAACCGGAGCCGCAAGATTATACTGACTGGTGGCCTCGTCCAGGTCTCCAAGCTTCGCCCCGCCCTGCACACGGGCAATTCTCTCTTTCGGATCGACCTCAACCTTGTTCATCAGGCTGAGATCGATTACAAGTCCGCTGTCGCAAACTGCCTTGCCGGCTACATGATGCCCGCCTGAACGGATACTGGTAATCAGATCATACTGACGTGCGAATTTGACCGCGGCGATAACATCATCCTGATTCCCGCATCTGACTATCAATGCGGGTCGGCGGTCAATCATGCCGTTCCAGATGGCCCGACACTCATCATAGCTGGCGTCACCGGACCGGATCAACTCCCCTTTCAAATTTGCCCCGAAGTTTTCGATATCCGATGGAGACAGGGTAGTTTTCTCTCCTGTCAATGTCAAAGCATTGAAAGCATCCATAATAATCCCCTTCTTGAATAAAGTACAAAAATGAACAGATCACACATAAAACAATACAAAACTTATCTTGATTTTGTTTCGATTATTTTTGGGTTCTGCAAAAATTATTGTACTTGATTAGACCACAATGGATTAATCGATCTACAACATTATCTTTCGGTTCAGAAAACGCGCTTTTCGAGGTACGCCGATGTGTCAGGGGAGCATTTACACTTTCCTGATTTGTTACTGCGACCCGGCCAAAAATCGGGATGCACACAAGGAAAGTATAACAAAATGGGCAGGTTCACAAGAAACCTGCCCGATCATAGTAATCATCTATGGTTAATTCTATTTCCCGCAACAATTTGGACTGGGCGGATCGCCGCCGACGAAAACAAAATTAATTATCGCTACCGCATCGGACACATTCACCGAACCATCCGCATTGGCATCCCCCTCACACAATGGATCAGGCGGTGTGCCGCCCAAAAATACAAAATTAATGATCACAACCGCATCGGAAACATTCACCAACAAGTCATCATTGCAGTCGCCGCAGAGCACATCATACTCGGTCGTAAATGTCCAGATCGGCCCGGCCGTCGATTCTTCCACCTCATCGAAGGCTATGATCTGCCAGAAATACTGCGTGCCGTATTCCAGATCACCGGGCGGATCGTAGGCCGGCGCAAGCTGGTCGTCGCTCACCAGAGGCGGCGGATCGGCTGTCCCAAAATAGACATCATAATGCACCTGGTCATTGGTGTTGGGGTCGCCGCCCACCCAGCTCAATGAAGCGCTGAGCAGAACT
>DSEQ01000021.1 GCA_011056555.1 Candidatus Zixiibacteriota bacterium | reverse complement strand
CGGTGATGCCAACTCAGACGCATCCGTTAACGTATCCGATGCGGTCTGGGTCATCAACTACGCCTTTGTCGGCGGTGATCCTCCTAACAATTGCTCACCTGGATCATGGCCCGGCGGAGACTGCTGTCCGTTCTAAGTTGAGTGATTTATCGAAAGTTGCTATGGTGAGCGGTAATAAAACCGCTCGCCGTTAAAAAGAATAGCTAAACCGTGCCGGCCGAGAGAGTCGGCACGGTCTATTTTTGTTGCCTGAATACCGCTTTTTCGTAATTATGACTAATTTTATGCATTTTTGGAGAAACAAATCTGAGTCCAGTGTGTTGCTAAATTTAGGTGTTTCGTTAAGCAAAAAATAGGGAGCCGAAAAACCATGAAAAGACTTGTTGCGGCAGTTGTGATTGTGATCGTATGCACTGCTAATTTGGGAGCGGTTTATTACGAGGATGGCGGTAATGACCTGTCTCAGCCTATCTATGCTGAGGGGGTATTAGTTGTAAAGTTTGCACCTTCTGTTCAGGCCGCCGAGTTGAAGGTTCAGAACGGAAATATATCGACCGGTATGTTTGATGTCGATAATGCATTCGTCCAATACGGCGTTAAGAGGCTCGAGCAGATGTTTCCGGGATCAATCAGGCCTGGTAAAAATCAGGACAGGGTGGACCTGACCCGTTTTTACAGAATTGAATTTCCCGTCCAGATAGATCTTTCGGAAGTCAAGGAAACCCTGGAAAACACTTCTGGAATCGAGAGTGTCGAAAGAGTCGGCATTCAACAGATCGCCGTCGTTCCGAATGATAATCTATACGGCAATCAATGGCATCATTTTGATCCGCAGGACAATGATATCGACAGCCCGGAGGCATGGGAAGTTGAATCCGGTGACAGCGCCGTAATAGTCGCAATTGTGGATACCGGCGTGCTCTGGGACCATCCCGACCTGGGTGGGTCGGCCCCCTATACCGAGGGAAATATCTGGGTCAACTGGGATGAGATAAACGGCACCGATGGGGTCGATGATGATGGAAACGGCTATATAGATGATTACCGCGGCTGGGACTGGGTCAGCGTTACAGGAGTCTGGTCTGGAGAAGATGGCTCCAATCCCGACAATGATCCAACCGATTTCAACGGGCACGGCACCCATTGCGCGGGCATCAGCGCGGCTATGACCAATAACGGTATGGGCGTGGCAGGAGTGGCCGGAGGTTTTTATCCTTCCCAGCGGGGTGTCAAGATTATGGCGCTCAGGGCGGGCTGGTCGGCAGCCCATCCGGATTACGGGTATGAGACCGGGTATGTTCGTATGGATTTTTGTGCCCAGGCGTTTTATTATGCCGTAGACAACGGTGCGGATGTAATAAGCTGCAGTTGGGGATCATCAAATTCCGGCGGTATCGGAGAGGTCCTGGATTATGCCGTGCAAAATGGTGTGGCAATATGTAAGGCGGCCGGTAATGCCGACGACACATATGCCGATTTTCTCTGTTCCCAGACGGAAGTTATATCAGTGGCTTCCACAACTTCCAGCGATACAAAATCGAGTTTTTCGAGTTATGGCACCTGGGTGGATATTTCCGCTCCGGGCAGCTCGATTTATTCCACTTATTCAAATCATGGTTCACCCACATATGCCTCCCTTTCGGGCACCTCCATGGCAACGCCAATGGTGGCGGGAGTTTGTGCGTTGATCAAATCCCGCAATACCGATTTGACCAGAGTGGAGATCGAGGGCATCCTCTTCAACACCGCCGATGATATTGATGCGCTGAATCCTGCCTATGCCGGGCTGCTGGGGGCAGGGCGAATCAATTCTAACGGCGCGGTGACGCAGTTGCTTTTCAGTACCCTGTCAGCTTCTCCACGCATGGGTGAGCCGCCCCTCACGGTAGATTTCGAAGGATATTCCCCGTTTGAGGTTGATTTCTGGAAATATTACTTCGGGGACGGAGATTCAAGCGATTTGCAGAATCCCGTCCATACTTATATGGAGCCGGGAGCCTACACCGTAACCCAGGAAATTTCGACCGCAAACGGTGATGCCTCAAATACGCTGGACAGCTTCATTTTTGTCCTCGCGGACACATTGACCGGAGTTGATTTTGAGGGAGAGATTACCACAACCGAGGTTATGGTGCCTTTCAGGCTAAAAAATATCGCGCCAATCGATGAAATGATACTTCCGATTACCTATGACGGACCTCTGGATCTGGTTTTTGATTCGTTCAGTGTTGCTGGAACCCGCACTGAATATTTTGAAAATACGCAAATTGTGGCTTTGAATTTCTCTCAAAAAGTGATTGTATTCAGATTACGGGCCAATAGCGGAGGCGGGGCGCCCCCTCTTTCAGCCGGTGAGGGTGACATTCTGAGACTTTATTTTCATGTTGGAACGGCAACACCGGATACAACCGTTATTGACACCCTGACTTTTAACAATTATGTGCTTGATTTTTCGACGTTTATTGGCGATTATATACCTAGGTACAGTGCCGCGGAGATATCTCTCTCGAGCGGTATTCGCGGAGATGCAAATGGCGATCAGGTGCTGAATGTCTCCGATGCTGTGCATATAATCAATTTTGTATTTTTGAACGGAGCGCCTCCGGTAACGCAGTGCGGCGGAGATGCCAATAATGATGCGCAGATGAATGTCAGCGATGCTGTGTATATCATCAATTATGTATTCGTCAACGGCTCCGCTCCGGATCCTTGCTCCTGATACTTCGACCTAACCGCCTGCATTATGATTGGTTGAAAGAAAAGCATATTTTAAAATTATAAAGGAGTCAGAGATGTCAAGAGCCGCAACCTGCATCCTCCTTGCTTTAATGTTTGTGATTGGTCTGTCATCAAGTCTTCTCGGCGATGCGGATTTTGTGCCCAGACCTCTGGGCGCGAATGAGAAAGTAGTTCCCGGGATGCTGATCGTTCAATTTAAGGAGTATGCCCTTCCGCAGCATCAAAAAGTCTTTCAGGGAGACCAGCTGTCTCTCGGAAATACCTCGATAGATGCATTAAATCAAAAATACGGCGCCTACAAAGCTGAGCAGGTTTTTGCAGGCATGGAGATTAACGAGAAAAATGCTGATCTGAATCTGCCCAATTTTTACGCCATATTTTTCGATCCGGATATGGATGTGATGGAGGCGGTGTTTGAATACGGCAAAAACGAATATGCCGTGCTCGCTCATCCCAACCATATCTATGAGCTGAGAGATATGTCAAATGATCCCATGCTGCCGGACCAATACTGGCTGCATCAGACTAGCGACAGGGATATAGATGCGCCGGAGGCCTGGTCGTATGAACCGGGCAGCGATGAGATCATTGTGGCCATAAACGACACCGGCGTGCTATGGAACCATCCAGATCTGTGGAAAAATATCTGGCAGAATCTGGGTGAGGATGCGGATGGGGACGGCCGCACGATTCAGGGCAACGCATTTGACCCGGGTGACATCAACGGAATCGATGATGATGGAAATGGCTGGGTGGATGATTTTATCGGGTATGATTGGTGCAATGTCTACTCGAGCTGGGTTTGTCCCGGCGAAGATTATGGCGGATATGATAATGATCCCATGGATTTCGCCGGTCATGGAACGAATATCGCCGGCCTGATTTCGGCCACGACGAATAACGGGGTGGGGGTATCTGGTGTGGCCGGAGGATTTTACCCGAATTTCCCCGGTGTCAGAATTATGTGCCTCAGGTCGGGCTACCTTTCTGACGACTGCGAAACCGGCAGTGTTGACAGTTATGCCGGTGTGCAGGCGATGAACTATGCCCGCTTAAATGGCGCGGATGTAATAAATATCAGTTTTGGTCCCCCGTATACGCCCCCGTGTTCGCCTGGATATGGCTTGAATACCGCCATGCGCAGCGCTATTATAAACTGTCTCAATGAGGATATCGTTGTGACTGTTGCAGCCGGAAATGATGCTGTTGACTGCCCTGATTATATGGCCCTCATACCGGGAGTGATCAATGTGGCCGCTCTTGAAAGCGATGACAGCCGGGCCTGGTTCTCGAATTACGGGGACTGGATTCATATTGCGGCCGCAGGCGTGGATATGCAGACGACCGAAGGAGCTAACGGCGTTCCCAGCTATGCCGCCTGGAACGGCACTTCTTTCTCCGCCCCGGTTGTGGCGGGAGTGGCAGCGCTGGTGAGATCGCATGATCCCCTCCTCAGCAATGATTCGATATTGAATCTGCTTATGAATACCGCCGATCCCGTTTCGGATCCTAATGTTGGTGCAGGGCGAGTGAATGCAAATAATGCTATTACAGCGCTTCCCACCGCAGGCTTCACGTCTGCCTCCGAGCTGGACACATTTCCGCCTTTCAATGTGTCCTTTACAGATATCTCTCCTACCTCGGGAATCACCGACTGGGCCTGGGATTTTGGTGACGGCGGCACCTCTGATGTTCAAAATCCCACTCATGAATACACTGAAGCGGGGATTTATGATGTCTCCCTGACAATAACCGCCCCCTCAGGAGAGGACACATACAGGTATCCCAAAATGGTCTTTGCGGTTGGCGACACTCTCTGGATCGACCAGATTGAGGAGCTTTCAGTGGGCGATACGGCCGATGTTTATTTCAATCTGAAGAATACAGAAAGCCTCAACGAAATAAAGGTACCCTTCATAAATGATGCCGATTTGAGCTGGGTCGATTATACAATTTATACTGAGGGCACGCGCTGTGAATATTTTGAGAAGGCCAGCATCGTCGGTTTCGGCTCTAACAGGGCCTATATACATCTGCGCGCGGATGATAACGGTGATCATGATCCTGATCCCCTGGAACCGGGGAGCGGACCCATCTTTTATCTGAAATTTAGAATCAATGCCGAGGGCACTCACAATTTCAACCTGGCTGACGCCTACTATGATTATTTCGCCGCCGGAGATTACTTCAGTTATGAACCGTTCTTTCTACCCGGTTATCTCAGCACACAATCGGCCTGTCAGGGGAGATGCGGAGACGCCAACTTTGACGGCGTTGTTAATGTCTCCGATGCGGTGACGGTAATCAACTTTGTCTTCATAGGCGGAAATCCCCCTCAGCCGATTCTGGCCTGCGGAGACGCTAACTCGGACGCCGGTGTCAATGTATCAGACGCAGTATTCATCATAAATTACGTATTTGTGGGGGGTAATTCTCCCGCAGATTGCTCTGCCGGAGCGCCGGCATGGGGCGGCAACGACTGTTGTGAGTTTTAATTAAATGAGAGATTAGATTGCCAGGGGCGGAGAACTATCCGCCCCGGCGATTGTATAAATACATGAGAAACCGACTTCGGCCTTATTTCTTCGAACTCGATCCCGCTAATTATCAAATAATTTTTAAATAATTTTTTTATTGACTAAAGTTTAAAGTGGCTTTATTATAGCGAGGTAACGGTTATAACGATAAATGGAATTGACAGGCATATCGAAATTGATAAGATTTCTTTAATGGCAATAATATATTCAATATAATCTTTGGAGGTAAAGAATTATGAAATGGAATTTCATGAAGAGGACGGCCATCGCCGCCATGCTGGTTCTCCTGCTTTTCGGGGTAACCAATGCGCAGGATTCGACCTGGGTGCAACTCCAGTATTTTCCGACTGATTTTCAGTATGAAGTCAATGATACCCTGATGATTGAAGCCTGGTTGAAATCCAATGTCGACCTGAGCGCTTCGTCGATGGGCTTTGTGATGAACAGGTGGCTATTTGACATCGACACAGCTTACTGGACAGGAAATGTGATCCTGACTATACCACAGATGCAGTGGAGAGCAGACACACTCATAATGGGAGGAATTGCCTTTGCCCCGCAAATTATGTTTGTTGCGAGCGAAGAATATGTCCATGTTGCCTCCGCCGTTTTAATTTATAACCCCGATTCGGCCGGTGTTCTGGTAGATAATACAGTGGAATTCTATATGGATTCCTCATATTTTCCACCTGCCGGCGACTTTATCGTGACCAATGTCGGCGGCGTTTCAGTAGTTCCTATTATCGAGAATGATACAGTTTTCCTTCACAGATTAGAGGTAACCGACATCAATCCGGGTGTTATTCCGGCCAAATTTGAACTGGGCCAGAACTATCCCAATCCATTCAACCCGACCACAAATATTGAATTTGCTGTGCCCTCCAGAACACACGTGAAGCTCAATGTCTTCAATATTGCCGGCCAGAAGGTGAGAACTCTGGTCAACGAAGAGCTCGAAGCCGGCTGGAAGCTGGTGACCTGGGACGGTAAAACGGATTCCGGTGACGAGGTTGGAAGCGGCGTATATCTCTACAGGGTAGAAGCGGGCGACTTTGTCGAGAGCAAGAAAATGATGCTCGTTAAGTAAGAAGATAGCGTTTTATAAGATATAAGGCTGTGCCATATTGACATGCAATGCATGCCAATGCGGCACAGCCGTTTTTTTTGTCAGCACCTGCCCTCCATCCCCATAAGTTACTATATTTCAGATAGTTACATTCATGGTGTTGCCGATTTGCATCGAAATATTTAATTTTTATTGACTTTGAGGGCCGATTTAGATAAAATAGGCTCTAATTATTATGATAGCCTTATCAGATCACAAAATAATCATCGGAAAGGAAGACTATCTTCCGTTTTCTGCCGAGATTCATTATTTTCGTGTGCCCAAAAGATATTGGTCGATTTGCTTCGAGCGCATCAAACGGGCCGGTTTCAAAATAATCTCTACCGTAATTCCCTGGAATCATCATGAAGATAAAAATCGGGACTTCGATTTCTCGGGATTTGCCGATCAATCCAAGGATCTGATTGTTTTCATTGAATTGGCGCGCGAATTCGGATTCAAAATGATAGTGCGTCCCGGGCCGTTCATAAATTCACAGGTCAGGCGCAACGGCTTGCCGACGTTTCTGGACAAGTATCCTGACATATTTGCTTTGAATTCAGAGGGTAAGGTCGTGAAGGCTGTATCGCAGGATGATGTCGAGGTCTGCGGCTTTCCTTCACTGATGAATCCGCGCTATCTGAATTTTGTGAAGCATTACCTGAATGGCCTGACCGAGATCATAAAGAATTACATCTATCCACGCGGTCCGATTTTCATGATAGAGTTGGGCAGCGACAACTTCTTCGGCGGCAATTTTGATCCCAAAAGCGCCGACTTTAACGAATACAATATGAGGGAGCTTTATCCGGAATTTCTGGAGAGCCTGTATCCGGACATCAAGTCATTCAATAAGGCCTACGGCTTGAAAATCAAGGACTTCAGCCAGTTGAAGGAGCTGGAGGAGATCAATCAAATTCAGGATCACAGCCTGATTTCGAAGATGGATTGGCTGCGCTTCAAGCGCTACCTGCAGACCAGTTATGTGAATACTCTCAGGGATTTCTATATCTCATTCGGATGCAATCCATTATTCCTCGGCACTGTCAGCTTCAGGTCCAATGTGCAGCCTCCCATGAACGATTTTGATCCTCCCGAGGAGGATGAACCCAAGATTCTGGGAGCCACCCTGGACTGGAACGATACCTCCTCGGATATCCTGCAGAAAGCTCGTTATCTGGCCGCAAACAGCGATTTCCCGTTTGCCACCGAGATTTCGGTGGGCATGTCTTCCTCCGATCCGCAGAAATCGAAGAATTTCTTCCCCATATCCGACCGCGCCACGCGTTATATTCTGACTCTGGCGCTGGCAGGGGGAATTAAAGGGTTCAACGCCAATATGTTTGTTGAGCGGGACCACTGGTATGATGCCGCCCTGGCAAATGACGGTACCATACAGCCCTCTTATGATGTCCTCAAGCATTTCAGCGCGGCCGCCATGCAGGTTGATTTCGGGGCATTTGATTCGGTGGCCAAGGTTGGTGTGGTCTCTTATAAGCAGCACGCCTACCTCGATCTTCTGGCGGAGCCGGAAAAATTCGACTATATAGATAATATCATATATTCCACACTTCCCGGTATTGGACGAGATCTGGACAGGCTGAAAATTGACTATGCCATTCCCGAATTGACAAATCCGGGCAGCCTGGACAAGTATGAGACACTGATTATCCCGGTTTCCGAGTATATGGATGCCTCGGAGCAGGAGCTGATAATAGAACACATAAAACAGGGAAAGAATGTAATATTTGCAGGGCTGGTGCCCAGATATGATTCCAACGGCAACACCTGCAACATCTTATCTTCATATTTGAAGCTCAGGTCAACCTCCTCTTTTGAGGTGGCGGACGTCAAATTTAACGGCCAGAATTTTCCGGCTCTGCTTTACGGCACCCTGAGATCCAGCGATTCACAGGCGAAGACGATAGCCAAGGCCGGAAAGAGCGTGGTTGCGGTCAGATCCAGCCGCTTCAAGGGCCGGGTTATATTCGTCAGTTTTGATTTATCGACCCAGTATTATCACACCAAAATGGCCTTTTTAGAGGAGTTGCTGGCGGACTGCAAGATCGAGCCCTTCATCTACACCTCAAATCCGGATGTGCGGGCCATAATCAGAACGGACAAGAATCGCGCCCTTTTATATCTCTTATATTCGCGTCCGCAATTGCCTTTCAAGAAGATCGAGCGCCATCCTCTGCAGGTTGCGGTTCAGGCGGACATGAAGAAGGTGGGCATACGTTCGGCCAAACTGGGTATGGTGGAGCTGTTTTCGGGTGAGAAGAAGCTCATAACCTCTCGTAATCTGGCTTCCGGACTGATAATCGAATTGCGCAGCCTGGACAGCCATGTCTGGCTCATAGCGCCGGCACAAAAATCTTCGTCAAAGACACAAAAAAATCAATAAAATAACCAGTTATATGAGTATATAATTGGATCGGCAAAAAAAAGGGAACAATTGCGGCATTTTCTGGTAGTAGAGAATGTATAATAAAAAAGTATTGACATATAAAAATTTAGCAGTATATTACTTGTTTCCAAACTATGTGGAGGAGCGGCTTGCGGGACAATAATAGCAGTCACTATCTCAGGGGCATCATTGTCTTTTTTATTTCAGCTGTAATAATCATCGGTCTGGGGATTGTGTCCACACAGTTTCTGGTGCCGGGAAAAGCCAGCTATAACTGGGATTCAGGCGGGACATCCGTCCTCCCGGTAGCATCGACAAGGGAATACCCTGTAACCGAGGAGGGTGAATCACCCTTTGTGGCGGTGGTGGAAAAGACCCGTGACGCCGTGGTGAACATATATGCCGAGGGGGAGAACCCCAATGCCAGGAATATGGATCCGATGTGGAGGCGCTTTTTCGGTCTTCCCCCGCGTGTTTCTTCCTACGGCTCCGGTTTCGTTATCAGGCCCGACGGCTACATTCTCACCAATAATCATGTGGTCCAGGGCGGAGACAAAATCACTGTCACATTATCGGACGACAGGACATTCGATGCTGAATTAATAGGCAATGATCCGCAGACAGATCTGGCGGTTGTCAAGATCGATGTCCGCGACAGCCTGCCATTTATAGAATTGGGCAATTCCGATGATATTCGAGTAGGGGACTGGGTGGTTGCAATCGGTAATCCCTTCCCTGAGCAGGGGCTCGATCGGACTGTTACGGTCGGCGTGGTTTCGGCCAAGAGCCGCCGTGATCTGAGGTTCGGTTCCGACACGCCCGAATATCAGGATTACATTCAAACCGATGCCTCAATCAACCCGGGCAATTCCGGTGGCCCTCTGGTAAATCTGAGAGGCGAGGCCATCGGTATCAATTCGGCCATTGCCAGCCCGAACCGCGGTTCGGTTGGAATCGGCTTTGCCATACCCTCGAACCTGGCGCGAATTGTCGCCTCCGATCTGATAGAGGAGGGCAAGGTCTCAAGGGGCTGGCTGGGTGTGATGCTGTCCGAATTGACACAGGATCAGCGTGAGGCCTCCGGGGTGGATGCAGATGCGGGAGTCAGGATTGCAGATGTTATCCCCGGTTCACCGGCTGATGCCGGCGGACTCGAGCCGAATGACATCGTCCTTGATTTTAACGGGAAGGAAGTACCCGATCTGTACACCTTCAGGTTGATGGTGGCGGAGAGGGAAATGGGAGAAAAGGTAGATTTAAAAATTAATCGAGACGGCAAAGAGAAGAACATCAGTATTATTCTGGGCGACAGGGATATGAGCCTTGCTCAGTCTCAAGGGCAGATGTTCCCCGACCAGGATCGCGGGGATGACGATCCGCAGAACACTGCTTCATGGCTGGGTATGAGTGTGGAAACCGCAACTCCGATCCTGGCTCGCCAATATGAAGTCGATTATCATCAGGGGGTAATAGTAACCGATGTCGAGCCGGGTTCACCGGCTTACAGAAAAAATATCGTTCCTGGAACAATTATAACCAAAATTGATTTTAGAGATGTCCGTTCAAAGGAGGATTTTGTACGTATATCTAATGAGCTTCAGGATCGGGAGAAAGCAATTGCTTTCTATATTTTTGACTTAAACGGGAATATCGGTTACGTGGCATTAAAGCCGTAAATGACTCAAATATCACAATAAATCATTTTTAACAAAAATCAATAGGAGGAAGGTAGCACTTTTGCCAAGGCAGTCAAGAAAGTATCGCGATGAGGACAGGTCATTAGACCTCTATCTTCAGGAGATTGGCGAGACCCCGCTTCTTACTCCTGATGAAGAGGTTTCACTTGCCAAACGCATTCACCAGGGGGATGAGCTGGCTCTGGAAAAACTTACCAAGGCCAACCTGAGGTTTGTTGTTTCTGTTGCCAAGCAGTATCAGAATCAGGGTCTCTCTCTTGCAGATCTTATCAACGAAGGGAATATAGGATTGATCAAAGCTGCCAAGAGATTTGATGAGACCCGGGGTTTTAAGTTTATCTCGTACGCCGTCTGGTGGATCAGGCAGGCAATCCTGCAGGCACTGGCGGAGCAGTCCCGTATTGTACGCCTGCCCCTGAACAGGGTGGGAACCTTGCACAAGATTGGCAAGATTTCCTCCTCTCTGGAGCAGGAGTATGGACGCGAACCGTCAGCCGATGAGATTGCCAATGAGCTGGCGCTCACAGCCTCGGAAGTTACCGATACGCTTAAGATCTCCAACACGCACTTATCATTGGATGCGCCCTTTTCCTCATCGGAAGACAATAGTCTGATCGATGTGCTGGAGGATGAATATCAGCCCTCGCCCGACGAGGCGCTCCTCAGCCAGTCGCTCATGACTGAAATTGAAAAAGCCCTTCATACCTTAACACCAAGGGAAGCGGAAGTCATCAATCTTTATTTTGGCCTTAACCATGAGAAGGCATTAACATTGGAAGAAATTGGGGCCCGCTTTTCGTTAACGCGTGAGAGGGTTAGACAGATTAAAGAGAAAGCAATCAGGCGTTTAAGACATGCCTCACGTTCGCGCTCTTTAAGAGCCTATCTTAACTAAGAAAATTGAAAGTTCCTATTGTAAAGAGAAAGCGCTGTCAGCGCTTTCTCTTTTTTTGTAGTTAGAAACGATAAACTCTCACTATATTCACAGATGTCATATTACGGCGCTGATTTATGAAACTATTATCCCCCGATACAGGTTTAAAAAAAGAACGGTTTATGTAGATTTATGGCGATAAATTTTATATACTGGCTGATTCGATGCGAGACTATAACAACATCCAAAACGAAGGTTTATCCAGAGTGGATTCGATGAGCAAAAAGGAGCTGTTTCTTGCCAACCTGGAAGGTCGCTGGACCGCCAGGACGCCGGTATGGATGATGCGGCAGGCCGGCCGATATATGCAGGAATACCGCAATGTGCGCCAGAGGCATTCCTTCGAGGAAATCTGCAAGACGCCCGAGATCGCTGCCGATGTTACCTGTACCCCGGTTACCCTGTTCGATCTGGATGCGGCGATTATTTTCTCCGATATCCTGTTTGTGGTCGAGCCGTTCGGATTTAAACTTACTTATGAACCGGGACCGGCTATTGATCCCTCTCTCTCGTCCAGGGATCAGGCTGGCAGGTTTAGACCGTATGATCCTGTCGATCATCTCAGTTTTGTCGGTGATGCTATTGTGGATGCGAAACGCTGCCTGGGTCCGGATATACCCATGATCGGTTTTTGCGGGGCGCCATTTACGATATTCTGCTTTCTGTGCGGGGTCCAGGCCGCCCGTGGATTCTTTAAACCGTATAAATACATGATGAACTATACTGAAGAGACCAGGGAGATTCTTCAGGTTATATCCGAGGTCAGCCTCGAGTATTTGAAAATGCAGGCCGATGCCGGGGCAGATTATGTGCAGCTGTTCGATACTTTTGCGGGTGAATTATCTGCTGAGGAATTCGAAATCTGGTCCAAACCATATCTGGACTATATCATCAATGGCCTTAACGAGTCCGGCATTCCCAGCGGCATTTTCATACGAAATTCGAACCATCTTATCGATAGTATCTCCAGCATGAATATGAACAGCTTCTGTGTGGACTGGAAAGGCGACCTGAGAAGCATCTCGAATCGGCTCAATCCAAAGATTCTGCAGGGCAATCTAAATCCCAACCTTATGCTTGGGCCCAAAGAAAAGGTAATCGATAAGACTTTGCGGATATTGGAGAGTATGAGAGATTATCCCGGCTATATCTTCAATCTGGGGCATGGAGTTCTTCCCGATACTCCCCCTGAAAATGTCAGGGCAGTTGTCCAGACAGTGCACGCATTCGAAAGGTGATGAAGTGGCTGATAACTCAAATCTTGATAAATTGTTGAAAAAGTACGACCGTCCCGGACCGCGCTATACGAGTTATCCCATGGTTCCGGTTTGGAAGAGCGATTTCGGGCATGAAGAATATGTCCGTGCCCTGGAGAACAGCTCTAAGAAGCCCGATGAGCCCTTATCGATCTATTTGCATATACCGTTCTGCCGTCAGAGATGCTGGTTCTGCGGATGCAACACGACAACCTTGAAAAAGGAAGGCACGCATAATTCTTACCTGGATATTGTGGATAAAGAATTAAATCTGGCCGCGGATCTTCTCTCCAAAAGGCGCAGGGTCTCCCAGTTCCACTGGGGAGGCGGAACGCCTTCATGCCTCAGCAATGAGAACACAGTAAAGGCCTTCGAGATTTTTTCCAGGAAGTTCAAGATTGCCGATAATGCGGAGGTTTCAATTGAGCTCGATCCCCGGATAACCGATGAAGAGAGGATACAGCTCTTGAAATCCCTTGGCTTCAACCGCCTGTCATTTGGAGTTCAAGATTTCAATGCCGACATCCAGACTGCAATAGGGCGCAACCAGGATGAGAAGAAGACGGTCGAGCTGTATAGATATTGCCGCGATGAGGGTTTTCAGGGGATTAATTTTGATCTGATTTACGGCTTGCCGAAGCAGACCCTCGGGCTTTTTAAGGATACTGTAAGAAAGACGATTGATCTTGGACCCGATCGCATAGCGCTTTATAATTTCGCCTATCTCCCGGACAGCAAGCCGCACCAGAGGCTGATACGATCCGAGGACCTGCCTTCCCCCTCAGAGAAGATCGAGCTGTTTCTGACGGCACGCGAGATGTTTCTTGAAAGCGGCTATAAGCTCATTGGCATGGATCATTTTGTACTGCCCGAGGATGAGCTGGCCATTGCCCAGTCCGAGGGCCGCCTGAGGCGTAATTTCATGGGTTATACTGTAAAGGCCAGCGAGGACTGGCTGGGTTTCGGGATGTCGTCGATCTCATATGTCGACAACTCTTTCGCGCAGAATCTTTCCACGCTCGACCTTTACCAGAAAAAAATTGAAGAGGGAAGCTTTGCAGTTTACCGCGGAATGAGGTTGTCCGAAGATGACATAATTCGCCAGTACTTGATTGCCGACCTTATGTGCAATTTTAAGATTGATATTACTGAATTAGAAAATAAATTCAAGATTACATTCAATAAATATTTTGGTGATACACTGGAGGCATTGAAGATATTTCAAGATGACGGCCTCTTGATTGAAGAAGCGGATGCTTATACATTGACAGATATGGGTAAGATATTCATACGAAATATTGCGATGGCCTTTGATTCTTATCTGAAGGGAAACGACCTTAAGGTACAATTTTCACGCACCGTATAAAAAGACAAAGGAACCTCCGATTTGGGCAAGCAGTCAACAAAAAGGACCGATCTTCGTACCGCTGTAATTCTGATCAATATGGGAGGACCGGAGAATCTCGATGAGGTTCGCGGCTTCATACGCAATCTCTTTCTTGATCCGCATATAATCGAAAAATCAAAGATCTTCAGGAGTTTCCTGGCCTTCATGATCTCCACATTAAGGTCGCCCAGAGTCAAGAAGCATTACCAGGCAATCGGAGGAGGCTCGCCCCTTAAGGAGTGGACCTCGATTCAGGCCGAGAAGACAAGCAGGAAGTTGTCCAGGCGAAATCCAAATATGGTCTTCAAAACCGCTTACAGCTACTCAGAACCGCGTATCGGAGAGGTACTGGCCGAATTGAGTACCATGAAGTTTGACAGGATAATTGCATTCCCACTGTATCCACAGTATTCCAAGGCCACCCTGGGGAGCATATACAGCGATCTGGCCTACGCCAACCGCATGCTCAAACTTTCCGGAACCCTGATCACATTACCGCCATTCTATGAGCACAGGGGATACATCGACAGCAGCGTGAAGCTCTTGAAAAGAGGAATGGAAGAGATAGACACTTCACAACCATATCATGTTATTTTTACCGCCCATGCCCTGCCCCAGAAACTGATCGAGAAGGGTGATCCCTATGGGATGCAGGTTAGCCAGACAGTCTACCTGATCCTGCGGCGCTTTCCCATAGAGAATTACACAATTTCATTTCAGAGCAAAATAGGCCCGGTTAAGTGGATGCAGCCATCTACTATTGGCACTGTGCAGGAAGTGGCCCGGCAGGGAATAAAGCAGATGCTGGTGATGCCGATCGGCTTCGTCTGCGATCATATCGAAACTCTCTATGAACTCGATATTGAACTGGCGGGAATCGCCAAGAAGGCGGGAGTGGAAACATTTGTGCGGGCGGATGTTTTTAATGATGATGAGGACTTCATTGAATTTATGGCCTCCTATATTGAAGAGCATATAAAGTGAGCGAAAGGAAAATTGCCATCATAGGCGGCGGCATTGCCGGACTGTCCGCCGGTTTTTTTATAAAGGACAGATTTGGCGAGCAGGTTGATTTCACTGTCTTCGAGAAGGAAAAGCGCCTGGGGGGGACAATCGGTATCACACGCGAAGACGGCTTTATAATCGATTGGGGACCCAATGGATTTCTTGACAGGGAACCGCTGACGCTTGAATTCGTCGACCGGATCGGATTGTCGGATAAGCTTTATCCTTCCGACCGCAAATCAGAGAGGAGATTTATATATCGTAACGGAAAGCTGTGGGAGATCAATCCCAAACCCCAGCGTTTTCTCGGAAGCGGACTATTGTCGTTAAGGGGCAGGCTCCGGCTTGTGGGCGAGATGTTTATCCCTCCCAAAAAAGATGATTCCAGTGAATCGATCCATGATTTTGCCTCCCGCCGCATCGGACGTGAAGCGGCTGAGATTCTCATAGATCCCATGGTTTCAGGGATATTCGGGGGAGATTCGCATGAACTTGAACTTGGCTCATGTTTCCCGGTCATGGAGGAAATGGAGAAGAATTACGGCGGCCTGATAAGGGCCATGATAAAAAGGAAGAAGGAAGCCAGGGCCAGGGGCAAAACGAGCGGAGGACCGGCCGGGCCGTCAGGGCATCTGACAAGTTTCAAGGGCGGATTATATACCATGATAGAGCACCTGGAGTCACTTTTGAAAGAGCAGCTCGAATATCCGTCAGAAGTAAAGCTCATTGCCAGGGAGGATGATGGCTATAAGATAGATTTCAATCAGAGCCAGGAAACCTTCGATGAAGTTATTGTCTCAACACCGTCATATATATCGTCGGGGCTGCTGTCAGGAGTCGATCAGGAGCTGTCGCAGCTCCTCTCTGAGATCCCTTATTCCAGCCTGGCAGTAGTCTGCCAGGGATATAAGCTGGATAAAGTTGACAGGCCCCTGGACGGGTTCGGATTTTTGATTCCACACAATCAGAATATGGACGTGCTCGGTTCGATCTGGACCTCGGTGATATTCCCGGAACAGGCTCCGGATGGATATGCCCTTTTTCGTACAATGATGGGTGGTGCGAAAAACGAAGAGATTGTAAAAGAGAGCAAGGAGAGTCTCGCCCGAATAGCAAGGAAAGAGCTTGCACCGATTCTCGGGCTCAAAGGCGAACCGGATTATCAAAAGGTGATCATCTGGGAGCGAGCCATTCCACAGTACGTTATCGGACACAGAAAACGCCTCGAAAGAATAAATCGGCGGCTGAAAGAAATCGGGAATATTCATCTGGCCGGCAACGCTTTCACAGGTATCGGGCTTAACGACACTATAAAGCGTTCGTATAATATCGTTGAATCAATTAGAATCGACTGATTATATATTCAAATATTCAAGAGGGTTTTGATTTGAACTGTATTTTTGTTTCCGATCTTCATGGCCTCTCGGAAAGATATATTAAGCTCTTCAAACTGATCGCGCATGAGAAACCTGACGCGGTATTCATGGGAGGCGATATACTGCCGTCGGGCATGTTCATGAATTACGAGACCCATGCAATCGGCGGTGATTTTATCGATGACTTTCTGCTGGTCAGATTCGCAGGGCTGAAGGCTGCACTGGAGGACAAATACCCGCGTGTTTTTATAATTCTGGGAAATGATGACGGACGTAATCGAGAGATAGATTTTATAAGCGGCACCGAAGCAGGCATCTGGGAATATCTGCATTTCAATAAAGCAGAGCTCGGAAAATACAAAGTCTATGGCTACAGTTTCGTCCCGCCCACGCCGTTTCGCCTGAAGGACTGGGAGAGGTACGATATTTCCCGCTATGTCGATCCGGGCTGTATCTCGCCTGAGGAGGGCAGATATACGGTCGCTGTTCCCCAGCGGGAAAAGCGTTACTCCACCATTAAGGATGATCTGGACGAATATACCCGGGATGATGACCTGGAAAATGCTATAATGTTATTCCATACCCCGCCCTACCAGACCAAACTTGACCGGGCGAATCTGGACGGCAAGATGGTTGACCATGTTCCTCTTGATGTCCATGTCGGCAGTATTGCTGTGCGTAGATTTATCGAAAGCCGTCAACCATTGTTGACTTTGCATGGACATATACATGAGTCAGCTTCCATAACCGGAACATGGAAAGACAAAATTGAGCGTACCCATATGTTCAGTGCAGCGCATGATGGACGTGAGCTTGCGGTTGTGAGGTTCAATCCGGAAGATCTTGAAAATGCAGTCAGGGAGATTATTTAGATGGATTCGCTGATTTACCGATCTTAAGGGGCCTGGCGGCATCAGTGACAGCGCCAATTTTCACCGCATAACTTGTACGGTTCTTTATATCCTCATCGGTAACATAGTGCACATCCAAAATTTCGTCGGTCCTGTAGCCGGTGCGCTGATAATTCATTTCTGCGATGACATGGTTCCAGCCCTCGAACCATGTGTCCAGAAGACGGCGCTGTTCAGGAGTGCCGTTGACGTGGACGATCAAGTCAATATCACTGCCCGGACCAGCAGTCGCATTTTTTGTGCTGCCGAAAATGTATAGCGCTTTAACACCAAAGCGTTCGGGGTCGAGCTTGGCGGCAATCAGGTCGGCAATATTCATGCGCCACTGCCAGTATTTGCTGATTTTGGTTTTGGGCATCTCCAGATCCGCGCCGCCTTTTTTCTCGCGCACAGTCTGCCGTGTTAATAAGCCCATGGCCTCATCCAGCTCGGCGTTCATCAGAATTTTCATAATCTGGCCGTCAGCCGCCCTGGGAATATCAATCAGGCGGATAACGTCCTTCAGCCCGGCAAACGACGGCAGTACGTCAGCCAGAATGTTGGGAGCGCTCCTGAAAAATCGCTCGTTAAAAATAATCCCATCATCATCAGGATAAAGCGGGATATAGCGGATGCCGGCTTCGACCAGGTCCTGGAAGAAGTGCGTTCCGAATGACAGGTCCGGGACATAATTGCCTTTGAGACGCGCCATTTCTATTATGACTGCGCTGTTGTTAATATCTGAGTAGGTTACGCTGACGCCCAGGCGTATGTCGCCGCGGCTGCCCCATCTTCCCGGTCCGATAAGAATAAACTGGCGCTTGGGAAGCAGCTTGTTGAGTTTACCGACCGCTTTTCCAATCGCGAGCATATCAGCTTTCTCGGCCAGCTCGCCGTAATTTTCAGGATCGATATAGACTATATGAGTAATGTCGGTCACGATACCGTTGGAAATATATTTGTTGGCAGTAAAGAGGATTTTTTCTTCGGCCACGTCCTTGGGAATCGGGGCCGGCTGGCTCTGTTCGGAATAACTTTGTGGACGGCACTGCAAAAGATAAAAATCCTTGCCGTCGGACGCAAACTCGATATCCACCGGGGTTTCCAGCTTCTCCTCGAGCACCCTCAGTATCGTTTGCATCTGCTGGATAAAACGGCCGCTGGAAATCATACCCTCGAAAGTCACCACCGGCTGTTCCCGTTCGAAATCGAAGTTGCTGCCCATGGGCTGGCGGAGAGTGCCGTCCTCATGGATCGAAACGAGCTTGTTGATTCCCGGAATTTCCGCACCATATTCACGCAGAAGATAATCCACTTCCACGGTCTCGAATTGATTGGTTTCGAGGTTGATAACGTCAATCCACCTGGGGGAATACTTCACGGTTTCGTCGACGGTGGCATTGACGCGCAGATTCGGCTGACCGGGTGCGATGAGGATGGGGTAATCGTCGGCCAGGCGATCTACCGCGCGAGTACCCAGGCCGGGAACCAGCCTCAGCAGACCATCCTCGCGCTTGATCCGGGCCGACCATCTGAATTCATTCTTGCTGAAGGCCACTCCTGCAAAGGTGGGCAGATAATAATGACCAACCTGGGTGCCCACAACCTCCTGCAGCATGATCCCCATCTCCTCGCCGAAATCAATCAAACCTCGTTCGGTACGGTATTCGATCGGGTCGGGCGAGAAGGTGGAGGCATAGACCTCCGCAATCGCATCCAGAAGAGCGTCCAGCCTCTCCCGCTTACTGCCCTGGTTGGCGATGAAGAGACTCTTGTACTTGCCGGAGAAAGCCGCCCCGGTTCTGTCTTCCAGAAGGCTGGAGCTTCTGACGATCAGGGGTCTATCGCCCAGGTCATCGAGCGCCAGCGACAGTCCTTTTACCATCTCGGGCGGGAAATGCGAATTTTTGAAGGTCTGGACTATGTGCGGGTATTCAAAGCGAACCTGGTTTATATCCTTATATTTCTGTTCCACGATTTCGTCAAAATTATTGAAATGCATGAAATGCAGGAGCATATCCGAAGTTATGTACCAGGTCTTTGGAATCTTTATCGTGCCCAAAATATCTGCATACTCGCTCGACTTTTTCAGTATCTGCGCGGCCAGGTACAATCCTGCGGATTTGCCCCCCAGCTTGCCGTGACTTTCGGCCGAGAAAATCACATTTTGAAGGAGATGATAAAAATCTCCCACCTCGACAAAATTCTTGGCTATATTTATAAAGGGCAATTGATCAGACATAAACCGCCTGATCAGTGAAACCGTCACACCGCGCTTGCTGGGCGAATGCAGCTCAAAGCCCTCATCTTCGATATGATGAAAACGCCTGATAGCGTCGGCCACAGTTGAAAGAGAGAGGTTACGGTTTACCACCTGTACCAGAAAGCCCATCTTATCTTCCTGAATCCATTTCTGCACACGGTCCAGTATTTCATGATCGCTCAGATGATCCGCCGCAATTTTAAATATGCGTTCGGTCAGTTCATTCGATATTGTGATGGCCTCTTTTTGATGCGGACGGTTTGAATCGGCCTTCAGCTCATGGTCATCGCTGGACCGGTCTGTTCCGGTATAGTGACGCAGCTCCTCCGCCTCAGAGATGCCGCTCCAGCAGAGGTAATTGAGCATTTTATGCGACATCGTGTAATATAAATTTCGGTCGGTCTGTTTCAAAAGATCGAGCACTACCTGCCATCTTCCGCGTCTTCTGCGGGAGATATCTCTTTTGGCGCTGTCCCATTCGCTATACATGTGCTTCATTTTGTGATACATGATGAAATGCCCGAGGCGTTCAGCTATGGTGGCTACCAGCTTTTTTTCCTCCTTCAAAAACGGGCCGTAATCGAAGGTGGGCATGGCTTTTGTGTAATATACACTAATTTTGCCGATAATCTTGTCCTGAATCTTTACGTCCGTGCTTAATTCCCATTCGGTTTCCTGGAAATTCTCTGACTGCCAGGAGTCCTTATCGATTGTGATCCTGGCCACGCAGATATCGGGATATTGCCAGCCCGGGGGAATGGCTTTAATTATGCCCCTGCATACGGAATCGATGCTGGCGTCAAGAGTATTCATTAACTCCTCGGTACGATAGAGGCAGTTAAGCTCCTTGGCACGCTCCTGCAGGGAGGAGACCAGATGGCTTTTTGGATGTTTCTTATCGTATAGCATTACAGAATTACTCCCCGACCGCTCCTTCCATCAACTTTAACATTCAAAGGCCGTTCCAGTTTCACGTGCCTTACATATTCTGTTTCGGCTTCAGCCTTTTGCTTTTCCAGTCGATCCCACCTGATTTTATACTTACCGTCAAACCTGACCGAAAAATAGGGTATCTGGAAACTGGTTATATTGTGGAAAAAATGTGAGCCCTGGCTGAGTTCAACATTCATATTGGGAAGAGTCGATTCCACAATAACCCTGGAGCCGGAAATCTGGGCCCAGTTGACATTAATTCCCAGCCACGGATCGGAGCTGCCCCAGCGTCCGAAACCAATCAGGACATAGGGTGTGCCGGAGTTGACCAGATTACGATTGAGTTTCTCGATATCCGCGGCAATCTGCTGCGTATTCCCGGGGTTGAAGGCGTCCGGCCTCACATATACTATGTCCGTAATATCATCAACGACGCCGTTGCCGAGCACATTTTCGGAAGCCACCAGGGCATTCTCGGAATTAAGCTCATCATCTGTGACCTTGACCTCGGCGTCACTCACCACCATCGGCCTGACCTGCAGGAACCCGAGCCTGATCGGCCGGTCTTTTTGCTTATTGTCGATTGTCAGCGCAAACTCAGTCTCAACCGCCGCCCCAACAGCATCCTCGCAAGCCTTGAGCAGGTCCTTTATAAGGTTATTCAAGGGAATCTGGTTAACCGTAAGAATCGGCGCAAAGTTTATTATTCTGGGCCCCCTGGGACCGGTGCCGGGGGAGATCCGATCACGCTCCGGTACATAGGTGGAGGCCGCTAAATCCAGAGTGCCGTCTAGCTCGGCATCCTTAAGGCCGCCCTGGATCATATATTCAGTCTCTTTCGTGGGATCGTATTTTGGCGGTTTGCCCATATTGATCGCCCAGAATTTGGTTTGGGTCAGTTTCATCAGGTCTCCAATTGAATTGTAAGGCGGCACGCTCTTTGGATAGGCTGGAGAATAGCTCCAGACCGTACCACCATCAACTATGGTCTTGCCCAGGCCGAGGGCCAGATCTACCACTCCATCCTCCGGCCTGGCATGGCTTGTGGGATAAAAGTTATATGATCTGGCGACTCCGGAGATATCGGGATAATAGCGCTCCCAGTGCCTCAGGCCGACTACTTCCTGAATAATCACGGCCATCTTCTCGCTCTCGATTGACTGCCTGGTAGCGCGGATGTAGTCCCTGGCCTCCCTGAAGAAGACGGAGGAATATACGAATTTTATCGCTTCCACCAGTTTGCTGAAGCGAGCATCAGTGCCAGGCTGGTTGTTGGGAATCATCTTGGTGCCATAGACACCCGCAAAAGGCTCATAGATTGCATCCTCCAGAAGACTCGATGAACGTATCGCCAGGGGCGTGTGGACATCGGCAATCAGCCTCCTGAGATCACCGTTCAGCTCCGGCGGCAGTTCCGCATTCTGGAACGCATGGGCAATCCTGTCATCGGGCATTTCCTCGAAGTTTGTGTCATAGAGATTGTTGATTTGCATGAAGCGGTCGAAGAAATCTGTGGCAATTACCGCCAGAGTGGGAATATTGACAGTGATATTGTCATAATCGGACGGGTTGATTTTTGATGCCAGGGTGTCCTTTATAAATGCCAGCCCGAGCGCTTTACCGCCCAGTGAACCGGTTCCGATTCTGGTGATTACCTCACCCGATTCAAAAAACTGTTTCTTGAAGGGGGGGACTTTTTCTCCCGCGGCACTGTATGATTTGACACTCATTATAAACTTCCCTGGACATCGTCAAACTCAAATACGCCATAATATATATTATTCATAATCAGATGCAAATAAAAGGGAGGCTGACCCATAGAATGAGCGCCTCCCGAATCAATTCCATATTAAGGCGGGTTTTAGACCCAGCCGCGGTCTCTGCAGGCCTGGGCCACACGGCCGATCGAAATGACATAGGCCGCATCACGCATATACATCTTCTGCTTTCGTGCAAGCTCACTTACTGCGACAAAGGCCGAGGTCATCTTGGTGTCAAGACGGCCCAGGACTTCATCCTTCTCCCAGAAATAATTCAGGTTGCTCTGGACCTGTTCGAAATAACTGCAGGTCACTCCGCCTGCGTTGCACAGGAAATCGGGAATCAGGAATATGCCGCGTTCCTCGATCACCTTATCCGCCTGAGGAGTGGTGGGGCCGTTGGCGCCCTCGGCAATGACCTTTACCTTTTCGGAAATATTCCCGACGTTCTCGCCGGTAATCTGGTTCTCAATCGCCGCCGGAATCAGTATATCGACATCCTGTTCGATCCAGGCCTCCCCTGGAAGGACTTCATAACCCAGATCGAGAGCTTTGTTCTTGTCGATCCCTCCAAAGCGGTCGGTCACGCTCAGGAGTTCATCGCGATCCACCCCGCCTTCCTTCTTGAATGAATAGGATTTTTGATCCTCCTGGTCCCAGCAGGATACGCACACAACGGTACCACCCATCTGTTGGTAGAGCTGGATCGCATACTGGGCCACATTACCGAAGCCCTGTACGCTGGCCCTGGTCATCTCGGGGCGAAGCTCAAGCTCTTTCAATGCTTCCCGCACCGTATATATCACGCCATAGCCTGTGGCTTCTGTGCGGCCCAAAGAACCTCCCATGCCGACTGGTTTGCCGGTAATAAGGCCGGTTTTCTTCTCGCCGTAAATTGTCTCGTACTCATCCAGCATCCAGAGCATATGCTGGGCGCTGGTCATCACATCAGGAGCCGGAACATCACGATATGGACCGATATCCCGGGCGATCTGACGAATCCATCCGCGGCAAATCTGTTCCTGCTCGCGCAGGCTCAGATTATGCGGGTCACAGATCACGCCGCCTTTGGCTCCGCCCAATGGAATATCGACCACAGCGCATTTCCACGTCATCCACATCGCCAATGCTCGCACCGTGTTGATGGTCTCCTGGGGATGAAACCTGATCCCTCCCTTGCAGGGGCCGCGGGCATCATTATGCTGTACCCTGAATCCCCTGAAAACTTTCACAGAGCCGTCATCCATATGGATCGGGATAGCGGTGGAATACTCTCTCAATGGTTCGCGAAGCAATTCTCGGGCTGCCTGGTCCAGGTCGAGCTTTTCGGCAATCTTGTCAAATTGGGCCTGGGCCATTTCAAACGGATTGAATGATCCTGTAGACATTTTGAACTAACTCCAGTTAATTTTAAGCATCATTTTAAAACAAAAAGTGCAAAATAAAAAGCTCCTCGAGGAGCCGAAAAAATATCCCCCTTCTTATACAAACTTCATAACTTTTTTGTTATCAATAAGATGCATTCCGGATGCATCCTTTCACACTTGCAAAAATTCGTTCAGAATAATAGGACATTGTGAAAAAAATGTCAAGCTCTTATTATGATATCGATGCGAAATCTTGTTTTATTTGAATTATTATGAGTATCTAAATGTTTTTATTCTAATTATTTATGCAGTCCCGGGGAAGCCGTTCGAGAAGGAATTCAGGCGGCCGGGGAACAATTCGCAGGCTAAGGAATATATATAATCTGGCGGGTTCAAATCTGCTTGACTTTGCCCGATAAATTAATAGATTGTAAAATCTCTCTGGCAGAAATTGAGGGATTTAGACTAATATGGCGGTGTAGCTCAGTTGGTTAGAGCAGCGGAATCATAATCCGCGTGTCCGGGGTTCAAGTCCCTGCACCGCTATTTTGTTTTTTGACAATTACTTAGATTTAGGTCTTACCCCGTTTGTGGCAGATTTGTGGCAGAATGGAATCGAGTTTTCTGACCGCCCCGGCCAAATGGTCGGGCGCCAGGTGGGCATAGATCATGGTGGTCTGGATATCCCGATGCCCGAGCAGCTGCTGAACAGTTGCCAGATCGACCCCGTTCATCACCAGCTGACTGGCAAAAGTATGCCTGAGATCATGCAGGCTAAAAGCCTCAAGACCATGCTCTCTGCAGAGGCGTGCCAGGCGCTTTCTCAATATCCGAGCGGCCGTGTCCCGGCGCTTGAATTGAAAGACATAATCGGACTTCCGGGCCCGTTTGGGCTTGATATCTCTAAGCAAATTCAAGACCCCTTGATTGAGTGGTATCTCTCTTTCTCCGGCCTTGGGTTTCCAGTCGCTCTTGCCCCGCACCATAAGCACCTTCCGTGAGAAATTGATATCGCTCCACTGCAAGTTCAGAAGCTCCCCCAGGCGAAGCCCCGTATTTAATAAGGTGAAATAAATGGGGTATTCACTACCGGCATTCTCCAGTAAAATCTGACATTCATCTCCGGACAAAAAACGCGGCTGCTTAGCATCGTCAATCCTGAGAAGCGAAACCCCCCTGGCCGGATTTACGCTGCACAGGCCTCTCCTGATTCCAAATTCAAAAACTGACTTCAGGGTTTTGATTTCATAATTGACGGTTTTGGTTTTCGCGACGGTGCAGTTGGCTGGATATCTCATGTCCCCGGAGAGCTGAGCATTGATTGACTTTGGATCGGTGGTGCGTCTGAAATGCTTATATTTTTCGAAGACATTCAGGCTGAGCTGGCCAACCCGTTTTACCCGGGGATAAAAGTGACCGAGGAATATATGGAAATATCTGATTGCCCCCTCATAGCGCCTGGTGGTGGAGGGCCGATGATTGATGGCAGAGTACTCCAGGTAATCGGTGAAAAGCCTTTCGATTGAGCAATCGGATACATCCAGCTTCAATTCTCCCCGCATCAGATCTGTTTCAATCATGCTCTGATATTTCTGGGCGAGGGCCTTGGAGGTACCGATAGACTTTCGGACGCGCTGACCCTTATGGGTGACGTATATATACCACTTATTTCCGCGTTTGTATGGCCGGGCCATGTATCAGTCAACCTGCTTTCTTTCAAAGACTTGCATTTTCCATAAAAATTTCATAAAAAATTACTAAAAAATACTTGAACATTTGGATTTATTTCCGTTATTATATATAGACGACGTCGTACTGATTGAAAAGTTATTGTTCCGGCCCTGATGATGTTTGCCCTTTGTGGCACCCGAAAGGTAGTCAGGGCCATTTTATTTGTACTTCCACCAGTTGAAGATATCACGTTCACTCTTAATACACGGCTGGATTAGGTCATAAAAACTCTGATCGCCATATTCCCATTTTCGGGCTATAGCCCAGTTTATATAATCCACAATCTGCAAAAGAAAGCTGGCTTTGGACTGGATGAAATTTATATAATAATTGCCGTCGACGTCGTCCGCCCAAAAAAAGAGGGCATCCTTTATCGCGTCCGAGAGCCTCTTTCTCTTTTCTGGTGCAAGTCGATCGTGTATCATTACTATATCCTTTATATTATGCCAGGTATGACCCTTAAGGATATATTTGAGCAGAATGCCGAGAAATGTTTTATAGAATCTCTCGCGATCCTTCTGGAGCTGCGGGTATGTTTTTCGTTTTTCTAAGATTATTGAGTCCGCCTGGAGTTTACCTAATTGTTTGCATATAATTTCAAACACTTTTTTTCTAACGTGAGGCTGATCATTATTTGCATGAAAGTATTCTATTTCTTGACCGGACTCCCACAAGTCATGTCGATATTCAAGAAGCTCCTCAAAGCAGGGAAACGGGCGGAAAACAGACAGGCCCGTAATGATAAAATACTGCCGACCCTCTCTCCCTGAAAAATCGAAGTTTCCACTTTCATCCAAAAAAATATAGAGCATCTGATCAAACTTGGAAATGGCTGTCTTGTTTAGGCTTTCGCTGGGGCGTTTCGCCATTTGGATAGTAATGCTCCAGCAGCTTTCCAAATAGCCCATTGAATTTTGCAATCCGTTTTTTTCTATCGCGATAGCTCTTGTTTAACTCTTCGAGAAGATTCAGAAATTCCTCCCTCTTATGTGGGCGGAGCCTCCGGAAGAGCCGGCGCCATTGATCAGCGCCATTATTCCTATAGTCCTCCCTGTAAATAATGTATCTATCCGGCATGGAAAGAATCTCAAGAAATTCATTGAAAGAACTCCCGAAAGCAGCCCGGGTGAATTCGCGATTTGGACTTATAAGCCCCCGGGTTGCTAAGAGAACACACTGGATGCCTCTTAAATATCTCCATTTCCATTTTTTAGCTATATGGTTTCTCTTTATATCATCCATGGGTATGAATCTCATCGGGAATCCGGTGATCCTGATTCCCAATTCGGAATTCAGTTCCGCATTTATCCAAATTCGTCTGTACAGATCTTCTGGGGCATCTTTGAAGTTGAAGAGCATATAATTTGTGAATTCATTGAACCCGTTCTGCCTGAGAATCTTAATCGCACGCCGATATGGCCGTTCCATGCCAACAAAATCGAACGCCAGTCGGACGGGAGAAGTGCATATACTGGCTAATCCTTCAGCAAGCGACGGATCCTTATTAATCAGGCGCGCGTCCAATCCCTGATTAAAGTCGACTGACCGCTTTTTACCGTTTTTCATTGCACCTGCGGCAAAGCCGACCTTTGCTATATCATCGAAGATTGATTGGATTCTGTCAATACCAAGAATATTATTATCCATCACGACAAGATTCTGCTTCTCCCCATGCCTTTCATTGACATCTTCAATTTGTCTTCTTAGATCCTTTAAGAACCCGAATTTTCTTTCCAATATGGGCACAGCGCAAAATTTACAGGAGCGTATACAGCCTTTGGTGATCTTGGTAAAATAAGCATCTGCTGGGAAATATTCATAATCCGGCACTGCCTCTATGATAGAATAATCGGGAATGAGTTTAGCGATGGCCTTTGATCCTATACCAAGCATGTTTGGTCTATCCAGCAGGCCCTCAATAACTGTTACATTTGTCTTGCTTCGAATGTATTGTGGAAGAAGAGTCACAGCTGTCCCGCCCACGATGATATCCTTCGGATTATTTACGGCAGTGCCATAGTACTTGATCGTCTTCAATGTGCGCGGCAATTCCCATGTGTAAAGCGATGAGATATAAATGCGGTGCCAATTTACCGACCGCAAATCCGGATTTCTTCCGCGGACAAAGGTAACATTATCTCCCTCACTCTTATGATACGTGGATAATCTCATCAACCCAAGAGGTGGAAATTTCGATCTATAGTCGGGTTCCGCAAGGAGTATATTTCGCATTACTCTCTCTTCTTGTTTGGGATTTGATATTTTGCCAGGATCGCAGCACGGGCCTTCTCGAATGATCCATCGTCCAACACATCATAAAGAATTCCGATTATTTCAGATATAATTTTCCTCTGCTTTTTATCCAGAGCTGAATTCAGATTCTGAGCCACATAATGGGTTTCGTTTTCGATTGCCTGCCTGGTATTTTGAAGTTCTTTATAAGTGCGATCTATCTGCTTCCGCTCATTCTCATCTCGATCAGACTTTTTTGCAGCCTCGAGCTTCGCTATTTGCCTATCGAGCTTGCCAAGAACCTTTTCTTTTTCCTCCTTGGAGGCCAACCCAGTCTTTTTTCTCTTTTGAGCAGATTCCTTCTCTCTCTTGGCAGCCCCAAGCAGCCTCTCAATGTCCAAATTACGTGCTTGTGATAAATGGTATGCTTCTCGGCTTCTTTCCTTCGCGAACTCAACCAACGATTGGCGAACTTTCAACCATTCCGGACCCTCCTCAAATCCATCCCGCCTTGCATTTGGTATAATATTCGGGTCCTGAATATGGATCTCACCCATGAAGTACTTATTGAGTCGAGCGTAGCTTTCAGAAGCTTCAGCAAAGATCTTTGTCATATTTTCCGCCATACCAATGCCGATATTATCTTTTCGCAATCGAATTCCTGCAACCCTCTCGTCTCCAATTGTGCCGGGGCAATTGGTTTCAGCATACCAACCCCAGAAGGGAGAATCAGGTCCAGCGTCATCGGGGAAAAAACGTATCTTCTTCAAATGTATTTTGTGTTTCTCCTGTGCGGTCGTATATGTCAGCTTGCGATACGGTTTAAAAACCTGGCGCTTCATTAATCCTGCATTGATTGTTATGCTCACCGTCGGAACGTCGATATTTCGCTTTTTCAGCCATTGAATGATTTCACCTGCGTGATAGAAGGATTGTGTATCAAGACCGACCGGAGCTATCTGGCTGAGGTAATTTTCGATAATCTTCCAGTCCAGAAATGACTGTCCGGCCTCATTGATCCCCTCCATTAAAACTTCAAAGAAATGTCCTCTATTGCGTGTCTTCTCGTTAGTGACAGATGCATGCTCATTTATCACCTCAGCCAATTCGCTAATTTGCTTTAATTTTGGAGACATAGCGTTGCGCAGTTCTCGGCAGTTAAATACCACTCGCGAAAATTCGTTTTCATCTTTTGCCTGGGTTGTGAAAATAAGCCTGTCGCAATATGCAATTCCAGCAAGTCGCCCTATTCCGCGAAAGCCTGCATAATGCTGGATAGTCTTTGAAGACATTCCAATATTAACAAGCCGGGATTTCACCTCATTTTTAGGAATGCCCAATCCGTTATCACGCAATTTGAGAATTCGGCTCTTTTCATCTATTGTGAGATCTATTCGACCAGCTCCATATGTCAATTTGTTGCTTCGTTCGGATTCGCGGATCGAATCGAACGAATTCTGTATATATTCCCTAAGCGTATCAAGAGAATTAGTGTACATCCCGGTGGTTAGGGTCTCAAGAACGAATGCCCCTATCTTTGGCATTTTTTCAGAATTTGAGGACATCATATTTACCTCTGCAGCTGCCGATAAGCTGGATATGGGAAACGAACCTTTATTAATGCAGTATTAAATACAGAATGCTGAAGCAGCATTTGACCCTGGTTGAGTCTTGTAACAGTAGCTTTATTGGATTGCGAGAATAGCCTGTAGTCTGGGGCCTTCGAGAGCTCAACAGGATTTGTTCTACCGAATACGTCCGTGCTGCAATTTCCGAGCACCCGGGAATGAATAGCACTTCTGAACTGCTCTGCACCAAATAGGACTACTCCGAGCGAACGTCCTCGTTCAGTTATTTCCAGAAGCCAGCGGGTGAGAGTCCTATCCCGGGATCCGGATGTGGAAGGTGCGTATTTATTTAATTCATCTGCAAAGATGACAACTCTTCCCAAATCTTCTTTTTTAATGTTCTCGTATAGATCGAGTTTTGCATCAAAAACGGTTCGGATTACATCTCCAAAAACCAAGCATTGAAGATAATCAGGTAAGGGAGCGATATCCACAACAAGAATTCCTCCGGGCCTCAAATCCTTAATTGCATCCACAATGAGCTTTTGGCGCCGGTCCTCACCATAATAATTGGACGAGAAAATGTCATGGGTGGTTCGTGTTCGAATTAGCCGACTGAATTTGCGCCAGGATTGAACCGAGATCTCTTTTCGTCCGGTTTGCCCTTTCTCAGTTTTGGCATGGATTTCTTCTCTCAGTTTCTCCCACGTCTCCGCTTGAATCTCTCCGAGTTCATGAATACAGCTTTCCATGGTAGATTGTGGATCATCAATGTCAGAAAAGAGAAGCGACATCTTATCGCGTCCAACATCAGTCTCACTGCCTTCTTCACCACCCTTAAATGTTTCTACGTCGTAGTAATAATTGAAAGCCTGGTTTTGCTCAATTTGAAATTGAATAACGTCATTGGGGGCATGGCTTGAAGTAAAGAAGCGGTCCGGACGCTTGGCATAGGGATAGAGATAGGTGACGTTTTCAAGTGGCCGCGGTTCAAGACCGCATTTTCTCCAGTCCTGCTGGTGTGTCTCACTCATCGAGGCATTCGGCTGATCAACGGCCAGCAAATCAGGGCCTTTGACATTGAATAGAATGATGCTTACTTCGTCTTGCATACGTTGCTGTAATGCGCTTAAAAGAAACATTGCGTAAGATGTTTTGCTTGCCAAACCAGAGATTCCAGAAATGTTTATGTGAGCTGCCTCGGGGCCAACGAGATATCGGGCCTCGAAATCAATGCGGATTTCCTCTTTGTTCGAAGTACGAATATAGCCTCCAGGAATAGGCTTTATAAGATTTTCGACTCCCAGGGCGCTTCTAATTTCCTCAGGTCCCGCCCATTCTACACGCGCACCGTCTCGAATCGGCATCTCGATATTCTGGCTGTTCCCGAGAACATCCGCCTCAGCAATCGTGGTTCCAAGCCGTTCATTGATCGGATGCGCATTAATATCACCGAAATCGGAAGAGACGTAATTTGCCAGGTGGCCTACGCTATCTGTGATGTAGCTGAGTTCCCGAACTATTGCATATGAGTAGCTTTTTTTGTTTCCATCTCCGGAGATGTGTCCAATCCTCACGAGGTCAAAGGGGCGAATGATAACATCCGGACTTAGCCAGAAGTAAACGCTGGTACAGGTGGTTGGTTTGCTTTCGGTCGCGGTGACCTTTCCGATACATTCTTTTTCGGGCATGGGATTTCCCCTTTCAAATAATCATTGCTTTAAATCTTTCATGACTGAGAAAAGAAGAACGCAAATATGTCTCGGCTAAAAATATCGGATAAATATGACTCGCCCAGCGTTTATCAGCATTATAAGCAGTGACATTGCGCTCTCGCAAGACGTATGAAGAAATGGTATCGGCTCGTGCTTCAGCAATCCCATCATTCTCTTTTTCTTCATCAGAGGCAAATACTTCTATTTTGGCGATTCCCTGGAGCGGACTATAGACTTTCTCACGCGGTCGAAGGCGAAGGTACCACCAGCCATGAGCTGTTATCTCATCTTTATTTGGACTTATGACAGTCGTTCGTTCTTTCCAATCAAGACCTTTGGTCAAATTGCCAAGATCTTGGCGACCCCGCCCCTGACCGACCGTCATGTTAGGCTTAAATGTCTTCGCTAAGCCGATCACATTTCTCAATTGGACGAGGTCATCTTTTGAGAGATTCAGATCTTTGATTTTAGTGTCGCGATATTGAAGGCCTCCGTCCTTTGCCAACATCTTATCCTCTTGGATTGCCTGATTAGTGATCATGTCCCTAATGGTGCGCAATTCGAGCATCTGCATTTCATGGATGATCATCGCTCTTCCGAGGTCTGCGGGATCTTTATCATCTTTCGTTTGGTAATCATAACGCACTATGCGGAAGTGATCATTTTTCGACATTTCCTTGTTGATTTTCTGCTCAAGGTCCTTTGCGTTATCCTGCCCGATCACATTGGGAACTGCAAGTATGTTTTCGACTCGGGTTAGATCCTTCCGGGGGACCATGCGGCCAGAATCCAATCTCTCGAGAACGGCCACTCCGATTTGGCCGGCACATATTGGAAGATAATGACTCCCGAAACTGGCATCAATGACGCGGTGTGAGCGCTGGGAACCATCAAGAAAGTATCGAAACATAGAATGCACGCCTTCAGGAACTGATTTCTTTCCGGCTTTCAATTTGGGAGATTCGAATAATACCTGCTTGGGGAACACGGGTTCCTCACTGTATTCTGGAAACATTTCTACATCGAGTGTGAAGCGCTCATTAGGAAGACATTCAATATTATTGTCTCTAAGAATGTAAATTAGTCTTTTCATAATCTATGCCTAAGCTCTAAAAATATCAGGATGACCAAAAGAAGTCGGCTCTTATTTCCCTCTGAAGCCAGCAGCACCACGTTATCAATTTATCAGTTTCGTGCGGGAATGCAAGTCAAAACTACCACCGTCACATAAATGAAATTGCTGTTTCTTGCGGTCTTCTTTTGTAATCTCCATCCATTATTTCTGCCTATCTTCGGCAGGGAGGCCTGCAAAAGCCTCCCTCCCTTTATCGGTCCTCAGGTCTCCGCTGCGGGGAAGCAGAGAATTGCTCATTTTGTGATTGTTATGCTGCCTCCGTCTTCGTATCGATAGCTGCCGTAATCGCTGTGATCCACATAGACATTGACTTCACCTTCATCAAAACCGGAGAACATTGCCACCCCGTCTGAGTCAGTGTACTCTTCGCCGGTCATACCTCTTGTGAGTGGTGTGAATTCCAGTCTGACTCTGACGCCTTGAATCGGTTCCAGGTCGTGATTAAGGATCCGAACTTCGAAATCTGCCATATTCACTCCTTTCTGAAGAGTTTTGTGTTGGCTCATTTGTTCTCGCAAATTACACCTTGTTTTATCCGCCATAAAGAGAAAATCCCAGGGAGATAGTGAAGGGGTTAACCTTTAGATGCTCATCCCAGATCATTGGGATCGGGAGCGTAACTCTCGGATTTAACCAAGTGTATTTGATCTGGGAGCTTATTGCCGCATTGTGGGAGATGAATATATCGATGCCTATTGCAAAAAAAGGTGACAGTTCGTTTTCAACTTTTACTTTTCCGGTCACCCCGTAGACATCAGAATATATATTTGTGAGATACTGACTTTGGTCGAAGTCCAGAAAATAATAGCTCATGCCAGCCGCCAGGAAAGCCCGGACTTTCCCTCCCTCCGGGTTATTATACAATTTTGCCGATACTGAAATCGGAAATTGAGTAAAGTCGCCGTAATTGACAGCTGCTCCGGAAGCGACCTCGTAGACAGATTCTTTGGCATAGCTGACTGATACCTCCAATGCAAATATTTCGTAAAAGAATAAACTGCCTCCCAGATAGAAAGTGATTATATCGTCAGGTTCTATTATTTCAATTTCCAGCTTGTCATCCTGGAAATTCGAGTAAGCCGCTCCAAAATGGAAACCATAGTGATGGTCTTCCGCGGCGTAATCCTGGCCACAAACGGGCACAGCTAAAAACAAGGTTAGAACTGCAAAAAATGACATTCTTTTCATCTAAACCTCCCCTAAAGTGATCTTCATTTGATTACAAAATGACTCTTGTTTTTAGATTTTTTTTAAGATTTGCATGACATACTGCCAATGACAAAACATACCCTAAAACGCAGTCCTTCCGTGTCCGCACATTGGACTTGTTCGACATAATGATCCCCGATCGTGGTTCTATGGTTGGGTCATCTATTCTTCCAGCTTTTTCTTGGCTACCTCCTCCATAGCCCTAAGAAGCTGCTCCGCTGCTTCCCTCAGATTATCAGGAAGAGCCGCAAATCTCCTGGCGTACTGCTGTAACCGGGGATCGGATAAATCGTTTGCTTGGTTTTTTATATCATTTAAATACTTCAATAACTTCGCTAAATTCTCATCTTTGGACTCTGGTTCTTTTCCAGTCAATAGATAATCTGCTGAGACATTCAACACTTTGGATAATGCCACGATAGCCGATGCTCTTGGTTCGCTGGGCTCCTTACTCATCCATTTGGAAACAGTATCATTCGTTACTTCAAAGCCGGTCTCTCGCAATTTATCTGCAAAGTGAGCATAAGATCGAAAATTTGACTCTGAATAGAGTTTTAAAAGACGGGCTCCGAATCCCTTTAGAAACTGCTTTCTAATATTTTCTGCCATTTGCATAATATATTTGACCTATTAACTTGTTGTTGTCAAATAGAATAAGAAAATCCATAAAAAAAACGGAATTTGCCCTTGACAATGCCGAATATATTATTATATATCGGGGTGTAGCTGATGATTTGAATAATATATTATTGATTGAAAGAGAATATATGAATTGGACAAAATTAATAAATGTCTCGGCCGGAAGCCAGCCTACGGCTGCGTATGTGCCAAAATGGTGGCTTGAAGCAAAAGGAATCGAGCCAGGAGATAATAGGTTAAAAATGACTATTAACTCGGATGGCGATCTCGTCATAAGCGAGAATGACATGACACCGAAGGCCTCTGACAGCGAGATCAAGCGATCATCAGGTAATAGCGCTAAGCAGGAGAATAACGAACTTAGAGCATGATGGAATTTACGCATAAAAGAACTCCGGATAATTTATCGGCGGGAAATGCGACCCAGCCCTTCTAAGCCGGACCTGGATTTAAGAACATGAACAAGCATACCCAATCCTTACACATAAGAAGTGATTTCTTGAGGGGGGAAGGTTGAGGAAGCGGAGTCCGGAGAATGGCCTCTCCGGGCTCCTTCTTAAAAATATATCAAGACTCCTATTTGTCAAGGAATATGGTAGATGGATAAGCTCTTAACATCAAAAGAAGTCTGCGAGATTCTGGGCATCAAATTGAATACCCTTCGTAAGTGGACCTCGATCGGAAAGCTGCCGGTGATTCGGCTCTCCGGCAAGGGTGGACCGGTCAGGTGGCGCGCCCGGGACATTCAGTCATTCATAGATGGATGCTATGTCCCGGAGGATCCGATTCACGGGAGAGATGCATATTGAAGATTCAGGTCGAAATACCGGAAGTCTTCAAGGCCTCGGAGCTTATGCCCCGGGATGACCCTTTCGAAATTTACCGGGACATCATTGAAGAATCCGGCGGTACTCAGTTGAATGCCCGCCGGGTCTGGGCCCTGCTGAAGAAGCACCGCAGCAGAGACAATGCAATCAAGCAGACCAGGATGTCGGAGATCCTCGGGCTGAACGGGGCCATGATCAGAGCCTGCGTGAACGCCCTGAGAAGGATGGGCTTTTATGTCTGCTCCGGATCCAAGGGTTATTACGTCAGCAGGGAGGACATCCAGATCACGATCGATCACCTGGAATCGAGGGCCAAGAGCGAGTGGGTAACGGCGGCCTGCCTTAAACGCATAAGAGATCAGGATCGGCTTTATGAAGCCAATCGAGATAAATTTCAAAAACCTCCCCGGACTATAAACGGCAATCTGTTTGACGCGGGGATAAATGGGGAGGCCGGAATATGAATCAGCAGTTCACCCCCTCCTTTGTTGTAGGAAGAGGCCCCGGATGGGTGTCAACATACTACCTGATACTCCGGAATCTAATTTGTCGGGGCCTCTTTTTTTGGTTGCCTCCCTCGCCGGATTGTGGATTGAAACAGAATAAACCCTATGTGATGGAAAAGAGGCCCCGAATTGCAATGCGTCTGTCTGATCAGCAGGTGTGCCGGCGGGGCCTCGTGATTTAGAAAGGATCGATATGAGACTTTGCAGCAAAAAGCATCTTGAAGAGATTAGGGAAGAAGCGTATCAGCAGGGACGCAGAGATAAAAGCGATCAGCTTCGGCCAATTATTAAAGAGCTCATCAGGAATAATGACGAATTAAACAGGCATCTGGCCGGAATGATTGCAGACAGAAAAATCCCGGTCTTGGATCTTCCACCCTACCGGGACAAAAAGAAACATGAGATCACAAGCTGCCCGACCGGGCGGTCGGGCAGCAATCTAACATCGCTGAGAGACCACGAGACAAAACATCAAGAGTGAAATGTGATCTACGATGCACTTTCAGATTAATTAAGGAGAACTCGGATGTCAACCAAAAATTATCCAACCGTAATCAGTGAGCGAACTCTGGACGAGGGGCCGGTTCAATTACTGAAAGAATTCCCGGAGGACCAGTTCAATCTGGCCATGCCCGCCCGGGTGATTCAATACCTTCCACCAGGGCACAAGATCGTCTTAAGTACGATCAAGCTCAACGTGGAGGATGAGAAAAAGGGCGACTTTTATCCTACCCCTAAACAGAGCGGCCGAATCTCTCCCAGCTCCCAGGCTTTAATCAAGATCGGTAACGCCGCCGGAATCAACTGGTTTAAGACGCACATCACCAAAGAGCGCCAGCCCGAGAGCTATGAGCTTCTGGCGGTCAGGGCCACTGTCTGGGGGCAGTACATAGACATGACCGGCGACCTGAAGATCGTCACCAACAGTAAATCCATCGACCGCAAAAGCCTGGAGGCCACAGGCCTTTCCAAGGCGGATATTGCCAAACGGATTGAATTTGCAGTGGAGCGCTGTATCTCCGGCGCGATGGCCCGGGCGGTCAAGAAAGAGTTCGGCATTCCCAGCTCCTTTTTGCCGAAGGAGCTGGGCCGGCCTTTTGTGGCCGGAAGGCTGATGCCGGAATGGGATATGAACAACCCCCTGCACGCCAAACTGTTGATGGAGCGGGGCCAGCATGCGGCCGACCGCCTGTATGGCAAAGGGCGCACGGAGGAGCCGGAAATAACTGAGAGCACGGTCTTGAGAAGGTCAGAGGAGGAGCCTGCCGGGTCCGAGACAAAGCCCCAAAAGGCCTCTCCCAAACCCAAATCACAGAGAGCCGATCTTCTCGAGGTCAAGGCCGAAATCAAAAGGCTCTGCCAACAGCTCGGCAAGAAACCTCCTCAGCCCCTGGACGATATGACCGAACCGAACCTGCGGGGCTTCTACCAGTACCTTCTCAACCAGGAGGCCGAGCATGGCAGAAAATAAATTGAAGCTGATCCACTTTGCCGATCTGCATGCCCGCCGCGATAATCTGGATAAGGTCGAAAAGTTCTTTGAGTTTGCCCTGCAGGTCGCAGAAGATAAGGAGCCGGACATTGTAGTTATTCCCGGCGATATCTGGGACGGGGAAGTTGCGGTTAATGAAAACAGCCCCTTGTATATGGTGATCAGATATATTCGGCGCCTGGCAATGCTCCAGGACGTTTACATGATACCTGGCACACCTTCCCATGATCGGCCGGGTTCATTGAATATCTTCAAGAGCCTGCATACCGAGAGGCAGATATTTGTTTTGGACAGGCCGGAGCTTTTTTCGATGTGCATCGATATAAAAAGGAAAGAGCGGGGAAATCTTGCAGTATTTCCTATTCCTGGAGTGACCAAGTCCGGGCTTATGACCTGGGCGAAGTCCAGAGGTCTTGATCTTTCTCCGGATCGGGCTGATGTTGAAGCGGCCGGTTTGGTGCGAGAACTGTTTCTGGGATTCCGAGCCGAAATGGCACGGTTCGCGACTCGCCATCCCGAATTCATCCCTTTACTTCTCGGCCACTTTACTGTCTATGGCAGTGAAACACCGACCGGCCAGGTTATGACTGGTGGTGATATTGTTATATCTACCACCGACATCCGAGAGGCCGGGGCAGTCATAAACTGCCTCGGTCACATTCATAAGCCGCAGCAGATCGGGGAGAACATCTTTTATTCGGGCAGTCCCTTCCCTCATAACTGGGGTGAGAAGGAGCAGAAATCCGTGCTCTATGCCGAAGTCAATCGGCATGAGATTCTGCAGCTGGAGCGGATTCCGACACCGTTCCCGGCCATGGTCGATTTTGATCTCATTTATTACCCCGAAGACAGCGACGACCAGCCTTTTAGATTTCTGGACAAAAAGACCGGCGGCCCGGCCGGCTTTCCAGACTTCAATCCCCATGGCTGCAATCAGGCCGACACCAGGATCCGCTTGCACATGCCCCCGGAAGCCAAGGACCTGGTCAATGAAGATCATATCAAGAAATGGCTGAGCTGGAACGACCTGCACCCCAATTCGGTCAAATTCGAGAAGATCATCAAACCTCAGAGCCGCCAGAGGTGCGAGGTCATCAACGAAGCGATAACGAATCTGGAGCGCCTGAAGGCCTGGGCAGAGACGACCGAAACAGATCTGGCGGAAGACATACCGGCCAAGCTCCACAAGCTACAGAGCGAGCTGGTGCTGGAGGATGACGCCGGGCTTACCGCCCGGGGCACCATCCGTCTCAAATCACTCAGGCTGCGCGGTTCCAAAGGGATCACCTGGACTGATGAGATCAAGATCGACTTTGAAAAATTCAACAGCGACATGATTCTCTTCGACGGAGATAACGGAGCCGGAAAATCAACCACTTTTGACAACCTGCATCCCTATCCCTTCAGCTTTTACTATGACGGCCTGAACTGGAACGCCAAGCTCTCCGACCACTTCAGGCTGGAGGATTCCTGCCGCGAGCTGGTGGTCAGCATAGACGGAATTGATTATATGTTCCTTCTGGTAGTGGATGGGGTCCGCGGCAAAGCTGAATATTACGCTTATCGATTGGACGGCGAAGACTGGACCACCTTGAATGATGGCAAAAAACCTTCCTATAAGCGGGTCGTGCTGGAGCTCTTCGGCTCGCCCGAATTATTTCAGCAAGGCGTCTACCAGGTTCAGGGTACGAACGGTCTGATTAACAAGACCAATGCTGAGCTGAAAGACATGTTCTACGACTTTTTGGGTTTCACGGAGTATCAGGCGATTGCTGAAAAGGCCAAGGAGTCCGCCCAGGCCCTCCAGAATGAAATCAGCTTAACGGAAGCGAAGCTTTCGGAAGATCGGCGGGCCCTGGAGTTCATACCGGAGTTTGATGCTGAGCTTGAGAAACAGCAGAAGGCTATCGCCGAGCATAAGGCTAATAAGTTCCTGGCAACATCGGAACTGGAGGAGCTCGAGTTTAAATTGAAGGAGCGCGAGAAAAAGGCCGCAACTCAGGAATCTGTTAAAAAGCAGATTGCCGACCTCGATCAGCAGCTGGAGGAACTGTCCACCAGGAAGATCAGAACTCAAAACAAATTCCAGGCCTGGAAGGCCAAGCAGGAGATGAAAATCGGGAGACTCTATGCTGACATCCAGAAGGACAAGGACTTAATCGAGCGCCGGGATAAGATCGAGGAAATGGTGAAGCTTTCGAAGGAGGCTCAGGAATTAAAGGCACGGATCGAAAAGAAGGAAGCTGAAATCTCTGCCGCCCGGCGCGACCTGCGCCAGGTTGAGAGCCTGCAAGCATCGAATCTGAAAAACATTGAGGACCAGATTCAGCGCACTGAAGCCGAGATCAAACAGAATGAGGAGCTGGCCGAAAGGCTCGAGAACGTGCCCTGCCAGCAATTTAACGCAAAAGAGTTCTACAGCGGTGATGTCCAGGAATGGAGATCCTTCACAGATGAACTGATCGCCGAGGTCATCGACCTCTGCTCCAAGTGCCCGCTCATTTCCTCGGCGGTTGATGCTTCCAAAAGCCTAAAGCCCCTGGTAGATAATCTGAAGGACCTGGCCAAAGAGAAACAGAGCCTGGAGGGTGAGCACGAGGATAAACTCGATTCACTGCGCAAGTCTTTGAGTAAGCTGGAAGAGGAAACAGAGGTACTGCGCCTGGATTATGAAGGCTTTCCAGAGAAGGCCCGGAAAACTGATTGGGGCCCTGCCAAATCGAGTCTGGACATAGCCCTGGCCCGAGCCGAACAGCTGGCCGATCAACTCAAGGAAGCCCGAGAATCTCTGGCGTACCAGCAGGGAGAGTATGATAAGCTCATTCCGGAATTCTCCCAGCAGATGAGCGGGCTAAGAGCAAAACGTGATGAGCTCGAGAAACAGATCGACATCCATCTCGCGGAGGAAATTCGTGAATGCAATCATGATATCAGAATAATAAAGTCTCGTATTGAATCCCAGGAGACCCGGATTCTGGAGGCTGAGAAGGCCAAAGCCGCGGCAGAAGCAAAGATAAAGGAACTGCTCGAGCTGGAGGAGCGAATTAAGGAAACTGAGAAGAAGCACGCTTCCAAGAAGGCCGACTATTCCGATTATGTTTTGCTGCAGACTGCTTTCAGTCGCAACGGTATTCCTGCCCTGCTTCTGGAAAATGCACTGCCGCAGATATCATCCCTGGCCAACGATCTGCTCTCCGAGTTCGGGTCATCCTGGCAAATTCGTTTTGACACGGTCAAGGATAAGGCCTCCGGAAAAGGCCAGATTGAGACGCTTGATATCATTGTGATCGATGAGCAGGGGGAGCGACCAATCAGGCTCCTCTCGGGCGGTCAGAAGGTGCCCTTTATTGTGGCCATGCAGGCCGCCGTCTCAATCTATCGCGCTCAGCAGTCGGGCTTTGAGCCCAAGTTCGCCATGGTGGATGAATGCGATGGAGCCCTGCGGGACTTCCGAGCCTCGGCACTATTTAACATGCTTCAGAAACGCATGCAGCTGGGCCGCCTGGATAAGCTCCTGCTGGTCACCCATCGCAAAGAACTGGCCGACCAGTGCGAGCAGAAAATCATCTATGATACCGCAAGCGGAAATTTGAAGGAGGTCTATTGATGAGTCAAAGCAAGTTGAATAAAAACGGCTGCACAACCACGCATGAGCGGGGCCAGTTCGCCTATGAGGAATTCCGCTCCGCACTTTTCAACTATGAGCTAAGGGTGCAGTGGGATTATCGCGACCATAAGGGCAGGCTGCATTCAGGTATCGCCAAGAGTATAGAGGAAGCCAAAGCTGCGGCGCGAAAGAGCAGCGGTGAAATTATAGATTGAGAGAGGTTTATCGATATGGTGAAATTTGGATTAACCGTTAAATGCATAAACTGCGGACATGAGAAGATTCTAACCCATGCCCATGAAGGCATGCCAACATGCGATCTCTGCTTCTCGCCTATGATTGCAAAAAAGGCCACAACAAAGAAGGCCGGAAAGGTGGATATGAATGAAATGGAAATATGTATCGGAAAAGCAGGAAGAATATGCAGCACTTCCTATAGTGGGCGATCGTGTTCTGATTGATTCAATGGACGAATTCGAGCTGCTCAGCAGCGCATGCGATTCAGTCAAACGCCCATTGATAGATTGCGAAGCCGAAATTGTGGGACTGGATGAAACCACCGGGAAAGCGCTCTGTCGCAAAGACAGATATGTCTTCTGGCTGCCGGTCTCACATTTAATACTTGATGGCGTAGGAGTGCAAGTATGACAGTTAATATTTCCGGAGAGGAAGTGATGGTGTACCTGGCGGAACTCAAGATCAAGCGCCGTCACTATTATGAAGATGAAATTCTCACCCAGAACCTGATACCGCCCCAGGTCAACCGGGTGCATAATGAGCGGGTGACCGATCTCAACTCTATTGATAACACGATAGCAATGGTCAACTTTTTCAATGAGCGCGAAAAGCGGAGGACCCGGATTGAGAACAATAAGAAGGAACCGGTTCCGAATGAGCCGTAGCCTGGTGGCGGGAATCTTGCTGGTTCTGCTTCTGGCAGCGAAGATATTAAAAGGAATTTTTTTATTATAAATAAACCAAAATCATGGAGGACAAATGTCATTCAAATTGAAAGGCAGTATCAGCCCGCCGAAATTCAAACTCAAGAAGATCGGCGACAAAGAGAGAATGGTCGGGTGCTTCGAATTCGAGTTCTTGCGGAGCGAGAACCGCCATCTGGACGCCAACGGGCTTATCGATCTGGCCGAGGAAGTCAACTGCTCGGTGGAAATCAAACCTCTGGATAAAGAGCAGAGGGATCTGTTTAAACGTACTGCCGCCGAAGTCAGGCTGATTGATTTCGAACAGGACAAAGCCGCCAGGAAAAACAAGAAGGTCCAGGAGTTGATCAAAAAGCTCAAGGAAGATGATTCCAAGGAGAAGCTCACTGCCGCGGCATTCAGCGCCAGGGTGGATGAAATCGATAAGCTTTTATATCCGCCTTTGACACCCAGTGACAAATCGGACCAGCGCCGGAGACTGGAGGAGCTGGCCTTCTCGGAGGAAGTGAACAAAATATCAGAAGCCCAGAAAGCCATGCACAAAATTGAAGCCGAGGATAAAAAGAAGCGGCTTACCGAGAAGCAGCTCAAAGCCAGGCTTGACAAAATTGATCAGATTATTTTGAAGCACTCGGAGGGCCAGTCCCAGGCCAGTATGGGATTACCGAGTTAAATAGAATTCTGCAGCTCCCCGGTTCGCGGTATGGCCCCCTTTCACATATCGTCACCCCATCCCGGGGAGCTGGTTAAATTTAACAATCTAACAATTGGCAAAGATGATAAATCTCGGATTGCATGATAATAAAACCGTTACCCTGGATCTGGCAACATTAACCGAAACCCGGCTTATGATTCAGGCGATGAGTGGGGCAGGGAAGTCCTGGCTCGTTCGGAGGATCCTGGAACAATCATATGGCAGGATCCAGCAGCTGGTAATCGATCTGGAAGGTGAGTTTCATACACTCAGGGAGAAATTCGATTATATCATTGCGGGCAAGGGTGGAGATATTCCCGCCGAACTAAAATCAGTTAAACTTCTGGCATTGAAGCTCCTCGAGTTCAATGCATCCTGCATATTTGATCTGTACGAACTCAAGAAGCATGAGCGAATCGCGTATGTAAAAGCATTTTCTGAGGCCCTAATAAGCGCTCCTCGGAGATACCGGCATCCGGTTTTGGTTGTGTTGGATGAGGCACATTTAATCTGTCCTGAAAAGGGTAAAGCCGAATCAGCTTCCGCGGTGATAGATCTGGCAACTCGAGGGCGAAAGCGGGGAATTTGTACAATAATGGCCACACAGAGACTGGCCAAGCTCAACAAAGACGCAGCTGCGGAACTTGGCAATAAGATGATCGGCCGAACAATTCAGGATATCGATCGCAAAAGGGCGGTTGATGAGCTGGGATTTGTTTCAAGGGAAGAGAGCCTGGCGCTCCGGAAGCTACAGCCCGGAGAATTTCACTTATATGGTCCGGCCTTCCGTATACATGAGGGTTCACAGGGATATGTTCCCGTCAACGATATTGTCCTGGTTAAAGTCGGTGATGTTGAATCATCCCACCCGAGGATCGGCACGCAGCATGTTGAAACGCATCCAGAGGCTACTGGCAAGATCAAGCAACTGATTGAGAAGCTTGCGGATATCCCTCATCAGGCAGAGAAGCGTGCCAAAGATATGATTGAGCTGAAGAAGGAACTGGCTTCGCTTAAACGCGAGAATACGCTGCTTAAAAAAGAGGTACCAGTGCCATGTAATCATGAGCCGATTATTCAGGCTCAGAAAAGCCAAATCAGGCATCTACAGGAAGAACTGGATAGTGCAGCTAAAAAACTTGAAGGTCAGTTGCAGGGGATACATCTATTAAGCTGCAATATCCTCAAAGATATTGAAAAGCTGACCGGATTATCTCTAAGGCCTGCAGAGCTTTTTGAGCATATAGAAAATCTCACATCCGGTCGCGGGAATGAAATGCACCATATCATGCAGTGCGAGACAGCGGATTGTGGCGCCAAACCGAGAACTGAGAAACGAGCATTTCCGAGGCCCATCAGGAACTCAGCTATGACACAAGGTTCTGATCTATCTAATCCTCAACGGCGAATCCTCGAGGCTATAGCCTCATTCGAGGCGCTCGGAATAGATAAGCCCAGCAAGGAAATGGTTGCGGCAAAAGCTCAATACAGCCCCAAGGGCGGGGCATTCAATAATCTTCTCGGCAGGCTCCGGTCGAATGGCCATATTGATTATCCGGAAGCCGGTAAAGTAGAGCTGACCGAGTCAGGAAGAGGAGTCGCGGGAGAGGTCGAAGCGATTGCCGGAGTTGAGGAGCTGCATCAGGGGTGGCTTAAGATCATAAAGCAAGGCCCCCTGCAGAAGATCCTCGAGTATCTGATTCAAATCTATCCGGAGAGCATAAGCAGGGAGGATCTGGCCAAAAATCTTGGATACACAGAAGGCGGCGGGGCTTTCAACAACTACATGGGGCGGCTGCACAATACATTCGAAGTAATCGACTATCTGCCCGGGCGGCAAGTTCGGGCCAAACAAGAAGTATTGTTTCCGGAGGGATTGGCGTGAGTGAAGTCTTACTTGTCATCGGAAAACCCAAATATGTTGGCAAAGGCAGTGGCAAAAGCGTTCGGTATCACGTTCGTTTCTTGAATCGAGATGTCTATCTGACCCCAAAGAGTTTTTCGTATTTGACAAAGCTGGCTTATCAATCCGTGGTCACATCACATTGGGCTTTTGAAGATGCCAGTGGATGGGTGAGGAAAGAACAGTTTGATTGCGGAGATTGTCAGGCCAGGTATATGTACAATCTTAAGAAGGAAATGGGCCGCGACGCATTCCCGGACAAATATAAGATATATCCAAGTAAACCGGACCTGATTGTGTCTGATAAAAATGGCCGTTACAAGCTGAATATTGGTCGGCCATTTCTATCAATAGGTTATGACAACCTGCTCGCATTCCCGGACCATGAAATCAGGAAAATTGGAGCTGAATTAAAGTTCGAGGCAGAAAGGTCATGCGGTGGCAAAGAGCAAAATCGAATGGACTGATATAACCATAAATCCCATTGTTGGCTGCACCAAGGTGAGCCCGGGTTGTCAGAACTGCTATGCAGAGAAGATGGCAAAACGATTGAAGGCGATGGGGAGGCCACAATATCAAACCGTGGTTGATGATCGCGGTTGGACCGGCCAGACTGCTTTCCATAAACCGGCACTTGAGCAGATACGAAAAGCTCCTGTCGGCAAGATGATCTTCATTGGAAGCATGGGAGATATCTTTCATGAGAATGTTCCCGAGGAATGGCTGACAGATATCTTTAGGGAGATCGGCCACAATTCGAAGTCAGTATTTCAAATCCTGACAAAGAGGCCTGAACGAATGGCGGAGATATTTCCCAGAATGCGCTATCGCTTTCCGGACCGGCTTAATCACATATGGCTGGGAGTGACCACTGAGAATCAGGAACAGGCCGATAAGCGCATTCCGATATTAATGCAGATTCCTGCTGCCAAGAAGTTCGTCAGTATAGAGCCAATGCTGGGAGAGATTGATTTAATTCCGATTGTTCGAGATTTGGATTGGGTACTTGTGGGTTGCGAATCAGGTCCAAGGCGCCGGGGATGCGATCCTGAATGGATTGATAAAATCCTCGATCAATGCCGGTGGGGCTGGACCCCATGCTTTGTAAAGCAGGTCGAAATCAACGGGAAGATCAGTCATAACATGAACGAATGGCCAGAATCAATCAAGAGAAGGGAATTGCCGGAATGACCACCCTGGTCCGCATCGTCGCTGCAGCGGTGTGGCTCGTTATCGCCGGCATTTATGCGGTGCTGGCACTGCCTATGCTGGTCATAATTGGCGTGTGTAAGCAATTAAGTAAGAGGTAAATAAAAGAAAATTGGAATTCTATGCAGGGAGGCAAATGGCAGGACATTTGAGGTTGAAGCTAACCAGAAGGGAAGCTCGAACATTGGGGGATGTTCTTACGGACATCAACATCCTTAATATTATCGCAAAACGGTTCAGCCTATCCGCATCGGATATCTGCAATCGGGCGGGCATGAAGATGGGAAAGCAAATAAGGAGCGCGGGGAGGCAAGGTGGCAGCCGTGAATTCGACAGCTGAGAATATGACGCGGATATACATGGCTGGAGCCTACTCAGGCAGCAACATCTTGCAGATTTTTCGCAATATGCAAATCGGAATAGCGGAGTCTACCGAGATTCTCAAGGCCGGCATGGCACCGTTTTGTCCCTGGCTGGACTATCAATTCTTTCTGCACCCTGGGTGCAATATCGACCTCGAGACCATTCGCAAATACTCGATAGCATGGATGGAGGTATCGGCCGCCGTAAAGGTTGTCGACAATCCCGCAAATATTGACTCGAAGGGGCTGGCCGAGGAACTGGAGAAAGCTCGGGAGCTGGGGATCCCGGCCTTTTACAGGATGGATGAATTGAAGAAATGGAATTCGGAGAATATTTAATGCCCTTATTCAGACCGACCGCCGGGTACTTCAAGATATGTTTGACCTGGGAGAAGCGCGACTGGGAGAGCTGTAAGGCATTCATAAAAGAAATTAAGGCCAATATCGAGATAGAGGATCGAAGCTACGATGAGGAAAGCCATGAATGGGAATTCAAGGAAAGGTGCCTCCCTGTAGTAAGGGATTTCTGGAATAAGTACTTTTCAGATCCAAATCAACAGGACATGTTCGAATGAGGAGGATAAATGGCGGAGAGATTCATAAGGGAGATCAAATATTTCAGGTCCGAGAGGCTTGGTGAATGGGTGGCTGTGGCCCGGCCGGTAGGGGAAAGGCGAGCTGTGGTCGAAACCGGATTATCCGAGATCCTGGCTATTAACAAGTTAAAGCGCTTGTTAAGAGAAGAGGGCATAGACTGTCCAAGTGATGTGGAGGTAAGGCTCGCGGCAGATCATGAAAGGATGGCCTTTGATCAGGCCCTGGCGGCCGGCATCGGAGGCCTGGAGGGTAAATTTTGATCGACAAAATCCAGAAATATCTCAATGAGCAGGAGCTTAGAATCAGCCGGATTGCAAAGCTGGATCGATTACCAAAATCACCTGCAAGGGCATGGGGCCAGGGAGTGAGGGCAGGACAGGAAGAAATGATAGAGAAAATTAGATCAATTATAGAGGAGGAACAGCATGGCGATCTTTGCAAAAATCTGGACTGACATTTTCAATGATGACTGGTTTCAATCGCTTAATTGTACCCAACGAGGAATCTGGTTACAGCTAATTGTCTATGCAAAATTGTCTGGTGACACGGGTGACATTTTTGTCAAGAGCATGACATTTTTGTCTCAGGTTGTCGGCTCAGACCGTCGATCGCTTACAAAAATGCTATCGATTGCCAGAAACAAGAATGCAATTTTGCTCAAACAGAAGGGCGACAATTTTGTCATTACAATCAAGAATTATCAGAAATGGCAAGGACTTAAAGGCGGGGGAAAATCCTCAAGGACGAGCAAATTTCCCAACCCCGATGTACAAAATTCACACCAGAGTAGAGTAGAAAGAGTAGATAGGAACGGAGTTGGGGAAAAATGCTTCACTGACAGACCACCAAAACCGGAGCATGGCAATTGGGTCTGGTATGAAAATATTGGTCAGTGGATACCATGCGGGGATTAAAAATTCATGGCCAGGCAGTACAAACAGCTATTCAGTCTTGATACCGAGAAGGCGATTTTGTCTTCTTTGATTTATTTCAAAGATGCCGTGTACGGTGTCTGCGATCTTCTGGAAGGCAGCGAATTTTATGACCGGAAACACCGCCTGATATACGAAGCAGCTATTGACCTGATGATGGATGACACCCGAATAGACCTGACCGCGCTCATCGATCAATTAAGCAAAAGGGGAGATCTTGAAAAAGCCGGAGGGAGAGCCTATTTATCCGCCCTCACAGATCATGTGGCCTCGGCTGCCAATATCAGGCATCACGCTGAGACGGTGGCAAATTTCCATCAACTTCGGGAACTCTATATGGCTGGCAAGAAACTGCAGGATGCCTGTATTTCCGGCGATCCTGCGGTTGATGTGGCCAATAGATTTGCGACTGATGTACTGGGCCTGGTAGGCAATAATGGTTCCCGGGATCCAAAGATGTTCTCGGAGTTATTGGAGCCGACCGAGAACGCGATCCAAAGCTACAAGAACAAAGACGAAAACGTTGTCGGTGTTAAGACTGGCTATATTGACCTGGATAGAAAGCTCGGATATTTACAGCCCGGACAGCTCATTATCCTGGCAGCCGGAACTTCCCAGGGCAAATCTACGCTGGCCCTGAATATTGCCGATAACGTGGCCCAACAAGGACATCAGGTTTTATTTGAATCGCTCGAGATGACGCAGACCGAACTTGCAATCCGGATCTTGTGTTCGAAAGCCCTGATAAATTCTGAGGATATTTACGGGGGTTCCCTGTCCAAGGCTGACGAGGATAGTATTATTAAAGCCGGCGCTGAATTTGCCAATATGCCTTTGGCTATACATGATCCCGATAAATTGACAATCTCGAACCTATATGCACTGGCCTTGAGATATAAAAATCAACATGGATTGAGACTGCTAATAGTTGATTACCTGCAATTTATTACTCACGCCTGGGCCGAGAATCAGAACTTGCGAGTTGCCGGGACCACAAGGGCGCTGAAGCAGTTAGCGAAAGCAGTTAATGTTCCGGTCATAGTCTTGAGTCAGCTGAGTAGGATCGGCTCGGCAGAACCGCAATTAAATAATCTGAGAGACTCGGGTGCGATAGAGCAAGACGCTGACAGGGTCATATTTATTTACCGGCCTGAATTTCATAATATTCCATATTATCATTTTGGTGATGATGCAGTAGCTACACACAATTTGGCTGTTATCAATATCGCCAAGGCGCGGGGAGGATCCACGGGGAGGATCAAGATGACATTTCAGAAGGAATATACACGTTTCCTGGACTATAAGCCGGAAGAAAAATATCAGGAATATTCGCGAGGAGATGTTGAAGTTGAAAACATGTTTTAAGACGATCTGAAGGGCTTGGGAAGACAATGTATGTCCCCTAACACCGCCCTAAAGATCGATCGGCCAATGGCGGCCGCTTTCTGGCTCGAGAAAAGGTATTTGCGGTTGTCTTGTTGCCCCCCCCTCGCGAGGGCGTGGATTGAAACGAACCCTGAATCAGCCAGAGAGGGAGAGATCTGGCCAGATCATAATGCAAAGTCTGAAGGAGGTGATGCCATGGTCTGAAAAAGGCATATTTTCTGAATCCATATTTGTTTTATTAGCACGTCGGATGTGAGTGCAAAAACAACCAAAAAACGTCCAAGGGCGGTCGGTATAAACGCCGGCTGCCCGATGAAAGGATGAGATGGTGAAGGTAATTGAGATCGAATATTCGGAACTGAAAAATTTAGGAGACTACCAACATCGAAGAATTGGAGCTCGGGCGGCCGTCGGCGAAGATGAGGAGCCGGAGGACGCCATGAAGCATTTAAGAAACTTTGTCTGGAAAGAATTTGAGAAAGCCCGGTGCACGTTCAGTTACGATGAAGATGCGGGTCAGCCGATTTGACGGAACTCTTGACTTTCAAAATAGAAGGCTGGCCCCGACCGCAGCAGAGGCCCCGCAAATTCAAGTCAACATGGGCTTCGAATTATCACCCCGGGGCCGCGGCCTGGAAAGAATATTGCCGGCGGTACGCACAAAATACCTGGAAAAAGGCACCGCTACCGGCAGGAATATTTCTACGCGTGGCCTTCATGTTTTATTTCCCGAGGCCAAGAAAACCGAAGTGGCGGTTTCCATGCACACCGACCGACGGCGATCTGGATAACCTGATCAAGGCCACTGCTGATGCATTGAATGGGCTTCTGTGGAAAGACGACCGTTTTATCGTTGCCGATGGAGGATCGTTCAAGACCTATTGTCTTCCTGGGCAGGAACCGGGGGCGTTGATAAGGGTAGAGGAAATCTGAAATGCCAAGTAGAATGAAGCTGGGTAAGGCAAAGTTAAAAAACCGTTTATTGGATAATCCAAACAATAAGAGGTATGTTCATGGCAGGCAAGCCGAGCAAGGAAATTCAACTCAGAAATGACAAAATTGTGGCCGAATTTGAGGGAAAGATCAGAAAAAATCCGGACCAGCCGGTGAGAAAGATTGCCCGAGACCTCGCCAAGAAATACGACTTGAGTGAGAGGCGAATACTGGGTATTATTTATGACTGCTGATAGGCCCATCCGAAAAGAGAAGCGCTCGGCAGATTTCACCTGGTTCTTTATAAATATTTCTCTTATCTTATGGTTCCATGGATGCCTTGGTTTCTCTCTCTTTGCGCCGTTGCTGAGATCCATAAACAAATACTCCAACGAGCGAGAAGAGCGTCACTCCTCCCATAAGAAACCCCTCGGTAGTCTTATCATTGTAAAGTAGATAGGCTGAACCACAAATGAAGCATAGAGCGATAACAAATCCGAAGATCAGTCCCAAACGGGAATTGAAAATATCAGATTTAACTACTCTGCGCTCAAGGTCTTGGCGATGGGCAGCTTGGGTCTCAGCCATTTCTATTATTCGATCTGCAGAGCCGGGAACTATGTTATCATATTGTTCCAGGATCTTTGGATGTGGTATTGGGCCGCTGAAACTTTCCGCTCTAAATCCGGCAGTACCTATAAGGGGGGGAGAAATATTTGGGGAGTCTGGCCCATAGCTCTGAATTTGGCCATTATTTTGTTTTTGCGCTCTCTTTGTCTTCTTGCTCTTCCTTTTCCTTTTGCCCATATTCATCCATTGCCTGCTTTATATCCCACCCTGTCACTCGCCAATCATTCGAAATGGCTTCGAAATCTGCATCTTCGGGAGTCCTGCTTACATTATAAACCTGCAAGAATCCATTAAAATCGAAAATTCTTGCCATTCCCTCTGTGAAAGACGGCAAAGCAAATAATCGAAATGTCAGACTGTTCCTTATATCGTTCATCGTCCCCAATCCCGTCTGTAGGTTTATATCGGCTCTTGGCTCATGAATGTCAAGAACTTTTCCGTTAGTTCATTTAGATTCCTTCCGATTATTTAAACACATTTTTCCTTAAATTGTTTCGGTTGACAGCAAGTTGTTATCATCCATGCAATTACGGATACTTGGCGTTGCATTCTTGTTTCAATATTTGATTCTTCTGCGATGTCATTAATGACAACAAATGATGTCATCAATGGTAACGGGTCATTGTAACTCTCCAAACAATAGAGCTTCTTACCTGCGCATATCATAGGTTCCTCCTTGTGAAAAGGTTGCCGGTGTGTGGGAAAAACTTAAAACCCGCACACCGGATTAAGATTCAGAGGAAGATGATGGCGGCAAGAGGAAGTTCGAGCTATGCCTAACGGAAAATGGGAATCTCACGTCAAGGATCGTATCGACACCATCCGAGCCTGGAAGCGCAGCGGCTTAACCGACAAGGAAATCGCCGAGAACCTCGGCATTGGCTACACCACCTTCCGGCGCTACATGAAAGATCACAGGACACTTTGGTCAGCATTAAAAACCGGCAAGTCCGACGCCGATGCCTTAGTCGAGAATGCCCTTTTTAAACGGGCTATGGGATACAGGTATGAGGAAGTCGAAGAATCTGTCACCAAAAACAAAGAAGGCGAAATCACAGGCACCCGGACCAAGCGCATCAAGAAGCAGATCGCGCCGGATGTAACAGCCATCATTTTCTATCTCAAGAACCGTAAGTCCCAGGATTGGCATGATCGCCATGCCCTTGAGCATTCTGGACCGGACGGAACCCCTTTAAATCCCCCCGTGATACACGCTTATATGCCTCCCAACGGACGCGAGCTGCTGCCTGAGGAGAGCGATGTACGATGAAAAAATGCCTGATTTTGACTGCCATATTCATGATCCTCGGAGCCGCCATGGCTGACCAACGGGAGGTCATCCGATATTCCCCACAGCCGGGACCGCAGGAAGAGTTTTTGAAAACACCTGCGGACATAGCCATTTATGGTGGGGCTGCCGGCGGTGGCAAGACCTGGGCTCTTTTGTATGAAGCGCTCCGCTGGGTCGAAGTTTCGAACTATGGTGCGGTTATATTCAGGCGGGAATATACTCAGATCAGGGCAGAGGGGGGCCTGTGGGATGAATCTTTGAGCATGTATCCGCACTGGCGCGGGGTGGCCAGAGAAGGTTATCTGGACTGGCGCTTCCCGGCCAGGTCGAAGATCCGCTTTGCCCACATGCAGCATGAAAACGATAAACATAACTGGGACGGTTCACAGATAACGCTGATTGGATTTGACCAGGCTGAGTCCTTCAGCTGGAGCCAGATCGCTTATATGTTCAGCCGAAACCGCTCGACCTGCCGTGTCAGCCCCTATATGCGCATGACCTGCAATCCGGACCCGGACTGCTGGCTGCGGGAGTTTCTGCGCTGGTGGATCGATGATGATACGGGCTTCGCCATTGAAAAGCGGTCGGGTAAAATCCGCTACATGGTCAACGTGAGCAATGAGATCCACTGGGGTGACAGTCCCGAGGAGCTTAAAAAGAAATTCGGGTCAGATTGTGATCCCAAATCCTGCACCTTTATACCCTCTTCAGTCTACGACAACAAAATACTGCTCAAACGGAATCCCGGATATATAGCCAACCTGCAGGCCCTTCAGAAGGTTGATCGCGAACGTCTGCTCCGTGGCAACTGGAACATACGGGAGACAGCCGGCAATTTTTTCCAGCGGCCCTGGTTTGAAATTGTGAATGCGGCCCCCGCCCTGGAGGAGGAAATACGCTACTGGGACAGAGCTGCGACCGAGACCAAGCCAGGCCAGGAGAAAAAGGCTTCCTGGACCGCGGGCGTGAGGATTGGCAGGGACAGCAGGGGAATTTTCTACGTGACCGATATTTGCCGCTTCCAGGGGAGCCCCATGAAAGTCGAGGAGACTATCAAAAACGTAGCTTCCCAGGATGGCCATAAGGTCAAGGTCGGGATCGAGCAGGATCCTGGGCAGGCCGGTAAGGCAGAGGCTCTCGGCTACGCCAGGCTTCTGGCCGGCTACAGCGTGGTTTTAAATCCGGTACGCGAGGCCAAGGGCATCCGGGCCCGGCCATTGTCGGCCCAGGCCGAAGCCGGCAATATTAAGCTCGTGAGAGCGGGCTGGAATGATGCCTATCTAAATGAACTCGAGAACTTTGACGGCTCAGAGGGCTGTGTGTCAGACCAGACCGATGCATCGTCGGGAGCATTTCACCTATTGACAAACATTAAGCAGGCTGGCGTCTGGGGCCGGTAGAGATGGGAGGGCGTGCAGATGGAACATGTGGGATTTTTGCAACTTTTGATTAGCTTCTTATCGGGATTGGTAGGCGTCGGTGTAGGCTGGGGAGCCCTGCGAAATCAAGTCAAGAACAATACCCGGGATATTGTCGAGATCTATAGCCGACTGGCATCGATACATGGTCAGAATAGCGGGCGTTCGATATTTGTGCCCAGGGAGGAGTGCATGGAAAGGCATGAGGACATGACCGAGGAGGTCAAACAGATAAAGAAGCAGGCAGAGAAGCACGCCAAAGCTACCACCGGACTGCAGAATTTTGCCCGCTGGATGCTGATCAAGAAGGAAGGCCTGAGCCTCATAGAGGCCGAAAAGATTTTAAATCAGGGAGATTGACATGCCGGCAAGAAAGAAGAAAGCCGCACCCGAGAAAAAACTGACTGCTAACCAGGCTGATGATTACCTGCGGGCATTATCGGCCATCGCCGTCAGGGCCTCGATCGCCAATCGTCTCGGAAAATCTTTTTCTGACGACCGCGATATCTATGCGGCCCTGGGATACACCAAATCCCCGAGTTTCAATGACTACATGGCGCGATATCACAGGCAGGACATTGCCAAGGCGGTCATAAATAAGCCGGTCGAACACTGTTGGAGGATGCCGCCCACAATTACGGAATCTGATGAAGAGGAAACCGAGTTCGAGAAGAAATGGGTGGAGCTGGTAGAATCGCGGCATATCTATCACAAACTGATCCGCGTGGATAAACTGGCCTCTATTGGAACCTACGCTGTCCTCTTGATTGGAGCAGATGACGGCCTCGAATTTGATCAGGAGCTCAGCTCAGCCAAGCGGCTCTTATATTTGACCCCATACACGTCTCAGAATGCATCGATTTCAGCCTATGAGACAGATACGAACAGCGAACGATTCGGACTGCCCAAAGAATACAGCATCAACGTCAGGATCGGAACCGGCAGCTCCAGCCGCAGCGTCAAGGTTCATCACTCGCGGGTGATACATGTGGCCGAGGATCTTCTGGAGGATAATGTCGAAGGGACTCCCAGGTTGAGATGCGTACTGAATCGCTTGCAGGATTTGGAGCTTATAGTAGGGGGATCGGCTGAGATGTTCTGGCGCGGGGCATTTCCAGGATATGGATTCAAGGTCGACGAAGGTCACACCATCGGTCCGCAGGACCTCGAGGACCTGCAGGATGAGATTGAGGAATATATGCATGGACTTAAAAGATATATCCGTCTGCGTGGCATGAGCGTGGAGGACCTGGCCATGCAGGTTGCCGACCCAACCGGCCATGCAAATATCATAATTGATCTGATCTCCTGCGCCACCGGTATTCCCAAACGCATACTGCTGGGTTCGGAGCGGGGCGAACTGGCATCTTCCCAGGATGAGAAGAACTGGATGGACACTGTTGATTCTCGCAGAAAGCAGCATTGCGAGCCAACGATTCTAAGGCCCTTGATAGATCGACTCATAAAAGCTCAGATTCTTCCGGAACCTTCGGAAGGTTATTCGGTGGAGTGGCCTGACCTTATGACACCGAGCGACAAGGAGGTTGCTGAGGTCGGTGCCTCGAGATCAAAGGCAGTCAAGGATTATATGGAAAGCGGCGCGGACTCAATCCTGCCGCCTGAAATCTTCTATGAGAAAGTGATGGGATTCAGCAAAGAGGAAATCGACCAGATCCAGATGATTCTGGAGAGCATAGACAGGGAACTGCAGGAGTCAGAACCCGAGCTGGAGCCTGAAATCGAAGTGACGGGAGTGGAGGACATATGAGCGTCGATATACATACCTGCCACAGGCCACCTTCTGGCCGGCTGCGCTTGAATGCCAGCTCCCGGGTGGACCCCTCCCGGACAACCATGATCAGGCTGCGCTTCATCCGGGAGATCAATAAGCGCCTCAATGAGCTCAAGCGGGATATCCGCATATCGATTGTCGATAGAGACTGTTTTGATATCCAGCCGAATGCGCTCAGGAGGCTGTCTCCAGCCAGGTATAAGGAATTTGCGTTTGAACGTTCCGCCGATAAGGTGCAGGCCTTTATGGCCTGGTTGGAGGAGCAGGAACGCCAGGGCATTCTTCATGTCAGCAGGCGACCTGGTGTACATATCGGCATCGAGGAAGCCTGGACGGACGTTTATATTGATTCCGCGTATCAGAGAGGGCTGCGCAACGGCCGCTCGCGTCTCAGGGCTGCGGGATACCAGCTGTCCCTGTTTGATGAGGTTCCAGGCGGCATACAGGCCGTGATGGGAAGGCGTTTTCACGCTGACAGGATCGGTGTCATATATTCCCGCACTTACGAGGATCTGAAGTCTGTCACTCAATTCATGAATGCCGAAATCCGGCGGCGGATCTCCGACGGTCTGACTACTGGTCTGGCCAGAGGTTTAGCGGAGGGCAAAAGTCCTTTAACGATCGCCAGGGAGCTATATAAGAACACCGCCGATCGGGTTGACAAAATCGGCAAGGTCCGGGCCCGCACCATCGCCAGGACCGAAGTTTTGAACGCGCACCATGAGGCTCAGATGGCCGAATATATCCAGGCCGAGCAGGAGCTCGGGGAGCCAGTGATGCTTGATGTCGTTTTAGGCCCGAATCCCTGCCCGATCTGCGTCGATCTGGAGGCGGGCGGCCCATATACCACTACCCAGGCCATGGGACAGCTGCCGGCGCATCCCAACTGTGTTTGTGCCCATGCGCCGGTAGATGCAGGCAAGACCAGGAAATAACGGAGGTAGCATATGAGTTTACAGAAAAATATAATCACGCTTCAGCCGGGACTGCCGATCAGGCACGAGCTCTTCGAGGGCAGGGAACATCTGGTGGCGCCGGTCGTGCTTTTGGTTGAAGGCGTGCACAATGAGCTTTTCTATCCCGCCGAGGAACTGGCAAAATACCCCGACTCATGGAACGGCGTGCCCCTGCCTGTATTCCATCCGGAGGAAAGCGGGAAGAATGTATCCGCCAACACCCCCAGGTTGATTGAGGAGCGCTCTGTTGGCCGGCTTTTCAATGTGCGCTATGATTCGGCTAAAAACGGCCTGGTAGGCGAGGTCTGGATAGAGATTGGCAAATCCAAAAAGATCGCTTCACAGGTGCTGGAGGCGATTGAATCGGGCGGAAATCTGGAGGTTTCCTCGGCTCTATTCACAGACGACGACGGCATCCCGGGGAGCTGGAACGGCGAGGAATATATTGCCACGGTTGTAAATTACCGCCCTGATCACCTGGCCCTTTTGCCCGGAGCCGAAGGGGCCTGCTCCTGGGCCGACGGTTGCGGGATCCGGGCCAATGTCCGCAGCTCGGCCAGAACACCTTCGTTTGGTGGTACCGAGACAACTTCCTGGGCCAATGTGACCACCTCATTCTCTGCTTACCGTGACGCCTATTACCGCAGCCATGGGGGCCCACCGGACGAGGTTCCCTCCCGGGTTCAGGATGCGCCCGCTCCCCTGAAGAACTGGATCGCTTCCAAGACCCTGCTGGGTGAAGGCTCAGCCGACAACGAACGCGACCTGATTTTTTTCCCGGTGGTTAATCCCGGGACCGGCAAGCTCAACGAGGGAGCTCTGCGCGCTGTGATCGGCGGGCGAGGATCCCAGGCACAGATACCGGCGGCGGCCAAGCGTTCCGCTCAGAACAAGGCCCGCCGTCTTTTAAATAGATATTTCGATGCAGAACTTGAAGTGGAGGCATCTATGAACAAGAAAGATGCTCTCGAACCCGTGAAAGCATTCTTCCGCAAGTTAGCGGCCAACATCGGCCTTACGGTTCAGGAAGCCAGCCATGAGGACCTGCGTTCGCAGCTGCAGACAGCTGTCGATGCGCTCGACAATGAGGGCTGGATCCATTTCGTCAGGGAAGTCTATGATGATTTTGTGATCTACGAGGCCCGCGGCAACAATCCCAATGAGATTGGCGAAGCGCATGTTGCCAAGCTCTATAGCCGGGGCTACTTGGTTGACGACCAGGGCAAGGTCAGCCTGGCGGAAGATGCACAGGAAGTGAGAGAGGAAAGAAAGTATGTCCCGGTGTCAAACGCACCGGCGGCTAATACACAAACTCCCAATCAGGAGGAAATGGAGATGAAGAAAAAGGATGAACTGATCAAGGCGCTTATAGCCTGCGAATGCAACGGCCTGACTGAGAAGGACGAGCAGTGGCTTAAGAGCCTGTCGGAGGACCAGCTTGCCAAGGTGGCCATTAACGAAGAGGAGCAGCCAACCGAGAAGCCGGAGGAAAAGGAAGGCCAGAAAGAAGGCGAGACACCGCCGGCGGAGCCTGAAACTAAACCGGCAGAGGAGACACCCCCGGCAGAGCCGAAGCCCGAGGAAAAGCCGACCGGTAACGCCAGGCAGGTGACATTGGAGGAATTCATTACCAATGCCCCGGCTGAAATTCGCGGCACGCTGCGTCGGGCAGTCGCTAATGACCAGGCCCGCAAGAACGATCTGGTCACGGCTCTCCTGGCCAATGAGCGCAATAAATTCTCGGAAAAGCAGCTCCGCGCCATGGAGATCGAGGACCTCGAGAACCTCACCGAGCTGGGGAGGATCGAGGTCAATTATTCACTGCAGGGCGGCGGGCCTGGAGTCAATGAAGATACCGACTCGATTCCGGACATGCCGCCGGTCTTTGATCTTTCGGAAAAATCTGCCTGAGGGCAGCCTGTTTGAGAAGAGTCTGTTGAAATCCTGGAATCTATAATTGGAGGATAAGTAATGAGTTACAATACAATCACTATCAAAGGCGATCCAGTACGCATTGAACGGGCTGCAGCCGCGGCAATCACGCCAGGCTTTCTTATCGAGCTGACTTCAGCTGATAAGTTCCAGGCCCATTCAACCGCGGGGGGATCGGCTGCAACCATCTTCGCGCTTGAAGATGAGAACCAGGGCAAGGAGATATCCGACGCCTATTCGACCAGCAATGAGGTGCTGGCGGCCATATTCCGACCCGGCGAAGAGGCCTATGCTCTTCTGGCAGACGGAGAGAACGCTGCGATCGGCTCGAAGCTCGAATCCAACGGAAACGGTTATCTCCGGGTTGTGGACACCGACGCTTCGGCGGGTGATATCGGCGTGCAGTCGGTAGTCGGCATTGCCCTCGAGGCGCTTGACATGTCCGGCTCGTCCGGAGCTGATCCTTCCAGTCAGCGTATCCGCATTCTGGTGATATAGGATCGGCGACCATCAGTTATTGAAAGAAAACATCAAATGTCAAACTGATTGACAGGAGGAAATAATGGGAAAATCAATCATATCTCCGGCGCGGCTTGACGGGATATTACCGGGCGGAAAGGTCTATGGAAACGTAGCCCAGCGGCTTCTGGCCACCGGCATGAAAGCCAATGCCCTCCGGACCAACGACACCCTGCGCAAGGACGAATGGAAAGAGCTGGACGAAACGGTAATAAAGATTTCGCGCCAGCGCTTGGTCGGCGTGCAGGACCTGATCGGCCGGGGCCTGGTCTATAACCTGGGCAACGGTCTGGGTACAACCGTTCTCGAGTATGAGAAGGAATCCGACATCTCCGAGGCCCAGATGAACATGGATGCGGCCACCAGGGGAGCGGGCGACCGCATAACCTATGACATCGGCTATCTGCCTTTGCCGATTGTGCACAAGGACTTCCAGATCTCGATCCGGGCCCTGGAAGCCTCGCGCAAGCTGGGCATGCCGCTGGATACGGCGACCGCGGCCATGGCAGCCACCAAGGTCTCCGAAAAGATCGAGGAGATCCTCTTCACTGGCGCCAGCTCTTATACCTTCGGGGGCGGCACTATATATGGATACACGGATTTCAGCAGTAATAGCGTGACTCTCGAGGATGAGTGGGATGCCAGCGGAACTTCCGGTTCAGATATCCTTGACGACGTCCGGGCCATGAAACAGGCTTCTATCGATGCCAAGCACTATGGGCCCTGGATGCTCTATGTGCCCACGAACTACGAGACGGCGCTCGACAACGATTATTCCACCAGCTATCCCAACGTCACCATCCGCGACCGTATCAAGCAGGTCAATGGCATCCTCGATGTAAGGGTTGCCGATTACCTGACTGACGATAAGGTCGTTATGGTCGAGATGACTCCGGAGACTGTCCGTATGGTCATCGGGCTTCAGCCCACAACCGTCGAGTGGGAAACCGAAGGCGGCATGATCACTCACTTCAAGGTGATGGCCATCATGGTTCCGCAGATCCGGTCAGACAAGGATGGCAACAGCGGCATCGTTCTCTTATCAGCTTAATTTAACCACAGGGTAACCACACCCTTTAAACCCAAAAATAGAATCGAGGCAATGAATGGCATTATTTAGAATGAAGCCAAAGACAGGAACGCACAGGATGCGCCTGAAGGGTGCATGGACAGTTGTGCGGCCAGGGGATCAAATCGAATGTGAGCCTTATGAGATAGGCCGGGGGCTGATGTTCAAATTCGAAAGACTCGATCCCGAACCGCCTCCTCCTGAGCCTGACTATAAGCTCAAAGCCTGGCGCCGGGAGGATGATCTTTATGATGTGGTCAATCAGGGCAGTGGTCAAAAAATAAATGACCAGCCTCTCAGCAAGGCGGAAGCGGAAGATTTGACAGGCGAGAAGATTGAGGACCCGTTTGCGGAAACTCCCCCGCCCGAAAACGAGCCGGAGCCCGTGACCGAAACTGAGGTGGAACCGGAACCAGAGGCTGAGCCGGAAAAAGAACCGGCGACGAATGATAAATCCAAATCATCCAAGAAGAAGGGCGGAAAAAAGCGTGGCTAAGGCGGCGAATTCCCGGCGCTGGTCCCAGTACCTGGACGAGGAAAATCAGCGTCTCCTGGACAGATTGAAAAGAAAGCGCAAGATCAAAAACGGGATGGCACGCGATTCCAGAAGGCGAAACAGGAGGCAGCAATGAAGGGCCCTTCGGGTTACTGGACAGTCCCCAGGCTCTGGCCGGAGGGGGAATGCTTTATCATAGGAGGCGGTCCCAGCCTGCGCGGTTTCGATATCAAACGGTTGCGTGGCAAACGGATCATTGCCGTTAATAACGCCTACCGGATGGCCGACTGGATCGACTGCCTTTTTTTTGGAGACTGCCGATGGTACAACATGCACGCCAAGCAGCTCCTGAGCTTTGCCGGCCTGAAGGTCACCACCTGCGAACAGCATCTGGATAAGCCCGGCATCAAGGTGGTCAAAAGGCAGAATAAGATTCGGGGACTATCAACCTCCCCCTCAATTCTGGCCTGGAATCTCAGCTCGGGAGCCTGCGCTATCGGCCTGGCCTATCATTTCGGAGTGAAGCGGATAATCCTTCTGGGCTTCGATATGAGAGTGGTGGAGGGCAGATATAATTATCATGATGATTATGATCCTCCTGCAAACCCGAAAGGGAAGAATCCATATCCGAGGTTTTTGAGACCATTTCCGGATATCGCCCATTCTCTTAAACAGAAAAACATTGAGTGCTTCAATGCCTGTCTTGACAGCGCGCTCGATGTCTTTCCCAAGGTGGCTTTGGAGGATCTCATATGATCAAGGTGGTGTGCGTGTATAGAACCGGTGGTGATTACAGCATCGAATATGTCCGCAGGCTGGCGCTGGGCGTTATGAAGCATTTGACTCTCCCGCATAAATTCGTCTGCCTGACTGATGAAGATCCATATAAACTTCGTCGTCTTGTTCTGGATGAGATCGTTCCCCTCCATTATGATTGGCCGGGATGGTGGTCAAAAATAGAGATGTTTGCACTGATGGGACCGGCCCTATACCTCGACCTTGATACCGTGATAGTCGGAGACATTAATCCTCTGGGCTCCTGGATAAGTGAGTCACATAATGCCCTGATGATGCTGCGGGGCTTTTATCGCAAGGATATATGCTCCGGAATCATGGGTTGGAATGGCTCATTGCTCTGGATTTATGAAACCTTCAGGGAATTCGCTTCAGACGGCCACTTCAAGCATACCCCGAGGGCGCTTTTTCTGAACAATAAGAGACGCAGTTTCAGGGGCGACCAGGAATGGCTGCGCGACCTGTTGAAAAACAGAGGGGATCCCGAGATCATAATGGCGCAGGATATTTTTTCCGGCATTTGCAGCTACAAAGTCCATGTTCTAAAAGCCGGCAGGCTGCCGCATGATTGCAGGATTGTCTGTTTTCACGGAAGACCTCGCCCTCATGAAATAAAGCCTGTTCCTGCCTGGATGAAAGGAGCCAGAACTTGAATCCTTATTCGTACAACAAAGCCCTTCTGCATATGGACAGATTATTGGAACTGCGGGATGGCAAATTGCCAGCCCCGATTCACACGCACCTGATTATATCGGATCTCTGCAATCAGAATTGTTCTTTTTGCGCTTATAGAATAGATGGATATACCGAGTTCTTTGCTATTCGCAACGGCAGCGGCAAACTCGTTCGAAATCCCAATCGAATGATTAATTATGATACGGTGATCAGGATCCTGGAAGAATTGAAAAGCGCAGGAGTCAAAGCAGTACAATTTACCGGAGGCGGAGAGCCGACACTTCACCCGGATTGCGCTGAATTCATTAACAGAGCTCATCAGCTTAAATTGGATACCGCTTTGGTCACTAATGGGTGGAAATTGAATAAGGAGATAAGGTCTGCAATCCTGGGTTCCACCTGGATCCGAATCTCGCTCGATTGCGCTTCTCCGGAATCATATCATCAAATGAGAAGAGCTCCCGAAAGGGCATTTCATGAGGTCCTGGAAAATATCCGCGCCCTGGTCGATGCGCGGGATAAAAGCGGTTCAGATCTGACAATCGGCATAGGCTATGTCGTCAATAAAGACAACTGGCAGGAAATCATCCCGGGAGTGAAGCTGGCCAGATCTTTGGGCGTCGATAATATACGCCTGTCCGCTGTATTCCAGCCCGAGAATGCGGCTTATTTTGTGGGCTTTCATTACCAGGCTGCAGCCCTGTGCAAAGAAGCCGAGTGGCTTTCTACTGGCGAATTCAAGGTAATCAATAATTTCTCGGATCGCATGGGCGAATTAGTGCAGGGACATCCTGAATACAGTCGCTGTCCGCATCAGCATTTTGTGCCGTACATAGGTGCCGACCTCAATCTATACTGCTGCTGTGTACTGGCTTATACCCGGCGGGGCTTGATCGGCTCCTTAAAGGATCAGAGCTTCAGTGAATTGTGGTGGGGCGAAAAAAGAAAGGACTACCTGGAGGCCTTTGATGCCAGGGAATGTCCTCGCTGTCAGTTCAACGACAAAAACAGGAACATGAATAAACTGATTGAGTCATCAAAAATTATGCATGGGAATTTTTTATAATGACGCTGGATCTGCAGGAACATATAAACCGGAGCTATCCGCCCACTCATACCTACAGCCTCGAGCCGGAGCCCAGGGCCACGGAGGTGTTGGCGGAACGCACAGGTATAATGGGCAGACATTTCCCCGCCTTTTTCAAGGGTAAGAGGTTCCTGGATATCGGTTGCTCAAAAGGATACTTTTGTTTCGCCCACAGAAAGGACTTCGAACAGATAACCGGGATAGATTCAGACTGGCTGGCGATCGATTTATGCAGCAAGGTGGCCCGGTGCTACCCCGGCAATTATGACTTCAAAAATGTGAGTTTCCGAGATTTTCATGACTCTATCAGCTTCGACAGAATATTTATAGGCAACGGACCGCATCATCTATACAGGGAAATCGGGAGCAATGCCTGGATTAATAAATTGGCCGCCCTCTCAAGCGACCTGGTGCTGACCGAGGGCCCCATAAACATCCAGTGCCCCGACCTCCAGGCTCAGCCGGACAAATATCTCCGGAATTATGATTCATTCATACTCCGCATGAAATCTCATTTTGACCTTTTGGGCATACATTCCACCACCAGATATACTCCGGAGAGATATCTTATTCTCTGGAAGCGGAGGGAAGCTGGCCGCCTGGGTCTCCGAGAAAACGGATTGATATTTAAAAGATTTAAGCACGATGACTATGTCGATAACAACCAGGTCGACATCTCTATAGCTGCCAGCTCGCCCGTGAGCAACGGCCTGGTCGCCTTTGGAGAGGACGGCTGGTATGAAAAAAGATGTTCAGCAAAACCATTCAAATATAAAGAAAATCAGGAGCGGCTGTTCAAAAGGCACTGCCTCCATCAAATATATTTGTCCCTGCTGGGATATATAGATATCGATCCCGGGACCATCAATTTCTTTCAAGGCTCAGAATTACTCTTCGATAAATCCGGAGTTATGCCAATAGCTGAAATCGGGAGCAGACATATTGGAGCTTATCTGAAGCTGCTGCATTATTCCTATGACATTTTGAGCCCGAAATTTGAGGAGATAATCAATTCGGCTCTCACATCCAAGGACCCGAACAGAATAAAGGAAGCGTATGAATGGCTAAGATCCCGATTCTAAAAGAAAGCACGGAGATGATGAGGCACCATTGGGACGGCCGTCCTTATCCCAGTCTTGTCTATGTGGAGACGACCAACTTTTGCAATGCCCGTTGCAAGTTCTGTCTGTATGAGCGCATGGAGCGCCCGATAAAATTCTTGCGGCCGGCAGACTTTGTTGAAATTGCCCATAAGGTCAAGGAGCGCGGCCTGAAGATCGGGGCCATGTTCTGCTTCGGTGAGCCCCTGGCCGATCGGGATCTGTTTAACAAGATCGAGTATGGGCGTCAGATTGGAGTCATGACGAATTATCTCGGACTTAACACGAATGCGAGCCTGCTGCGGCCGGAGGTCTTCGATAAAATATTTCAGGCATGCTCGAATATTACACTCTCCTTCCCCAATGTGGGCAGCGAGTTTGAACGGTTGACCGGATTGAAGTGGGAGCGCTGCTATAAAAATGCCATCGAATTCATACGATATCGTGATAAAAATAAGCCTGGATTTAAGGTTGAGATCGGTTGCAATGAGGTGACCGGCGCTGATGAAGCCTCGGTCAGGAAAGCTTTTGCCGGCTATCGCGTGGAATGGGCCAAGGATGCCGAGATCAAATGGGGCGGCAAAATCATCACCGGAGTAATTGACCGCTCGATTATGTATCACTCCTGGACTTGCGACGGCTACAAGGGCGCCATGCAGATAAAACCGAACGGGGATTGCTGCTTCTGCGCCTACGACGTGATCCGGGGCGAGACCAATTTCGCCAATATCCTCAAAGATGACTGGGAGACGATCGAGGCCAATTTCAAAAAGCTCTGGAGAAGGCCCTCGAGCCTTTGTCTGAGATGCGATTTCTGGTGGAATTATTATCAAGTGAAGGCCGCAGGATGGCGGCGGGGTGATCATATTGACAGCAGCTGGCAGGCGGCCTATAGGGATGGCATAAAGTCATTCTGGGAGAATAACCACCAGAAGCATGAGATCAGGTTTTTGACCGGCAGCAGCATTAGCAATGTGGCGAATTTCCTGGGCTTTGCAGATTTCCTGAGGCCGGGAATGCGGATTCTCAATATAGGCCTGGGTACCGGGCGGTGCTCGAAGGAGCTGAATGCTCGGGACATAATAGTCGACGGCCTGGATATATCCCGGAATGCCATTGAGAATTGTCTGGATTACATAGATAGAGGCTTCACGGACCCCCGCCAGCTACCGAGCAGGCAGTATGACCTGGCCATATGTAACCTGGTGGCTCAGCATGCCAGCGATATTGATCTAATCGTGCTCATGCAGAATGTGTTGCGAAGCCTGAAGGATAACGCTCCCCTGGCCATTCAATACGCCTCCCCGCCCAATGGCAATCGGGAATACGACGAAACACTGGAGAGACAGAGAATGGGCACTGTGCAAAGGACACCCGAGCATTTCGAGCGCCTGGTTGATCTGGCCGGCGGCCGGGTTATCTCGAAGAGCAAGACGCGAAGTTTCGAGAAGGGCAAAGCAACTGATGACAATCTGTGGAATGGCGCCCAGGTCGCCAGAGTTAGGGACATAAAACAGATCGGAACAAGATAATGCATAAGATTCCAAAAATATTGCACCTCTACTGGGGAAAGAATGTGCCCTTGACTTTCATGCGCTACCTGACGGTGCGGTCGTTTGTCCATTTTAACCCGGATTATGATGTGATCGTACATTATCCGGAAAAATCATCATCTGCAATCACCTGGACAACCAAAGAGCATAAGTTCTCGAGGTCACGTGAAATAAGGGACTATTTCCCGGACCTGGTACAGCTGCCCCGGATTTCAATCAGGCAATTCAATTTCACTGAGATCGGTGTCGATGATAAAATCGCGGAAGTATTCAAGTCAGATTTCCTGCGCTGGTATATTCTCGGCAAAGAAGGCGGGATATGGTCAGACTTCGATATCCTATATATTCGGCCGATGACGGCCCTGTATGTCCGTCCAGGTGCCGATGTGGGGGTCTGCTGCCATACCACCCCTCGGCGCGAGCGCTACCACAGCATCGGCTTTCTCTTCTCAGCAATTGAAGACGGCTGGAGCTTCTTTTCCGATGTCTTCAAACTGGCACTCTCTCATTTCGATCCCGCGGATTATCAGAGCGCCGGCCGCAGGGTGCTGGATAGATTCTATTGGCCGGGAAAGCGTGAAGTTGAGGACTGCGTGATATCAAATATTCCCTTTCATTCGGTCTATCCGGTCCCTCCGGGAAGGGCCGGTCTGCTCTATGGCCAAAATGACATTCTCATCCTGCCGCATACGATCGGAGTGCATTGGTTTGGTGGCTGTCCTGCTTTCGGTCACTGGCAGGACATGATAACAGAGAAAAATATAAAAGAGATAAGGTCCAATATCACCGATTTAATGATCGATGTGCTCAGGAGGATTTCATGAAATACAGCATCATAATGCCCTATCACAATCGAGCAATTCAACTCTACAATACGCTGCTATCGTTTGATTACCACTATGAAGACCGAAATGACTATGAGGTAATACTGATTGAAGATATTAAGAGCGAGGACGACCTGCAGGGTACCATTTCAGAATTCCCGGAAATGAATATTTTGGCTATCAAGGCAGGAGCTCAGGGGGAATATAATCCCTCACGGCTCTTTAATGCCGGAGCCGCCAGGGCCCGGGGTAAATATCTGGTGATCACCAACCCGGAATGCTTCCACAAGTCGGATATACTGGGCGGAATGGACAAATTGTTGAGTCGGGCAGATTATGTGGTATGCGCCTGTTTGAGCCTGGCCGATACAGCTGTTCGGCTGAAGACCTTCGACGATCTGAAACCGCAGGTGCACATGTGGTATCAGCACACCAAACATCGCGATGTGCGCTATCACTTCTGTACAGCGTTGAGCCGTGAGAACTACAGGAAGATCGGCGGCTTTGATGAGCGCTACGCGGAAGGAATCGGGTACGACGACAATTCCTTCCTGGATAGGGTAACCAAAGCCGGTCTCAAGATCCTGGTATCGGATGAGCTGTTGGTGTATCACCAGAAGCATGAGAAATTGACAGAAGTCATTCCGCGGAATGTGTATATGCAGAAATTGAGGCGAAACCGGGGCCTGTTTGAGAAAGATAAACGGAAAAATGCATGAACTGATTCTCATAACCGGGGCGGCACGCTCCGGAATCTCCCTGATCGGGGATGTCCTGCAGCTCTGCGGAGCGCATAATGCCGTCTCCGACCGCGATGAAATCAGGGAAACCATGGTCAAACCCATATTGAGGGGCCTGCGGGCGGATTGTAGCGGGCAGAATCCATTGCCTTCAATCAGCCAATGTCTGAAAGTATCTAAAATTGTCGCCCTGCCCTGGAGAAGAAATATAGAGCGAACCGTAGCGGGTAAAGAGGGCCAGATATATTATGCCAGCCCGCTCAGCTGCCTTATCTGGCCGATCTGGACTCAGGCATTTCCTCGCGCGCGCTGGATCATAGTACGACGTGAGGATCAGGATATCGTCTCGGCTTGCATAAGGACCGGATATATGAACGGGTATAAGAATAAATATGGCTGGCAGGAATGGGTCGACTGGCACAAAAGACGTTTCCCGGAGATCGTAAGTGCGAACGCGAGCACATGGACGATCTGGCCGCATAAGCTGATGACCGGTGATCTGTCGGAACTAAAAGATCTTATTCTGGCGCTGGGACTGAGATGGGATATTGCCGACGTGGAGGACTTTCTGGCGCCGGTACTGTGGAAGGGGGGCGTATTTGAGGTCAAGAAATAACAGCGGAGGCCATTATGGCATTTAGAATTCAAGAAAATGAGGTCCTGGAGATCATGGATACGGCTTTGACCCAGGCACAGATCACTCCATTTCTGCAGGCTGCCAACCTGGTGGTGACCGATAAACTGACCGGCGAATATAGAACAGACCTTCTGGCAGAGATCGAACGCTGGCTTGCCGCTCACCTTGCGGCCATGCTGGATCCTCAGACCTCAAGGGAGAAGCTCGGAGATGCGGATGCAACCTATGAGGGCAAGACCGGTATGGGACTGGATTTTACGCGCTATGGCCAGCAGGTTAAGGTGCTCGAGTATAAGGGCATCCTGGCAGAGCTTGGTCAAAGCAAGGGCCCGGCGGAGGCGAAGACCATAACATGAGCAGATCCAAATTGATAACCAGTCTGCTTAAGCAGACGGCCGTTTATTGGGCCAATCCGCAACCTGATGGATTCGGCGGAAGATCCTATGATGTAGCAGCCGAGATCGATTGCAGATGGGAGGAGCGCCAGGATATATTTGTCGATTCTCAGGGGAGGGAGGTCAGATCGCAGGCGGTTGTCTATGTGGGCCAGGATTTGGATATGGGCGGTTACCTCTTCCTGGGCGAGCTATCCGATTTGACGGCAGAAGAACGGGCCGATCCTCTGGTGTGTGATTCAGCTTTTGAGATTCGCTCGAAGGAGTCGGTCCCTAATTTGAAGACAGACATATATGTGAGGAAGGTATGGCTGTAAAAAGCCGGGTAACATTCACGGGCCTTAACAGGGTCCTGGCAAATCTAAACCGGGAGATATCGGGCATCAGGGGACGCACCCGGGCAGGGATGCAAAAGGCAGCCCTGATTGTTCAGCGGAGATCCATGGAGCTGACTCCGGTCAAGACCGGCAACCTCAGGGCCTCGGCATACCATACGATGATCGATCTGCCGAAAGGCCCGGGCGCCGAGATCGGATATACAGCTTCCTATGCGCCTTTTGTTCATGAGATAGACCGCTTCCACAATATTGGCCAATGGAAGTTCCTGGAAACCGCATTGAAGGATAAACAGGGCGAGGTGCTGGAAGCCATAAGAAGCAAGGTCAAGGTCTGATATGCTTTATCGTTGCGAGCATTGCGGCAGAAAGATAATCGAGACCGCCTCCAATAGTGTGACCATAATTAGAGTGCGCAAGGTCAGAATAATAAACGGTATAGCGCTGACCAAATGCGATAAATGCAAAAAGGAGATATCGGTACCGATCAAATTGGCATAAGAATTATAGTTGTTTGAAGTCCAAAGGTCGGAAGTTCTGGAGAACAGAAGGCCGGATGCCGGGCATACTCCCGGATCCGGCCTTTTTGTTTTGAGGTGAGCATATGAACGCACCAAGCCATGACATAAAAGACATTCTGGGTGCTGATTCCAGTCTGGGACTGGTATTCAGGACGAACCTGTTTGTTTCGGAGATGCCGGCCAGTCCGGATGAATGTGTGGCCATCTATGACACCGGAGGCTCGGATCCGGAAGAGAATTTCGTTTACAAGCGGCCCACCATTCAGGTCAGAATCCGCGGCGCCAAAGGAAAATACCGGGATGCATATGCGCTGGCCAAGGACATCCAGGACAGTCTGCATGTCGTGGCGAATTACACAATCAATTCGACTCGATACATAGCAATCTGGGCACAGGGAGACATCCTGTTCCTCGGATATGATGACAATCACAGACCACTTTTGACGGTCAATTTCAGGATGCATAGAACAAATGCATGAAGGAGGTTACTATGAGTAACGCTGTAGCAGGTGTGGGAACTCAGTTCAAACGTGGAGACGGAGCGAGCTCCGAGACCTTCACGGCCATAGCTGAGATCACGCGTATCGGCGGACCCGGGCAGACCAGAGAGTTGATCGATGTCACCTCGCTCGATTCTACGGGGGGGTGGCGCGAGTTCATCGCCGGATTCAGGGACGGTGGAGAGCTGACCTTGGAGATGAACTTCACCCTCGACGGGTATTCCGAGATGCTGACCGATTTCCTGTCAGATGATTCGGTCAACTATCAGATCGTGCTGCCCAACACGGAAGCATCGGTTCTGGATTTTGCCGGGTTCGTCATGGATCTGCCCTTGGACATCGACCCGGCGGATGCCATCAAGCTCAACGTGACTATCAAGCTGACGGGAGCTGTCAGCCTTACATCCTAACCAATAGGAGGAATTGTGTCTAAAATCTTAACCAAAGATGAAATTCTAAAAGCAGATGATTCGAAGTCCGAATTCGTGGAAGTGCCGGAATGGGGCGGCGCGGTTTATGTCTCTACCATGACAGCCAAGGAACGTGACATTTTCGAAGCCGACGTCTACCGCGGAGGCAAGGTCGAAATGGCGAACCTGAGGGCCAAGCTGGTTGCGCTGACAGTCGTTGACAAGGAGGGCAGAAAGCTCTTCCAGTATAAAGACGCCGAACTCCTGGGAAAGAAGTCGGCCAGGGCCTTGGACAGGCTCTTTGCAGTCGCGCAGAGGATTAACGGCCTAACCAAAGAGGACATCGAGGATCTGGCAAAAAACTCAAACAGCGGCCAGGGCGAAAATTCCAGTTCCGCTTAGCCCTGGCCCTGGGTTATGCGCATCCGGATCATCTGCTGGAAAAACTGAACAGCCGGCAGCTCTCGGAATGGATGGCCTATTACAGCATCGAACCCTGGGGAGAGTATCCGGCAGATATGCGAAACGGAATTCTGGCCGCTTTGATTGCAAACATCCACCGCAAGAAAAATTCCAGGGCCTATAAGCCGGAGGATTTTATGCCGCGAGAACAAGATGAAAAACCGAAGCAGACGGTCGCAGAGCAAGCGGCCATCCTGAAAAGCATATATGCCTGGGCCAAGCGGAAAGGCCTGGCAAAGAAGAAGGATGAATGATGGCCAATATTGGTAAGCTGACAGCGCACATCGGAATGGATACCGCGGGCCTGAAAGCGGATGCGGCCCGCGCACAGGGTATTTTAGGCCGGTTTTCAGTAATGGGCACCAGGGGCATTGGTGCTGTAGCCGCCTCGGTAACCAAGCTGGGAGGTCTACTCGCGACCATCGGGGGCGGAATTGCCGTCATTGGAGCCTTAAAAAAAATAATCACTACCGGGGCCGAGTTTGAGCAAACCATGACCACAGTGGCTGGTGTAATGCGGGCCACCAGAGAGGAGATGGACCAGCTCACAGAGGCAGCCAGGCGGATGGGCGAGACCACAGAGTGGACCGCCTCCCAGGCAGGGGAAGCCCTGCGCTTTCTGGGAATGGCCGGTTTCCAGGCAGATCAAGCTATCGCAGCCTTACCCGGAACACTCGATCTGGCCACCGCGGGCGGACTCGATCTTGGCCGGGCGGCCGATATCGCCTCCAATGCGCTGACCGCCATGCAACTCCCTGTCGAGCAGCTGAGCCGCGTCAATGATGTCTTCGTGGGCACGATCACCAGGTCGAACGTGAATATGGAGCAGATGGCCGAAGCCTTCAAGTACGGAGCTCCGGTTGCCAATGCCTTCGGCTACTCCATTGAGGAGCTGGCCGGAATGATCGGCCAACTCGGCAACGCTGGCGTCCAGGGCTCGATGGCCGGCACGCAACTGGCTATGGCAATCCAGAAGGCTAATGATATTGCAGCCGAGTTTGGTTATACCTCCTCCGATCTTCTGGACGTGCTCGAGTCCATGCAGGCAGAGGGCCGAACTAATGCCGATATCATGCAGCTGTTCGGCATAAGGGCCGGGCGGGCCGCCTTGATTTTAAAGGACATGATTCCGACCACCCGTGACTTTCAGGACACCCTCGCAAATACCGGCGGAGAAGCGGCCACCCTGGCCGATAAGATGAGAAGCACTCTGGGTGGTTCCTTTAAGGAGCTCAAGTCAGTTATCGAATCATTAAGCATCGATGTCTTTGAGACTTTCCGGGAGGACCTCAAAAAGGCAGTTGAAGCCACAACTGAATGGATCAGAGAAAACAAAGAAAAGATTATCGCCTTCGCCTCGGATATAATCGAGGTCTTCAAGACCATCATCAGGGTCGTACATACAGTCGGATCTGTTATCGCTGCCATGTGGGGGGGGCTATATGACATGCTGGATGATCTCAAGACAGTCTCAGCCGATGCCAGAGATTCACTGGAGAGCGATGCCGAGGCCATGCAGCAGGCCTTTGAACCACCCGACTTCGAACCCTGGAACTTATTTATGACTGCTCTTCAAACCTGGGGCGGCAATATCCTGACTGTCATCAAGGCGGTGTCGGGCGCAGTCATGAAGACCATCGGAGGAATGGCCTGGTGGCTGATCAATGATGTTATCAAGAATGTTTTCGAAGCGCTGTTTAAATTCGGCGCGTCGGTGGCAGCTCTTGTGCGCCTCGACTTTAGAGGCGCCCTTAAGCATTTTAAGGGAATCGGCAAGGAGCTCTACGATGTCTTGAAGGAAAGCCAGGCGACCGGCCAGGCCATGATTGATGCCTGGCAGAAGAGTTGGAACGACATGATCGAGGGCATCGATCTCAGATCGCCGACCGAGATTCTAAACGAGCGCTGGGCAGCCGAGGCCGCCCGACAGATTGAGGAAGCCAAGCAGAAAGTGCTGGAGTTTATTTATGGGGAACCCACGGGGGGAGGGAACGTCATTGATCGTTATAAGAAGGTTGAGATCAAGACCATTGGTGTGACCAAAGCAGTGGACGAGCTGGCCGCCAGCTATGCCAGATTGACCAAGGCGGCCGCCGCCGCCTCCACACAGATATCAGTCTATGAAGATATAATATCCACGACCCAGCTGACCAACGATGAATTGCTGGATTATTTCGAGGCATATAAAGAGGCCCGCTTGCGGCAGATTGAGGCAGAGGCGGAGCAATTCATGATGCTCGGTGTGACTGCATCCTCGGTGGCAGCATGGGTCAGCGGGCAGATTGCATCTATTGAAAATGATTTTAAGGACTTGCTGACCGAAGGTATGCCCTCTGACAATCTCCGAGAAATAATTGCCACTCAGATAGATCTTTACCGGGAGATGATTGAATCGGGACGACTCACTGCGCGGCAGCTGACAGAATACTTCGAAAAATATAAAAATGCCAGGTTGCAGCAGATTGAAATTGAACGCCAGGCTCTGCTTTCTCTGGGAATCGCCGCCGAGGTGGTGGCCGACACAGTCGACAAACGCATCGCAGAAATTGATAAGGCCATCAAGGAGATGCAGGAGGTTCTCTCTCAGCAGACCATGTCTTGGGGCGAGAAGCTGGCCATGAGAATGCGGCGCACCTTCGAGGATATCCTATTCGATGGCTTAAAAGGACAATTCAAATCTTTCTATGATTACATCAGCCGCCTGACCGATATCTTTTTGCGCCAGCTTTCGGAAACCATTGTGCAGATGATTTACAAAAACAGCGGGAGCATTTTCAGCTGGCTCGGCGCTGGAGGGGGAGCCGAGGCCGCCGCGGTAACCCCTGCTCCCGCTGGGGGTGGAACCAACATACCTGAATTTCAAATGGGCGGGATTGTCACCCAGCCTCAGCTGGCGATGATCGGCGAGGTGCCGGAAGCGGTCATACCTCTTAATAAATTAAGAGATCCGAGATTCTGGGAAAGGCTCGTACCGGGAGACCATAAAGAAGAACAACAGCCGGTGATTCAACAGATCTTCAATATTCAGACCCCGGACGTACCGGCCTTCCAGGCTACCGAGAAACAGATAATGGCCCGGGCGGCGCTGGGCTTGGTCAGGGCAAGGAGTAATCTATAATGGCTGACGATTTTCACGAAGTGCAATTCCCGACCGACATCAGCTACGAATCGAGCGGGGGGCCCGAGTTCTCCACCGAAGTGATCGAGCTCGGGAGCGGGCATGAGAGACGAAACCAGAACTGGACCTATGCCCGGCAGAGGTGGAATGTGGGCTACGGCGTGAGGGAGAAAGGCCAACTGGACTCCCTCCGGGCCTTTTTCTACGCCCGCAAAGGGCGAGCATACGGCTTCCGCTTTAAAGATCATGATGACTACCAGGCCACAGGCGAGGAACTCGGAACCGGCGATGGCTCCGAGACCGAATTTCAGTTGATAAAGACTTACAGCTCCGGAGGGGAGAGCTATGAGCGCAAAATCACCAAGCCGGTCTCGGGCACGGTCACAATTTACATAGACAGCGTGGAGCAGGCCTCGGGCTGGTCGGTAGATACAACCACCGGAATTGTAACCTTCAGCAGTCCTCCGACTTCGGGCGAAGTGATCACGGCCGATTTCGATTTTGATATACCGGTCAGGTTTGAATCGGATTATCTCCCGGTCAATCTCTCCTCCTACCAGGCCCGGGCGGCGGATGTAATTCTACTGGAGTTGAAGTCATGAGCAAAACCATCGGAACAAATCTCAAGGATCACCTGGCGGCAAACCTCAGCACCCTGGCGGTGTGCTGGCGCATCCTGCGCCAGGACGGAGAAGAATTTTTCTTCACCAGCCATGATGTCGACCTGGTTATTGACGGCGACACCTATGAGGCTTCCTCGGGTATGCTGCCTAAGTCCCTCTCTCAGAAGCGCGATCTTTCGGCTGACAACATGGAAGCCATGTCATACCTCGATTCAGAGAAGATTACAGAGGCCGACATCGAGGCCGGGCTTTTTGATTATGCCGATGTTGACATCTTCTTCGTGAATTATTCAGACCTGACCCAGGGCAAGCTCTATCTGGTGAAAGGCTGGAAGCTGGGCGAGGTCAGAATTGAGGACAATGATTTTTTTGCAGAGATCAGGGGCAAGGGCCAGCTCCTGCAGCAGAACGTCTGTGATCTGTTTTCACCGCACTGCCGGGCCGACCTGGGTGACAGCCAGTGCGGTGTGGACCTGGCTGATTCGGCCATGACCTTCTGGGCCGACGGCAGTGTGACATCCGCTGCCGATCGTCGCACGTTTACTGACACATCCAGAGTCGAGGTGACGGATGTCTTTCGTTTCGGAAAACTGACCTTCAAGGATGACAGCACGGGCGGGGCCAATGCCGGTTACAGCATGGAGGTCAAAAAATATGACCCGGTGACCCAGACCTTCACCCTGTTTGAAAAGATGCCTAATGATATTTCGGTCGGTGATGAATATGAGGTCACCTATGGCTGTGACAAGAGCCGCGACACCTGCCGCGATGTCTTTGATAATGTTGAAAACTTCCGGGGCGAACCTTTTGTCCCGGGCACGGATAAACTGCTGGAGTATTATTGATGAGTGAACGTGAGCAAATAATTGAGGAGGCCCGCTCCTTCCTGGGTGTGCCCTTTCAGCACCGGGGCAGATCGAGAAGTGGTCTTGACTGTGTCGGCCTGCTGGAGCTGGTCGGGCTCGCCGTCTTTGGCAATAAGATCGAGCTGGGCGCTTATCCCAGGCATCCCAGCAGCCGCCAGGTCTTTGAGCAGATCAATAAATACGCTGATCGCATCGAAGGCTCGCAGGCCAGGCCGGGAGATCTGGTGCTGATGAATTATGGGGGACGCTCCACTCATTTCGGCATATTGAGCGACAAAGGTGTCATCAATGCCTCGGCGATCGAGAAGAAGGTTGTGGAACAGCCCTTATTTCTGGGACGCATCGTGGCCTACTATAAGATTCGGGGGGTGCGCTGATGGCACAGCTGGGATTAGGGATAGCCGGGTGGTATGCTTTTGGCCCGATCGGGGGCTTAATAGGCTCCTTTATAGGCGGTTATATAGACCGGCGCTGGCTGTTTCCGCCTGATGCGGTAGAGGGCCCGCGCCTGGAGGATTTGAAAGTTCAAAGTTCGGCCTATGGTGTTCCTATAAACCAGATCTGGGGTGCGGCGCGCCTGGCCGGAAATCTGATCTGGGCCGACGAAATAACCGAGGTCGAGGTCACCACCGAGGTCGGCGGCAAGGGGGGCGGCGGACAGGAGATTACCGGCTACGAATATTATGCCAGCTTTGCGATCGGAATCTGCAATGGCCCTGTCGATAAGATTACCAAAATCTGGGCCGATTCAAAATTGATCTACGACATTACCGATGCCAACAACCAGGTTGTCCGGCCGGGAAGGCGCAGAGGTCTGTCGATAGATCAGAGCTCATGGGTTCAGCACCTGGGCGACGAATCGCAGACACCTGACCCGATCATAGAAGCGGTCGAGGGCGAAGGCAACGTACCGGCCTTCCGGGGCCTGGTCTATATGGTCTTCAAGGATTTTCCTCTGGAGGACTACGGCAACCGCATTCCAAATTTTAATTTTGAAGTGGTGACAGACGCCACCAGTGTGATCACCGTCGATCCACTCGAGGAGCTGGCGGCGTCCATCTATGGTTCTGATTCCTGGGTGGCCTATGCCGATGGCATACATATCATGGCCCAGGCCTCCGGCCACTGGTACAAGCTCTCAGTCATCACCGGGGACGTGGTGGCCTATGCCTTCAATTCGGGCATCCCCTCTAATACACAAAAATATGACATAGATGAGACAGGCACAATCTATGCCAGCAACTCCGATGTGAGGTTGCAGACATTGGACGGAGATACGCTCCTCCCGGTGAAAGAGTCGAGCTCCACCTTCACCTATGGATGTGACAACTTTGCGGTCAGCCGCAACCCGAACCATCCCTGGCTATACTTCAGCGGCATCAGCTCCTCCAGAATCTATGCCGTCGATCGAGGGGACCTGGCCTGGGGTGCCGGAGCGGCCGAGGAGTTCACTGCGCCGGTCGGTGTGGTCAAGCAAATCGCTGTCGACCATGACAGCGGTGATGCCTTTGTGGTCTGCTCCGATCTGGTGACGCCCGACACCACCTATGTCACCTGGCTCGATAACACCGGAACCAGCCATGTTCAGAGAAACATCAACATCAGCTCTTATATCAGGGGAGGAAGATATATCTGCTTCGATGCTGATTCAAATCAGCTCATAGTCGGAACCAACGATGATGATGGAAACGGCCCGGCCATTGCCTTCTTCGATGTGACCGACCTCGGCCCGATTCATACTCTGACCTTCTCCTATAAGATGATCGGCCAGTATGTGGGGGCCTATGGTTATTCGGAATGGAAGCGGGGGGTGGTCAACGGTTCTCTCTTTGTCAGCTATGTCTCCAGGATTAAAGAGATCAACGTCGCCGACCATCGAGTTGTCAATGATTGGGAAACCAGTCTGCTTTTCAACGGCGGTTCACTCTATGACCCTCTAACTCATTCGGTTTTTCAAATGGTCTCGGGTCAGACTTATAACGCCTGCAAGATTTTGCTGGACCGCACCATCCCCAATGCGGTACAGCTTTCGGAAATTGTGACAGACATCTGCGAACAGGTTGATCTCGGGGCGGCCGATATTGATGTCACCGCCCTGACCGACAGTGTGCGCGGCTTTGTAATCAATAACCGCATGTCAGCCCGGGCCGCCATCGAGGCCTTGATGAACGGCTTCTTTTTTGATGGAGTGGAGAGCGACGGAAAATTGAAGTTTGTAAAGCGAGGCGGCTCATCTTCTCTGACCATACCGGAATCAGATCTGGCCGCACACAAGAGCGGCGATCAGAGGCCGATGGAACTGCTGAGCATTCGCAGCCAGGAAACAGATCTGCCGATTCAGGTGGATGTCAGATATATCGACTTTTACGCCGACTACGATCCGGGCCTGCAATCTGAAAGACGATTGATCTCGAGGAGCGAGAACAAACTCAGCTTGAGCCTGCCGATCGTGATGACAGCCGACGAAGCCAAGCAGGCGGCGGTTAAGCACCTGGCCAATCTATGGACCATGCGCACCAAACACATCATCGAAATATCGCGAGAATATTATTACCTCGATCCGGCCGATGTCATCACGGTCACGGAAGGAGGCCAGAGCCACCTGGTCAGAATAGAGGATTTGGCCTATAAATCGGGCCTCCTGGAGGTGAATCTGGCCAATGAGGACCCGCAGGCCTATATCTCTGATGCCAGTGGAGTGCCCCTGCCCGAACATGAGCAGGACGTCATCTATGAGGGCCCGACCAGACTGGTGCTGATCGACTGCCCCATGCTTCTGGACACCCACAACAAGCCCGGGCTCTATTTCGCTACTCTCGGATATCTTAATGCCTGGAGAGGCGCGGTGCTTTTCAAGAGCCTGGACGGCGGCGCCAGCTGGTCTGAATATTCAGCTTCCGCCAGGGATGCGACGGTCGGCAAGGCCACGGATGTACTCGGGGATGTGGCCGACCCGTTTGTCTGGGATGATGGAAATTCGGTCAACATCCGTTTGCTCGATACCACCGACAGCCTGACAAGCGCCACCCAGGAAGAGGTCTTAAATGGAAGCAATGCCGCCATCCTGGGGGATGAGATTATCCAGTACACCACCGTTGTGGCCGAGAGCGACGGCACTTATACCTTGAGCGGGCTTCTGCGGGGGCGCAGGGGAACCGATTGGGCTACCGCCGACCATGCCGCCGGAGATACCTTCGTTGTGCTGGCCTCCAACAAAATAAATTTCGAGGACTTTCCGGTTAATGACATGGATGTGGAAAGGCACTATGTGGCTGTCTCGATCGGCATGAGCATGGACACCGGAAACATTCAGGCCTTCACTTGCGAACTGCGCAACATGATGCCCCTTTCTCCTCAGCATATAAGCGGCAGCCGGGATGCAAGTAATGACCTGACCATCAGCTGGATAAGACGCACCCGGGTCGGCGGTGAATGGCGGGATCTGTATGGAGTGCCCCTGGGAGAAAACAGCGAAGCCTATGAGCTCGATATCTATGGCGGTTCGACGGTGGTAAGGACCATCAATGCCAGTTCGGAGTCGGCGACATATACCGCCGCTCAACAGACTGCCGATGGTCTGACGCCTGGCGACCCGGTCGATTTGGCCATCTATCAAATATCGGACACGGTCGGACGAGGCTTCGGAGCGGAGGCAACCGTCTAAAAAAAATAAGGAGTTTGAAACATGGCTGATACACCAAAATTAACTATGCCTGAAATCTCGGAATCGCAGGCCTCCAAATATCTGACGCACAACGAAGCTCTGCGAATCTTGGACGGCCTGGTGCAGGCGACTGTGAAGGACAAGGATTTGACCACCCCGCCGGGGAGTCCCTCCGATGGCGATATGTATATTGTCGGTTCTCCGACCGATTCGAATTCAGGGGACTGGAACGGGCATGACGATGATGTGGCCTACTATAAGTCTTCAGGCTGGGTCTTCTGGACACCGCAGGAGGGCTGGCGCGTTTACGTCCAGGATGAGGACACGGCTTATGTCTATGCCAGCGCCTCCAGCGGATGGCAGACGGAAGGCTCGATACTGGCCGCTGACTTCACCGATCTGGGTGACACACCCTCCAGCTACAGTGGCCAAGGCTCTAAGCTGCTGCGGGTCAAGAGTGCCGAGGATGGAGTTGAATTCACCGACAATTCATACGACATCGGTTCATCCTTCAACGGCAAACCTTCGGCCTCCGAGGTGCTTCTGCGCATACCTTTTACCAGGGACGTGAACTTCCCCGACGACCTCTCCGGCTCCCAGGGCGTGCTCGGAACGGCTCCCACGGCACAGGCTGATTTCGCAATAAAGAAGAACGGAGTGGAGTTTGCCACCATGAGCTTCGCGGGCTCGGCCACAACCGCCACGTTTTCAACATCATCCTCAGATGAGGACTTTACGGCCGGGGATGTGCTCACGGTAGAAGCTCCCTCATCCCAGGATGCCACCCTGGCCGATATCGGATTTTTATTGAAGGGAACCAAAACATAAGGAGCAGCTATGGGATTACTTTTTATGGACGGCTTTGATCATTACGCCACGGCCGAGATTGACCGGAAGTGGGGCAGCGCTTACTCTGCCACGATCGAGACTACCGAACCGCGCAGAACCGGCGGCAGGCACCTCCGTCTGACCCCGGCTGCCAGCCCGGGAAATGTAGTCAGCTATCTCCTGGCGGTGAAGGAGACGGTCGTCTGCGGCTTCGCCCTCCACATGAGCTCCCTGGCCAACCACTCCGGGTTCCGGCTCATCAGGAACGCGACGGTACAGTGCACGGTGAAGGTCGAAAGCGACGGGAGCGTGACAGTCAGGCGGGGTGACTACAGTGGCACGATCCTGGGGCAGTCCTCCTCGGGCGTGATCGCCGTCAACACCTGGATCTACCTCGAGTTCAAGATCTACGTGCATGACTCATCCGGCAGCTACGAGGTCAGGGTCAACGAGTCGACCGTTGTTTCTGATTCCGGCGCAGATACGAAGGCGGGGACCGACTCCGGAGTGGACGCACTCAACTTGAGAGGCAGCATCAGCGGAGGCGGGTATCTGCGTCTGGATGACCTTTACATTGCTGACGACGACTTCCAGGGGGATTGTCGGATAGATACACTCTGGCCGGACGGTGCCGGCAATTATTCTCAATGGACTCCGACCCCCTCGGGAACCAGCAATTACGCCAACGTCGATGATGCCAACGATCAGGATGACGACAGCACCTATAATTCGACCGACGTTTTGAACGAGATCGACAGCTATACTTTCGACAATTTGACGCCTATCTCGGGCGCCAATATCCTGGCTGTGGCCTTAAATCTGGCGCTCAGAAAAGATGATGCCGGACAGCGAAAATTCACGCCGCTGATAAGAATAAGCTCCACTGACTACACCGGCACCGAGCTGGACGGCTACGACAATTATAAGACTCGCCAGGAAATTTTTGAGAACCCGCCCTCCGACCCCTCCAGCGCATGGAGTGATTCCGATGTCAATGGGGCCGAGTATGGCGTGAAACTGACAACCTGAGGGAGGTGACGCATGGCGCAATTCTCAACAGACTTTTCAGATAGCGGCTACTCGGACGGCAATCCTCCACCGGACTGGAGCGAGACCTGGGATTCAGGCTACTTCACCTGGACCATAGAGGCGGCCTCGGGCGAACCCGTGAGTGGTTCGAGTTTCGGCGACATGGTGCTCAAAGGCGATGCCTCGGTAATCGGGGTCGCTCACGCTCTTACCTGGGACGACGTGGGGACGCCCGCCGATGTCGACCTGAAGGGCAGGGTGATGCCCACCTACGCGGGTCAGCGGGTCACCGGGCTGGTGGCGCGCGCCTCCACCGACAGCAACGGCAAGCAGGGCTACTTCCTGGCGCTGGACGTCTACGGAAACATACTCTCGCTTCGGAAAATAGAAGACGGACTCCTCTATGTACTGGAGGACTTCGACCTGGACACGGAGGACGTTGTTCCCCGCAAGAAGATCGAAGAAGATTTCTGGTACTGGCTGCGACTATACGTCAGCGGGACGACCCTGCGGGCGAAGGTCTGGCGCGACGGTGAGGACGAGCCTGCATCCTGGATGATCGACACCACCGATTCAGCCCATGCTTCCGGGGCCGTGGGTGTTTATGCTTCTTATGATAGCTACTTCGACTGGTTCGGTGTGGGGACGGCCGGGAGCGCCATACCTGCTATTCCTTCCACCGAGGCCGCCGGGCGCATCACCCAGGAGGTGGTGGAAGTCTTGAGAGAGGGCTCGCCCGAACTGCGGCTGACACAATTAGCGGTTGAGGTTCTGCGCACCAGCGGCGGCACATCTCAACCCAAGGTGGTAATCATAGGATAGACAAGGAGGAGCTATGAAGCGCGTGCTGTTAATATTTCTCTGGACGATGATCCTCTGCGGATCTCTTTTTGGCCAGGAGGTGACATCGGTAACCTTGAACTGGACTGCGCCGGGAGACGACGGCAATGTGGGCACAGCCTACCAGTACGATGTGCGCTACTCGCTCAACCCGATCACCGAGCAGAATTGGAATGACTGCATTGAGGCCACGGGTGAGCCTGTACCGCAAGAGGCAGGCAGTCCCGAGACCTTCACGGTCGAGGGTCTGGAGGCCAATACGACTTATCACTTTGCAGTCAAGACTTCCGACGAGGCGGGCAACTGGTCGGGGCTTTCCAATGTGGCGACGGTGACCACGACAGACAACGTGCCCCCGGCGGCAATTATTGACCTGACTGCAACCAGTGATGAATGAGGGGGACCGGAATGTTAATTTATAATAAAATCAGCATCAACGCCTTTGAACTTGCCCAGAGATTTGTGGGAATGGAAGAACTGCCTCTTAATCAGGATAATCCCCAGATATTGGCGATGCTCAGGCTTGATCAGAAATGGCCGGAGCATGATGAGGTCCCCTGGTGTTCGGCATTCGTTAATTATATCTGCTGGCTTTTGCGACTCCCCAGGTCAAAGGACTTGCGGGCCAGGTCGTGGCTCGAGGTTGGAAGGTCGGTGGACATCGAGCAGGCCCGAGTCGGATTTGATGTGGTCATTCTCAAGCGGGGAAGCGGTAACCAGCCGGGACCCGATGTGACGGACGCCCCGGGTCATGTCGGTTTCTATGCCGGCCGAAAAGAAGAGGCCGAGTACAGCAGGTCGGATCTGATCTATCTCTTGGGAGGTAATCAGGGCAATAAGGTCAGCATTGCCGGCTATCTCGAGACGAGGATTCTGGGGATACGCAGGCTTTTCAGATAAAATTCTAAAGGGGCCGGGAGCCCCAGGAGGTAAAGGCATGGAAGATGTTGTAATGTGGGTCATCGAACGGTTCGGCGGAATTGATAATATCGTATATGTCGGACTGGGATTGTTCATTAGCAAGTTTCTGGTAGAGTGGCTGAAGGTCGGCACCAGGAAGCGATATTTCCATTGGCTCGCGGGACTGGCTGATGAGATCACCGACAATCTGATCGCAAGCTACCCGGACTCAGAGTGGATCGACAGAGTTGACGGGTACATCGACTTCTTTATCGAAAAGCTCGGCTTTCCCGACTATTCGACAAAACGGGTTCCACCTGTTCCCTCAGCCAAACTGCAAAAGAAGATCGAAGAGAAAAAACAAATTGCAACCAGGATAATCTCCGGCGCCCTGTCAAGGAAAGCACTTAAGGGCGTGATCACATCGGAGGAATTATCCAAGGCAGCAAAAAAGTTGAACGGAGGTACAACATGAGACGAGTGCTAATTATTCTGGTTTTTATCTTCCTTCTGGGACCTTCATTCTTGATAGCCCAGACAGACGAAGCGCCCGGAATACCTGTGGGCGCATTCTTTCGGTTGGGAGTGATGCAGGGGGCGGCCGATCGGACACAAACTGCGTTTGACTTTGGCGGCGGATTCAAATATGCGGTTACTCCCAGCACAATCACTATGGTCGCTGTGTTTGCCTATCAGGCCGAGTATACTAAGGAAGACGGCCTGAATATTGATCTCGAGCAGAACCTGAGCTTAAAAACTGTGATCCGTCAGTATATCTGGAAAGACTGGGGCGTGGAGGGAGGCCCGGGTTTTGATCGATTGGACTATATCGGAGACGCGCAGACTGCTGTAACCTATGTGACCGGATACATCGCTCTGGCAAAGACCTGGAGCATCCAGAATTTTTGCCTTGGTTTTGCAGTGGGTACAGATTACAATTTCGGATTGCAGCAGACAACACCAAAGCTCTCTTTGCTGATTGAGTTTGGAGAATAGATGGCGATCTTTAAACCTAAGAAAGGCCCGGCTCTGCAATGGAGCCGGGTCTATCACATGTTGATTGCCGCTACGGTAACTGCTGCCGGAGGTCATTTCTTTGGATACCAGGGGGCGGCCATCG